>DFKZ01000036.1:0-72788 GCA_002373975.1 Lachnospiraceae bacterium UBA3632 | reverse complement strand
CGGCGACAGAAGAAAGGCTATGCTCGAGGATATCGCGATCCTTACCGGCGGTACCGTTATCAGCTCCGAGCTCGGACTTGAGCTTAAGGATGCTACTCTTGATCAGCTCGGACATGCTAAGTCTGTTAAGGTTAAGAAGGAAGAAACAGTTATCGTTGACGGTGAGGGCAACAAGGAAGATATCCAGGCCCGTATCGCACAGATCAAGAAGCAGATCGAAGAGACTACTTCGGATTTCGACAGAGAGAAACTTCAGGAGCGTCTTGCTAAGCTTGCAGGCGGTGTTGCCGTTATCCGCGTAGGCGCAGCTACCGAGACAGAGATGAAAGAAGCTAAGCTTCGCCTTGAGGATGCTCTCGCAGCTACCAGAGCAGCTGTTGAAGAAGGTATCATCAGCGGCGGTGGAAGCGCTTATATCCACGCATCCAAGAAGGTTGCAGAGCTTGCAGACAAGCTTGAAGGCGATGAGAAGACCGGTGCACAGATCGTGCTCAAGGCTCTCGAGGCACCTCTTTCCAAGATCGCTGAGAACGCAGGCCTTGAAGGAAGCGTTATCGTTAACAAGGTTCGCGAATCCGCAGTAGGTGTTGGATTTGATGCTCTCAAGGAAGAGTATGTCGACATGGTTAAGGCAGGTATCCTCGATCCCGCAAAGGTTACAAGGAGCGCACTTCAGAATGCAACATCCGTTGCAAGCACACTCCTTACCACCGAGAGCGTTGTATCTACCATCAAGGAGCCCGAACCTCCGATGCCCGCAGGTGGAGCAGGCGGAATGGGCGGAATGTATTGATCCGCTGATCCATATAGTTGTTTCAATACCCGGCAGGATAACTGCCGGGTATTTTTTGTTACCCGTTTCAAGAATGCTTTTCCGCTTCTTACGGTTTGGGGAAACTTTTTCTCTGTTTCGTGGAAACTTTTACTTATTTGGATTGATTTATGTAACCTCGGTGTGTTAAAATTTATAAGATAATAGGCATAATTTGCGGAAACCGGAGAGCATTTAATGGTTAAAATCCTTTACTACGACTATGTTGCGGTACTGATATACGCGATCATGCTCTATGCCTCGTATGCAAGAGGTATGACAAAAGGGCGCTCCAATCGAATATTCAATCTTATACTTATCAGTTCGCTCGTTGCCTCTGTATGTGACATCGGGCTTGAGCTTCTTGTTGCGGTCAAACCGGTCTCTATGCCCAAGATAATAATCGCATCGATTTTTTCTTATGGCTATTTCTTTACCCATAACGCAACCACTGTACTTTACTTTTTATTCATTTATTCCATAACCAACACATGGTATAAGCTTAGATCAAAGATCGCCAAGACCTTTGTGATCACACCCTTTGCCATCTTTACGATACTTTTGGTATCAAACATTTTTGACGGGTATTGTTTCACTATTACGCGTGAAGCCGGATATCAGCGCGGACCGTTCATCCTTATTTTCTACGGTCTGTCGACTCTGTACGTCATTTTCGGACTGGCTCATCTTATATCGAGCAAGAGATTCTTATCCTTCCAGAAATGGTTCTCCATATTGTCGGTGTTTATTCTTACTTACGTGGCCGTTATTATTCAGTATCTTGATGAAAGATATCTCGTTGAGATGTGTTCATCCGGGCTGGCGCTTCTTCTTATCGAGCTGCTTGTAATGAGACCGGAGGAGGTTATTGATTCCGTTGTCGGGCTTCAGAGCTGGAATGCATACCAGGAGACGCTTCATAAGATCATGATCACCAGGCAGCGTGTTCAGATACTCGTTATCAAGTTTACCAATGCAAGGGAAGTAAGGTCATATCTTGGTGAGGAAAGATATGTCAAATACATACGCCTTATAGCGGAGAAAACAAATGCTCTGGCGAGGCGTGAAAAGATTCACTGCGAGCTTTTCTTTGAGCATCCCGGTTCGATCTATCTGATATTTGATGAATATGATTTTGATGCGCAGAACTCGGTGCCGAAGCTCCGTGCCGAGGTGGAAAAGTTCACTATGGAACTGAAGGGCACCGGCGCCAAGCTCGATCCCAAGGTGTGCTCGATACATTATCCCGACGCACTCGACAACGAAAAGGAGATAATCCATCTCGGGCATCACTTTCCGGAGCTTATACCGCATGATGTTACCTATATAGATGCTGCTGATATAAGTAAATCCAAGGAGTTCCAGATCATCAACAACATGCGCGACATCCTGAGCCGTGCCATCGAGAACCGTTCCTTTGAGGTGTATTACCAGCCCATTTATTCGATCTGGGATAAGAAGTTTATCTCAGCGGAAGCGCTTCTGCGGCTTGATGATGAGAGATACGGAGCGATCTCTCCCTCGGAGTTTATTCCCGAGGCCGAAAGAAGAGGACTCATTCTTCCTATCGGTGATTTTGTGCTTGATGAGGTGCACAAGTTTGCATCCGAAAATAAGCTCGAGGAACTGGGCCTGTCATATATAGAGATAAACCTTTCCGTTGCACAGTGCCTTGAAAGGGATCTTCCCGACAAGCTTACCAACTTAAGGAACAAGTATAATGTCGGACCCGAGAAGGTCAATCTCGAAATCACGGAAACATCCTACGACAACATCGGAGATGTCATGGACGAGAATCTCAGGATCCTCTCGGAGCAGGGATACAGCTTCTCACTTGACGATTACGGAGTGGGTTATTCCAACATCCAGCGTGTGTCCAAACTGCCTCTTAAGATAGTAAAGATCGACAAGAGCCTTGTTGACAATATGAACACCGTAAGCGGAAAGTCCATCATGAACAACACCGTCCGTATGATGAAAGATATCAAGAAAGAGCTTGTTATCGAGGGAGTTGAGACCCAGGAGGACTTTGAGGAACTTCAAAAGATGGGGTGTGATTTCATTCAGGGCTTCTACTTCTCAAAGCCTCTTCCGGGCAAGGAGTTCCTTGAATTCCTTAAGGAACATAACACTGCGTCGTAAGAATGTGTTACATCATAAACACGTTTATATTCAGGCTTCCCCGTAAAAGGGGGAGCCTTTTTTCTTAAGGCAAGTTCTTTGCCTTACTTGTAGGCAACGTATTTTGGGATTCTATGGGCAATTTAAAAAAATAATATTTTCCTGTTGACATACAAAAGAGGGCATGATATATTTACTACGACAGACATAGTACGACAGACGTTGCAACGACAAACAAAGCAACGACAGACGAAGCAACGTCAATCGTAGTTACGACAGTCGAAGTAAGGGAAGAGCTTTCTATCCGGAAAGAAAGCAGGCCCCAAAGAAAAGGAGAAACGGAAAATGACAGAGATAAGCAGCGATGTTATCCGCGGCTACAACGATACGATGATCCTTTTTCTGATCCTTGAAGCTCCATCTTATGGATATGAGATTTCAAAGCAGATAAAGAATCTGTCCGAGAATAAATATGTCATCAAGGAAACGACATTATACTCGGCGTTTTCGCGGATGGAAAAGAACGGATATGTGGAGTCTTTCTCACAGGAAGCGGAAAACTCCGGCAAAAAGAGAACATATTATCGCATCACCGATTCTGGAAAGAATTATTACAAAGAAAAATGCGAAGAATGGGCACTTACCAAAGAAGTAGTCGAGAGATTTATTAAAGGACACTAAAACAAAAACGGAGATTAAATCACAAATCAGATCGGCATAGCTGATCTGATCACAGGAGAGATAAAATGGAAGCTATTAAAAACTATCTTGATTCTATGTTTGCCAATCTTCCGAACACTGCGGAGGTGCGCAGGGCAAAGGATGAGCTTTGGCAGATGATGGAAGATAAATACGGAGAGCTTATCGCAGAGGGAAAGACCGAAAACGAGGCGGTAGGAACGGTTATCTCGGAATTCGGGAACCTCTCCGAGCTGGCAGAGGATCTGGGCCTTGAAAATGAAGTGAAGCCTTCATCCGATAAGAAAAATGATGAAGCTGCCGATAATGATGCAACCGATAAAGCATCTGATAATGAGACCGGCTGCGAGGCTGAAGCGGAAAAGAAGGCCTATGAGCCCGATCCCGAAGCGCGCATCATCCCTGCATCAGAGGCTGAGGAGCTGGTAAAGGTCCGCGCCGATAGTTCGCTTAAGATCGCACTTGGAATTGCGATCTGCATCTTAAGCCCCTTGGGCCCCATGCTTATCGATATGCTGGATGTAAGAAGCATATTCGGCGGGCTGGGATTCGGCCTTCTCTGCACGATAATTGCCGGCGGTGTGATCCTTATAGTGTTTGGAGCACTCGCAGATAAAAAGTACAGAAATACCTGGCTTGAAAAATGCACTCTCAGCATGGATGCCACCAAATATGTTGCGGATGAGAAGGCTGTATATATGAGAAATCATAATCTTTTCATGACCCTCGGAGTAATGCTCGTGGCACTTTCGTGGATCCCTTCCGTGATAGTAAGCAGCATCATCCCCAGATTCGGAAATGTATCCGGAGCGGTATTCTTTATGACAGCGGCACTCGGAGTAATGCTTATCGTATACAGCGGCATGAGAAAGAACGGATACGATAACCTCCTTAAGCTTAACGGCGAAGGAACCATTAAGGCTTCATACGAGCCGGAAGATGAAAAGAATGTTAAGTACATAAGTCCTGCGGCAGAGTTTTTCATGTCGGTATACTGGCCCACATTTACATGCATTTATCTGATCCTGAGCTTTGTTACATTCAAATTCGCCCTGACATGGATCATCTGGCCTGTTTGCGGAATCCTGTACAGACCTCTTAAAAGAGCGCTCACTGTCAGGGAAGACTAAGGAAGAGTTTAAAGGAGAAGAATGATGAAAAACTTTAAGACCTTATATATAGTTCTTATATTTGTTGTGACAGCGATCATAATCGCGGCATCGATCGGGTTCAGGTTCGGATTCAAAAGAGTCGGAAATTTCCTGAATTCCCCCGTGAGTGAGCTGGTAAATGTCGATGTTCACAGCTCCAGCATTCCCACGGAAAGTTTTTCCGAAATAGATATTAAAGCTGATGTTTGCTCATTTGAGATCGTAAGAGGAGAGGATTATCATGTGGATTATACATATCCCATAAATTTTAATCCCAAAGTTGAAGTTTCAAACGGCACCCTTGAGATAGAAGCAAAGGCTGATACTCCGGGGATAAACATAAACGGAAACGGTTTCAGATCGAAAGACTATAAGATCATCGTGTATATACCGGAGGGCACAGCACTTTCAGAGATTAAGACCGATGCGGATTTTGCGGAGATAGGCTTATCGGATATAAAGGTTGAAAAGCTGCATATTGAGGCTGATGCAGGATCGATCAATCTTACAGATATCGAATCCGGCGATACCGAGATCAAAACAGATGCCGGCGATATTAAGGTAAGGAATTCCACACTTGGAGATACAGACATTGAAAGCGATGCCGGAAATATTGAACTGGAATCATGCAAAGCTCAAAGCATTAAGGTCAGTGCAGATCTCGGAAATACAGAGCTCGACAACACAACATTTATAGACGGAGTATTCAGCTCATCTATGGGCAACATTAAAATTGACGGAACCTTTGACAGCGTTGATGCAGACTGCAGCCTTGGTGTAGTCTCGATAGATGCAGACAACCCGGATGCAAAGATTAATGTAGAGGTTGAACTCGGATCAATCGAGATCGACGGCAAAAACATAAAAGGAAGATCGTATAATCAGTAAAAAATGCCTCAAAAATGTTGACATAATCACATAAACAGTGTACTATGTCAATGTAAATAAATAATGGTAACGATGAAGAGTGGCTCGCGAGTCACTCTTCTTTGTTGAATAGCCTTCCATTTCCTGAGGAAGGTGGCACGAAGTACCGGATGAGGTGTTATCATGTCACAGAGAGAAGATTACGAAAAGAAAACCGAAGAAATGCTTGTTCCCATCGCCGAAAAGGTGGGTGTAAGGATCTATGATGTCGAATACGTGAAAGAGGGAAGCGATTACTACCTCCGCGCATATATCGATAAAGACGACGGAGTCACCATAGATGAATGCGAAGCCGTGAGCAGGGCTCTCTCCGATGAGCTCGATAAGAACGACTTCATCGCAGATGCCTACATCCTGGAAGTGTCCAGCCCCGGCCTCGGCCGCACCCTCAAAAAGGATCGCCACCTCGAGTACTCCCTCGGCGAAGAAGTCGAAATAAAACTTTATAAGCCAATAGATGGCACTAAAGATTACGAAGGCACTCTCAAATCCTACGATAAGGACAGCATTACCCTTACCACCCCCGACAGAGATTTTACTTTTTTACGTAAGGATATTGCAGTTATCAGACTTAAGTTAGACTTTTGATTGGAATGGCTAACCACACCACATAAATACTAATTTATATAGTTACTGATAGATTATTTATACTTACTACAGACAGCTTGCAACGATATATATTTCATGAGTGCACCATGTAGTAACGCCAGCACTTGGCGAAAACAAGCGTAGCGAAGTTTAAGCCTAGTACTGCTGCGTTACGATATGAAGCGCGAGCGACGTGCACGATGAAATATATATCGCTGCAAGCGTCACTAAGTTGCATTACTTAATTTAGCACTTACAAAAACTGAATATATTTAGGAGGAAAAAAGAAAAAACTATGAACACAGAACTGATGGAAGCCCTTGACTTACTGGAGAAAGAAAAAGGCATCAGCCGCGACGTACTTCTCGACGCCATCGAGAATTCACTCATGCAGGCATGCGAAAAAAGCTTCGGCTCCAACGAAAATGTACGCGTTGAGATCGACAGAGAAACCTGCGATTACCTCGTATACGCTCAGAAAGAAGTCGTTGAAAAGGCCGAGGACGTTGAGAACAAGGCCCTTCAGATAAGCCTTGCCGATGCTAAGAAGATTTCCAGATCCGCAAAAGTCGGAGATGTTGTAAACGTTGAGATCAAGTCCAGAGAATTCGGACGTATCGCAGCAGGAAATGCCAAGCAGGTCATCGTACAGAAGATCCGCGAGGAGGAGCGCAACGTTATCTTCAATCAGTACTTTGAGAAAGAAAAGAATGTTGTTACCGGTGTTGTTAACAGATACGTCGGCAGAAACGTAAGCCTTAACCTCGGTAAGGCAGATGCTATCCTTGCCGAGTCGGAGATGGTACCCGGAGAGACTTACAGAAACGGACAGAGGATCAAAGTGTACGTGCTCGATGTTAAGAGCTCCAACAAGGGACCCCGCATCAACGTCAGCCGCACTCATCCGGAGCTTGTAAAGAGACTCTTTGAGGAAGAGGTTACCGAGATAGCAGACGGAACCGTTGAGATCAGAAGCATTGCGCGTGAGCCCGGAAGCCGTACCAAGATCGCAGTATGGAGCAACAATGAAAACGTTGATCCCGTTGGTGCATGCGTAGGTATGAACGGTGCAAGAGTTAACGCCATCGTTGACGAGCTCGGCGGAGAGAAGATCGATATCGTTAACTGGGATGATGATCCCGGTAGGCTTGTACAGAATGCGCTTTCACCCGCAATGGTAATCGCTGTATTTGCAGATCCCGACGAAAAATCCGCAAAGGTTGTAGTTCCCGACGATCAGCTTTCACTTGCTATCGGTAAGGAAGGACAGAACGCAAGACTTGCTGCAAAGCTTACCAATTTCAAGATTGACATCAAGTCCGAAACTCAGGCCAAGGATGCAGTCGGATTCCGTTATGAAGATTACCTCTATGATGATGAAGAGGAATATGACGGAGAGTACGAGGAAGGCTATGAAGAGGGTGAGTATTCCGATGAAGAGTATGCAGAGGAAGCACCCCAGGGAGATTCCGAAGAGTAAGTAAAGCAAAAGGACGGCAAATGGCAAAGGTTAAACCCCAGAGGCAGTGCATAGGCTGCGGTGAGAAAAAAGAAAAAAGCGAACTCATAAGGATCGTAAAGGAAAGCGAGGATGTTTTTTCACTTGATCCCTCAGGAAGAAAAAACGGCAGAGGAGCATACATATGTAAAGATCCTCAGTGCCTCGAAAAAGCTTTCAAAAAAAAGTCCGTCGAGCGTGCCTTTAAGATGCCTGTTCCTGCAGGAACCTACGAAAAGCTGAAAGGAGAATTTGAAAATCTTGGATAAAGAAAAAAAGATTCTTTCACTTTTGGGGCTTGCTGCCAGAGGAAGGAACCTGACAGGCGGAGAGAGCCAGGTGCTTGATGCAATCCGTAAAGGAAACGCCAGACTGGTGATCATCGCGGAGAATGCTTCGGATAACACGAAGAAGAAATTCGAGGACAAATGTGTTTATTATGAAGTCCCATACAGGGTATGGGGAACCGGCGAAAGCCTGGGACACGGAACCGGACATGAATACCGCGTATCGATAGCGGTGACGGAAGCCGGATTTGCCAATAAAATTGTTGCTTTAATGGATGAATGATCGAAAGGATATTGTGAATATGGCAAAAATGAGAGTTTATGAACTTGCTAAGGAGCTTGGGATCGAGAATGCCGATGTGCTTGCCGCTGCTGCGGATCTGGGCTATGAGACTAAGACTGCATCAAGCGGACTCGATGATGAGCAGGTTAGCAATATAAAGAAAAAGCTGGGCGGAAAATCTTCAGGAAAAGCTGCAGCCAAAGAGGAAAAGCCTGCAAAGGAAAAGGCTGCAGCCAAAGAGAAACCTGCAAAGGAAGAAAAAACTGTAAAAGAGGAAAAGCCCGCTAAGGAGGAGAAACCTGTAAAGGCAGAAGCACCCGTAAAGGAAGCTAAGCCTGAGGCAAAACCTGCCAAGCCCGCACCTGTAAGTCAGGCACAGGAGCCTCCCAAGAAAAAGAAGATCAGTATCGTTATCAACGACAGACAGGGAAGACCCGCAGGAAGCGGACGCCCGGGAAATAACGGCGCTTTTGGAAATAATAACCGTGGAAACAGCGGTTTTGGCGGAAACAATAACCGCGGACAGATGCCCGTAAGGCCCATCAAGCCGCTCACACCGCCTTCACCTACACCCAGTGTGCAGATGGTTCCCGACAACAAAAATGTTGCACGTAAGCCCGCTCCCGCAGCACCTGCTCCGACACCTGCTCCGACTCCGGCACCTACGCCGGCACAGACAGCACCTGCTCCGGTTGAAACAGGCAGCGTAAGAGAAGGAAACGCAGGAGTAACAGTAACAAGAACCGGAGGACAGAATCGTCCCGGTCAGAATCAGTTCCAGCAAAGAGGAGGTGTTTCAAATGGCAAAGGGCAAGCAAACACTCAGAGGCCTGGCAGGCAAGGGCAAGAAGGGGTACAAAGGGATAATCGCGGCGGCTACGGCGGTCCAGGTGGTGGCCGTGGCTTTAATAATACTGGTAGAGATGGCAGGTCTAATGAAAGACAGGGAGCTGGATTTGGAGGCCCTAGGAATCAAAAAGGGTTCAGCGCTCCGCCCGTGGGAGAAAATTCGGAAAAAGGTCGCGGGGGAAGACGTGACAAAGGAAAAGACAGAGACAGAAGAAAAGATATAGCCTTTGAGGAAGAATCCGAGTTTAAGAAGGCAGGAAGATTCATTAAGCCCGAGAAGAAGCAGGAAGTTCAGGAAGAAGTTATCAAAGTCATCACCCTGCCTGATTCCATCACCATAAAGGAACTTGCCGAAAAGATGAAGCAGCGCCCCGCTGACATCGTCAAGAAGCTTTTCCTTGCAGGAAAGATGGTAACACTTAATGATGAACTTTCCTTCGAAGATGCCGAGACCATCGCTATGGAGTATGAGATCCTCTGCGAGCATGAGGTTAAGGTAGACAGGATAGAAGAACTCCTTAAAGAGGAAGAGGATGATGCCAGCACTCTCAAGGAGAGACCTCCCGTTGTCTGCGTAATGGGACATGTAGACCACGGTAAGACTTCGCTCCTTGATGCTATCAGAAACACCCGTGTGACCGACAGAGAGGCCGGCGGTATTACCCAGGCTATCGGTGCATATATGGTGGATGTGCGCGGAAGGAAGATCACATTCCTTGATACTCCCGGACACGAAGCATTTACTGCTATGCGTATGCGTGGTGCAAATTCCACCGATATCGCTATCCTTGTGGTTGCAGCAGATGACGGTGTAATGCCTCAGACTGTTGAAGCTATCAACCATGCAAAGGCTGCAGGTGTAGAGATAATCGTAGCAGTAAACAAGATTGATAAGCCCTCTGCAAATATTGACAGAGTTAAGCAGGAGCTCTCGGAGTACGAGCTGGTATCGGAAGACTGGGGCGGACAGACAGTATTTGCACCTGTTTCGGCCAAGACCGGTGAAGGTATCGAGAATCTACTTGATATGATCCTTCTTACCGCAGATGTGCTTGAGCTCAAGGCAAATCCCAACAGAACCGCAAGAGGTCTTGTTATCGAGGCGGAGCTTGACAAGGGACGCGGACCTGTGGCTACCGTTCTTGTGCAGAAGGGAACTCTTCATGTCGGAGATTTCATTTCCGCAGGTGCAGCATACGGTAAAGTGCGTGCCATGATCGATGATAAGGGAGCACGCGTTAAGGAGGCTACTCCTTCCACTCCCGTTGAGATACTGGGACTTTCAGATGTTCCCGAGGCAGGTGAAGTGTTCATTGCACACGAGAACGATAAGAGCGCAAGGGCATTTGCAGAGACATACAAGGCGGAGAACAAGGTTAAGAAGCTCGAAGAGATCAAGGGCCGCATGAGCCTTGAAGACCTCTTCTCCAAGATCAAAGAGGGCAACCTTAAGGAACTCAATATCATCGTTAAGGCTGACGTACAGGGATCTGTCGAAGCAGTCAAGGAATCACTTACCAAGCTTTCAAATGATGAGGTTGTGGTTAAGTGTATCCACGGCGGCGTAGGTGCCATCAACGAGTCCGACGTATCCCTTGCAAGCGCTTCAAATGCCATCATCATCGGATTTAATGTTCGTCCCGATGCAACCGCAAAGGCTACCGCAGAGGAAGAGAACGTCGACCTCAGGCTCTATGATGTCATCTATAAGGCAATCGAGGATATCGAGCTTGCGATGAAGGGTATGCTCGATCCCGTATTTGAGGAAAAGATCATCGGACATGCCGAGATCCGTCAGATATTCAAGGCTTCTGCTATCGGAAATATTTCCGGTTCCTATGTGCTTGACGGTGAGATCCAGCGTGGCTGCAAGATCCGTATCACACGTGACGGAGAGCAGATCTACGAAGGTGCTCTTGCATCCCTCAAGCGCTTCAAGGATGATGTCAAGGAAGTTAAGGCAGGCTTCGAGTGCGGCCTTGTATTCGAGGACTTCGACAAGGTTGCCGAATTTGACCAGGTAGAAGCTTACATCATGGTAGAAGTACCGAGGTAATAAAATGCGTAAAAACAGTATTAAAAATACCCGCATCAACGGGGAGGTCCAAAAGGAACTCTCCGTGATCATACGGGACGAGATAAAGGACCCCCGCATCAGCCCCTGGACAAGCGTGGTTGATGTGCAGGTGGCTCCGGATCTCAAGACCTGCAAGGTCTGGATATCCGTGCTCGGAAGCGAGCAGGAGAGGGAGAATACCGGAAAGGGTCTTAAAAGCGCCGCTCCCTATATCCGCAGGGAACTGGCACACAGGCTCAATCTGAGAAACACTCCCGAGATCAATTTCGTTATGGATCAGTCCATCGAGTATGGCGTGAGCATGACTCACAAGATCGATGAAGTTATCGCTCATGACGAAAACGCTGCCAGAGATCGGGGAGATTCGGAAAAAGAAACGTCGGATGATGCCGATGAATAAGATTTTCGCTTACCGGGAGCCGGCACAAAGTGCCAAAAGAGGTGTTATACTTAATGACAGACATTTTAGACATAATAAAAGAGTGCGAAGGCGCTGAAAAGATCGGCATAAGCGGTCACATCCGCCCCGACGGGGATGCGATCAGCTCATGCCTTGCTCTGCGCCGTTATATCCTCAATGCGATGCCTGAAGTAAAGGTTATCGTAAATCTCGAGTATTGTCCCACGATCTTTAACGACCTTGTGGGATATGATGAGATCGTACACGACTTTGCGGATGATCCGGTCCCTTATGATGTTTACTTTGCACTTGACTGCAACTATGATCGCCTTGGAGACGCACAGAAGTATTTTGACGCTGCTAAAAAGCGTATTAATATCGATCATCATGTGAGCAATAAGGGCGATGGGGATATCAATGCCGTAGAGCCGGAGATAAGCGCTACGGCAGAGCTTCTCTGCAAGCTGATGGATAAGAGGTATATCGATAAGGATGTTGCAATGGCACTGTATTGCGGAATGGTGACAGATACCGGCGTGTTCCAGTATGAATGCACCTCGCCTGATACAATGCGCAGGGCAGCGGATCTGATGGAATACGGATTCAATTTCCCGAAGCTTATACAGCGTGTTTTCTTTGAGAAGACATATCTGCAGTCACAGATAATGGGACGCTGCATGATGGAGAGCGTACGCTTTATGGATGAGCGCTGTATCGTGAGCCTTGTAGATCTTAAGACTGCCGAATTCTACGGCGTAGCTCCCAAGGATTACGAGGGAATCGTAAATCAGCTTGTGAATATCCGCGGAGTAGATGTGGCTATATTTATGTATCAGACAGCGCTGCAGGAGTTTAAGGTATCGCTTCGCTCGTCTGAAGCTGTGGATGTTGCCAAGATCGCAGTAAAGTTCGGAGGCGGAGGTCATAACCGTGCTGCCGGCTGCACCATGAAGGGCACCTTCCACGACTGCGTTAACAACCTCAGCGACCGCATCGCCGAGCAGCTGGGATAAGTAGTTTTTATTGTATTATATCTTGAAGTTAAGCACCTTATGTGGTAAAGTAAAGACAAGGAAAAGCCGTGAGAGCGGCTGACCTCAAAGTTAAGGACTAAATGCTACTTGGTAGCACCGCCGTCACTGTTGGTGTCAGTGGCGGCTCTCTTTATGTCCTGATGTACTTGGTACACAAGACCAATAAGAGATAGAAGAAATGACATGATCCCGAGGATCAGATCAAGGATCTCCATACGCCTCGCCTCCTTTCGATTGGATTTTTACCTCCTTTCGTCAAGATAACGAGGTCAGCCGCCTTAGGCCTCACGGTTTTCCATGTCGGAAATAATATCAGAATAAAACCTGCTTAGCAATAGAAATACAGAAATAAAAAGTTGCACTATGATTTTGCATTGTGAAAATGCACAAACTGTCTACAACACCGTTATAAACAGAATTCTTGCCTAAAAAAATGCACAAAAGACATGAAAAAGCGCTGAAAACAAGTTGATTTTCAGCGTTTTTTACCTTATAGGATAGATTTCCGACTTTTTTCTACAAAGTAAAGAGAGCAAAGAGCCTCCAGCTACTCTTTGTTCTTGCTTAAAAGGCGTAATTTTATTAAAATAAAGGTCGGGTGTTTTTTCGAAAGGGAAAAGAATCAGTGGAAATAATTGCAAATACAACTGAATTTTATATAGAGCATGATACAGCAGTAGCGATAGGAAAGTTTGATGGTGTGCATCTTGGACACAGAAGGCTTCTGGATGAGATAATACAGGCAAAGGAAAGAGGGCTTGCTGCATGCGTTTTCACCTTTGATCCTTCGCCATCGGTGATTTTTGGCGGTGATTCAAGGGTACTTTCGACCAATGCCGAGAAGCACATGATCTTTGAGAGAATGGGAATTGATTTTCTGATAGAGTTCCCGATGAATCCAAAGACAGCAGCCACTGAGCCCGGCGACTTTGTAAAGAATTATCTTGTAAATCAGATGAATACGAGGTTTCTTGCAGCGGGAGAGGATGTTTCTTTCGGAAACCGGGGAGAAGGAGATGCCGCTCTGCTTACGAGTATGGCTGAGGAATGCGGGTATGAGTTTAAAGCTATTGAAAAGGTATGTGACGCCTCGGGTAATGTGATATCATCAACGCTTGTGCGTGAACATGTCGAAAAAGGTGAGATGGAGGCTGTTACCGCACTGCTGGGAACACCCTATAGCATATCCGGAACCATAAAAAAGGGAAATCATATAGGTCATTCCCTCGGATTTCCGACTATAAATATCAGAATCCCCGAGAATAAACTGCTCCCGCCATTCGGAGTATACTCGGGAAATACGCTTGTAAAGGGGAAGCTTTACAGATCCATAAGCAATATCGGATTAAAGCCGACTGTGGGCGGCGAGGATACGCCAAGTATCGAGACATATCTCTATGATTTTGACGGAAACCTTTACGGCGCAACAGCCACAGTGGAGCTGGAATCATTTAAAAGGCCGGAAAAGAAATTTGCTTCGCTTGATGAACTGAAGGCACAGCTCAGAGTGGATATAGGAAGCTGATCTTAATCAACTCGAAGAGTGAGAGATGCCAAAGACGGAAGAAGCACGGTGAATAATGAGTAATAGTTTTAACGGAATAGTAAATGTATATAAAGAAGCAGGTTTTACATCATTTGATGTGGTAGCGAAGCTGCGCGGCATGTTCGGACAGAAAAAGATCGGTCACACAGGTACCCTTGATCCGGATGCTGTGGGGGTGCTTCCAATATGCCTCGGTAATGCAACCAAGGTTGTGGAGCTGCTCACAGATCACGATAAGGAATATGTGGCTGAACTATTGCTTGGTGTGAGCACAGATACACAGGATATAAGCGGCAGAGTGATAACCCCACAAAAAAAGGAAAAGAATAATTCCGAAACTGTTTCCGAAAACATCTCAGAAAACATCTCAGAAAACATCACCAAAGACTTTCCTGTAGAAGAGATGCTGGAAACAGCCGCAGAAAGGGTCCGGAGAATAGATGAACAAACTGTCCGCGATATGATATCATCTTTTATCGGTGAGCAGGACCAGATCCCGCCTATGTATTCAGCACTCAAGGTGAATGGTCAGAAGCTGTATAATCTGGCAAGGAAAGGCGTTGAGGTTGAAAGAAAGCCCAGAAAGATCACGATCCACGAAATAGAAGTCATTGATATTTCGCTCCCGATAGTGAAAATGAGAATTCATTGTTCCAAGGGTACATATATCAGAACACTCTGCAATGATATAGGTGAAAAGCTGGGATGCGGCGGAACCATGAAAAGTCTTGAGAGAACCAGAGTGGGAGTGTTTGGGGCAGATGAGGCTTATACTCTGGACCGGATCCAGAAGCTTAAGGATGAAGATAGGCTGAATGAGTGTGTAAAAGGAGTTGATGCTCTTTTTACGGACCTGTCCGCAATGACAGTAAAGGAATCATCACTTCCAAAACTGGAAAACGGAAATATACTTGCGGAGTCGGACTTGGTTTACATAAATCAAGCGGATACAAATGCAGCTAACATAACTCCGGACAATAAGGATTCAGTTAACATAACTCGGCATGATGCTGTAAATCTGCACAAATGCGTCAGAGTATATAAACCCGACGGCACTTTCTCAGCTCTGTACAGGTATGAAAAGGGTATAAAATCCTATAAGCCCGAGAAGATGTTTTTGTGATGGATTTGCGGAAAGACATTATAAATACTTAGATCAGGACGATATATAAAGATATGAATGCTGTATTTTTTGATATAGACGGAACCATATGGGACGGTAAATTCGATATTTCGGACAGTGTTGGTCCGGCTATACGTAAATTAAGGGAAAACGGTAATTTAGCATTTCTGTGTAGCGGAAGAGCTATGTCGAATATATGCTCCAAAGAGCTCTTGGATATAGGCTTTGACGGCACTATCGCCGCCTGCGGGAACCATATTGAGATGAACGGTGAGATCCTGTACGAAAACAGCCTTTCGCATGATCAGGTAGAGCTTATAATCGATGTGACAAAGCGCTGCAACATGCCTATCGTACTGGAAGGCCCATTTGTACATTTCATTTCTTCATCGGGGTTTGAGGACGATCCCTATGTGGATCAGCTGTTCGAAAGGCTTGGAGACAGAGCAAAGCTGCTGGATAAATATGACGGTAAGGAACCGATTAACAAGTTTTCTGCCGATATACTTCCGGATACGGATTATGATACAATAAAAAATGCCGTGACTCCCTTTATGGATATAATAATGCATGAAGGAAATGTGATCGTTGAGTTTATTCCAAAGAATACGTCCAAGGCCACCGGGATAAAGTGGATCTGCGATAAGCTGGGCATAGAAAGGGATCACATCTACGCGTTCGGCGACAGCATGAACGATATAAGCATGCTTAAATATGCGGGCCACAGCGTATGTATGGGCGGAGGAGCAGCGGAGGCAAAGAAGGCCAGTGAGTATGTCACCGCAGACCTGTGGGATGACGGAATAAAAAAAGGACTTGAGCATTACGGGCTGATCTGACAGTCTGCAGAACACTCCTGATCCTAAATCCGTATATTTTTTACTTACTTGAGGTTACTTGATGAAAAAAATAAAAGAAAAAGGATTATCATTACGTAATATTCATATCTGGCTGGTGGTATCCATGGTGATATTTTCAGGAGCAGTTGTCGTCTCTTCATTCAGGCTGACGGGATCCTATCTGAGACTTATAGAAGCCGAAGATACCCACTCAAAGCTGGAAGAAGCCGCACATGAGCTGATGGAGGCTTCAGACTACCTGACCGAGATGGTGCAAAGATTCACGGTAAACGGCGACAGGTATTTTATGGATCAGTATTTCACCGAGGCTTTTGAGTCCAACAGACGTGAAGCTGCCATAGAAAAGATGGATCTTGGCGAAATGACCGCACCGGCGCTAGAACAGCTCAAGGAAGCCATGAGTAATTCCGTGAGCCTTATGGATCAGGAGTTTTACGCCATGAGGCTTGTTGTGGAAGCAAAGGAGTACTCCGATTATCCGGAGATACTTGACTCGGTTACACTCACCTCCGAGGATGAGGCATTAGATCCGGAAGATAAGATGCATCGTGCAACCGAACTGGTGCTTGATGAAGCTTACTACGAGATGAAGGACCGCATCCGTAACGATATGGAGGAGAGCCTCGAGGAAGTCGACAAGCTGACTGAGAATTCCAGAGCTGAGGAAACAGGGTCGCTCCGACATGAGATCAAGTTTATGAGGATCATAATCGTTGTCCAGGTGCTGTCGATAGTGTTTATGGTAAGGCTCACTTCACTTTTGGGGATACACCCTGTATTGAGGGCAGTGGATAATATTAAATCCGACAGCCCGATACCCGAGATGGGAGCCAATGAGTTCAAGTATCTTGCACAGGCCTACAACAAGATGTATGCAAGATATAAATCAAGTCTTGAAAACCTGAATTACAAAGCATCGCATGACGAACTGACGGGAGCATATAACCGCGCAGGATATGAGCTGCTTCTGACGGGGATAGATCTGAAGTCCACATACATGATGATGCTCGATGTGGATAATTTCAAATCCATTAACGACACATACGGTCACGAAACGGGGGATAAGGTACTTAAAAAGCTGGTTCAGGTACTTAATAGCGTGTTTCGTGACGATGACTGCATTTGCCGAATAGGCGGCGACGAATTTGTGGTATTTATGGTTCACTCCACGGGTATGCCCCGCAGATTGATCGAATCCAAAATAGGTCAGATAAGTGAAGAACTTGAGAATACTGCCGATGGGCTTCCGACGATATCTATCAGCATAGGCATTGTGAACGGCAAGGATGTGGAGGATAAGGATTCACTACTTAAGAACACCGATGCTGCCATGTATGAGTCCAAGAACCGCGGCAAACATACATATACCTTCTATTCAAAAAAGAAGGAAGAGAATGAGTGATATCGCACCTGTAGAATTGTGTCAGCCCCGGGATAATATGCAAAATTATTCAAAATACAGAGACATTTTTCTCAAAACTTGTAGATTTTATCAATTGAATACCTGAGCGGGGATTGTATAAAATAATTAACGTAAGCAGGATTGTTATGTGTTTATCCGGTATGAAGACCGGATCGTTAAAATGAAAAGGAAATATCAATGAATCTCGGAACTATCATGACCATGGCCGGTGGCCTGGGTCTGTTTCTCTTCGGAATGAAGCTTATGAGTCAGGCGATCGAAAAGGCCGCCGGTGCAAGGCTCAGACGTATTCTTGAAATCTTCACGACAAACCGTTTCACGGGAATGCTTGTAGGTATATTCTTTACCGCTGCGATACAGTCATCATCGGCATGTACCGCAATGGTGGTCAGTTTTGTTAATGCCGGTCTGATGAATCTGTATCAGGCCGCAGGCGTAATCTTCGGTGCCAATATCGGTACCACTATAACATCACAGCTTGTCTCATTTAATTTTTCGGCAGTTGCGCCTCTTATCCTTCTTATCGGTGTTCTTATTGTAATGTTTGCCAAGAAAGAACAGCTCAAGCAGATAGGAGAGATAATAGTCGGCTTCGGTATACTTTTTGTTGGCCTTGAGACCATGAAAAATGCGATGGCGGTTCTGAAGGATAATGCTGTTGTCGTAGATACCCTCAGTTCCTTAAGAAATCCTTTTGTGGCGACACTTATCGGAACTGCTCTTACTGCCATTATCCAGAGCTCATCCGTTACCGTCAGCATTGCCCTTCTCATGGCACAGCAGGATCTGCTGAGTCTGAACATTATACTTTATCTCATTCTGGGATGTAATATCGGTGCCACAGCCACAGCGCTTCTCGCTTCACTCTCAGGTAAGAAGGACGCAAAGAGGGCGGCACTTATCCATTTCTGGTTTAACGTGATAGGTACCGTTATTATCTACATAGTGCTGGCATTTGCGATGGATCCCGTTGTCAACGGTCTTATGGCGATCTCCAACGGCAATAACGGAAGATTTGTGGCAAACGCCCACACGCTTATCAAGGTATTCCAGGTTATTGTGCTGTTCCCCTTCATGAAGCCTATAGTAAAGCTTTCGTGTGCATGCGTACGCGGAGAGGATCAGAAGGTCGGATACCGTGCAGCAGGGCAGCTAAAATACATCGGCAATAAGGTCGTGTTCAACCCGGCAACTGCTGTAGTGGAAGTTATTAAAGAGCTTGACCGTATGGCATCACTTGCAAGCGAGAATCTCAACCGCGCAATGAACGCCCTCATCACACTTGATAAGGATGATATTAATGAAGTGTATGAGGTTGAGAAAAACATCGATTACCTAAATCATGCCATAACCGATTACCTTGTAAAGATCAACCAGACCACCCTTCCCATTGAAGACTTGAAGAGCATCGGTGCACTTTTCCATGTGGCAAACGATATCGAGAGAATCGGGGATCACGCCGAAAATGTTGCCGACGCCGCAATGATGAGGATCGAGAATGGGGCGCAGATCTCCAAGCAGGCTCAGAAAGAGCTCGGAGAGATGCTCGATATGGTAAATACCAATATCCAATATGCGATAGAAATGTTCTCAAAGGGCGATGAAAAGCACATGAAGGACATAGTGGAGCTTGAGGATAAGATTGATAAAAAGGAAAAAGAGCTCCAGCAGAATCATATCGACAGGCTTACCCGAGGTGAGTGCACTCCCGAAGCCGGCATGATCTTCTCGGATATAGTATCGGGCCTTGAAAGAGTGGGAGACCACGCTACAAATATCGCATTTGCGATAGTGGAGAACAATCGTAAGATAGAAGAGGAAGAAGCCTGATCTTCGTTTTTCCTGTGTTGTCCTCTCGAGGGACAATAACACAGTCCGTTTCAGGGACAATAATACAATATTCTTTTATAAATTGAATTTTTATGGTAAAATATATAGGTGTATTGCTTGAGGATAAAAACTAAAGCGTACACCTATTAATTTTCTGACAGAGGATTTCCCAATGAAAAACGAAGCTAAAATATACTCACTGAAAATGGGACCTGCGAAGTGTGCGATAGATCTTTCCGACGGTAGTGAGCGCGGAGATTATGTCTGTCAGGATTATATTCTGAACACACTGGGACGCCCAATGCGCGGGATCAATCTGATGACCAGCTATTACCCTTTGGATAAAACGTTTCCGAAAAGAGCGAGAGATGCTTTCAAAGGGATGGAGATTCACGGTGCATGGGAATATCCCTACGACGATTACGAGACTTATAAAGGCGGACTTGTGGGGCGCACCGACGAGGAACCCTTCAACTGGATGAAGGATGTAAGGAGTCACGGCCAGGATGTTATCCTTACAATAACCATCGATCCCAATGTGAGCGATAAGCATATCAAGGCCATCGCAAAGGACCTTTATCCTTATGGAAGGCTTATGCTCCGTGTGAATCACGAGGCAACGGGCAGCTGGTTTTCATTCAATAAACGTGCTTCATACGAAAAAGTGGCGGAGTTTTTTGCGCATGTCTGCGAGATCTTCCACAAAGAGGCACCGCACATCAAGTTGATACTCTGCCTGGACGGATACAAGAATCTTGAAGACAAAAAGATGGAGAAGGAAGATGAATTCATTCCCGCCATCAAAGCGGCTGATGTATTCTCTGTAGACAGATATCTGGCTCTCCATTGGGGCTGGCCCTATGATGTGGCTTTAAAGGGCGGAAACAGTTTTGCGAGATATTCGGTAAAGGGCATTTACGAGCTCACCAAGAGAAGCTGCAAGAGATACAACAAAATAGCCGGTGAAGTAAGACCCATGGTTCTTTCCGAGCTTAACGCGGACGGCGATGTTACCGGGCCTTATGATCAGGCAAAGATGTTTAAAGAATTCTGCGATTACATCAAGGAAGATAAAGATAAATGGCTTAGCGGTTTTACCTTCTATCAGTTCCGCGATGAGGGAAGGCTTGGGCTTGAGATAAATGATCCCAACAACAAAAATGTCGGTATCAGGCAGCCCATAATGGACACTTTCAAGGAAGTTATTTCGGATGAATATTTCAGCCCTGTGATAAAGAAGGGAAAGCAGATAAAGCTTCCCGTTACGATGAGATGGGGCGGAGCCGAGGACGCTGAGGGAATAAGCATCCCCATCAGCTTTGAGAGAAAGCCGGTCTACGCAGAGCTTTATTTTGAGGATGAGCTGGAAAATGCCAACTTTATGATGGAGTTTGCGGGACGATGGTTTTACAAGGCTCCCGGTACAAAATGCATCGACCTCATGCCCGCATTTTTTGAAAATCCCGTGTCCGGAAAGTCTTCTTTTGATCTTAAGATATTTGCACCTCCCGCAGACGGAAAGAACGATCCTTCCCAGGGAGATGACTGGATGATCAATTATTATTATAAGCTCACCAAGCTGCCGAGAGTGAGGATCGAATACCTCCCGGTGGCAAGCAAAAAACGTAAATAGAAGAGGAAACAGCCGTGAAATTATTGGAAGATACCATCCGCGAAAAAGGAATAGTAAAAGAGGGAAATGTTCTTAAGGTTGACAGCTTCCTGAATCACCAGATGGATATTAAACTCTTCAATGAGATGGGAAAGGAATTTAAAAGGCTTTTCGCTGATAAGGAGATCACCAAGATCCTTACCATCGAGGCTTCCGGTATCGGGATTGCCTGTGTGGCAGCCCAGTATTTTGATGTCCCGGTGGTCTTTGCCAAAAAGGCTCAGAGCATCAATATCGACGGAGATGTTTATTCCACATCCATCACTTCCTTTACCCATAAGAGAGAGTATCAGGTCATAGTGTCAAAAAAGTATCTCCTTCCGGAAGACAAGGTGCTCATAATCGATGATTTCCTTGCAAACGGATGTGCCCTCAACGGGCTTACAGAGCTTGTGGAAGACGCGGGCGCCAGTGTTGAAGGGATCGGTATAGCGATCGAGAAAGGCTTCCAGGACGGAGGCCGGATCATCCGCGATAAAGGCTACGATCTGCATTCGCTGGCAATCGTGGAATCCATGGACGCAGCCACCGGCGAGATAAAATTCAGTCAGGAAGCGTAGAGCATTTGATCCCTGCGGAAAGCCGGATATGATGAGCAGATACAAAAAAGTAAAAAAGAGAATATTTGACATTATACAGATCGGACAGAGGGGCGATTTCCCCAGCAGGGCTTTTGATTACTTTCTTGTGATAGTAATCGTGCTGAACATTATAGCTCTGGTGCTCGAAACATTCTCGCTTCCCGAAGTGCTGATAAGCATTTTTCATGTGATAGAGATAGTTACTATCATATTGTTCATCATAGAGTATTCGTTAAGAATATGGACTGCGGAATTTCTTCATCCCGATGTGAGCAAAGGTAAAGCAATACTTAAATTCCTTATTTCCTTTGACGGAATAGTTGATCTTTTGTCCATCATCCCCGCATTTTTCCTGTCGGGCTTTTCGGCATTCAGAATGCTGAGAGTGGTGAGGATATTTCATCTGTTCAGGATCAACAACACATACGATTCATTCAACGTTATCACCACGGTCCTGAGGGTAAAAAGAAAGCAGATCTTTTCATCGCTTTTTATCATACTGATACTGATGCTGGCTTCATCGCTCTGCATGTACAGCGTTGAGAATCCCACCCAACCGGAAGCTTTTAAAAATGTGTTTTCGGGCCTGTGGTGGAGCGTTTCGACGATCCTGACCGTGGGGTACGGAGATATATATCCGGTGACGGTACTCGGGAAGGCATTTGCCATAGTGATAGCCATATTGGGAGTTGGGTGTGTGGCGATACCCACGGGTATTATTTCCGCAGGATTCGTCGAGCAGCATAATAAGCTTGAAACAGCCGGAATAATGGAATCGGTAAATGCGGGGAGAAACGAGAATCTCTGTGAAAAGATACTAAGGGACCGCGAGAATACCGATCCAGAAACCAGACAGAAATTTGACGATTATCTTAAGAGCTTGATGAGTAAGCAGTAATTTTTCCCGGTGATGGGAATGTGGCGCAGAGCGTCGGATGAGGTGTTGTATGAACATTGCAATAGTAGATGATGACCCCACATTACGAATAAGCTTAAAACATTTTCTTCACAAATGGTTCGGAGAGCAGAACCTTCCTCTTACCATGTTTGAATTTGATGGCGGTGACGAATTCCTCGACGGAATGAAGGAGACGGAATTCGATATCGTGTTCATGGATATTTTCATGGATAAAAAGAACGGAATAGACACTGCGGAGGAGATGAGAAGGACCAACAAGAATATTGTCCTTGTATTTCTTACTTCATCGGCGGATTATATGCCCGATGCTTTTTCTGTGCACGCTTTCGGCTATCTTTTAAAGCCGCTTCTGCCCGAGAAACTCTACAAGGTAATGAGCGATATCAAGAGCGTTTCCGTGGCGGAGAGCGAGCCCAAGCTTGAAGTAAGTGTAGGAAAGAATACGCTTATGCTGAATTATTCGGAGATCATTTATATCAATTCCGATTCGAATTATTGTCTGATACATTGCCCGGATCCCGTTAAGTGCAGAGGCCCTTTCACGGCTCTGTGCAAACCTCTTGAGGATTCGGAGGATTTCTGCTATATCAACCGTGGCATTATGGTAAATATGCGCCATGTAACCCAGACCACAGCCACTATCTGCACAATGGATAACGGCGACCTCCTTCCGCTTAACACGAAGAAAGCCGCCGCCATCAAACAGCGTATTACAGCCTATAAATTTAATCACAGATAATTGCGGTCACATGTTATTACGAGATACCGCAACTATCCATAAAGGCATCCTAACTGGCAGTGAGAGGATCCCAATCGGGTTCTTCGCCGGCGAGGATGTCTTCTGTTACGCCATAGAGAGCGCATCTTTCTTCGATCATAGTCTTGATCTCCCCGGATGAAACGATAGAGATACCATTATCAGCGCAGAGCTGGATGTATGCTTCATCTGGCATTGCATCATTTCCGTCGTTGTCTGTAAAAACATAAACGCGGTTTTTTGCCAGGTCTGCCGAGTACTCTTCAGGCTGGGTGGAGGGGTCAAACGCACTTTCATACCCAAAGTTATATGCATGTATCTCGTATTTGTCACCGAATTCGAAATCAGCGGGAACAACTGCTGATGCAAGGTCGCCGTAAATAACATCAGGGCTGAATGCAAGAGAGCCGATGCCGAAGTAAGTGGTCTCGCTGTAGAGACTGTAGAGCTCACCGTCTGCGGTTACAACCTTGTTTTCACTATAATACTGTGTGGCTCCGCCTGATCCGCCGTAATTGATGTAGCCGTACTCGTTGATACTGGTCTCGGCACGATAGTATGTTTCTTCAACGGTAACAACAGACAGAGCACCCTGGAAGGGCCTGATTATAACATAATCGGTGCTGGCATCCTGATAGCCGTTCTCATCCTCGAAGGGAAGCTTGAGCGCAAGCTCGGGAAATCCGTCCTTTCCGCAGTCTATAAGGGCGTAGTCGATTTCGCTGAGAGTGGTGGGAAGACCATAATTCTCAAGATCGGTCTGCATATTCTCGACAAGCTCGGCGAGAGTGTATTCTCCCTCGGTAAGGTGGCGCGTTTCGGATCCTACAGAAACGGTTCCGGAGCCTGCAATGAAATCTTCGTAAAGGGCGATCCATTCTGCAGATCCGTCGGGATTCCAGTCAGTGTAGTCAAAGTATCTTGACATTCCGACCATAGGTGCGGCATCCGGTTCTGCTTCTGTCTCTGCGGGCTCCTCGACCTCAGCGACATCCTCGGTTACAACCTGAGTATCATCATTCTCTGAAGGCTGATTGACAGGTTCTGATGTGGGTGTTGATCCGCCTGCGCATCCGGCAAGAAGACCGGCGCTGAGCAGAGCGGTCAGAAAAATACTGATCTTTCTTTTCATAATTTTTCTCCTTTTTGTTTTAGAGGCTGTTCAAGTAAGGCCTGCATATCTGCGGGCTGTGACAGCCTGTCAGCATATATGCCTACAATAATACAAAAATTATATAACTGTATATGTCCGATGTCAAAACCCCAAATTCTTAGGTTTTCTTAACATTTATTCAAGATAATAAATGAAATGGTCTGAAAAATTTAAAACTTTAGCACTTTAACTCATAAAAGGTATTGAAACAAAACCGCGGATATTCTATAATGAAAACACTTTCATGATATATAAGGAGGCATATATGTATTCACTTGATGAAGTTAAGAACGTAGACCCCGAAGTTGCTGAAGCGATAGTGGCTGAGTGCGAGAGACAGCAGGATCACATTGAGCTCATTGCATCGGAAAACTGGGTAAGCAAGGCCGTAATGGCGGCCATGGGCAGCCCTCTCACCAACAAATACGCAGAAGGATACCCCGGAAAGCGTTATTACGGTGGATGCGGATGCGTGGATGTGGTTGAGGATCTTGCGAGAGATCGTGCTATGAAGCTCTACGGATGCACATACGCAAATGTACAGCCCCACTCGGGAGCGCAGGCTAACCTTGCCGTTCAGTTTGCACTGCTTCAGCCCGGCGATACCGTGATGGGTATGAACCTCGATCACGGAGGACATCTTACTCACGGCTCACCGGCCAACATTTCCGGTGCTTATTTCAAGATCGTTCCCTACGGAGTTAACGACGAAGGCTTCATCGATTATGATAAAGTGGAAGAGATCGCAAAAGAGTGCAAGCCCAAGATGATAATTGCAGGTGCTTCGGCTTATGCCAGAACCATCGACTTTAAGCGCTTCAGAGAGATCGCAGACAGTGTGGGTGCATTCCTGATGGTTGATATGGCTCATATCGCAGGCCTTGTAGCTGCAGGGCTTCATCCCTCACCGATCCCTTATGCACATGTTACCACTACCACCACTCACAAGACACTTCGCGGACCCAGAGGCGGCCTCATCCTTTCAAGTGCGGAGTTTGCCGAGGAGCATAAGCTCAATAAGGCAGTATTCCCCGGAATCCAGGGCGGCCCTCTTATGCACGTGATCGCAGCAAAGGCTGTATGCTTCAAGGAAGCTCTTGAACCTTCATTTAAGGAATATCAGTCACAGATCGTAAAGAATGCACAGGCACTCTGCAAGGGACTTCAGAGCCGCGGTATAAAGATCGTATCAGATGGCACAGACAACCATCTGATGCTTGTTGATCTCACTCCTTTTGAGCTTACCGGAAAGGAAATCGAGAAGCTCCTTGACGAGGCTCATATCACCGCGAATAAGAACACCATTCCCAACGATCCCAAGTCTCCCTTCGTTACCAGCGGAATCCGTCTCGGAACTCCCGCTGCTACATCAAGAGGCCTAAAGGAGGATGACTTTGATAAGGTTGCTGAGGCTATCGCGCTTGTTATCAAGGGTGGAGCCGACAAGGTGGAAGCGGCTAAGGCTATCGTAGCCGAGCTCACCAAGAAGTATCCCTTGAATTACTAAGATATGGTTGAAAGATCAGCCGATTTTTGTTATTATGATAGAGGAAAGCCACGAGAGCGGCTGACCTCAGAGTTTAGAGCAAATGTTACTTAGTAGCACTGCCGTCACTGCTGGTATCAGTGGCGGCTTTTTGCTTTTATGAACAAAAAATCTCTTCTGAATGCATTAAATAAGTATAAATTTGACATTGTAAATCCGAAGTTGATTTGCTATCCTAAATGATGTAACAAAAAGTGCCCTACTATGGGTGATTTTGAGGAGAAAAATTATGAAAAAGTTTTCAAAGCTTGCTTCACTGGCTCTTGCAGGAGTCATGGCATTATCACTTGCAGCTTGTTCGGGTGATAACGGAAGCACCGGTACTACTACCGAAAAGACTGAAACAACCGTAACCGAGGATACCACCGAAGTTACAGACGCTGCCGATACAACGGAAGCGACCACAGAGCCCGCAGGAGACCTTGGACTTAAGGCCGGATTCATCTGCCTTCACGACGAGAACTCTACCTACGACCTCAACTTCATCAACGCTGCCAAGGAAGCATGTGACAGACTTGGCGTTGAGTGCATCATCAAGACAAACATTCCCGAAGGTCAGGAGTGCTACGATGCAGCGGTTGACCTTGTTGACTCCGGATGCGATTTCGTATTCGCAGACAGCTTCGGCCACGAGGATTTCATGATCGAGGCAGCCAAGGAATTCCCTGAGATTCAGTTCTCACACGCTACAGGTACCAAGGCTCACACCGAGAACCTTGCAAACTTCCACAATGCTTTCGCATGCATTTACGACGGCCGTTACCTTGCAGGTATCGCTGCAGGCATGAAGCTCAACGAGATGATCGAGGCAGGCACCATCACCGCTGATCAGGCTAAGATGGGTTATGTCGGAGCATTTACCTATGCAGAGGTTATCTCCGGATATACTTCATTCTATCTTGGAGCAAAGAGCGTATGCCCTACCGTTACCATGGAAGTAACCTTCACCGGTTCATGGTATGACGAGACTGCAGAGAAGACCGCTGCACAGACTCTTATCGATGACGGCTGCGTACTTATCTCACAGCACGCTGACTCAATGGGTGCTCCTACCGCTTGCGAGACTGCAGGAGTTCCCGATGTATCTTACAACGGAAGCACCGGAGCAGCTTGCCCCAACACCTTCATCGTTTCTTCCAGGATCAACTGGGAGCCTTACTTCGAGTACTGCCTCAATGCGATCGCTAACGGCGAGGCTATCGACACCGACTGGTGCGGAACTCTCAACGACGGTTCTGTAGCACTTACCGAGCTCGGCGGAGCAGCAGCAGAGGGAACTCAGGATGCTATCGATGAAGCAGCAGCTAAGCTCATGAGAGGCGAGATCCACGTATTCGATACCGCTACCTTCACTGTAGACGGCAAGGCAGTTGAGTCTTACATGGCTGACGTTGACACTGATGCAGACTATACTCCCGATCACGAGACTGTAGTTGAAGGCGATTACGGAGACAAGTACATCGACGAGTCCGGAGAGGGCCTCAGAAGTGCTCCTTTCTTCAGCCTCAACATTGACGGCATCACTCTCCTTGATACCGCATTCTAATTAAATCTAAAAAACTATACGGACAGGCTCGGCGCTCATGCGCCGGACCTGCCTGTTTGGTATTTATAAGGCAAGACTATTTTACAGATATCACGACATTCGCGATATCTGTAAAGTCGTTTTAAGAAATGGTTCGTTTTGATAATCCCGTACAAAATGTGAGGTTTCAATGAAAGACCGTATTCCTGCCGTAAAGCTTCAAAACATTTCCAAACACTTCGGCCCCGTGGCCGCAAACTCACATGTCAATATGGATATATTCAGGGGAGAGATCCTTTCACTTCTGGGAGAGAACGGAAGCGGAAAGACCACTCTTATGAATATGCTCTCAGGCATTTACTATCCCGATGAAGGCGAGATATTTGTGGACGGAAATCCCGTTACCATTGCATCTCCCAGGGATGCATTCGATCTCGGGATAGGTATGGTCCATCAGCACTTTAAGCTGGTAGATGTGCTTACTGCCGCCGAGAATATCGTGCTTGGCCTTGACGGAAAGCTGGATATCAAAAATGCCACAAAGAAGATCCGGGAGATATGCGATAAGTATGGATTTGAAGTGGATCCCGCACAGAAGATATACGATATGTCCGTTTCGCAGAAACAGACAGTCGAAATAGTTAAAGTACTTTACCGCGGCGCAGAGATACTTATCCTTGACGAGCCCACTGCAGTGCTCACTCCGCAGGAGACGGAAAAGCTTTTTGCAGTCCTTCGCAAGATGAAGGAAGATAATAAGGCGATCGTTATCATCACACACAAGATGCATGAGGTTGAGAGCCTCTCTGATCGTGTGGCAGTGCTCAGGAAGGGTGAATACATCGGTGATATGATCACCAAGGAGACCAACGCGGAAGAGATGACCAACATGATGGTTGGACGCAAGGTATCGCTCAATATCAAGAGACCCGATCCGGTGAACCCCAAAGACAGGATCAGAGTACGCGATCTGACAGTCAGAAGCGAGGACGGAGTCATTAAGCTTGATAATATCAACTTTACCGCAAGGAGCGGTGAGATTCTCGGAATAGCGGGAATATCGGGATGCGGTCAGAAGGAGCTTCTGGAAGCGATCGCAGGCCTACAGCCCGTAGAAACGGGATCCATCGAATATGTCGAGGATGACGGATCCTACGAGCAGCTTATCGGTAAAGATCCCAAGAAGATCCGCGACATGGGTGTTTCACTCTCTTTCGTACCGGAAGACAGACTTGGTATGGGTCTTGTGGGGAATATGGATCTGGTCGAGAATATGATGCTCAGGTCCTTCGAAAACGGATCGAGTCCCTTTACCGACAGGAAAGCACCTTACGAGCTTGCCAAGAATGTAGTGGAAGAGCTTGACGTGGTCACACCCGGAATATCCACTCCGGTAAGAAGGCTTTCCGGCGGAAATGTACAGAAGGTGCTTGTGGGACGTGAGATCGCTTCGGCTCCCAAGGTACTGCTCACGGCTTATGCGGTAAGAGGCCTTGATATCAACTCTTCTTACACGATATATGATCTTATCAATAAACAAAAAGAAGCCGGAGTGGCGGTCATCTTTGTAGGAGAGGATCTTGATGTGCTTATGGAATTGTCCGACAGGATCCTGGTTCTATGCGGAGGAAAAGTCAGCGGGATCGTTGACGGAAGAACGGCAGACCGTGCTCAGATCGGTCTTATGATGACAAGAGTCGGAGGAAGCAAATGATGAAAACAAAAAAACATGAGCCTCTCCTTCACATTGTCAAGAGAGATTCAATGAGCTATAAAAAGGCTGTCCTTATCAGGATCGCAGCCATTGTCGCAGCACTTGTTCTATGCGCGATAATCACCATGGTGGTTACGGGCCAGAATCCTATCAGTGTATACGGAACCATGGGCATTGGCGCCTTCGGAACCGCCAGAAAGACCTGGGTTACATTCCAGAATGTATCTATATTGCTGCTTATTTCACTTGCGCTTACTCCCGCGTTCAAGATGCGCTTCTGGAACATAGGAGGAGAGGGACAGGTGCTTATGGGCGGGCTTGCAGCAGCGGCAGTTATGTTAAAGCTCGGGGATAAGATCCCCAATCCTTTACTCATCGCCCTTATGACTCTGGCAGCCATTCTTGCGGGCGGGATCTGGAGTGTGATCCCTGCGCTTTTCAAGGCGAAGTGGAACACCAACGAGACGCTTTCGACTCTTATGATGAACTATATCGCTACCCAGCTTGTGGCTTTCTTTACTGTACTGTGGGAGATGCCCAAGGGCTCCGGAAAGATCGGTATCATCAACCAGAATACCAATGCCGGATGGCTTCCGAACATAGGCGGAGAGTTTATCGGCTCCAAGTATCTGCTCACAATAATCGTTGCAGCTCTCATTACCGCAGCGATGTTCATATACCTTGCTTTCAGCAAACACGGTTACGAGATAGCCGTTGTGGGCGAAAGCGTAAATACTGCCAGATATGTCGGCATTAAAGTTGAAAAGGTCATAATAAGGACAGTGTTTTTATCCGGCGCTATATGCGGTATCGTGGGGCTCCTTCTTGTGGGAGGCATCAACCACACACTTACCACTACGATGGCCGGAGGCCAGGGATTCACCGCTGTTATGGTTTCATGGCTTGCCAAATTTAATCCGATCATAATGATATTTGCCAGCCTTTTGATCGTGTTCTTATCCAGAGGTGCAGGCGAGGTTGCCACCAATTTCAGTCTGAACCAGTCCTTCTCGGATATTCTCACGGGAATCATTCTTTTCTTTATCATCGGATGTGAGTTCTTTATCAGATACAAGATCACATTCAGGAGAGGAGGGCATAAGAAATGATCAATCTTGCTTTACTCATTCCCAAGGCTGTGGTACAGGGAATCCCGCTTCTTTACGGAAGCACGGGAGAGATACTGACGGAGAAGTCAGGTAACCTCAACCTCGGTATTCCCGGCGTAATGTATGTCGGAGCCATTAGCGGTGTCATAGGAGCGTTCTTCTATGAGCAGGGCCTTTCAAAAAGCGGGGCTCAGCCCAATGGTTTTCTGGCTATAATGATCCCCATGCTGTGCTGCCTGCTCGGTTCGCTGCTGATGGGGCTGCTTTACTGTTTCCTTACGGTAACCCTCAGGGCAAATCAGAATGTTACAGGTCTTGCCATGACCACCTTCGGCGTGGGATTCGGAAACTTTTTCGGAGGCTCTCTCATAAAGATCTCCGGAGCAGACGTTCCCTCCATCGCTCTGTCGGTCACAAGTAAATATTTTTCCGCCAGCCTTCCTTTTGCCGATAAGCTCGGATGGTTCGGAAGCATCTTTCTTTCCTATGGCTTCCTGGCATATCTTGCGATACTGATCGCTGTGTTTGCGGCCATAGTGCTCAAACGGACCAGGACAGGGCTTCACCTTCGTGCGGTGGGAGAAAACCCCGCGACTGCGGATTCGGCGGGAATAAATGTCACAATGTTTAAATACGGTGCGACTTGTATAGGGTGTATGATCGCAGGGCTTGGTGGTCTCTATTATGTTATGGACTACGCCTGCGGAGTATGGTCCAATGATGCATTCGGCGACAGAGGATGGCTCGCGATAGCCCTGGTAATCTTCACCATCTGGAAGCCTGATATTGCAGTATTTGCATCGATACTTTTCGGCGGACTCTATATTGTATACCTCTACATTCCCACAGGAATGGAGCATATGGAGCTTCAGCAGCTCTACAAGATGATCCCTTATGTTGTTACTCTTATCGTGCTTGTCATCACCAGCATGAGGAACAAGAGAGAGGATCAGCCGCCCGCATCACTCGGCCTGCCTTACTTCCGTGAGGAGCGCTAAGGGTTGCGCGTAAACAAAGGATTGTGGTAAAATTATTGTTTAGTGACATGTAATACGGCTATGACCGTGGCAACAGGCGTTTTAAAGATCGCCCATGAGAGGACAGATAAATGGTTAATGTTGCGGTACTTGGCTACGGCACTGTAGGAAGCGGTGTTGTGCAGGTAATTGAAGATAATAACGAGGTGGTGTGCAAGAAATCCGGCACAGATGTAAAGATGAAATACATTCTGGATCTTCGTGATTTTCCCGGGGATCCTTATGAAAAATATCTTGTGCATGATTTTAATACCATCCTTGAGGATGATGAAGTTCAGGTTGTCTGTGAGACCATGGGCGGCGTGGGTGCCGCTTATCAGTTCACAAAGCAGTGCCTTGAAAAAGGAAAGACTGTCTGCACCTCCAACAAAGAGCTTGTGGCAAAGCATGGCCCCGAGCTTCTTGAAATTGCAAAGAACAACAACTGCAGCTATCTTTTCGAAGCAAGCGTAGGCGGCGGTATTCCCATTATCCGCCCTATAATGGATGCACTTGCAGCCGAAAAGATAGAGAGCATTATCGGTATATTAAACGGTACCACCAATTATATTCTCACCAAAATGGAGCAGGATAAGGCTGCATTTGAGGATGTGCTGAAAGAAGCGCAGGCTCTCGGATATGCGGAGAGAGATCCTTCCGCAGATATTCAGGGACATGATGCGGCCCGCAAGATCGCCATTCTTTCATCACTTATGCTGGGTGAGACTGTAGACTCTGACAAGATTTATACCGAAGGGATCACCGGGATCACAGCAGATGATTTTGCTTTTGCAGCAGATGCAAAGCAGACCATCAAGCTTCTTGGTGTCAGCAAAGTAACTGAGGACGGAAAGCCTCTTACTTACGTGGCACCCTTCATGATAGACAAAAGTCATCCTCTCGCTATGGTAAATGACGTATTCAATGCAATATTCGTTACCGGCAACATGGTGGGTAACACAATGTATTACGGCAAGGGAGCAGGCAAGCTTCCCACCGCCAGTGCAGTGTGCGCCGATGTGATCGACGGTGCCAGACACGTGGGTAAGAATGTTCCCTGCTACTGGGAGAATAAAGAGGCGGCTCTTGCACCTTTCAGCGAGGCATCTCACAGCTTCTATATCAGAATAAAGGCAGATGCTTCGGCCGAGCTTGAGAAGCTGATACCCGGAGGTAAATTCCTTACCGCGGATGTTGCGGGGCAGAAGGCATATATCACTCCCGTGATAACCGAAAAGAAATATTATGAAACAGCTGCAACGCTTGGAGATGCCATTCTTTCAAGAGTGCGCGTATATCAGTAAATAAATTAATCATACAGGAGCATGTTTTAATGGCTAAGGTAGTTAAATTCGGCGGAAGCTCACTTGCCAGTGCCGAGCAGTTTGAAAAAGTTGGAAGCATCATAAGGGCAGAGAAGGAGAGAAGATTCGTGGTTCCCTCCGCTCCCGGAAAAAGATTTAAAGAAGACACCAAGGTTACGGATATGCTCTATGAGTGTTATGACCTTGCGGAAAAGGGACAGGACTTTTCAAAGGTCCTTGCCGATATCAGAAGCAGATATGACGAGATCATTAAAGGCTTAAAGCTTGATCTTTCCCTTGATGAAGAGTTTAAGACAATCGAAAAGAACTTCAAGGAAAAAGCAGGAAAGGATTATGCCGCTTCCAGAGGAGAGTATTTAAACGGCCATGTTATGGCAAATTATCTCGGCTTTGAATTTATCGATGCCGCAGAGGTAATATTCTTTGACGAGGACGGCACATTTGATGCCGACAAGACCAATAAGGTCCTTTCAAAGAGGCTCGAGAATATGGAGAATGCCGTTGTCCCGGGATTTTACGGAAGTCTTCCCGACGGAAAGGTTAAGACATTTTCCCGCGGCGGCTCAGATATCACCGGCTCCATAGTGGCTAAAGCCATCCATGCGGATGTATATGAGAACTGGACCGATGTATCAGGCATTCTTGTGACCGATCCCAGGATCATCGAAAATCCTCAGAAGATCGATACCATTACATACCTGGAGCTCAGAGAGCTTGCTTACATGGGATTTTCCGTTCTGCATGAAGATGCCATCTTCCCCGTAAGGGTTGAAGGCATTCCCATCAATATCAGGAACACCAACGCTCCTTCCGACAGCGGTACATGGATCGTGGGAAGCACTGCACAGAAATCAAAATATACCATCACCGGTATTGCGGGCAAGAAGGGCTTCTGTTCGGTAAATATCGAGAAGGATATGATGAACTCCGAGATAGGATTCGGACGTAAGGTTCTTCAGGCTTTTGAGGAAAATAACATTTCCTTTGAGCATCTTCCTTCCGGAATTGATACCATGACAGTGTTTGTTCATCAGGACGAGTTCATGGATAAGGAGCAGAAGGTTATCTCCGCTATCCAGAGAATGGCAAAGCCCGACAAGATCGATATCGAGGCAGACCTTGCGCTGATCGCCGTAGTGGGTCGTGGAATGAAATCCGCAAGAGGAACCGCAGCGCGCATTTTCTCCGCACTTGCTCATTCACATATAAACGTAAGAATGATCGACCAGGGTTCATCCGAGATCAATATAATCATCGGTGTTACCAACAGTGATTTTGAAGAAGCCATAAGGGCAATATATAATATCTTTGTTGAGACCTGTCTGTAATGAATATGTGACAAGTTGAAACAATAAGGATTTGTTGATATGTCTAAAAAGAGAAACAAAAACAGAATTAATGAGAGATTTAGATCCGACGCGGTGAATACTGCTTCCGATGAAGTAAAAGACAGCGTAAATGAAGAAGCAGCCGCAACTGTCGAAGGCGTAGCTGCGGATGAAGAAGCTGATGTACCCGCAGAAACTGCCGAAGATGTAAATGAAGTCACAGAGGAAACCGCGGAGGAAGAGGCAGGGGAAGCAGCCGAAGAAGCCGCATCTGCCCCGGAAGATGATGCAGATGCAGAAGAAGCTGCATCCGCTGAAGATCCTGAAAGCGAAAATGAAGACAAAGCACAGGAGAGCGGATCCGATGAGGCCGATGATAAGGCCGATGATAAGGCAAGAGATTCAGCCAGGGCATCTGCAAAGGAAGAGCTTGCGAAGGCTCAGAAGAATGCTCTTAAATCCCACAAGGAGCGGACCGAGGAAAACGAGAAGGCCAAAGAAAATGATGCACGCCGCGAAGCAAGGCACAAGAGACGCATCAGAAATCAGGTCATATCCTATGTGGCAGTATTTCTTTTCCTTGCCATAGTTCTCGGAGGCGGATTCTTCATATTCAAATATTTATCAGGAAGGTTTGCTAAGCCTGTGGAAGAACAGCCCGCACCCGAGGAGGTTATAGCTCAGACCGAGGAGCAGATAGAAGCTATCATCGGAGAGGAAGAAGAGATCGTTCCTCCCGAGATCGAGGATGATCAGATAATTGAAGATACGGAAGTTCCCGAGGAACCCGAAGTGGATCCTCTTGAGGAATACATAGACGGTATCATCAATCAGATGACTCTCGAGGACAAGGTTGCCGGTATCATCATGACATCACCCGAGGCTCTTACCGGTGTTAATCTGGCCACTCTTGCCGGAGACGGAACAAAAGCTGCCCTGGAGAAATATAAAGTTGGCGGACTGGTATACGCGCCCGAAAATGTCACATCCCATGACCAGTTCAGGGATATGATCGCAGGAACTCTGGAGATGGTCCAGACCCCGACATTCATTGCTTTCCCTGACGGAGGCGGAGCAGACAGCATACTTGCAAAGGACAATTTCTATGATGCTGTTTCGAATCCTGCCGATACAGCAGCAACGGGAGAAGTAACCAACGCATTTAATAACGGAAAGACGATAGCCGAAGCTCTTAAGGAAATCGGGATAAATGTTGATCTTGCGCCGGTTGCGGACATTACCCTTGAAGACGGTAACGTTATCGGAAAGTATTCATACGGATCCGATCCCTACATGGTATCGGAGTATGTAAAGTCAATGATATCGGGACTTGAGGAAGGCGGAGTAACCTCATGTATCAAGTATTTCCCCGGCCTCGGAAGTGTTACCACCGATCCGGCAACGGGCCGTGCCACCACCGATAGAACCGAGGTGGAATTCAGAAGCGGAGAATTCCCTGTTTATATCGCTGCGATAGAAGGCGGTGTGAACATGATAATGATAAGCAATGCTGTTGTTACCGCATTTGACGATTCCTGCCCCGCATCGCTTTCGGGTAAGATAGTTACCGATATTCTGAGAAATGAATTCGGGTATAAAGGGATCATCATATCGGGTAATCTGAGCGACGCTGCGGTAAAGGACTATTACGGAGCCGGTGAAGCCGCTGTAATGGCGCTTAAGGCGGGCTGTGATATGGTACAGAACCCGGATGATTTCGAGGAAGCTTACAATGCGATAATTGATGCTGTCAATCAGGGAGTGATTTCCGAGGAGCGCATCAACGATTGCTTAAGGAGGATTTACCGCATTAAATATGCAGGCAGCGTATAATGATGAAATGGAAATATATATACACATTCCTTTCTGCGTAAGAAAATGCCTGTATTGTGATTTCCTTTCCGCACCTGCGGATGAGTCCGCCCGTATGCGTTATGTTTCGGCGCTCAAAAATGAAATAATAAACAGATCGGATAAAGAGGTATGGCCGGCAGGAAAAATGCCGGTCGTACCTTCTGTTTTTTTTGGAGGGGGAACTCCGACCGTGCTCGGGGCCGGGGACCTTTCAGGTATCCTCAGCCTTATAAAGGAGCGCTTTAATGTAAAGCAGGATGCGGAGATCACAATAGAATGCAATCCCGGAACGGCGGATGAAGAAAAGCTCTCGGTGCTTAGAAGGGCAGGCTTTAATCGCATCAGCATAGGGCTTCAGAGCACGGATGACGAGATGCTCAGGAAGCTTGGGAGGATCCATAATTTCGAAGATTTTCTCAGGATATGGAAAGCAGCCCGGGAAGCGGGGTTTAAAAACACAAATATAGATATCATCACCGGTCTTCCCGGCCAGACTCTGCGGGATATAAGTATTACTGCGGACAAAGTGCTCTCCCTTGAACCCCGTCCAAAGCATATATCGCTTTACAGCCTTATCATAGAAGAAGGTACGGAGTTTAAAAAGCTTTATGATGAGGGAAAACTCGATCTGCCGGATGAGGATGAAGAAAGAAAGATACACTGGAATATAATAGACGCTTTTGAAAATGCCGGATACAGGCAGTATGAACTCTCAAACCTTGCCCTTCCCGGCTATGAATGCGCACATAATTCCGGTTACTGGACGGGGAGAGAATACCTCGGCTTTGGCACGGGAGCAGCATCATATTTAAGAGGGATCAGATATGCTGATACAAGATCCCTTGATGAGTATGTAAGCTTTTGGACTGATAGTCCGGCATTTAATGAACCGTCCTTCCCCAAAAGCATATGCCGGAAGCCCGAAGGCATCGCTGCATCCGAAGAGAGATTGTTTGGTCCGCTGTCGGAAAAGGAGACCCTGACAGAAAGCAATCTTATGGAGGAATTTATGTTTCTCGGACTCAGAATGACAAAGGGTATCGACACGGAAGAGTTTAAAAAAAGATTCGGGAAGGATATAAGAGAAGTATACGGTGATATCATCGATAAACATATGGGCGAAGGACTTCTTATCAAGAGGGACGGAAGGCTGTATCTGAGCCGCAGGGGGCAGGATCTTGCCAATTATGTTATGTCCGATATGATTCTTGAAAAAAACATATCTGTTTAGTGCACTTTGTCGCAAAATCTATTGATTTTATGCATTTATTTAGGTTATAATTTTTGAGTAAGCGTTTTTTTGCGGTTTCAAAATAAACAGAATGCCAATCGGAGATAGAAAATGAAATTCGTAAAAATGGAAAACCTGAAGGTGGGCATGAGGCTTGCCAGACCGATTTATTCCAAAACGGGAGTCCTTCTGTTTGACCGTGATTCACAGCTGTCAAGTGCAGCGATAGAGAGTGTTAAAAACTTCGGATTGTTGGGAATATACATTCTCGAGCCCGCCGAACCGCTTCCGCCTATGTCGGAGGAAGACAGAGAATTCGAGCGCTTCCAGACAATGATGGTTGCATCCATTCAGGATGAACTGGGACTGATCTTATCCCAGAGAAAAACAAAGAATTCCATGAATATTGCCGCGCAGATCATCAGAAGCTACGGGCATATAGAAAATAAGATCAACTTCTACCAGAATCTTCGCAGCCGCGATGATTTTGTGGCAAGGCATTCCCTTAATGTGGCCATTCTTTGTGCCATGATATCCCACGCGCTAAATATGCCGCTTGACGATCAGCAAAGGCTTCTTTTTGCGGCGCTGGTACACGATATCGGAAGGCTTAAGTCCAAGAACGAAGAAATGTACGGAGCAAGCGGAGATGTAGAAAAGCGCCAGGAACTTTTTGCGGAAACACTGCGTCATTATGACGTTATAGAAGATGCTTTTGCGACCAACGGAACTGCGATAAAGAGAATGTGCAGTCAGGCCATGAGGGTTCAGATGGAGACCGAAGCCGGCAGACCGATGCCTATCGATATGGACAAGATGGTACTGGGAGCAAAGGTGCTTCTTGTAGCAAATGTCTATGATGAGAAGACCGCAATGAATCTCTCGGGTGAGAGCGAATCCGAGGTCAAGGCCATAAAGGAATTTATCGACCACCCCGAGATCTATGATAAAAATGTTGTAGATGCGCTGATAGGATGTGTCAATATCCTCTTCCCCGGAGTGAGTGTCGAGCTCAGCACAGGAGAGAAGGCGCTTGTTCTTTCCGAGAACACATTCAATATCCTTCAGCCCATGGTACTGTGTTTCAAGGATAATTCGATCCTTGATCTTTCTCTTGCGATCAACAGCGATATATATGTTATGGATATCATGAAAACACTTGATAACCGATATATAATGGATACGGATACACTAAAAAATGTTACCGGGGGTAATTGACAATGCTTGATATTGAGGAAGTATTAAAAAAGGCAAAAGAGGCAGGAGCCAGTGATGTACATATCACAGTAGGTATTCCGCCCAAGATGCGTGTTAACGGTAATCTTATCACCATGGATGAATACCAGAGAATGATGCCCGCCGACACGCTTGATGTTATTCTTAATATCACAACTGATGCGCAGAGAGCCAAATTCGAGGAGAGAGGAGAGTATGATATGTCATTCTCCATCCCCATGGTCGGCCGTTATCGTGTGAACCTTTACAAGCAGAGAGGATCCGCCAGTGCTGCATTCCGTCTTGTAGGAACTCAGGTTCCTTCACCCGAGCAGCTGGGACTCCCCGTTTCCGTTGTGGATCTTTACCAGAGAAAGAGAGGGCTTGTGCTTGTTACCGGTCCTACAGGAAGCGGTAAATCCACCACACTGGCAGCTATAATAGATAAGATAAACAATTTCCGTGATGCGCACGTTATCACTCTTGAGGATCCTATCGAGTACCTGCATCAGCACAAGATGTCAATGGTAAACCAGAGAGAGATAGGTCTTGACTCCAGCAGCTATGCAAGCGCGCTTCGTGCGGCTCTCCGTGAGGACCCGGATGTTATACTCGTGGGAGAGATGAGAGACTTTGAGACCATCAGCGTTGCGATCACCGCAGCAGAGACAGGTCACCTCGTGCTTTCAACTCTGCACACCATCGGCGCGGCAAGCACCGTTGACCGTGTCATCGACGTATTCCCGCCTCATCAGCAGCAGCAGATCAGAGTACAGCTTGCCAACGTTCTGGAGGCGGTCGTATCTCAGCAGCTTATCCCCACCGCCGACGGTAAAGGCCGTGTGGCAGCATTTGAGGTAATGCATGCCAACCACGCTGTTAGAAACCTTATCCGTGAAGGTAAGTCTCATCAGCTGGCATCCGTTATGCAGACCAACAGGAAGATGGGTATGATCACAATGGATGAAGCTATTCAGCAGCTCTACTTCGACGGAAAGATCGACAGGGAGCAGGCAGTTAACTTTGCACAGGATCCCGATGCGATGGAGATGAAGCTCTAGGTCATCCAGTATTCGAAATTCGGTCTGTAGGAAGCGGCTTCAAGGATATGTTCGCGGAGGATGGGATCGCTCCCCTCGATATCGGCGATGGTCCTTGCAACCCTGATGATCCGGTGATATGAGCGCACACTGAGCCCAAGCTTATCGAACATCTCCCCGAGAAAAGTTTTTTCGTCCTCATTAAGGGGGCAGTACTTTTCCAGATCGGATCCTTTAATTTCGGAATTAAAGCGGTATGAAGTTCCTTCATATCGCTTTTTTTGTGCTATTCTTGCGAGAATGACCCTGCTTCTCATTTCAGCGCTTGTGATCCCGTTCTTCCCTGCTGAGATATCTTTTATGGATACGGGGTTCATTTGCACGCACAGATCTATCCTGTCAAGGATCGGTCCCGATACTCTGCCGAGGTATTTTCGTATTGCATTATCCGTGCATCTGCATTTATTCCTGTCGGGATAATAACCGCAGGGGCAGGGGTTCATGGCGCATACAAGCAGAAAGTCCGCGGGATAGCTGATGCTGTATCTTGCCCGCGAGATGTGTACCTCATGGTCTTCGAGGGGTTGCCTTAAGCTGTCGATGGCTTTTCTGTCAAACTCAGTCAGCTCATCCAGAAAGAGTACCGAACGGTGCGCCAGGGATATGGCTCCGGGGCGCGGATTCTGCCCTCCGCCGATAAGGGCCGGAAGTGTGACGGTATGATGAGGACTTTCAAAGCCGCGTTTTCTGATAAGAGTGCTGCCGGGAGGAAGCTTTCCCGCCACGCTGTATATGGTGGTAACCTCCAGGCTCTCCTCCCGGGAAAGAGGGGGCATTATGGAGGGTATCCTTTTGGCGATAAGAGATTTGCCCACTCCGGGAGGGCCTGTCATCAGGAAACTGTGAAAGCCTGCAGCCGATATCATTGCGGCTCTTTTTGCAGCATCCTGACCGTTTACATCGGCAAAATCTTCTTCATATTCCGCAGATGAGCCTTCAGGAGAGTCGTTATTGAAGGAGTATACCGGCTCCCTCGGAAGCTTTTCCTCCGAAGGTGATCTAAGATATTCCAGCACCTGCGTAAGGCTTTCGGCTCCGCGGATGATGACGCCGGGAACAATGGCTCCCTCTGCGGAATTTCCTGCAGGTATTATGCATTCTTTGATCCCTCTTTTTGCCGCTTCGGTAACTATGGGAAGCACTCCTCTTACGGGGCGGATCTCACCGTTTAGTCCCAGCTCCCCGAGAAAGAGTATATTATCGGAACTCCCGGCCGGTATGACTTCGGAGCTCTCAAGGATCCCTATGGCTATTGGCAGATCGTATGATGTTCCCTCTTTATGCATATCCGCGGGGGACAGGTTGACGGTTATCCTTGATACAGGCATGGGAAGCTGAGAGTTTTTAAAGGCGGCCCACACCCTTTCTTTTGATTCGCGCACTTCGCTTCCGGGGCATCCCACCATGGCAAAAAGAGGGATTCCCGAAGATACATCCACTTCCACGTTTACAAGCACGGATCTTACGCCCTGAAGAGCGCCTGATACAATGTTGCTGTACATTGGCATTTCCTTTCTTTTCAGTAATTCCTTACAAAGCTTCCCTGACCCACCTGCACGGCATGGCCTTCGATAAGCAGCTGCATGAGTATCATAGAGACGGCGGGATAGTCGTATTCCTTAAGCCTGTCCATGATATCCTGTGCGCTCATGGGGGTAAGGCCCAGAACGGAGAGCACTTTGGCTTCATCATCAGAGAGCCCCGGAGGCAGCTTGCGGGAACCGGAGTACTCCCTGTGAAGTTTTTTTATTCTTGCGGAGCAGGAGATTTTTCTTTTGATGCGCTCTTCACGGGCAGGCGGTACGCCGTTTTTTTTTGCGCTGATAATTTCCGCAAGCTCAGCCAGAAAGATATCAGGAGAGAGAAACACATTCGCTCCCTGGCCGATAAGACCGTTGCATCCGTCGCTTAATCTGTCGGTGATGCGCCCGGGTACCGCATATACCTCGCGCCCCTGTTCAAGTGCCATATCAACAGTGATAAGAGTTCCGCTTTTCTGCCTGGCCTCCACCACTACCACGGCATCGGCCAGCCCGCTTACAATGCGGTTACGGGGAGGGAAATTCTGAGGCAGTGCCATTTCTCCCGGGGGATATATTGATATGATCCCTCCGCTCAGGCGAAGGGAGTCATACAGCCTGCGATTGGATGGGGGATAACACACATCTGCTCCGGATCCCAGCACACCGTATGAGAGCCCGCCCTCGTCCCATGCGGCCTGCTGGCTTATGCCGTCAATGCCGCGGGCCATTCCGCTTATCACCTGCACCTTTGCTCTGCCCAAAGCGGCGCCTAAGCCTTTGGCTACGCACTCGCCGTAGGACGAGCATTCTCTGGCTCCTATCACAGCCACTGAAGGTATATCGGAAGCAGGAAGTGATCCGATATACCACAGCCCAACAGGCGCATCCGGTATCTCGGAGAGCTTTTCCGGAAATCCGGGTTCTTTAAAGGTTATGAAATTTATACCATCCGGTGAGTGATCGGAAGCGGCCTTTTTTTCAATATCTTTATCCGCAGACAAGAGGGCGCGCCTTAATGCGGAAAAACTTTTGAAAAGGCCGGGAGAGAGCATTCCCGAGAGGGTTTTGTCATCTGCATCAAAAATGTTTTTGGCAGATCCGAAATATTCGATAAGACTGTGTCCCACCGAACCGTTAAGCCCCTTAACAGAGCATAGAAGCTCCATAAAGCGCTTTTCTTCAGCAAAATCAACCATATTTTATCATTCCTTTGTTTCTGAATGGGTATTTACCCGGGCGAACGCCCGTACCATGACCGGTTATTAAAAATGATAATCAGCGGGGCCGGATCGGTCAATTGGCTAAATAGATAAAACTTGACCGGGCTTATTTGTCAATAGTGCATAAGGCTTGATTGATAGGAAAAAGTGTTATATACTATATGTTGTGTTTATTCTAAACAATCAATAAAAATGCGAGGAAAAATATATGTCACTTTTGGAACAATGGCGCGAAGAAGCGTATAACGAGAATCTTGATCAGCATAAGCTTCAGGCTCTCTGGGCAAAGTACTTTCAGGACGAGAAAGAGATCTACATCCAGCTCCTTCAGAATCCCGATGAGGTAGTTAAGGGAACCGTTAAGGAACTTGCCGAAAAGTACAATGTCTCCATCCTTACAATGACGGGCTTCCTTGACGGTATCAACGACAGCCTTAAGGAAAAGAACCCTATCGAGGAGATGGACGAGGATACCGAAGTACAGCTGGGCTTTGACAAAGCGCTGCTTTACAAGAACATGGTAGGCGCCGATGCAGACTGGCTTTACAATCTTCCCGAGTGGGAGGCCATCTACAGCGAAGAGGAGAGAAAGGCTCTTTACAAAGAGCAGAAATCATCCACCACTATCGTTAAGGATCCCAAGATCTATCCCAACGATCCCTGCCCTTGCGGAAGCGGTAAGAAGTACAAAAAGTGCTGCGGCAGGAAATAAAAGGGGTTACCACGCCTAAAGGGGCTGCTCCCGCTTGATGGGAAAGCCTCTTTTTCGCTTAATTCGAGGAGGAATATTTTAATGAAAAAACTTGAGGAGTACATCAGAAGCATTCCGGATTTCCCGGAGAAAGGGATCATTTTCAGGGATGTCACAAGCGTGCTTGAGGATGCTGAAGGATTCCAGCTTGCCATCGACACAATGCAGGATCTTGTTAAGGATCTGGAAATAGACTGTGTGGTCGGTGCGGAGTCGAGGGGATTCATATTCGGAGCTCCCATAGCATACAATCTCAAAAAGCCTTTTCATCTTATCAGGAAAAAAGGCAAGCTTCCCTGCGAGACCATTGAGACCTCCTATGATCTGGAGTACGGAAGTGCCACTATAGAGATCCACAAAAACAGCATCAAGCCCGGCCAGAAGGTGCTTTTGGTGGATGACCTTATCGCTACCGGCGGAACCACCAAGGCCATGATCGACCTTGTGGAAAAGCTTGGCGGAGAAGTAGTGGGAGTAGTGGTGCTGATCGAGCTTGCAGGTCTCAAAGGAAGAGAAAAGATCAGCGGATACAGACTTGATGCCGCTATCACTTACGAAGGAAAGTAACCGGTCACGGTAACCGGGTAAAAATATACCGGGAGTAACGGATAAGGAGTTTATATGGACGAGGAAAAGATTGTCAGCAGCGCTGCAATTGACACCGGTCATATAACTAAATACGAGGATTTTGTTTCGCCTGATGAACTTTATGCGAAGCTTATCAGTGCTGTCAAGGAATACCATCCCAGCGATGATATCTCCATGATAGAAAAGGCTTATAACACAGCCAGCACTGCTCATAAGAATCAGTTCAGGAAATCGGGTGAGCCATACATCATTCATCCCCTTAATGTAGCCATCATACTTGCGCAGCTCGAGATGGACAAAGAGACCATCGCCGCAGGTCTTCTTCACGATGTGGTGGAAGATACCGTCATGACGGAGGATGACCTGAAAAGGGATTTCGGAGAGGATGTTGCGATACTTGTCGACGGCGTTACAAAGCTGGAAAAGCTGCCTCTTCAGGCATCTATCGATCAGTCGGATGCAAAGCTTGAGATGCAGGCGGAGAACCTTAGAAAGATGTTCCTTGCCATGGCTAAGGATATCCGCGTTATCATGATCAAGCTTGCCGACCGCCTGCACAACATGCGCACTCTCCAGTATCAGAGCCCCGAGAGCCAGATAAGGATAGCGAGAGAGACACAGGAAATATACTGTCCCATCGCGCAGAGGCTCGGTATCAGCAAGATCAAAGTCGAGCTGGACGACCTTTCTCTTATGTATCTCGATCCCGAGGCATTCAAGGATCTTTCCCAGAAGATCGAAATGGGACGTACCGAGAGAGAGGAATACATAAAGGGAATAATCGCCGAAGTGGCCGAGCACATCAAAAATGCGGGCATTAAGGCAACTGTGGACGGAAGAGTAAAGCACTTCTTTTCCATCTACAAAAAGATGAAGAATCAGAATAAAACCCTGGATCAGATATATGATCTTTTTGCGGTAAGGATAATCGTTGACACCGTTAAGGACTGCTATGCAGCCCTGGGTGTTATCCACGAGATGTACAAGCCCATACCGGGAAGATTCAAAGATTATATAGCAATGCCCAAGCCGAATATGTATCAGTCGCTGCACACGACGCTTATCGGCTCCAGCGGCCAGCCCTTCGAGATACAGATCAGAACCTTCGAAATGCATAAGGCTGCGGAATACGGTATCGCGGCCCATTGGAAATATAAAGAGACTTCCGCGGGAACGGGCACCGTTCACGGTGAGGAAGAAAAGCTTTCATGGCTTCGTCAGATCCTTGAGTGGCAGAGGGACATGTCGGATAACCGCGAGTTCATGAATCTGCTTAAGAACGACCTGGATCTGTTCGGGGAGAGCGTATACTGCTTTACTCCCACGGGAGAAGTTAAGAACCTTCCCGCAGGCTCATGTCCCATCGACTTTGCCTACAGCATTCACAGCGCTGTCGGAAACAGAATGGTGGGAGCAAGGGTTAACGGAAAGCTTGTGCCCATCGACTACAAGATCAAAAACGGCGACCGCATAGAAGTAATAACATCCCAGAATACAAAAGGCCCCAGCCGCGACTGGCTGAGCCTTGTAAAGAGCACTCAGGCCAAGAACAAGATCAACCAGTGGTTCAGAAATGAATCTAAGGAAGATAATGTTGCCAAGGGTAAGGAATACCTGCTCAGCTATTGCAAGTCCAAGGGTATCGATCTGTATGCGATCCTCACTCCGGAATATCAGAACGAGCTGATCAAAAAATACGGGCTTCATGACTGGGAAGGCGTGCTTGCCGCCGTAGGCCACGGAGCGTTAAAAGACGGACAGGTCATTAACAAGATCAAAGAGCTCTATGATGCCGATCACCAGCAGATAATGACCAAGGAGGAAGTGCTCGAAGCAATCGCCGAAAATGCCGCTGCCCGTGCAAACAGGCCCATCCATTCCAAATTGAGGAGCGGTATAGTGGTAAAGGGGATCACCGATCTTTCGGTAAGATTCTCAAAGTGCTGCTCACCTGTTCCGGGAGACGAGATAGTCGGCTTTGTCACAAGGGGAAGGGGAATATCCATCCACCGCACTGACTGTATCAACATAATGAATCTGCCGGAGCTTGACAGGGTAAGGCTCATAGACGCCGAATGGCAGGATCCCGAGGACCAGAGCACCGGTAAATATCTTGCGGATATCAAGATATACGCAAACGACAGAACCGGACTCCTTGCGGATGTATCCAAGGCTCTTACCGAGAAAAATATCAGCATCATTTCGATGAACACCAAGACAAACCGTCAGGGCGTTGCCACGATGCAGACATCCTTTGAGATATCCGGAAAAGAAGAGCTTGAAAAGATCGTAGAAAAGATCAGGAACATCGAAGGTGTCGTTGATATTGAAAGAACAACAGGCTAAGCATAAATATGCCCGCAGGGCAGATGAGGTGTATATGTCAGATATAAAGATCGGGCGCATGGTCATCGGCGTTTGTGCCACAAATGCATATTTTATATACCGCGAAGGCAGCGATAAATGCATCGTGATAGATGCGCCGGACAACGGAAAAGGAATGGCGGATTCCCTCAAAAAGAACGGATTTGAAGTGTCCGCGCTTCTTTTGACCCATGGGCATTTCGATCATATCTGGGGCGCAAGCCAGTTAAGGAGCGCCACAAGTGCAAAGATCTACGCCCTGGATGCGGAGGAAGAGCTTTTATCGGACAGCGCTCTCAATTCCTCTGCCATGGCCGGAAGAGCCGCTACGGTTAAAGCAAACGCTTTTTTGAAGGATGGCGAGGAGATAGAGATAGAGGGCATTAAGATCAAAGTGATCGCCACTCCGGGTCATACCGTGGGAAGCTGCTGCTTCTACATTCCCGAAGCAGGATTTCTTATTTCCGGCGATACTCTCTTTTTTGAATCGGTGGGAAGGACCGATCTGCCCACGGGAAGCGGTGCGACTTTGGAAAGATCCATACGGGAAAAGCTTTTTGTGCTTCCGGATGATACCAAGGTTTATCCGGGCCATGGGGACGAAACGACCATCGGTCATGAAAAGAAATATAACCCATTTGTGAATGAGTTTTAGGAAAACGGGATGGAAGTTAATTATATAAAGATAAACCATGAGAAATACGGATACGATCTGCTGGCGCTTTTTCAGTCTTTTTACCCTGAAAGCAGCTGGCAGCTTGTTTTTCCGGGATGCAGGGAACAGATAATAAAAGAAGCCGAGAAGATCGGCTTTTTTGCTGAGCTTATATTTGAGGAAGGTGATAATGCACCGGTTGAAGTGTGTTTTAACGGATCCGCAGGGCAAGAGGCAGACGGAGCATCCGCAGATGCTAAGAACGGTCACACCGACAGGGAAAATATCAGATACCCCGGCGGGCTGGGGGCAGACCTCAAGGAAGGCTTCGGAAACTGGCTCTATGACGAACTTTGCAAAAGAACCGGAAAGACTCTTCCGTGGGGTACATTAAACGGAGTAAGGCCCACAAAGCTTGCCTATCAGCGGCTGGAAGCCGGGCAATCCCCGGAGGAGATAATAGATTATTATGTCAGTGAAAGAAGGACTTCACGCGAAAAGGCAGTCCTTGCCACCGAGATAGCACAGAGGGAGCGGGAAATACTAAAGGGCCTGGACCTGTCCGAGGGATACAGCCTGTATATCGGCATTCCTTTTTGTCCCACCACCTGCCTTTACTGCTCATTTACATCATATCCCATAGCGGGGTTCAGAAAAGAAGTGGACAGGTATCTTGACTGCCTTATAAAGGAGCTGGGAGCCGTTTCTGAGATGAAAAAGGGCAGAATGCCGGACACTTTGTACATAGGCGGCGGAACACCCACTACACTGGAACCGGAGCAGCTGGACAGGCTTCTTTCTTCGCTTCATGAGCTTTTTGACCTTGGCAAAGTGAAGGAATTTACGGTGGAAGCCGGAAGAGCCGATTCCATCACGAGAGAAAAGCTCGAGGTGTTAAAAAAGCATAATGTCACGAGAATATCGATAAATCCACAGACATTTTGTCAGGAGACCCTTGATATCATCGGACGTAAGGCAAGCGTAAAGCAGGTGCTTGAAATATGGCCCGTTGCCAGAGAGCTGGGCTTTGAGAATATAAACATGGATATTATACTCGGCCTTCCCGGAGAGGGAGAGGAGGAAGTAAGGCGCACGATAGAAAAGATCTCGGAGCTTCGCCCCGATTCACTGACGGTTCATTCCCTTGCGATCAAGAGGGCATCCGCACTCTCAAAGTGGATAGAGGAAAACGGAAAAGAGGCTCTTAAGAATTCCGATGAGGTGATGAAGATCGCATCAGCAGGTGCTGCCGAAATGGGGCTTATCCCTTACTATCTGTACAGGCAGAAGAATATGAGCGGAAACCTCGAAAACGTGGGATTTGCAGCTCCCGGAAAGTACGGGATATACAATATTCTTATCATGGAGGAACTTCAGTCCATCACTGCCTGCGGTGCAGGATGCGTTTCCAAGAGGGTGTATTATGAGGACGGCAGGATTTCCCGCATCGAGCGCTGCGAAAACGTGAAGGAAGTAATGATGTACTGCGATAAGATAGATGCGATGATAGAGAAAAAGAAGGAGCTATTCTGATATGGCGGTTTATTTTATAGCGGATATGCACTTTGATGACGATAATATCAGGCGTTATGAAAACAGACCTTTTGATACCGTGCAGGCCATGAATGAGGCGATAGTCGCAAACTGGAACAGCACAGTGGAAGAGGATGATGAGGTGTATGTGGCCGGAGATATCGGAAATGTGGAATATATCAGCCGGCTTAAGGGAAAGAAGTATCTGATAAAGGGAAATCACGATATACTGTCAAACGAGGAATACCGCAGGGCAGGCTTTGAAGAATGCTTCGACAAACCCATCATATACGAGGACTTCTGGATGATCTCACATGAGCCCATGTATGTGAGCATAAATACTCCTTATGCCAATATACATGGACATACTCACAATAATCCACAGATAAGGACGGTGAGCGCCAGGAGCTACTGCGTATGTGTAGAGAGGATAGACTATACTCCGATATCGTTTGAAGATATCGTGCTTGCGGTTCAGGAGGAGGACTCCAGGCTTTAGTGAAGAACGGCAGACTTGTTTCGTGCTGTTTCATGTCTGGTTTTGCTTGCCCGAAAACCAATTTATGTGGTATTGTATTGTTAATACTTGTTGGTGGTATATGCAGGTTTTTGGGGTATAAAATATGGCCACACGGGTTGTTTCGTATTATGAGAATTACACACCTGCAGCTGACGTTCTCGTCATGGGTATGTGCTTTGTCTTCCTCATTCTGATCTGGAGAGCATATATCAACCGGACGAAGAGCTTCTTTTTTCTGCGCGCAATGATCTATCTTCTGTTTGCTGCCGCAGCTTCAGATATTCTGTATCACGTTTCCATGAACCGGATCGGAGAGATCCCCAACATCATAATCTATATTTTCAGGTTCATCTTTCATATGTGCCTGTTTACCAATCTGTGGCTTTATGTACTCTATCTGAGGGCATCGGTACATGTGGAAAGGAAAAGCGACAGGCGGTTTATCAGAGCCGGAGTTATAGGCTATTTTGTCATTCTTTTCCTGGAGATATTCACGTTAATTACCCGTACCGGGTTCTATATTAGGGAGGATAACTCCGTCCATACCGGATTTCCGGTATTCCTTATTGGGTATGTACACTTTTTGAGCCTTTTGATCGTAATGATCTTCAAGTACAGGAACAGGGTGTACAAGCAGGTGCTCAGAGGCGTTATCGAGACAATAGGAGTCTCTGTGCTCATAATCATAGTCCAGCAGATTCACGGACAGTCTTCATTTACTGTTGCAACATTCATGTTTCCTATATATGCGCTCTTATATCTGATCCACTCCAACCCCTATGACATAGAGACCGGATCTGTCAGCGAAAGTGCTTTTGAAGACCTGGTGTACATAAGCAGCGCCAGGAAAAGGGATCTGTACTTTATGAGCCTGTATATGCATGATTTCGAAGGGAAAGGGCGCAAGTATCCCAAGGAGATCCAGAATCAGGTCAGAAGGTTCATGGTCAAATTCTTCAGATCACCCATGCTTTTCCAAATTTCCGGCGGCCACATGATACTTGTGGTGGACAAGGCAAAGGACCCGGATTACGAGGAAAGCGGCCGCAGCATGCTTGCTGAGTTCAATAAAGTGTATCCGATACTCAAGGTAGATTATAAGATCGTCTTTTTCGATTCCTATGAAAAGCTAAGCGAAGAGAACGATTATGTAGGCTTTGTCCGCTTTATGCACAGCCGTATTGAGGAGAATTCCTTTGTAAAGGTGACAAACCGCGAAGTGGATGACTATATGAATTATAAATATATTGTCAATGAGCTTTCAGATATCGCCGAAAAGGAAGATCTCCGGGACCCGAGAGTCAAGCTGTACTGCCAGCCCGTTTATAATATAAAATCGGGAAGATTCGATACGGCCGAGGCGCTTATGAGAATAGATCTTCCCTATATCGGAATAGTATTTCCGGATGTCTTTATTCCCATAGCTGAGAAAAACGGATATATATATCCCCTTACAAAGATAATTCTGGCCAAGACCTGCGACAAGGTTAAAGAGCTTACCGAAAACGGGTATGACTTTAAAAGAATATCAGTGAATTTCTCGGTTTATGACCTGAGGGAGGAATCCTTCACCGAAATGGTGCAGAAGATAATAGGTGATTCCGGGATAGATTACGGAAAGATAGCCATCGAGCTTACGGAATCTCAAAATGAGAGCGACTTTGAGGTCATGAAGGAAAAGATCGAGGAGCTTAAAGGCAGCGGGATCAAATTCTACCTTGATGATTTCGGAACCGGGTATTCCAACTTTGAGAGGATCATGGAGCTTCCCTTTGATATTGTAAAGTTTGACAGATCGCTTGTTATCGCTTCCGGAAATAATGAGAAGTTTCGCACGATAGTATCAAATCTTGCCAGGATGTTTAACGAGGTGCAATACGCGGTACTGTATGAGGGCATAGAGGATGACAGTGATGAAATGCGCTGCATCGATATGAGCGCAAAGTATCTGCAGGGTTATAAATACTCAAAGCCGATCCCGGCGGAAAAGCTGACGGAATTCTTTGAAAAGGCTGAAAAAAGTTAATAATACGTGAAAACAGGATCCTATAAAAAAAACAGCAGCAAAAGAGTTCAGCATAAAGAAAGGGCACAACATGGAGAATTTTAATTTTCACAGTCCTACAGAATTTGTGTTCGGGAAAGGCAGAGAGAACGGATGCGGAATATATGTAAAAAAATACGGCGGACATAAAGTACTTGTACATTTCGGATCCGGTTCGGTGGTAAGGAGCGGATTGCTTGACAGGATCAAGGCTTCCCTTGAAAAGGAAGGCATTCCCTACGTGCTTCTCGGCGGAGTGCATCCCAATCCGAGAGATACCAAGGTTTATGAGGGAATAGAGCTTTGCAGGAAAGAGGGAGTTGATCTGATCCTCGCAGTGGGCGGCGGATCGGTTATAGACAGCGCAAAGGCCATAGCCATCGGTGTGCCGTATAAGGGAGATTTCTGGGATTTCTATTCGGGAAAGGCAGTTCCCGAGGCAGCTCTGCCGGTGGGGACAGTCCTTACAATAGCGGCTGCCGGAAGTGAAGGCTCGGGCGATTCGGTCATCACAAAAGAGGACGGAATGTGGAAGAGAGGCACCGGAAGCACTCTTCTTCGCCCCAAGTTTTCGATAATGAATCCGGAGCTTACCTGTACGCTCCCCGCTTACCAGACCGCATGTGGTGCCACGGACATAATGGCTCACGTGTTCGAGAGGTATTTTACCAACACACCGGAGGTGGAGATCACCGACAGGCTGTGCGAGGCGGTGCTCCTTACTATGGTCAATGAGACTCCCCGTGTTATTAAAGACCCCAACAATTATGATGCAAGAGCAAATATAATGTGGGCAGGAACAGTTGCTCATACCAATATCTGCGGTGTGGGCCGTGAACAGGACTGGAACAGCCACGGTATAGAGCATGAGCTCTCGGGGCTTTATGACTGTGCTCACGGTGCCGGACTTGCGGTGGTAATGCCTTCGTGGATGGAATATGTCATGAAGCATGATGTGAACAGATTCGCAAATATGGCTGTGAGAGTGTTCGGGGTAGCGATGGATGAAAATAATCCCGAGAATACAGCACTTGAGGGAATAAAAGCCTTCAGAAGATTCCTTCACGATATAGGAATGCCTATCAACTTCAGCGAGATCGGTGCAAAAGAGGAAGATATCCCCGTGCTCGTTGAGAAGTTCGGACTGGGTGAGACCGGGCGCACCGGAGGGTTTGTACAGCTCTCATCCGACGATGTGAAGGAGATACTTAAGATTGCAGCTCATGCAACTCTGTAAGGCCTGATACTATCGCCGGTATATTGTTTTATACAAAAGAATAACAAATGTAATTAAAAGGATACATCATGGAAAAGTGGATTTCCGATAACGGAAACGGTACGTATACAAATCCTATATTGTATTTAGATTATTCCGATCCTGACGCTGTCAGGGTCGGAAATGATTTTTATATGACAGCAAGCAGCTTCTGCAACACGCCGGGGCTGCCTGTTCTTCATTCAAGGGATCTGGTCAACTGGGAGCTCATAGGCTATGCGCTGGAAAACATTCCATACGCAGGATATGATAAGCCCAGGCACGGATGCGGTGTGTGGGCCCCGGCCATAAGATATTTTTACGGAGAGTTTTATATTTTCTTTCCGATGCCGGATGAAGGTATATTCTATGTTAAGGCAAAGGATCCCGCCGGAGAGTGGTCGGACCCTGTATGTGTCTACGAAGGGGCCGGATGGATAGACCCCTGCCCCTTTATAGATGATGACGGTAAATGCTATATGGTGAATGCTTTTGCAAAGAGCAGGATCGGATTTAAGAGCAGACTCCAGATAGTTCCCATGAGTGAAGATTTTAATAAAATAACGGGCGATCCCGTAATGATATTTGACGGGGAAGCCAATAATAATCACACTATCGAAGGACCAAAGCTATATAAAAATAACGGCTGGTATTATATATTTGCCCCTGCCGGAGGAGTAAAACAGGGCTGGCAGACAGTGCTGCGATCGAGAAATATTTACGGCCCCTATGAGTATCGAAGGGTGATGGAGCAGAAGGATACGGATGTGAACGGTCCACATCAGGGAGCGTGGATCCGCATCGGTGAAGGGGAAGACTGGTTTATTCACTTTCAGGATATATATGCTGCCGGGAGGATAGTACACTTACAGCCAATGCGCTGGGAAGATGACTGGCCTGTGATCGGGGAAGCCGGACCGAATGAGACCTGCGGAAAGCCTGTGGAGCAATATGCCAAGCCTGCCATAGCAGGGACGGAGGAGCAGGGGGCTCCTTTCTGCCCCGATTCATCGGATGAATTCGACTCATCAAAGCTATCGCTTCAGTGGCAGTGGAATGCGGATCACAGTCCCGAATGGATCGAGTGCGTGCCGGAAAAGTCGATGATAAGGTTAAGATCGGTGCCGGCTGAGGCTTCCATTTCAGATCAGCCCAATCTGCTCCTTCAAAAGTGGCCGCTCCCCGAGTATACCGTTAATACCTGCCTATATCTAAAAGACATGAAAACCGGAGATGAGGCCGGTATTGTCAATATGGCGGAGAGGTACGGCGCATTGGGGATACTTAAAACAAAAGACGGCTTTTTGTTAAGGACCGTATCCGGAGAGCAGAGGTTCGAAAAGGAAAAAGCCTATGCCCGGGATACCGTGAGAGATATTCATTTATTTGCGGCCGGAATTGAAAAGGTGAAAAAGATATGGTTTTCAATTAACGTAACGCGCGTTATTTCAATTGAAAACAATAATGACGGGGATTATTCGTTTCCTATCCCGAGGGAAGATGTTACGTTCTCCTACAGTCTTGACGGGGATTCTTACGAAGAGGTGCTGGATTTTGAGTCGAGGGCCGGAAGATGGGTGGGAGCAAAGTGCGGGATATATGTTCGTAACGTCTCGGGAAAAGAAGGGGGATACGGATGCTTTGACTATTTCAGGTTTGAATGAAATACTTGAAAAAATAAATTAAGTTATCATTTAATAAATGATGGTATATTACGGTAAAATGTGTTAAAATATCTAAAGTTGAGACCCCTTTTGGGATCTCTAAGTCAGAGCGGTATGTCGTGTAAACGGCATATGTGAAAGGAGATATAAAAGTGAGACTTGTAACACGTTCAGATTTTGACGGGCTTGTATGCGGCGCACTGCTTCTTGAAGCAGGCATTATCGATAATTGGAAATTTGCGCATCCCAAGGATCTTCAGGATGGTCTTGTGGAGATCACCGAGGATGACTGCCTTGCCAACGTTCCTTACGTTGAGGGCTGCGGTCTCTGGTTCGATCACCATTCAAGCGAATTTGAGCGTCAGCAGCTTGAGGGCAAGTATAAGGGCGAGAGCCGTGTGACCCCTTCATGCGCAAGGATCATTTATGAGTATTACGGCGGAAAAGAGCGTTTCCCTCAGTATGATGACATTATGGAGGCTGTTGATAAGGTGGACTCCGGAAATCTCACCATCGATGAGGTTATGAATCCTACCGGATGGATCCTTATCGGATTCCTTATGGATCCCAGAACCGGTCTCGGACGCTGGAGACAGTTCACGGTATCAAATTATCAGCTCATGGAAAAGCTTCTTGTTGCATGCAGCAAGAATACTACCGAAGAGATACTCAATATGCCCGATGTCAAGGAGCGTATAGAGGTTTATAATGAGCAGACCATCAAATTCAAGGAGATGGTCAAGGCCCATACCCATACCGAAGGAAATGTCATCATCACGGATCTTCGTGATGTGGACCCGATATATACAGGCAACCGTTTCATGATCTATTCCATGTATCCCGATCAGAATATTTCCGCATGGATCGTAAGCGGAAAGGGCGGAAAGGGATGCAGCGCCGCAGTGGGATACAGCGTGCTTAACAAGACTTCAAACGTTAATGTGGGAAGCCTTATGCTCAAGTATGGCGGCGGCGGACACCGCAAAGTCGGAACCTGCCAGTTCTCGGACGAGAATATGGGAACAGAGCTTCCCAAGATGCTCGACGAGCTGTGCGCTCTGGCTAACGGAAAGTAACAGGATCGATCATTTTAATCAGGATCAACGAAAGCGGACTCCCTGCGAGCCCGCTTTGGTATGTAAACAGGGCAGGCCTAAGAACTGCCGGATATGAGGACAGTAATATGGGATTAAATAAAAAGCCCGTTACGGGCATGAAGGATATTCTCCCCGAGGAGATGCGGATCCGCGAGTATGTCCAGAACGTTATAAGCGAGACATATTCACAGTACGGATTCACCAGGATCGAGACTCCCTGCGTTGAGAATATAGAGAATCTGACAAGTAAACAGGGCGGGGATAACGAAAAGCTCATCTTTAAGATATTAAAGAGGGGCGAGAAACTGGATGTGGCAAACGCCACCACCGAGGAGCAGGTGGTCGACGGAGGCCTGAGATATGATCTTACGGTTCCCCTTGTAAGATATTATTCCAACAATTCCGCAAACCTGCCTTCACCTTTCAAGGCACTTCAGATGGGAAATGTGTGGCGTGCGGACAGGCCGCAGAGGGGCCGCTACCGTCAGTTCATGCAGTGCGACATAGACATTCTGGGCGAGCCGTCAAATCTGGCAGAGATAGAGCTCATTCTTGCAACTACTACCACACTCGGCAAGCTTGGCTTCAAGAACTTCCAGATAAGGATCAACGAAAGAAGGATCCTTAAAGCCATGGCAGCCTATGCGGGCTTTGCCGAGGATCAGTACGAGAGCGTATTTATTACCCTCGATAAGATGGACAAGATCGGCCTTAACGGAGTTAAGGAAGAGCTTATAGGGAACGGGTTTGAAGCCGCTTCGGTTGATAAGTACCTTAAGCTTTTTGAGGATCAGGACAATACCGCTGAGGGTATCAGAAAGCTGGCGGATACGCTGGGAGATTTCCTGGACGCCGATATAAGAGAAGGCCTTATCGAGATAATCGATTCGGTGGAAGCCACCAAGCAGGCAAAGTTCGATATGGTGTTTGACCCTACTCTCGTGAGGGGAATGAGCTATTATACCGGAACGATATTTGAGATAGCGATGCCGGAATTCGGCGGAAGCTGCGGAGGCGGCGGAAGATACGACGAGATGGTAGGCCGCTTTACCGGACAGAATGTTCCCGCATGCGGTTTCTCCATCGGGTTTGAAAGGATAGTGCTTCTGCTTGTGGAGAGCGGATTCAAGGTTCCGGGAGAATCTGAAAAGAAAGCTTATCTTATCGAGAAGGGTATCGGAAAAGAAAAGCTCTGTGAGATAATAGCAAAGGCACAGAAGGAAAGAGAAGAAGGACGGCAGGTACTTGTCGTTCGCATGAATAAAAATAAAAAATTCCAGAAAGAACAGCTTACCGCACAGGGATATGTTTCTTTTGAGGAATTCTTTTCGGAGGCAAATATAAAATGACACAGTCAAGAACCCACAACTGCAATGAATTAAGATTATCGGACACAGGAAAGAAAGTAACATTGGTCGGATGGTATGAAAATATCAGAAGAGTCAGCAAGAACCTTGGATTTGTGATCCTGCGGGATTTCTATGGGACCACGCAGATCGTTCCCGAGACAGAGGAGATGATGAACGCATTCTTAGAGCTCAATACAGAGTCGACGGTATGCGTGGAGGGAACCGTAAGGGAGCGCTCCAACAAAAACCCCAAGATCGCTACGGGGGATATCGAGGTTGTTCCCGAGAAGGTCACAGTTCTCGGAAAGTGCATACATGCAGAGCTTCCCTTCGAAATAAACAGGTCAAAGGAAGCGGACGAGAATACAAGGCTTAAATATCGTTATCTTGACCTCAGAAATCCCGATGTCAAGAAGAATATCGTGCTCAGATGCAATGTGGTGGCAGAGCTCAGAAAGGCCATGACCGAGGAAGGATTCCTCGAGATCACCACTCCCATACTTACCGCATCAAGCCCCGAGGGAGCGAGAGACTTCCTTGTGCCCGCAAGAAAGCACCCCGGAAAGTTCTATGCACTTCCCCAGGCACCCCAGCAGTTCAAGCAACTGCTAATGACTTCGGGCTTTGACAGATACTTCCAGATAGCACCCTGCTTCAGAGATGAGGATGCCAGAGGAGACCGTACACCCGGCGAATTCTACCAGATGGATATGGAGATGGCTTTTGCCACCCAGGATGACGTACTCGGAGTGCTGGAAAAGGTACTTGTCCCTGTATTCGAAAAGTACGGTATCTATGACAGGATCACACCGGCTCCGTTCAAGAGGATCCCTTTCAGAGAGTCGATGGAAAAGTACGGAACAGACAAGCCCGATCTCAGAATAGATCTGGAGCTTACAAATGTTACGGATGTTCTCGGAGGAGTAGAGTTTGATCCCTTCAAGGGCGCGGATATAGAGGCGGTTGTCGTAACCGGGTTTAATGCCACCAGAAAGCAGATAGACCAGCTTGTTGCCGATGTTGAGGTACAGACCGCCAGAAAGACCTACTGGTTCAGAGTGGACGAAAACGGAGAGATCGTCGGAGGCATTTCCAAGTTCGTACAGCCCATAAAAGACGAAGTGATATCAAAGCTGGGCCTTACCAAGGGATGCTTTGTGGGAATCGCGGCAGGCACAAAGGCTGAGAGCTTAAAGACAGCAGGCGTGCTCAGAACAAGGCTCGGCGCGCTCTGTCCCGAGCACATGGACAAAGAGCAGTATCAGTTCTGCTGGATAGTGGACTTCCCTATGTACGAGATAGGCGAGGAATCGGGAGAGCTGGAATTCTGCCACAATCCTTTCTCAATGCCCGTAGGAGGCCTTGAAACATTGGAAAAAGCCGAAAGAGGAGAGATGGATCCTCTTGATATAATGGCAAATCAGTATGACCTTGTAATAAACGGATATGAGTCTGCATCGGGCGCTGTAAGAAACCACGACCCGGAGATTATGGTTAAGGCATTTGAACTTGTACGTCTCGGCGAAGCTGAGGTTAAGGCCAAGTTCCCCGCAATGTACAATGCATTTACCTACGGTGCACCGCCTCATGCAGGAGCCGCCCCCGGAGTGGACAGAATGATCATGCTCCTTACCGGAGAGGAGTCTATCCGTGAGGTTATAACCTTCCCCATGAACAAGAATGCGCAGGATGTCATGATGGATTCGCCCTCTGCGGTTAGTCAGAAACAGCTTGATGACGTTCACATCGCAGTTGTGATGCCTGAGGAAGAAAAGAAGGAAGATTAAAAAGTGCCCTCGTTTTTCTTAAAGGTATATGTTTTAAAAACTGATCTTCCGGAGCTGACCGCACCCTCTCCGGAAGATGAAGAAATGTATCTTTCCCGTATCGATTCCCGCAGAAAGCAGCTTGCCCTGAGGATGAAGAATAATCCCAAGGGGAGAGCTGCCACGATAGGTGCGGGGCTTCTTATACAGCACGCTATGCGGGAGTATAATACAGGCTCCTGCAGAAAAACCGGGGAAGGCCCTGTTACCGTGATCAGCCTTAAAGACCTGCTTCCGGAAAAGGCCGAAGTAACGGATTATGCATACCGTTACGGAGAGATGGGAAAGCCTTATTTTATGGATGAGAGGCTGCCGTTTTTTAACTTATCCCATGCAGGAGGGCTGGTGATCCTCGCCGTTTCCGACAGAGAGGTGGGGGCCGACATACAGAACATGCGCTCGCAGCGTGAAAAGAGCATGGCCGGGAGATTCTTCTCCGGGGAAGAGAGCAAAGCCGTTTCGGAGGACGAAACAAGGGAGCTTTTCTACAAGCTGTGGTCGAGAAAAGAAGCCCTCGGAAAGTGCACCGGAGAGGGTGTAAGACCTTACTTTTCCCGGAATATGCTCGAGCTTGACAGCAGTGAGAATTCAAAATACACATGGATCGAAGAAAAAGTTTACGACTGTTTTCTCACTGTGTGCGTAAGTTAGACTTTATATTTGCGGATTTAATAATACTCACTGAATTGCATAATACTGATTATACAAATGAAATCATTACTTAAATTTTTAAAAAACTATAAAAAAGAATCTGTCCTCGCGCCGCTTTTTAAGCTGCTCGAGGCTTCTTTTGAGCTGTTTGTGCCCCTTGTTATCTCAAGGATCATAGATGTGGCAATACCGGGAAAAGACCATCCCATGATAATAAAAATGGGGCTTGTATTGGTAGGCCTGGCACTTATCGGAATGGTGGCGGCCATAACGGCTCAGTTCTTTGCGGCGAAAGCTGCGGTAGGCTTTTCAACGGAGCTTCGTGAAGCCGTATTTTCACACATTCAGACTCTGGATTTCACCAGTATAGACAAAATAGGAACATCAACGCTGATCACCAGGATGACCAGTGATATCAATCAGCTTCAAAACGGTGTAAATATGGTTTTGAGGCTGTTTCTGAGGTCACCCATCGTAGTCTTCGGAGCCATGATCATGGCTTTTACAATAGATGTAAAGGCGGCTCTTGTGTTTGTGGTGACCATTCCGCTTTTGGCTGTTGTTGTGTACGGAATAATGCTCCTTACCATGCCGCTCTATAAAAGAGTACAGGGAAATCTGGACAAGGTGCTCGGCCACACCAGAGAAAACCTTACAGGTGTGAGAGTCATAAGGGCATTCCGTCTGGAGAAAAAAGAATTAAAGGATTTTGAGTTTGACAACAGAGTGCTCACCAAGGCACAGACACACGTTGCCAGGTTCTCGGCTCTGTCCAATCCACTCACCTACGTGATCGTAAACGGCGCACTCATAGCGCTCATATATATCGGCGGAGTGAGAGTTAATATCGGAGATCTGACGCAGGGCCAGGTGGTGGCCATCGTTAACTATATGAGCCAGATACTTGTTGAGCTGATAAAGTTTGCGGACCTTATCGTGCTGATCACAAAGGCTATCGCCTGCGGAGACAGAGTAGAAGCAGTGCTCAAAACAAGGAACGCTGCAGATGCCCGGGAAAAAGACGACGCAGACAATAAAGCTGAAAGTCAGGCAGAAAACAGCTTTGAAAAACCGTGCAATGAGTCTGCTCCCGGTGGTGAGTACATTGTCTTTGACCATGCTTCCCTGAAATACGCGGGTGCCGGAGACGAAACTCTGACGGATATAAGCTTCTCGGTCAAAAAAGGCGAGACAATAGGTATCATCGGAGGAACAGGATCAGGTAAGACATCTCTGGTAAACATGATCCCCGGCTTTTATAAAGCCACTTCCGGAAGCGTGCGTATAGAAGGAAAAAATGCAGATGAATATGAAAGCACAGAGCTTTTGAACAAAGTGGGAGTTGTTCCCCAAAAGGCAGTGCTTTTTAAGGGAACCATCAGAAGCAATCTTCTGTGGGGAAATGAAAACGCCACTGACGAAGAACTCTGGAAAGCCCTGGATATGGCTCAGGCCACCGAGATCGTTAAAGGGAAAGAAAACGGACTGGATGCTGTTGTGGAGCAGAACGGAAGGAACTTTTCGGGCGGTCAGAAACAGCGCCTTACCATTGCAAGGGCTCTTGTTAAGAATCCGGAGATACTTATACTTGACGATTCCGCATCCGCACTTGATTACGCAACCGATGCAGCTCTCAGGAAGGCGATCGCCTCCATCAGTGACACCACGGTATTTATCGTGTCGCAGCGTGCTTCATCCATCAGAAATGCCGATAAGATAATCGTGCTTGATGACGGAGCTGTTGTTGGAGTAGGAACAAACGAAGAGCTGCTTAAGACATGCGAAATCTATAGAGAGATATATAACACTCAAGTGGAGACATAATTACTTTGAAATCTAAAAAACAAGACATCAACAAAAAAACAATAGGGAAGATATTGAATTACATCAGGCACTATATTCCGCTACTTGTTATATCCCTGATACTTGCTGCGGCTATAGTGGTTGGGACTCTGTATATCCCCGTGCTTATCGGGCGTGCAGTGGATCTTTTCCTGTACGGAAAAGGCGGTGTGGATTTTGATGAGCTGTACAGGATACTCATCAGAATGGGGATCGTGATAGTGCTTACCGCAGTATCCCAGTGGGTGATGAATACGATCAATAACCATATCACCTATCATGTGGTTGAGGATATCAGAAATGATGCTATGAGACATCTTCATGATCTGCCTCTTTCGTACCTCGATAAGCAGCCCACCGGAGATATTGTGAGCAGGATCGTTGCGGATGTCGATACCTTTGCGGACGGACTGCTCATGGGATTTACCAAGTTTTTCACCGGAGTGATGACCATCCTTGGAACACTTGTGTTTATGTTGCGTACCAGCCCATTTGTATCGATCGTGGTCATATTCATCACGCCGTTGTCGTTCTTTGTGGCTAAGTTTATAGCCACTCACACACATGACTATTTCCAGAGCCAGTCAAAGATACGTGCCGAGCAGACGGCTCTTATCGATGAGATGATCGGAAACCAGAAGATAGTCAAGATATTTGCCAAAGAGGAAGCCGTTAAGGACAGGTTTAATGAGATAAACGGAAGGCTCCACGACAGCTCACTGAAAGCAGTATTTTACTCATCCCTGGTCAATCCCAGCACAAGATTTGTCAATTCCCTTGTGTATGCGGGAGTTGCGGTTGTGGGAGGATTCTTTGTAATAAGAGGGTTCGCTTTGGAGAATGCGAATATTTTTACCACGTTGACAGTGGGAGAACTCACATGCTTCCTCACCTACGCAAACCAGTACACAAAGCCGTTTAATGAGATATCGGGCGTGGTAACGGAGCTTCAGAATGCCGTAGTATGCGCATCCAGGATATTTGAGTTTATCGAGGCAAAGCCCCGCACACCCGAAGCGGAAAATGCCGCTGTAATAAGCGATGTTAAGGGTAATGTGAGCCTTAAGAATGTTGAATTCAGATACGTTGAAGATAAGCCTCTCATCAGGGACTTCAGCCTGGATGTTAAGCCCGGACAGAGAGTGGCGATCGTAGGCCCCACAGGATGCGGAAAGACAACCATAATCAATCTGCTTATGAGATTCTATGATGTGGATGAAGGGTCCATAAGTGTAGAGGGACTGGATATCAGAAATGTTACCAGGGACAGCTTGAGGGGCAGCTACGGAATGGTGCTTCAGGATACCTGGCTCAAAGCCGGAACGATCAGGGAAAATATCTGCATGGGCAAGCCTGATGCCACGGATGAGGAGATCATCGCTGCGGCAAAGGCTGCACATTCTCACAGCTTCATAAAGAGACTGCCAAACGGCTATGACACAGTGATAGGAGAGGATGGAGGTATGCTCAGCCAGGGTCAGAAGCAGCTCCTTTGCATTACCAGAGTAATGCTCTGTCTGCCCCCGATGCTGATACTGGATGAGGCTACAAGCTCCATAGATACCAGAACCGAGATAAGGATACAAAAGGCATTTGCAAAGATGATGCAGGGAAGGACCAGCTTTATCGTGGCACACAGGCTTTCAACCATAAAAGAAGCAGATGTGATACTGGTAATGCGCGACGGCAATATCGTCGAGCAGGGTGATCATGAATCGCTTCTTTCAAAGGGCGGCTTTTATGCAGAACTCTATAACAGTCAGTTTGCGGTATAATGACCAAGGAAGGAAAAAGATTCTATGCTTCCAAAAGAACCCAGCATGCTATTAAGCATGATAAATATGAAACTGCGCGACAGATACGGATCGCTTGACGAGCTGTGCGACGATCTTGATGAAAGCAAGTCCGAAATATCGGACATACTCGATAAGGCCGGGTACAGATACGACGAAGCCACAAATCAGTTCAAAGGAAAATAGATGATGGCAGGCGAACAGTTTAGAGAATTAAGAGAAAAATACAAAAAGTTTATATATAAAAGCTACGAAAAAACAGTAGAGGACGATCACCTTGTTGTGAAGTTCCATTTTGAAACAGAGGGACTTGAGAGCTTTGTGTCGAAGTGGAAATTTCCGCTAAAGGTTACGACCGAAAATGGTACCGAAGATGTTAAAATCCTTGAATCCGAAAGCATCGAAGATCTTCTGAATGACGAGATACTTGACCGGATGATCTTTTCTCTCGGAATGGTCGAGACCATAAGCTATTACAAGATAACCTGCCCGAAGACTGTTGTTATCGGGTGCGGCAGCCTGTCCGGGTGGCAGCAAGGCTGGTGGCAGAAGCTGTACCGCAACGGACTTGGTGAGTTCCTTTACATCAACGGGATAGAGTACATCGAGCCGGAGGAACTGGTTGGATTTGAATTGTCCCTGAATGGTAATTGCCTGAAAGAAGCAGATGCGGCATCGGAAAGTAACAGGGAGGCTCATGCAAAAGATATGCCGCTCCACGATGATGTATCTTACGAAGGTGCGCTTGTCCCCGTGGGCGGAGGAAAGGACTCTGTGGTAAGCCTCGAGATACTGAAGGGCGAGCCCATCATCACCTACACCATTAACGGCAACGAGACCACACGGAATGTAATAGATGTGTGTGATTATAAATCCGGTGATTATGTGGCAAAAAGGATCCTCGATAAAAAGATAATCGAGATGAATGAGAAAGGATTTATGAACGGACATATTCCTTTCTCGGCAGTGGTCGCTTTCTCCGCTGTGATATCGGCGTATCTTACCGGCAGAAAGAATATCACCCTTTCCAACGAGAACAGCGCAAATGAGTCCACCGTAAAGGACTCGTTTGTCAATCATCAGTATTCCAAATCTTTTGAATTCGAGAAAGATTTTAACGAATACTTTAAGACTGTTACCGACTCGGATATTCATTACTTCAGCCTGTTAAGGCCCCTTACCGAGCTTCAGATAGCCGCTCTGTTTTCGGAGGCAAAAAAATACCACAGTGTGTTCAGAAGCTGCAACAAGGGAAGCAAGCAGGGTATATGGTGCTGTAATTGCCCTAAATGTTTATTTGTTTATATCATCCTTTCTCCCTTTATTGAGGAAGAAGATCTTATAAAAATATTCGGCGAAAAGCTTCTCGATAAGGAAAGCCTTGATCTCGATTTCAGAGAACTCTGCGGAATAGAAGAGAACAAGCCTTTTGAGTGCGTGGGAACAAGACGGGAGGTGCTTGCATGCCTTAAAGACTACATCGATAAAGGCGGGAAGAGCCTTCTTACCGAGAGATACAGATCGCAGCTTGATCAGGTTACATTTGATATAAATGACATGCTTCACGAATGGAATGAAGACAATCTGGTTCCGGAAGAGCTGTTATTTTACAGAGAACGTTTAATCAGGGAATAAGAGAGAGTTATGAGCGTAACGATAAAAGATGCCGTAAAGGATAAGAGAATACTGATATGGGGCTACGGCCGTGAGGGCAAGGCCTCCGAGAACTATATCAAGAACTACTGCGAAGCAAAGTCTGTGGATGTATTTGAGGGAAAGATCCACGATTTTGACGAGGATGAGTATGATATCATCATCAAAAGCCCCGGCATTGTGATGCAGGATTATGAGCCCCTCAGGAAAAATAAATACACATCTCAGACCGAGCTTTTTCTTAATCAGTACAGGGACCGGATAATAGGAATAACCGGAACAAAGGGAAAGAGCACCACTTCATCAATGCTGGCTCACGTGCTTGAAAAATGCACCGACAGACCGGTGATCCTGCTTGGAAATATCGGGCTTCCCTGCATGGATTACTGTGAGCAGATAACAGATGATACCATCATAGTTTTTGAGCTTTCATGCCATCAGATGAAGCACACCAAAGTCTCTCCCCATGTGGCGGTATTTCTTAATCTCTATGAGGATCACCTTGATTATTATCACTCGATGGATGCCTATTTCAAGGCTAAGAGCCATATCACCACATATCAGGAAGAGGGAGATTATTTCTACAAAGGGGAAAATGTACCCGAAATAAATACAAAGGCAAAAACCACTGTTGTCACTGTGGACGAAGTCAGAGATATTCCTCTTAAGGTATTTGGAGAACACAATCAGCTGAACGCGACATTTGTAAGACATATAGCAAAAGAGGTCTACGGCTGTGACGATGAGGCGATCACCGCAGCGCTCGGAAGCTTCGAGGGGCTTCCCCACAGGCTGCAGCCCATCGGAAATTATGCCGGAATAGACTGGTATGATGATTCGATATCAACCATCCCGGAGGCGGCCGTCAGCGCCCTCAGGAGCATACCCGGCGTTAAGACTATACTTATAGGCGGACTGGACAGAGGGATAGATTACGATATCCTGGTGGATTTTATGGCAGAGCATGAAGAGTTTAATTATGTCTGCATGTATGAATCCGGAAAGAGAGTGCACGACGAATTTCTGTACAAATATCCCCAGCACAGAAACAGCGGTGCACACAGGTGCCCCGTATACGTTACCAATCTTGAAATGGCCGTTAAAAAAGCGGCTGAGATCACGGCCCCCGGAGAGGGATGTGTGCTCTCACCCGCTGCAGCTTCCTATGGTTACTTCAAGAATTTTGAAGACCGCGGAGACAGGTTTGCCGAGATGGTAAAAAACCTGTGATCCCGGCATTGAAAAACAGGTATTGATCATTTAATCGGATCACTCTTTACAAAACTCTCTGATCGGTGTAAGATCGAGAGTTTTTTCATTCTCGATAAGCTTATACAGAGCCTTTGCTATAAGGAGAGCGCCACCCTTGCTGTCACTTTCGATATTAAGGGGCATAATGGGTTCGTGAAGGGACTTTCTTAAGAGAAGCCATCCGTTACCATGGGATGCATCGCAATTAACTCTTACGCCCTCATAGTTTTCTTTTTCGATAGTCCATCCCTCGACGGATCCCGCATTATCTTCAAGATACTTAAGGATCCTGTCTCCGTTTGCCTGAAGGTCACTTACTTCTCCCACATGGAAACGCAGTTCAACGCTCTCTGCGGGCTCCTTTAATCCCTCGATAAGAGAGGAGATGTTATTACCCTTACCCATTTCGATAAGGAGCTTAACCATGAGATATGCGCCGTCATCGAGGAAATAATTTTCCTTAAATGCACCGTGTCCGCTGGTCTCGATGGCAAGCTGTGAATCAATGCCCGATGAATTAAGTCTTATAGCCTCATCGATAACGTTTCTGTAGCCTCTCTTGAATCTCTTATGCACACCGCCCTTTGAAGCTATGAACTGAGCCAGCCCGTCGCTTGTGACGGAATCGGTGACGATGGTGGTTCCGGGATTGGAGTTAAGCGCAATGGTGGCAAGAGCGGCGATAAGGTCGTTTCTTGTGAGAGTCTTTCCGCCGGGAAGAACCGCACCGGCTCTGTCCACGTCGGTATCAAAGATAATACCAAGGTCTGCATTGGAATTCATCGTGGCATCCTTGATTGCTTCGGCAGCTTCCTTATTCTCGGGATTGGGAATATGATTGGGGAAGTGCCCGTCGGGATCTAAGAACTGACTTCCCGCAGTGTCGGCGCCAAGCTTTTGCAGCACATCTTTTACAAAGAATCCACCTGCTCCGTTTCCGGCATCAACTACGATATGAAGCCCCGATAAAGGTTTATCACCGCGGCCTGCACCGGTGATTATCTTGTTTCTGAGATATTCTGTGTATGTGTCCATAAAGCTGACTTTTTCGGGAGAGGAAGTCTGCTTTGCCTCTCTGCCTTCGGAAGCGAGAGAATCTGCGATAGCCGTGATCTCCTTTATCTCATCCTTTTCAAGTCCGCCTCTTGATATGAAAAACTTCATGCCGTTTCTATACCAGGGAAGATGGCTTGCTGTGATCATGATGCTTCCGTCAAAGGGATCATCCCCGAGCACTGTAGTCATAAACATGGCGGGGGTGGATGCAAGGCCCAGATCATATGCCTTTGAGCCCTCGGTAGATACTCCTTTTGCTGCGGCATTTAAAAGGGATTCTCCGGTGAGCCTTGAATCACGTCCGATGGCGATCCTCACATTGTCCCTGTGAAGCTTTTCCTTCATCCATTTAACAAATGCTGCAGCTATATCGCAGGCTGCCTTATCTGTAAGATTGACCGCTCCGGTTTCGTTCTCCATTGCGATGCCCCTTATGTCACTTCCGTTTTGAAGTTCCGAATAACTCATATCTCTACCTCACATTCCGATGATCTTATGATTTTTCCCATAAGGAACAGATCAGAATATAGTTTATCACATTGGATTTGTTATGACAATTGCGGAAGGGATCACGAAGGCGATACCTACGGAATTATTGTTAAATGGGTGACTTTTTGGTAAAATATATATGTTTTGGATGTTGAACGGATACATTACGAATACGTAAAATAGTTCGAAGATAGAAAAGTTTTGAGGCAGTCTGATGGACCAGTTAAATCTTTTTGAAATGATGAGTGAAAATGCAAGAGAGAAAGAGTCCCCTCTTGCAGCGAGAATGCGCCCGCGCACCATTGACGAAGTGGTGGGGCAGGAACATATCCTTGCAGAGGATAAGCTGCTCTACAGGGCGATCAAAGCGGATAAGCTGAGCTCTCTTATATTCTATGGGCCTCCGGGAACCGGAAAGACCACTCTTGCAAGAGTCATTGCAAATACAACAAGCGCAGAATTTACCCAGATAAATGCCACCATAGCCGGCAAGAAGGATATGGAAGAGGTGGTCGAAAAGGCAAAGGGACTGCTGGGATTAAACGGTAAAAGGACGATCCTGTTTATCGACGAGATACACCGCTTTAACAAGAGCCAGCAGGATTACCTGCTTCCCTTTGTGGAGGACGGAACTCTTATACTAATCGGTGCCACCACCGAGAATCCCTACTTTGAAGTAAACGGCGCTCTTGTTTCGAGATCTATAATCTTTGAGTTAAAGCCTCTTTCACAGGAAGCTGTTGAGGGTCTGATAAAAAAGGCCGTAAGCGATGACGAAAGAGGAATGGGGGCTTACAAAGCGGTAATAGATGATGATGCGGTAAGCTTCCTTGCGGATATTGCGGGAGGGGATGCGAGAAAGGCATTAAATGCCGTAGAGCTTGGTGTGATGTCCACTCCGCGCAGCGACGACGGGCTGATTCATATCACACTCGATGTAGCTCAGGAATGCATCCAAAAGCGTGCTGTAAGATACGATAAGGACGGTGACAATCATTACGATACCATCTCCGCATTCATAAAGAGCATGAGAGGCTCCGATCCCGATGCTGCGGTGTATTACCTGGCCAGGATGCTGTATGCGGGAGAGGATATCAAATTTATCGCGAGAAGGATCATGATCTGCGCATCCGAAGATGTTGGAAATGCGGATCCGATGGCGATAGTGGTTGCGACAAATGCCTGTATGGCAATAGAGAGGATAGGAATGCCGGAGGCGAGGATAATCCTGTCACAAGCCGCCACCTATGTGGCATGTGCGCCTAAGTCCAATGCAGCTTACGGAGCGGTTGACGAGGCGATGGCAGAAGTAGCGGCAAGCGGAAATCTTCCGATCCCTCCGCATCTGCAGGATGCGCATTATAAAGGTGCTGCCAAGCTTGGGCACGGCACAGGCTATCTTTATGCACACGACTTTAAGAATCACTATGTCGAGCAACAGTATCTTCCCTATGAGCTTACCGGAAAGGAATTCTACAGACCTGACGGACAGGGATATGAAGTAAAGATACGTGAACATCTTAAGAAGATAAAAAAAGAAGCAAAGGAAAAATAAAAGAATATCGAAGATAATAAAGGAGATGAAAAAGTGGGTGCTGAAGAAGATAAGAATAAGTTCGCTACGGGAATAGAAATCGAAGAGGATAAAAAAGATTCCTCAGAAGAGCCCTATGAATTTGCGTTAAACGGCGAGATAGAGGAAAAATGCCCTGCCATGTTTACGGAGCACAGAGCAGATATAACCTATGGTGAATACACTCACGGAACATATTATTCCGAAACATGCGGGCTTGAGAGGGGTTACAGTATTCTTCTTCCCGCTGATTACAATGAGGACAGTAAGTATCCCGTTCTTTATCTGCTTCACGGTATCTTTGGCGATGAGTATTCTTTTTCAAATGATTCCGGAAATAAGATCAAAGAAATAGTCGGAAATATGGCAGCCGATGGGATCATAGGAGAGACGATCGTTGTGTGCCCCAATATGTATGCAAGTTCAGACCCCGACCAGAAGCCCGGGTTCGACGCTGAGAGCGTACTTCCCTATGATAATTTCATCAATGATCTTGTTAATGATCTTATGCCTTATATAGAGAGTAATTATTCTGTTCTTACCGGAAGAGAAAATACATATCTTGCAGGATTTTCTATGGGTGGAAGGGAGACGATTTTCATTACGCTTCAAAGGCCCGAGCTTTTCGGGTATGTCTGCGCAATCTCTGCGGCACCCGGGATCGTGCCGACAAAGGATAACTTTATGACTCATGAAGGTCAGCTCGAAGAGAGCGAGGTCAGATTCGCGGAAGATGCCGTCTGCCCCGATGTTTTCATAGTTTGCTGCGGTACAAGGGATTCCGTGGTCGGGAAGTATCCGCTGTCCTACCACGAGCTTCTCGAGAAAAACGGTGCGCAGCACATCTGGTATGAAATACCGGGTGCAGATCACGACAACACAGCAATTCAGAGCGGCCTGTACAACCTGTTTAAACAGATCGCAAACGAAAAGGGATCGGAAAATATCAGATAAGATATAAAAAGAATGTTTTTTCAGGAGGAGAAAAATATGAACGAAAGAAATGAATTTGGAGAAAGAAACTTTTTTTATTCAGCAAATAGTGAAGCGTATCAAGACGCATTTTTAACATGGATTTTTTATAATTTCACAAAAGACGAACCCAAAACTGAAATTGAGAAGTTTTCAAAGTATTTCCTGGAGTATTTATCGAAAATTGGAAACAATGGGGAAAAAATAGAAACAGTAGAAGTAGATACACAAGTTAAAAATTCAGATATTATCTTAAATATAAAGACAAATAAAAATGAGTATCTTGTTATTATTGAAGACAAAACAGGATCGTCAATACATTCTAGCAATAAATCTGATGGAGAAATATACAAAACACAGTTGGAAAAATATTATGATAAATTCTTGGGAATGGATGAATATGTAAAGTATTTTACTGAGAAAAGAGTATTCCTGTATTATTACAAAAATGAATTTGTAAATGAATATGAGAAAAACACTATTATTGATGCTAATTCCAGATGTAAGGTTTTACTAAAAAAACAATATGAGAAGGATAATGATGCATCAGTAAAAATATGTGAAGGAAAGATAGAAAAATGTAATAAAAGGATTAAAAAAATAAACGCATATAAACGTCAATCTACAATTGCTAAATATCAGAACGAATTAGAAGAAAAGAAATCGGAAATAAAAAAAATCAATCAGGAACTTGAAAGCCTAGACGACGAAAGAAAAAGTATTGATAGTATAGTAAATAAATGTTTTAGAGAATGGGAAATACTGGATATTGATAAGATTGATGAATTGTTTAAGGATTTTGAAAAACACAATGGTAAAATTACAAATCAAATAATAAGTGAATATAGCCAAAGTATAGATTTTTGGAAGAAGCAAATTGATAGAATAGATAGTAGGGTTTTCTATAGTGAGAAGGACCCGGATTTTCTTTGGAAACCTCAATCAAAAATATGGAATCCGATTTTTGCAAGTTTTATGGAATCAATAAAAGGCGATTCTTTAGAAGATAGATTTTCTATTTCAACATATAACGGAAAATATTGGCAATTTGCTTATATATCGAATAATTACAGAACGTGTATTTTGATGGATGTACATCATATTTGTAATGATTCAGTAACAATTACTATAAATTTACGAAATGATAAATACAAAGACCAAGGATTACCATGGAAAAATAAAAAAGAAAGAGAACAGGATAGAAAAAGAATTGTTGATAAGTTTAGTGAATTAGGAAAAAACAATTGTGCTTGGGAAGTTAATAATTTCAACAAATCAGGAGATAGTTCTAATGATATAAATTTGTTGGCAAGGTATACTGTTAAAACACAAAAAACGAGTTTGAAATTCTTGATTGAGACTTGGAAAAAGGTCGAGGAAGACTTAAGAGATCTTGAATATACAGATTTCAAGAATGAGACAATAAAAGTATTCGAAAGGTAGATAGAAATACGCCGGAACTATTCAATGGATAAAATGACATATATTTTTTTATTAGCAATTTTCGTTTGCATAATGTCAAAAACTTTTTGCGGAATCGGACTATCCTCACTATTTTGCAGTGAACTTGAGAACATTTCTACAGAAGACAAGATGCAAATGAGAGAAAGCATAAAAATAATGATAACCCTTAAACAATTATGAAAAAAAGAATGTATATATGATCTGTAAAAAATATTTACCAGATTACCTATTAATTCAATGGATTCTGACTAAAAAATTGGCTAATAACAATGAATAGTTCATTTTGTGTCTTTTTACATGTGGGTACTTACCTAGAGTGGGTATAATAAAGTAAAATTACAAATTTGCAATAGAAAGGTGAAGTATGGATAGAATTACAGAAAGCTATTTAAAATATTATAGTGATAAGTCTTGCGATGGGTGTAATCGTACAAATAATTTAATAAAGGATTATCAACAAGAACTTTCGAGTAATGACTATGGCTATATTAATCTAGCCAAGTTTATAGAAACGAAAGGAACGACTGACTGCTTAAGAGAGGGTTTTAAGCCATATTATTATTATTTATCTGAATTAGAGAAAAACGGTAAGTTGCATGAGTTTGAGGCGTTTAAATATCTGAATAATGAGTCGTTACAACAGTTGTCACCGTTGAAAGTTAAGGTTAATTCAAAAGAATATGAACCGAATCAAAAATGGCATCTTATTGTATCTTATTTGGGAATGAATGTATTTTTGAAGTGCAGGACTAGTATCCATTCTGTTATTTGTCCAGAACTATGGATGTGGATGTTTGAAACATCTGATGATATATTTAATGAAAAAGAATTGGATGATATATACAATAAAGCCATTGAGTTTAAATTGGGGAAAATTGATAAAAACGAGTGGAAGGATTATATAAAACCATATCGTCAGAGACTTCATAGTGCAATAATGGATTGTTAAAAGTAGAAGAGGGTGGGGGTTCGAACTAAAGATATTTTGAAATATTCATACTATGAACTACTCAAAAAATATATCTACTTTTGGTGATTACTTGGTCTTTATTCTATGATAGTCAAATATAAAACACGATAAAATAGAATAATTAATATAGTGAAAATGCTTATTTTACAATAGGGTACAGCAAACTAGAAAAGACAGCAAAAAGTAATGATCAGTTCTGCGGGGATTAAGATAGATTATGGATCCTTGTTAACTTAAGATTTTTTATACATGCTGGGACATTCTTTTTGAACGAGAGTGTAAATTATTTTGTGTAAACCTCGTAAGCCCTCAATTATGAGTACTGCAAATTAAAAATCCCCACATTTCTGCGGGGATTAAGATAGATTATTGATCCTTGTTAACTTAAGATTTTTTATACATGCTGGGACATTCTTTTTGAACCCTTTTTGACCAGGGCATGAGATCGTCCAGAAAGTGGAGGCTTTTATCTTCCATGTGCTTCGGGATTTCCGTAAGAAGTAACTCAAAGTACTTGTAGGTGTTCAGCTGGTTTGCCTTTGCTGTTTCAACAAGGCTGTAAAGAACAGCGCTGGCCTTGGCTCCCTTATCGGATTCGATTATAACGAAGTTCTTACGACCAAGCGTAAAAGGCCTTATTGCCTGCTCGGCATAGTTGTTATCCATGGGGATGTTACCATCGTCAAGGAATTTACGAAGGTATTCCTCCTGATTGATGCTGTATGCAAGAGCTTTGCCGATAGAGCTGTTCCTGGTCACTTGATCGTATTTGACTTTTACCCATGCGAAATAGTCGTCAACTTTCTTCTTGAGATGCAGTTGACGCTGCATTTTTCTGTCTTTGGGTGACAGGTCATCGTATCCGTTGTCCATGTGCATGATCTCGGTGATCATGTCGTAGGCTTCCTGAGCTATGGAACCCTTGGCTGCCTGAAGCCCGACGGATTTAATGAATTCGGCATAAGGCCTGCGTGCATGGATCCAGCAGCCGGCGATGTTAAGATCAGGTCGTTCCTTGCCAAGTGTGTGATATACCTGATATCCATCGGTGACTACGGTTCCGGAGAAATCCTTAAGGAATTCCCTTGGATGGTCGGTACGCCTTGAAGGCTGCCAGTCAAAGAGCACTATAG
>DFKZ01000070.1 GCA_002373975.1 Lachnospiraceae bacterium UBA3632 | reverse complement strand
TAATCCATGGTTGCAAGTGAAAAAGCATAATTCCTTGCGGCAGCGAAATCGTTTATCCACTCAAAGTCATAAACCTTATCCGTATAGGCCGCAGCTATCTTCTTAGTTGAATCACTTGAGCCCGTATCGACGATTATGATCTCATCCGCTATATCTTTAAGACAGTCCAGACACCTTGCAAGCACGGCTTCTTCGTTTTTTACTATCATGCAAACCGATATAGTCATCTCATCACCCGAAACCCTTTAAAACACCCTGAAAAACACCCACATAGAACAAATCCAAAAATCCGTTTTATTTTACCATAAAAACCGCATATTTAGCAAGGTTATTGAGCGCTTTCCGAGCCCGGGAGCGGGTACTTTATTTCCTATACATATTGCAGTCTGCAGCCAGCGTGAATTGTCAGATTATTTATTGATTAGACTGACATTGTGCATATTTCACAAAACATGTGTTCCTGAGTTTACAGAAATTTTTTCCGGAATTTACATAATATCAAGTGGATACTGTGAATAAATAAGTGAATAATGTCTATTTTCGGTATTTTTTTCCGGGTCTATGTGGATAACTTTTTACGTAAACGATTTCGCACAATTCATTCTTTCAAAAAACTTTGTGCAAAATGTCAAAAGCACCCATGAAACTACTCATGAGTGCTTATTAATACTGTTAGACAAGGAAACCGGACATGCCAAATGACGGCAAGTCCGTCGCAATGGCTTCGCCACATTACTGCGCGTTGATGCATCGCGCAGTAACGTCGCATTTCAAAAGACGAAATGCGATTGCTACTCTTCATTCATACTGATCATATCCGCTATGATCCACTTATCATTCTGATAGATATAATAATATGTATTATGCGTGGTGACGGTAACCGTCATATCCCTCTTGGGAAGGTACATAGTCTTGTTGAAATATACCACCACCGAGTAGAAGTTATCATTATACCTGATATAATCGGAGGTTGCCTCATCCGAGTACTTCGGCTCGGCATGTCCGCTGTACATCCAGAGGTCATGATCTATGTAGTTCTGGAAAAGAGGTATCAGGTAAGAATCCTCGGGGAATACATCCCGCATGGACTTAAGTGTCCTGTCGCCGGCATATATCGCCGATATATCCTTTGCATTTTTGATAGCTGTTTCCGCTATGTCCTCGGGCACGTCGCCTCCGGTAAAGCCTGCGGAGTATACATTTCCGTTTACCTCATATTCAACCGGTGTTCCCGATGCATCCCTTATCTCAACAGCAGGATCCATCAGAAGGCCTGACACCTTATACTTTATCTTCTTCGGTACATCCACATACTGTGCAACTATCTCGAATTCCTTATAATCCTCGGGCTCGCCGTCAAGCTCCCCGGCCTCAAGCTGGATGCCGTTCACGTAAGCTGTATATGTATCCGGTATCTCAACTCTCAGCTCCTGACCTGTTCCGGCTTCATATATCGGGGTCACCGATCCCACTTCCCAATCCTGAGTGGTAAGAATATACATAAGGGGCTTAACGTTTACAGCCTTCAGCTGAACTGTTGCAATGTGAAGCTCGCTGTCTCCCTCTCCGGCGTAAAGCTCATATACGGGAGCAAGCGCATCATAGCTGGTCTCGCTCTCCTTGTAGGTGATCTTCTTTCCGCTTATAGCCTCCGAAAAGGTATTCTTATAAATATCAGGAGCCTCAAACCTTGATGACGCTTCCGCAAAGTCCATGGAGCTTATGTCTCCGCTTTCGATAACTTTGACGAATTCGTCCATCTTATGGGCAGGCTGCGCCGCCTCGAAGTCATCCATATCCTTCCTTATAACACCGTTTATAATGAAGATCCAGAAGCCTATAAATGCTGCTGCCAGCAAAACATAAACGAGCAAAAACCTGAGGGTGCTTTTCTTGATACGCATGGCTTAGTCCCTCCTTTCCACTACAAATGCAAGAGGAAGTCTCCACGAAGCATTTGAGTAATACAGTGTTACAGAGGTCTGTTCCCACTCTCCGTCCACATACATACAGGATGAGCTTCCGCCGTCAAGGTTTGCAACGTTAACGGCGCCGTACTCCTGCATGATGGAAATGATATCGGCGGCAGTTGCACCCAGGTGCCCGCCGGCTCCGCGCCCGTCGGTGGTTAGAAGAAGCACTGTTCCGTCTGCCTTCTGTCCGATAACGGTACGTGGATTTGCTCCGCTGCCGTTTCCGCTCAGGGCAATGGATTCGCCGTTTATTATGAGCTTGGTGAAGTGGTTGTCGTCTCCGTCCGCAATATCCTTAAAGGTAACCGCATCGCGGATATCAAGCTCTGTCACGAGGTCCTTGAGGGACGCCGCGCTCATTCCTCCGACATCCCGTATGATGAGGATGTTATCGCGGTTAAAGCCTACCATTACATCACCCTGCTGAGGGTTGTTGTACTGTATTTCTCCGTCACAGACCACCAGTCCCTTGGGCTGTCCGCCCTTGTTGCTGTCCGACTGGTACTCGCCTCCGTTGATACCGCCGAGGTAATTTCCTCCCTCTACCAGCTCATCCAGAGTCTTTCCGTATTCCTTCCACGATCCGTCAAAGATCGTGGTAAGCTTTACCCTTGAGGGGTCATTTACTATCATCATCTTGGCGAGATACGTACGTCCCGATATCTCCACAAGCTCAAATCCGTTTATATCAAATTCCTCGGCAGGCTCTCCTTCGGTTCCGGGATCAGCAACTTCGGCATCTCCGCCCACCTTGATCATTCCGAGGTCAACCTCGGCATCAAGGGTACCCATGCTGTTTTTGTTGGTGATCTCCTCTATCTCCTCGGTCGAGAGGAATATCTTGTTTACAAACTTAAGCTGCCCTGTCTCCTGTATGGTGGAAGCCATAAGGTTTCTGGCGGCATCTGGCCCATTGTAGATATTGTGAAGAACGAAGTAAAGCCCCGTAACACTTATAAGTAAGAAGGTCAGGACCACAAGCGCGATCCTTCCTCCGATATAGTCAACCGACCCTCCGGCTGCAGCACCGAGAAGTATCGCAAGCACTATGGCTCCGATTATCCCCGTCACAACAGGGCTTACCAGGAACATTGCTCCCAGCACCGCACCGATCGCCGCTCCAAAGCCTGCACCCACAAGGGCACCGAAAACTGTAAATACAGCGGTGAGTCCGGTGAATCTGAATTTTTTCTTCTTACTTTCGGATTCCGCATCCATGCCGTAGTGCGTAGCGCGCTTTTCAGGCTTTGCTTTCCTTGAAGATGTGCGCGACTGCTGTGAGGAAGAAGGCGCCGCAAATGCGCTCTTTTTATTCCTTGACTCGTAAGCGGCGTTCAGATCCTCAAACATCAGGCCATCATCCGATTCTCCCGAATTCTTTGAAAAGCTCTCACTGCTTTCCTCTGCCTGCTCGGGCGGATAATAATTGCCCTGCGTATCATAGCATCCGCCTTCGGCATCAAAATAATTCCCGTCGGGATCGTAATATCCTCCCTCGGAATCATAATAATATCCGTTTTCGTCATAGTATCCGCCGGTGGCATCGTGATAATAGCCGTACTCGTCGTAGTACCCGCCGTCGGAATCGTAACCTGCATCCGACCCGTTATCGGAACCAAATCTGCTCTTCATACTAAATCCCTTTATCCTTAATCTCCGGTCTTACTGCGCCCGGGCGCAAAGACCAACAACCTATTTAAATACCCAGCGCTGCTGAACCTGATAGCTTGCAAGGAAAAGTATCACATCCACTACAGGCTTGTAAACCAGTCCCTCTATCACATCGTTGCTTCCGAAAAGTGCCGTCATTCCAAACACTCCGGCAGCCGCGCATATCATCTGCACAAAGCAGAGCAGGTAGTATTTCCACATACTCTTTTTGAGAGTGGTGTTCGATTCGAATACCGCATTCTTGTTGAGGAAATAATTGACGATCGACGAGATGATCCTTGCGATCACGGTAGCTATCAGCACTTTGAGTGCGATGGAATCGTTTCCTCCCGAAAAGACTCTCACAAAGAATCTTCCGATCCTTGTCCCTATCTTGATATTATCCAGCATTCCCGTCCGCGCGAGCAGGATATTGAACAGATTGAACAGCCCGATATCTATCACGCAGCAGATCAGAGAGCTCAGAGTATATCTGAAAATAAACTTTAAAATGATCCTGTATATCTTTATGGAATCGAGAAAAGGATTGAAATGCGTCTCCGAATTATCCTCGATATAGATGGTCTCTATCTTTTCCTCAACCCATTCTATATGGTTCTTCCTGAGGGCAAAGAACATCTCCGTCTCATATTCGAATCTTTCTCCCTTGATCTGTGTCATCAGCTCGAGATACTGAAAAGGTATAGCCCTGAGGCCCGTCTGGGTGTCCGAGATCTTCATTCCGCAGAACATTGAAAACACCCTGCTGGTGGTATTATTTCCGAAACTGCTCTTCCATGGTACGTCTTTCCCGCTGAAGTCCCTGCATCCGAGCACCACTTTATCCTTTTCACGGATCATCCTCTCGGCGCACTTTAATATATCATCGGGCTTATGCTGGTTGTCACCGTCCACAGTAATTACACCTGCGACATCCGTGCGATTTTCCAGCACATATCCGAAAGCAGTCTTTAAACCTCTGCCCTTTCCCTTGTTTACTTCGTGGGTAAGCACCGTTACTTCCGGGTGCTGCTCAGCTTTCTCAAAGGGTGCAAGATTCTCGGGTCTGCTGCCGTCGTTTACGATCACGATATCGGTAAAGCCCTTATCGATAAGACCGTCCACCACCATATTCAGTTTTTCGTCCGGATTAAAGGACGGTAATACAACCGTTACATTCATAAATAATCTGCCATTTATCAGTTCACACAATCTTAAAAATTATAACATAAGTCGATTCTGTTGTATAGCAGACAGATTTATTAAATTCCCTTAATCTTTATTGCCTTTTTTGTAAATTTTACATTATATTAGAAAATGGATGAC
>DFKZ01000132.1 GCA_002373975.1 Lachnospiraceae bacterium UBA3632 | reverse complement strand
GTAAGCGTCAGACCATGCGCCTTGGATGATTAGCCATTCTATGAGATACTCTAAAAAATGCAAAAAGTTACGGTGATTTTTTAGAGGAGGCTAATTCATTATGGATCAAATCACGCATAACGTCCGTAGGAACCAGTGGTTAAACATCGTAAATGCATGTCAGAGCCGGACTGACAACTCTACCGTAAGAGAGTGGCTCAAGGCAAATGGCATTGCTTATAAATCTTATTACTATTGGCTCAGAAAATTCCGTCAAGAAGCTTATGAGCATATTGATCCGGTATCATCTGAAGACAGACATTCTTTTGCAGAGATACCGCTTCAGAGAGAAGCTTTTGACAACGGTCCTTTCGACTCCGGCTTCAGGGCAGATGCAGTTATAAGGATAAATGATTGCGTGATCGCCTTGTCCAATACTGCTTCCGAAGCTCTCCTTAGGAGTATACTGGAGGGATTGAACCATGCTTGCTGAAGCTCACGGGATAACAAAGATAATCATCGTCTGCGGTACTACCGACCTCAGAAAAGGAATAGATGGTCTTGCTGCAATAGTTAAGCTTCAGTATAACCTTAATCCCTTCGAGAAGAATCTGCTGTTCCTCTTCTGCGGAAAAAGGAGTGACAGGATCAAGGCTCTCTTGTGGGAAGGCGATGGCTTCCTGCTCCTGTATAAGAGGCTGGAAGGAGGATCTTTTTCATGGCCGCGCAGTCCGAGTGAAGCAGTAGTTCTTTCAAAAGGGCAGTACTCGGATCTTATGAAAGGCTTAAATCCTGTAAGGCCAAGGATACGGGAAGTTACTCCGAGCCGCCTGTTTTAAATTTTCATTGTGCAAAACAGAGAAATTATTTTCTGCTGTTTTTCTATAATAATCCTATACCGGCAGGCCGATACAGATGCCGGTGTAAGCCCCATACAGCCCGATGTCACGGCTGTATAACAAAAATCTGAACCTTGAAAACTCTATATTTCCGCCCTATATATCTTATCTGCTTGAGCCTGATCCATAGGCAGTTTGACGAATGGCAAAGCCTTGAGAATTCGCTATTTATCAGCATTCCGTGTATAATAGTAGTCAGATGAGGTGAGTAACTGATGGCTACAAAATATACACCGGATGAACTGAAAAAAATGGATTCTGATGCAAAGGACTTAATCATACTGTCCTTTCAGGATCAGATCGATAAGCTCAACGAAAACATGGAAAAACTTATCGAACAGGTCCGGCTTGCCGATCAGCATCGCTTTGGCCGCCACACGGAAAAGCTTTCACAGTTCGAAGGCCAGATGTCGATGTTTGACGAAGCCGAAGAAACTTACGACGAAAACGCTGAACAGCCTGATATCGAGGATGTCATCATCCAAAAACCACGTAAGCCCAAGCAGAAAGGCAAAAGGGACAAAGACCTTGAAGGTTTTGAAACAGAGCCTCATCTACATGATGTTACCAAAGAGCAGTTAGACGCATTCTATGGAGAGGGCAACTGGAAAGGCAGGCCCGATGAAGTATATAAGCGTCTTAAATATATGCCGGCATCATGGAAGGTTGAAGTACATACAGTAAAGGTTTACGTGGGCACCGGCGGTGACCATCAGGATGAATTCATCCGTGGCGATCGTCCCAAGGATCTTCTGCGGAACAGCATTGCCACACCGTCCCTTGTATCTGCCGTATTTAACGGAAAGTTCGTGAACTCGTTACCATATGAACGCATGGAGCAGGAATTCAAGCGTAACGGTGTGAACATAACCAAACAGAACATGGCAGATTGGACGATAAATATCTCCAACAAGTACTTCAAATTCTTCTGCGAAAGGATGCGGTATCACCTCCTGCTGTATGATGTTACCCAGTCTGATGAAACACCCTGCCAGGTAATAAATGATGGCAGGAATCCCGGTAGCAAGAGCTACATGTGGGTACACCGTTCAGGTGAACTCTACAGGGACAAAAAGATAGTCCTGTATGAGTATCAGAAAGGCCGGGACCACCACATACCCCTTGAATACTACAAAGATTTCTCCGGAGTCCTTGTGACGGATGGATTATCGCAGTATCATCTGGTCGACAAGAAGCTCGAAGGTATCCGGAATGCGAATTGCTGGGCTCATGCGCGGCGAGACTTTTCTGATGCCATAAAAATAGCAGTAGATAAAAGTCCGGAAGTTGTAAAACGTTCCATTGCCTATCAGGCACTTGCCCGTATAGGAACCATATACAAGCTTGAAGGAACCCTCAAAGATCTTTCGGCTGAGGAGCGTTTAAAGGAGCGCCAGGCTACCATCAAACCTCTTGTTAACGAATACTTTGAGTGGGTCAGGGAACAGCTTGCATCAATGCTTCCCAAAGGAAAAACTGCAGAGGGTCTTAACTACAGCTTAAACCAGGAGAAATACCTTCGTGTATTTCTTGAAAACGGAAACGTTCCCATTGACAATTCAGCTTGTGAACGGGCCCTCAGAACATTTTGCGTCGGAAAGAAGAACTGGCTGTTCTTCGATTCGATCAGAGGAGCCGAGGCAAGCGCCCGCGTTTACAGTATATCGGAAACGGCAAAGCTTAATGGCCTTCGTCCGTATCATTACTTTGAATATATACTCACTGAGCTTCCTAAGCTCTGTGATAAAGACGGAAATATAGATAGTACCAAACTTGACTATTTAATGCCATGGTCGCCCGATTTGCCGGATGAATGTCGGAAGCCGCAGCAATAGGTTGTGGCTTTCATTTTAAACCGGGGCGCATGTTTTGACGCTTAC
>DFKZ01000006.1:5077-15523 GCA_002373975.1 Lachnospiraceae bacterium UBA3632 | reverse complement strand
TCACCACCTCGACGCTGCAGCAGGAAGCGAGCAAGCAGCTGAACTACACCACCCAGAAGACGATGCGGATCGCCCAGCAGCTCTACGAAGGCGTGGAGATAAAAGGAGAGGGAACGGTAGGTCTTATTTCATATCTTCGTACCGATTCCACCAGAGTATCGAACGAAGCGGAGAAGATGGCTTACGATTTCATAAAGGCACACTATTCCGACAAATTCCAGGGCAGCAAGCAGGCTGCCGCAACATCCGGAAAGAAGATCCAGGATGCTCATGAGGCTATAAGACCGACTGATATCGAAAAGACTCCTTCCGACCTTAAGGATCAGCTTCCGAGGGATCTGTACAGGCTCTATTCCCTTATATGGAAGCGCTTTTTGGCAAGCCGCATGGCTCCCGCCAAATACGAAACCACAAATATAAAGATAGGTGCGGGAGAGCACATTTTTACACTTTCGGCAAGCAGATGCATTTTCGAGGGATTCATGAGTGTTTATAATCCCGGAGATGAGGAAGAGGAAAATGCTCTTACCAGCGCGATCAACAAAAAGAGCAAGCTTACGCTTGATAATCTTGATCCGAAGCAGCATTTCACACAGCCTCCGGCTCATTTTACAGAGGCATCCCTTGTAAGGACCCTCGAAGAAAAAGGAATCGGACGCCCCAGCACCTATGCTCCGACCATTTCCACCATAATCTCCAGAAGATACGTGGCAAAAGAAGGCAAGAATCTCTTTGCTACAGAGCTCGGAAATGCTGTAAACGATATCATGATCGAGGCGTTCCCTACGATAGTCGATATCAATTTTACGGCTAATCTTGAAGCACTTCTTGACGGAGTGGAGAACGGAGAGGTGGGCTGGAAAACCATTCTCGAAAACTTCTACCCCGACCTGGATGAAGCTGTTAAAAATGCCGAGAATGAGCTCTCAAAGATAAAGATAGAGGACGAACTCTCCGATGAAATATGTGAGGAGTGTGGGCGCAGGATGGTGATCAAATACGGTCCCCACGGCAAATTCCTGGCTTGCCCCGGCTTCCCCGAGTGCAGATTCACCAAGCCCTTCTTTGAAAAGATAGGCATTCCCTGCCCTAAATGCGGCAAGGATGTGGTGATGAAGATGTCCAAAAAGGGACGCAGATTCTACGGATGTATCGGCTTCCCCGAGTGCGATTTCGTCTCATGGGATAAACCGGTAGAAGAAAAATGCCCAAAATGTGGAAGCTATATGGTGGAAAAGGGTAACAGAAACCTTTGCAGCAACAAAGACTGCGGTTATTCCACAAAATCCGGCAAAGAAAACTGATATTTTATTAAATATTCTGTCAATTTGCTTGAAATTATATTAAAGTTGTGATAAGCTAATATCGTCTATATTGATGTGTGAATAATTGCCGGATTACCGAAACGGCAAATGATTATTACTGATAATCGGTATCATACAGGAGGATGGTATGAGCGGCGTGTCTCTTCTTGACAAGACCAGAAAAATAGGTAAATTGCTTCACAACAACAATTCAAGCAAGGTCGTATTTAACGATATCTGTGATGTTATGAAAGAGATACTCTCTTCTAACGTTTTGGTTATCAGCCGAAAGGGCAAGATCCTCGGAGTGGGATTCTCCGAAGGAACCGACAGAATAGAAGAACTTATCGCCAATCGCGTCGGCAGCTTTATTGACGATATGCTGAACGAGCGTTTCCTCGGGATACTTTCCACCAAGGAAAATGTCAGCCTCAGCACCTTGGGCTTTGAAAATACCGATTCAAAGAAGTATCAGGCGATAATCACTCCCATCGAGATAGCCGGAGAGAGGCTCGGGACACTGTTTTTGTACAGGATGGGGGCTCCCTACGAGATAGATGACATCATACTGTGTGAGTACGGAACTACCGTAGTCGGGCTTGAGATGCTCAGATCGGTCAGCGAGGAAAGCGCGGAGGAATCCCGCAAGATCGCAGTTGTAAAATCGGCGATCAGCACCCTGTCTTATTCCGAGGTTGAAGCCATAGTTCATATTTTTGATGAGCTGGGCGGAAACGAGGGCATCCTTGTGGCAAGCAAGATCGCAGACAAGGTTGGTATTACAAGGTCTGTTATTGTTAATGCTCTGCGTAAATTCGAGAGTGCGGGTGTGATAGAGTCCCGTTCCTCCGGAATGAAGGGAACGTACATAAAAGTGCTCAACGATTTTGTTTTTGACGAGATCGATGAGCTTAGGCGCAGAATGCGCTAGAGGAGAAAGGATAAACATACCGCCGATCAAGCGGACTCAATTTCATACAGATAAAAGGATTTAGAGGTTCCCGGGACCTGCGCGAAGGGATTATGGCGCATTTACCGGGGATCTTTTGCTATATATGGGCAGAGAGCACCTATGGTGGTTTACAATAATATTTTTGACAAAAAACCACAAGATATAGTTAATTTTCCCTTTTTTAGTTGTTATTTTGTCCGATTTGTGATAATGTGAAATACGAGAAGTTTTGCAGTGGTGGTTTATTGACGAAAGGGATGTCACGATGATTGGAACAAATGCATTTGATTACATCAATGTCCTTGAAAAAGCGGCAGATGCGTCATGGCTCAGAAATGAGGCTATTGCCAATAATATTGCCAATGTCGATACTCCGCTCTATAAGCGCCAGGATGTGGACTTTGAGTCGGTACTCGCCAGAGAGCTTGGGAACAATGTCCTTGTGGATACCGACACAAAGGTGGCCAATGTCAAGCTGCGCCGTCTGAAGGTGGGTACATATACCGATGCTTCGGATTTTTCCTACAGGCTGGACGGGAACAATGTTGATATAGAGAATGAGAATGTTTATCTGGCACAGAACCAGCTTAAATATCAGGGGCTGATGAGGAGCATTTCACAGGAATTCCAGAATCTCCAGGCAGCCATGAGGAAGTAGCTAAGAGGGTAACGATATGAGCATGTTTACATCATTTGACACAAGTGCATCGGGACTTACCGCGCAGAGATACCGCATGGATATAATTGCGGAGAACGTGGCCAATGCCAATACCACCAGAACCGAGGATGGTGATCCTTATCGTAGGAAAGTTGTGGTGTTCGAGGAAAAGGGAGTCAGAAACAGCGACAGCTTCAGCCACGTTCTGGGTTCAATAAGAAAGAATTATGCCGGAAAAGGTGTTAAGGTCACCAGAGTATTCGAGGATCATGCTACCGAGATGAATATGGTATACGATCCATCACATCCCGATGCCGATGAGAACGGATATGTAACATATCCCAATGTAAATATTATCACCGAGATGACCAACCTCATTGACGCCAGCCGCTCGTATGAGGCCAACTCCACCGCTTTTACCGCCAGTAAGAATATGGCCAGACAGGGCCTTGAGCTGGGACAGTAAGGTGATAAATTCCTAAGTGCGTAGATGTGCGTATATGAATCTGAGAGGTTATATATATGAACGCTGCTTTTGTAAGGGCAATGACAGGGCCGACAACCGATGTCATTAAGCCCACCAATATAAAAGGCCTGGGTCTTACAAATACCGGAAAGGCTGCCGACGGAACCATGTTCGAGGCGGCTCTCAATTCCGCTATAAACAACATCAATCAGACCAACAGCTATCTGTCGGATGCGGAGGATCAGGAGATACTCTTTGCCCTTGGCGAGAGTGATTCCACACACGATCTTACCATCGCACTGGAGAAGGCATCAACCGCCCTCCAGTATACCGTTGCGATCCGCGACAGAGTACTCGAGGCCTACAAAGAAATTATGCAGATACAAATATAAGCACTAGCAACCTGCTTCGCGTACTTTGCGAAGCAGATCGACTGCGAAATGCTTCAATTCGCAGTCGAAGGCGAAGCCGTTGCGCAATTCGCCTCGTACTATGAGGCGAATTGATTTCATAGATGCGATGCCTTAGCTTTATTTTTTCGAGGATTTAGGAGAGGATAACACAAATGCCGGAGTGGTTACGGAACATTCTTAACAGAATAAAAGAGTGGTGGCAGAAATTCACTACCAGACAGAAAGCGATCATTATTGGCCTTGCCATAGTGACCGTTATCGTGTTTATAGTGATCGTCACCGTTATGACAAGACCGAAATATGTTGTGCTCAAAACCTGCACCGATACAACGGAAACCTCTGAAGTTACTCAGATCCTTTCCGATGCGGGCATAGAGTATCAGCTTAATTCCAATGCACTTGTTATCAGCGTAAAGGAGTCCGACAGCTCGGCAGCGGAGCTTGCCATCGGAGCCAGCGGATATAATCCCGACAAGTATTCCCTTGCGGATGCGCAGAGCTCCTCTCTGTCAGATACTACTTACGACAGGACGAACAGATACCAGCTCTACAAAGAAACCCAGCTTGCCAACACGCTTAAAGGCATAAGCGGTATCAGAAATGCAAAGGTACAGCTCCATATTCCCAACGATGTCGGAACGCTTCTTTCGCAGCAGCAGGAATCATCTGCGTATATCCAGCTGGATACCGACGCAACGTTTAATTCCGGAAATGCACAGTTCCTGGCAAAGGCTGTGGCATGCTTCCTCGGAAACGAGACCACGTCAAACGTTACCATCCTCGATGAGGAGGGCAACATGCTCTTTGTGGGCGGAGACGATTATTCCACAGCCGGGATTGCCAATTCGATGCAGGAGCTGAAAAATACGGCTGAGAGCTATATTTCCAACCAGACCAAAAAGGTTCTTTTCGGAACAAACCAGTACGACAATATCGAGGTGACAAGTCATCTTGATATGAATTATGCAAATTACGAAGAGACCATTAAGAAATATTCCACAACCGACGGAAGGAATGAAGGCTACCTTTCCCACCACGAAACTTATGATTCCGAGAGCGAGAACGGTGTGGCAGGAGTTCCCGGTACCGATTCCAACGGGGAGGGAACCACATATGTATATGAGAACGGACAGAACAGTTCGTCATCTTCTTCCGAAACCGTCAGTGATTATCTGCTGGATGAATATTCAAAATACGGAACTATACCTGCAGGTGTTATCGATTACGGAAGCTCTTCGCTCTCGATAGCAGCCATTACATTCAGAGAGCTGCGCGAGCAGGATGCCAAGACCATGGGACTTCTTGACGGGATCACATGGGACGAGTACAAGCTTAACAACAGCACGGATACAAAGCTTGAAGTTGATGAAGATTTCTATCAGATAGTGTCAAAGGCAACGGGCGTTCCCGTTGAGAATATTACAATTGTTGCTTATGAGTCACCTATCTTTTACGACAAGGAAGGCTTAAAGATCAGCTGGACTACAGTGCTTTCCGCAGCGCTGTTTTTACTGATCCTGATACTTCTTGTGATAGTAGTTCTCAGAAGCATGGCAGTCAGAAAAGAAGAACCCCAGGAGGAGGAGCTTTCCGTGGAGACGCTTCTTCAGTCTACGCCTGAGCCCGAGGTCGAGGATATCGACGTGGAGACTAAATCGGAAACACGAAAGATGGTCGAGAAATTCGTCGACGAGAATCCGGAGGCGGCAGCGATCCTGCTGCGCAACTGGCTGACTGAGGAGTGGGGTTAAAATTGCTTAAGCCGGCATAACAGGCTTTACGCAGGAGAAAGATAATGGCAAGAGGTTTATCAGAGGCATCATCGCTTGCAGGTCTGCAAAAAGCAGCAATACTGCTCATAGTACTCGGCCCGGAGCGTTCCGCAGGCATTTTCAAGCATCTCAAGGAAGAGGAAATAGAAGAGCTCACACTTGAGATCGCAAACACCAGAAGTGTCACTCCGCAGATCAAGGAGGACGTGATCAACGAATTCTACGAAGTCTGTCTTGCACAGCAGTATATCGCAGAGGGCGGTATCGGTTATGCAAGGGAGCTGTTGGAAAATGCCCTTGGAAGCGACAAGGCAATGGAGGTTATCGGAAGGCTTACCGCTTCACTGCAGGTTAAGCCCTTCGAGTTTGTCAGAAAGACAGATGCTACGCAGCTTATCAACTTTATCCAGGATGAGCATCCCCAGACTATCGCCCTCATCCTGTCATATCTTTCACCCCAGCAGGCGGGACAGATCATATCCGCCCTTGCTCCCGACAGGCAGGCGGATGTTGCAAAGCGTATCGCCGTTATGGACAGAACCAGTCCCGATATCATCAAGGAGGTTGAGAAGGTGCTTGAATCCAAGCTTGCATCCCTTGTTAACCAGGATTACACCATTATCGGTGGTGTTGATTCCGTAGTAGAGATCCTCAACTCCGTAGACCGCGGAACAGAGAAACACATCATGGAATCTCTCGAGATAGAAGAGCCCGAGCTTGCCGACGAGATCAGAAAGAAGATGTTCGTATTCGAGGACGTGCTTCTGCTCGACGACAGATCGGTACAGCGTGTGCTGCGTGAAGTTGATAACTCTGACCTCGGTATCGCTCTTAAGGGTGCAAACGAGCAGGTTCAGAATGCTATATTCAACAACCTCTCAAAGCGTCTTGCTACGATGATAAAAGAGGATATGGAATTCATGGGACCTGTGCGTATGAAGGACGTAGAGGAAGCCCAGCAGAAGATAGTAAATATCATAAGAAAGCTGGAAGACGCCGGCGAGATCATTATTTCCAGAGGCGGAGGCGACGAGATAATTGCCTAATCTTTTGAAGACATCCTATGTGAATATTTCGAATAAAGATAAGCGCGTGATCGACATGAATGCCCTTATGGAAAAAAAGCTCGAGATAATGCGTGAAAAAGAGCTTGAAAGGCAGGAAGCCGAGTTCTCGCTGGGACTTGATGCCGATGTGGTCGAAGACGGAGAATACATCGGAGAACGCCCCGAAGGAGAAGAGGGAGATTTCGAAGGATTATTCCGCAATGAATCAGGTGCCGGGGAACAGGAAGGTACCGCGGAAGACGCGGCAGAAGGCGGGGAAGCAGAGGCAAAACAAAGGCCAAAGCCGGTGCGGCAGGCTCAGAGGGCTGATGCAAGTGCTTTTATCGAAAAGGCAAACAGAGAGGCTGCACAGATCCTGGAGGATGCCGAAAGAGAAGCTGCCGGGATAGTAGAAAACGCCAAAGAGGAAGCACAGCAGACCAGGCAGGCTGTGTATGAAGAAGCCCACGGCCAGGGATATGCCGACGGGCATGCAGAAGCGGAAAAAGAACTGGAAGCAGCAAAGGCTGAGCTTAAGCAGACTGAAAACGAACTCAGAGCGCAGTATGCCGAATTGTTTGACAGTGCTGAAGCCGATCTTGTCGAAACCATTACAGATATTTATCAGTATATTTTTGATGTTGATCTTTCATCACAGCGTCAGATCCTGACACATCTGATCGAAACCACAATGCGCAGGATCGAGGGTACCAGAAGCTATCTGATCCATGTGTCACCGGATGATGTTGCTTTTGTCGGCATGCAGAAAAAAACTCTCGAAGCGGCAGCCACTATTCCCGACAGTGTTGTGGAGATAATCGAGGACATCAGTCTTTCCAAGAATCAGTGCTATATCGAGACTGACGGGGGAATCTTTGATTGCGGGCTCGATACCGAGCTGACGGAGCTTACGGGAAAGATCAGACTTCTTTCCTACGAGAAGAATCAGCAGAGCTGATGACGGATAGCTTTAACAATGACAAACGGTATTAACCTTAAAAAGTATACAAAGCTGAAAGAATCCACTTTCTATCGCAAAAAAGGCAAGGTTGTCAATGTTGTAGGCCTCACGATAGAATCCGCCGGTCCCGATGCAAAGCTCGGAGATATGTGCGTGATAAAGCCGGAGGATGCCGAGGGCAATTCCCTGAAGCCGATTGTTGCGGAGGTGGTTGGGTTCAGAGATAAAAAAACGCTCCTTATGCCTTATGACCAGACCGATGGAATAGGGCTTGGGAGCATTGTTGAAAATACCAATTATCCTCTTCGGATAGCTGTGTCGGATAATCTGCTGGGAAAGTCGTTAAACGGTCTGGGAGTACCAACGGACGGCACGGAAATAGAGGGTGAATACTATCCCGTTGACGCAGCCCCACCGGATCCTATGTCCAGGGAGATAATCGATACGATCCTTCCTCTCGGCGTTAAAGCCGTTGACGGACTTATCACCATAGGCAAGGGTCAGAGGATAGGAATATTTGCCGGCTCGGGTGTCGGAAAGTCGACCTTGATGGGTATGTTTGCCAGAAATACCAGAGCCGATATAAATGTCATCGCTCTTATCGGAGAGCGTGGCAGGGAAGTACGCGAATTCATAGAGCGTGACCTCGGCGAAGAGGGAATGAAAAGAAGCGTGGTGGTAGTAGCCACGTCGGACAGACCGGCTCTGGAGAGAAAAAAGGCTGCAATGACTGCAACGGCTATTGCGGAGTATTTCAGGGATCAGGGAAAGGATGTCCTTCTGATGATGGACTCTCTTACCAGATTTTCAATGGCTCAGAGAGAGATCGGGCTTGCAAGCGGCGAGCCGCCTGTTACAAGGGGATATCCGCCAAGCGTTTATTCCGAGATGCCAAAGCTCCTCGAGAGAGCGGGAAGAAGTGATAAAGGCTCCATCACAGGACTGTATACCGTGCTTGTGGACGGAGACGATTTTAACGAACCTATAACCGATACTGCCCGCAGTATCCTTGACGGACATATAATGCTCGACAGAAGGCTGGCACACAGAAATCATTACCCCGCCATAGATGTTCTGCAGAGCATATCCAGGTGTATGAGCTCGATCGCTTCAAAAGAACACAAGGCAGCTTCAAGCAGGCTTAAGACTGTACTGGCAACCTATAACGAAGCCGAGGATCTTATCAATATCGGTGCGTATAAGCAGGGATCAAACCCCAATATCGATTATTCGATTTCCAAGATCGAGGCGGTAAACGAATTCCTGTGTCAGGCAACCGACGAGAAATTCACTCTGGAAGAGAGCATTGCGATGTTAGAGGAGCTCTTTGAGGACTAATGGCAAGATTTCGTTTCAGTCTCCAGAATATTCTGGAACTTAAAATGAAAATGGAAACACAGGCAAAGCAGGAATTCTCCGCAGCTGCGGCAGCTCTGGCAGCCGAGGAGGAAAAGCTTGATGTGCTCCGGCTTAAGAAGCATAATCTCGAGCAGGAAGCGGAGGCTCTGTTATACGGGGAACTCAATTTCCGCGATATAGACGACAACCAGCTTGCAAGGATGCAGACGGACGAAGCCATAATGCTTCAGAAGGAAGCGATAAAGCGTGCCGAGGATGTGCTTGAGAAAGCAAGGATCAAAATGGCTGAAGCCATGATGGAAAGAAAGACATACGATAAGCTGCGCGAAAAAGCGTTTGATGAGTTTATGGCTGAAGAAAAGCGTGCAGAGAGCAAAATGGTGGACGAACTGACCAGTTATACACATGGCCAAAAGATAAAGGAAAACGCATAAGATGGCTAAAGAATTAACGCCTGAAGAGAAGGCGGCCGCTGAAGAGCGAAAAAAACTCGCGAAAGAAAAACAGGATCTGAAAAAAGAACAGGCCAAGCAGAAAGCGGAAGCTAAAAAGCGTGCGAAGGAGATCGCAAAGCAGGAGGAAGCTCTCGAAGAGGAAAAAGAGGGCAACGGATTTGTGACTTTTCTTGCCACGGTTTTTATTGTGCTTCTCTGGCTTGCTGTTGTTGTGATCGTGATCAAACTCGATGTGGGCGGATTCGGAAGCTCTGTTATGACTCCGATACTTAAAGACGTTCCTGTTATAAACAAGATACTTCCCAAGACAACGGCATCACTCACCGATGATCCGGACAGCTACGGCGGATACGCGAGCCTTGAGGAGGCGGTAAATCAGATATATAATCTCGAGATGCAGCTCGAAACCCTGCAGACATCAAACACCGCCAAAGATGAGAAGATAACCGAGCTTACCGCGGAGGTTTCCCGCCTTTCCGAATTTGAAAAGATGCAGGTTGAATTCCAGAGGATCCGCAATGAGTTCTACGAAGAAGTCATATATGCGGAAAACGGACCGGGTGCGGAAGAATATCGCAAGTTTTACGAGGAAATGGATCCTACCACGGCAGAGTATCTGTACAAGCAGGTCGTAGCACAGCTTGAGGCGGATGAAGAGATCCAGGCATATGCGAAAGCCTATGCGGAGATGAAGCCCAAGCAGGCTGCGGGAATATTCGAGGCCATGGATGATGCGGAAGGCTTAAAGCTGGCTGCCAAGATCCTGAATGCAATGACCAGCGAAGAGCGCGGCAAGATCCTCGGTGTTATGAACTCAGAAGTGGCCGCAAAAATAACTAAAATAATGGAACCATAAGCAATCAGCTTCGCGTACTTTGCGAAGCTGATCGACTGCGCGATGCCTTAGCGCGCAGTCGAAGGCGAAGCCGTTGCGCAATTCGCCTCGTACTGTGAGGCGAATTGATTCCTATAAGCAATCAGCCAAACTTAGTGACGCGAGCCCGCACAAAAGTATGCTTCGAGCACCGCTTCGCAGCTATGGGTCCTCGAAGCAGCGGTA
>DFKZ01000006.1:0-4950 GCA_002373975.1 Lachnospiraceae bacterium UBA3632 | reverse complement strand
TAGCATTTGCACGAACTCGCTGTTAAGAAAAAATTCATTTTTACCCCTAAAGTTTTCATAACCCCCTCCGATATATAGACTGTAACGGTATATTATGCCGTCATACAATCAAATATCGTGAAAGGAGCATACGCTTATGGGTAACATGACAGTTACCGATGTTGGAGCACTTTTCGGAAGCCTTAACGTGACATCACAGGCTGCCATAGTAGGAAAGATTTCCAACACGGTATCACCCGGAGGAAAAGAACCCAGCTTCATGGATGTGCTGAATGCGGGTAACAATTCCACCGACCGGACGATCGGTAAATCGCAGACAGATGATGCGACACCGGAAAAGAAAAGCCCTGCTGAAGTCAAGAAGAATACCTCGGACCGAATTGCCGGAGAGGACAGGAAAGATGCCGGAAAGACATCTTCCACAAATCAGCAGAACAAGGCTGACAATGTAAACGAAAAGACCAAAGGTGAAGGGTTAAACGAAAGATTCGGTAAGGCTGATATATCCATAGATCAGGCTGCCGAAACACTTGAGCAGATCGCAGGATCGTTTCTCGTAAAAGTGAGTGAGATTCTAAACATCACTCCCGAGGATGCACAGAACATCCTTGACGAGATGGACATAGCTGCAACAGATCTGTTAAACCCCGAAACACTTTCTGCTTTTGCTCTCCGTGCGATGGGCGAAGAGGATTCCCTCTCGCTTCTCACAAACGAAACCAGCTTTGAGCAATTTCAGAATGTAAATGACGCACTTAAGGAGTTGCTTGCTTCCGAGAGTGGTGTGGGAGATCTGAGCGTGGAAGAACTTAATCTTGCCCTTGCTCAGATAAAAGAGACAGACATAGCGGATGACGGATCGGAAGCTTATGCAAATGCCGAAGGAACGGCTGAACTGCCGGAAGAAAAGCCGGTGATCGAAAATGCTGTGACTGTTAAGGATAACAGTGAAAGCATTGCAGAAGATAAGCCTGCAGAACGGACAGCAACAAAGGCTGACCCTGAGCTTGCGCAGATGACAACAAGCGAGGGCGGAACACTCGGAGCGGAAGCAATGCTTCGCAGCCAGAGAAGATTCGCGGGTGAGGACGGAAATCCCCGCCATGGCGATAACTCCGGGCATGGAGAACAGCAGGGAAATATATTTGCTCAGAACTTTGAGCAGAATATTCAGGGCATATCGCAGGAAATACAGGCGACGCCCCAGACCAACATGACAGCGGCGCAGGACATCGCAAATCAGATACTTGATTATATGCGCGCCCAGGTAAAGCCCGATATGCAGACTCTGGAAATGCAGCTTCACCCTGCATCCCTCGGAAACATCCAAATTAGTCTTGTTCACAGAGACGGAGCGCTCACTGCAAACTTTGCATGCCAGGATGATCAGGTACGTGCGGTTCTGGAAAACCAGATGATCCAGTTGCAGGAACGCTTCGAAGAGCAGGGCATAAAAGTTACATCAATCGAAGTATCCGTCGGAGCTAACGGATTTGAAGAGAATCTTCAGCAGCAGGGTGATGCCGAGCAACAGCAGGCTCAGAATGCACCTAAAAGAGTGAGAAGACTTCAGCTCGGACCCGACTTTGGAACGGAAGATATCGAAGAGCTTGAAGGCGATGACAGGATCGCCGCGGAAATGATGGCCGCAAACGGCGGAACAATGGATGTTCAGGTATAAAAAAGGAGGAACTATCCTATGGCACTTACAGCACCCATCGAAGACGGAAAGGTAATTGAGACACAGTCTCAGGCGTCACTTAAAAAAAGCACGCAAAAAGCCGGAAATGATATGGACAAGGATGCCTTTCTCCAGCTTCTTGTTGCTCAGATGAAATATCAGGATCCGATGGAACCTACATCCAACACTGAATATATCGCGCAGTATGCACAGTTCTCACAGGTAGAAGCTATTTCCAACATGGCTACTTCAATGGATCTTTCCAGGGCTAGTTCACTTGTGGGACAGGAAGTATATGTCAAGACAACCGGCTCTACCGGAAACACCGATTATATTCAGGGCAAGGTGGATTATGTAGTTTACGAAGGCGGAAAGCCGTATCTTTCGATAAACGAGGAGCTCTATTCCATCGACGATCTGGATACCGTTGTTGACAAGAGTTATCTCAAGGCTTACAACGGAGCTTCGGATTTCACCATCAAATTAAACAAGCTTCCCGCGCTCAATAATATCACCATCGCGACGGATGGAAAGACTATCGACGAGCTTGAGGAAACTTATAATTCCATGAGCGATTACGATAAGAGCTTTGTGGCTACAGATACGGTGGAGAGATACAAGAAGTATCTTGATAAGCTTGCGGGACTCAGAGCTGCGGCGCTCACGGAAGAGAAGCCGGCTGAGGAGACATCCGGAACCTGACAAAGGAATACCGGGTAATAAAAAAATTTAAAAAATCGGCAAAAGGGGTAAAGTTATTTACCCCTCAGCCGATATATGTTATGTGACATAGTGAAGCGGATAAGAAAGGAGAAAAACCTATGGATATTCAAAAAAACGGGTTCCTTTCTATCGAGCAGGTTGCTAATCAGGTTATAAACGCTCCCAAGGAGGGAAACGTTAAGACCACAAACGCCGACGGACTTTCCTTCGGTCAGATCCTCTCCAAGAAGAACATCGAGGAAAACGGACTTAAATTTTCCAAACATGCTTCTTTCAGACTGAATGACAGAGGGATCGAGATCACGGACGATCAGATGAGCAGGCTGCAGGGCGGAGCCAAAAAGGCCGCTGAGAAAGGAATCAAAGATTCACTTGTTCTCGTGGACGACATGGCATTCATAGTTAACATCCCGAATCAGACGGTTGTTACTGCGATGGATTCCACTGAAACGATCGAAAACGTATTTACACACATTAACGGAGCAGTCATTATGTAAAAGACCGGACCTGGATGGGGGTCTTGGATTTCCGAGAGACAGACGAAATCCAAATGATGACTTCTCCAAAGCAAATCTGCGGAGCCTTTCGGTGCTCCCAAAGCTTAGGAGGATATGCCTTATGATGAGATCACTTTTCTCTGGTGTTGCAGGTCTTAAGACCCACCAGACAAGAATGGACGTTATCGGTAACAATATTGCCAACGTTAACACCACAGCATTCAAATCTTCAACCATCAACTTCTCAGACCTTATGAGCCAGACCACACAGAACGCCAGCGGACCCAACGCTACGACCGGTACCGGCGGAACCAACGCCCGTCAGATCGGTCTCGGTGTTAAGACCGGAGCCATCACAATGAACATCGATGGACAGGGTTCGGCTCAGTCTACAGGAAATCCCTTTGATATAATGATAACCGGAAAGAACTTCTTCGTAGTAAGTAACGGTATGTCCAATTTCTTTACCCGTGACGGATCTTTCTACGTAGACGGCGGCGGAAACCTTGCAATGACATCCACCGGTTACAATGTAATGGGATGGCAGGTTGATCCCGAGACTATGGAGATCAAGCAGGATACCGTATCTGCTCTCCGTATCATGAGTGATGCAAACCTCACTTATCCCCCTGAGGCAACCAGCAAGGCAACAGTAGCAGGAATCCTGGATCAGAACGACACGGATGTTACCTCTGATTCCGGAAAGAATATAAACCTCAATTTCTATGATGCACTCGGATATCCTTACACCGCAAGACTTACCATCAAGGATACCGATAAGCCCGGAAGTTATTCCGTAGAGCTTACCAAGCTTCTCGACGCAGAAGGAAATGCAGTAGACCTTTCAAAGGGAACTGAAGACTACTTCACAAAGTCCACCGTTCCTGATTCCAAGAGCCTTACACTTGCAACCGGATGGGCATGGTCAGGCAACGTTCTTTCAAATGCAACCACAGGCGTAAGCTATGATATCTCCACCTACGCTACGCTTGCAGCAGGAGATGAAACCCAGAAAGCTCAGGCCGAGGAACTGCTTGAAAATATCGCATCCGTATACGGAACCTCAGTAGATGACGGATTCCTTAATCTTACTGTGGACGAGGACGGAGACGGAACAGCTGAAACCACTTTAGGCGAAAAGCTTAAGGGCGGAAACGGTCTCGGAAGCCTTGGAGCATCCGCTAACCCTAACGGCGACGGAAGCAGAATTGATTCACTCGGAAGAACCATCGATGGCTTCACACTTGATTATGATACCGCAACAGGTGCATTCGTCGGACTCAGCGGAAGTGAAGGCGCCAAGACTGTTACTTTAAATCTTTCACAGCTTGAAAAGAATGCCAACGGATTCAGCCATTTTGATAACCTTGAGATAGACCTGTCCAACACATCGATGTTTAATAACAACGGAACCTCCACCATCGCAGCTACAAGCGGTGATGCAAAGGGGCTCGGAGCAGGTAGAAAGATCGGCGACATGATCGGTGTTTCGATCCAGAAGGACGGCATGATCTTTGCAAGCTATGACAACGGTCAGACAAAGCTTCTCGGACAGATCGCAACCGCAGCTTTCGCAAACAATTCCGGTCTCTCCAAGGAAGGAGATAACCTTTACTCAGCCACAATGAACTCCGGTGAGTTCGACGGGATCGGCGTTGACATTACCACATCTGGCGGATACATGACAACGGGCGTTCTGGAAATGAGTAACGTAGACCTTTCAAGCGAATTTACGACAATGATCACCACACAGCGTGGTTTCCAGGCTAACAGCCGTATCATCACGGTATCGGATACACTTCTTGAGGAGCTTACCAACCTGAAGAGATAATCCGGATAACCTGACATAGTCCTGTAAGGAACGGGCGTATTGCACCCGTTCCTTTTCGGCATTTATATTATCTTACAGGTTAATTTACTAACTGAGTAACGCGAGTCCGCACAAATGTATGCTTCGCGCACCGCCTCTCGGCTATGGGTCCTCGAAGCAGCGGTACTAAACTCGTGCTACGCTTCGCTTGCACTCGTTAAGTGCCGGCCTCGGACACA
>DFKZ01000073.1 GCA_002373975.1 Lachnospiraceae bacterium UBA3632 | reverse complement strand
AAGATGAAGCACTCTATATTCAGAAAGGGAACGGGAAGCCCAAGAAGATTGCCGATGATGTTAACTCACTGGGAATCACCTATGACGGAATACTTCTTTACTTCACTGAATATGACGGTTACACCGGAGAATTATATTATTATAAGGGCGGAAGAAAGAAGCTGTTAACCGACGAAGCCAATTTCTTCAGACCGGAGATGGGAGTAACGTTCTACGGAGCTAACGGAGATATCAATAAGGGAACAAATGATATCTACGTTACAAAGAAGGGAGTTGCCTTCACTCTTATTCTTCAGGAAGTTGAGTAAAAATGACATTTATAAAACGGCTTATTTCGATAGTTCTTCCTCTTGCGATGTTTGTATCGGCATTTTGTGCACTTATTTATTTTGTGGTGTTCAGCAGCGGATACCTTATGAACAGATATGATGCATACGGTACGGCATCTCAGTTGTCGATGAAGGGCAGCGATCTTGAGGTGGTTACGGATCGCCTGGTCGGCTTTGTCAAAGGCAGGGAAGAATCTATCGAGATCAAGACGAATGTGAGAGGGGAGTATTCTGATTTTTTCAATAAAAAAGATGTTTCACACATGAATGACGTCGCAGGGATAATTGCGTCTATCAGATCTGTTATGATAGTGAGCGCTGTCCTTGCGGCGGCTTCTTTATGTTTCTTTATTCTGGCAGCCCGGAAAAATAAAGGGAGTGAAGAAAAAGAGAAGATAAAAAAAGTGATCGCAACGGGAATAATCATATCCGATGCGATCATAGTATTTGTTTGTATCGTTGTGGTATTATTCGCCACCATCGACCTTAATGCGCTTGTGGTATTCTGTCATAAACTGATATTCGACAATTCCGACTGGCTTTTGGATCCCAGATACGATAATCTGATATTCCTGTGTCCGGAGGAGCTGTTTGTGGATGCCGGAAAACTCTGCGGAGCGGTATTTGCGGGAATGATGGCAGTATCTGTTGTTGTGAGCGTTATTCTGTTTCCTCGATCATCACGTCCTCGGAAGTCTCACCGTTAAGGAATGTGATTATTATCTTGATCCTCTTATAAGCTCTTTCGTAATTCTCATTGGCATAATTGTATTTTTCCACCATGGCTTCCTCGGTGTAATTATTTTCAAACAAATCGTGAAATGAAGCTACGGCGGTATTCATATAAGATGATGCCTCATCGGCAAGACCTTCTAGATAATCGTAATCGGAAGGGAAATCCATATCCGCAAAGATCTTGAAATTGGTCTCCAGGGCATCAAGATTCTGTATGAGCACATCGGTATAGCCTTCCGATGCGGTGTCTATTTCGTTTATGTTGTTGTCTATGCGATATATCGAATCGCAGAATTCATCAACTCTCAACCTGAAAGAAGACAGTTCTTCATGCTTATCCGTATTATTGCCTTTACATCCGGTAACGGTAAATACCGATATTGCAAGTATCAAAACAGCTGCAAAACATCTTTTTTTCATACACATAAATCTCCTGTGGATACCTTAACGCATCCTCAACAACTTTATCATAATTCGGTATATTAAACAAGGTCAATTCTTTGGGGGAAATGATTAAAATTAGTACTATCAAAATACAGATGTAAATGTTAAAATATATAGTCAGTGAGCTTGTTTCAGGAGGTTAAACCTATTATGAACGGTGCCGAGGCAATAGTAAGATGTCTTGAAGAAGAAGGCGTAAAATATGTATTCGGATATCCCGGTGTGGCGATATGTCCGTTTTATAACAGTATTCTTGATTCCGATATCAAAACGATACTTGTAAGAACCGAGCAGAATGCTGCTCATGCCGCCAGCGGACTTGCCAGAATATCGGGAAAGCCCGGTGTGTGCGCGGTAACTTCCGGCCCCGGTGCCACCAATATAATCACAGGGATCGCCACAGCTTATGCTGATTCTATTCCTCTTATCGTTATCACCGGACAGGTAAAGAGCGACCTTATAGGAAGTGATGTCTTCCAGGAGGCGGATATCACGGGAGCTGTTGAGTCTTTTGTTAAATACAGCTATCTTGTTAAGAATGCCGACGATCTTCCGAGGATAATCAAAGAAGCTTTTCATATAGCGGATTCAGGAAGAAGGGGACCTGTTCTTATCGATATTCCAATAGATATTCAGAATGCACCTGTCAAGAACTTTAAATATCCCGAAACTGTGGCCTTAAGGACCTATAAACCCACTGTAAAGGGCAACTCCGCACAGATAAAGAAGGTTATAAAAGAGCTTCAGAAGGCTAAAAAGCCTATCATATGCCTCGGAGGAGGCGTAAAGCTGGGCAAAGCCGGAGCAGTGGTCCTTGATTTTGTACATAAGCATAAGATCCCCGTTGTTACCACAATGATGGGTATCGGCACTATCGAGACAGAGGATCCCCTGTATTTCGGAATGGTGGGAAATAACGGAAAACCTTATGCCAACAAAGCCATGAACGAAGCCGATGTTATCATGATGGTGGGAGCGAGAGTTGCGGACAGAGCTATAAGCCAGCCCGACCTTATCACCAAAGATAAAGTGCTGATCCATATTGATGTGGATCCTGCAGAGATAGGGAAAAATGCGGTTTCATCAATTCCTCTTGTAGGTGACTGCAAAGCGGTATTTGACGATCTGACGGATGAAGAGCTAAGCATTGATACCTCAAAATGGATAAGCGAGCTTAAAGCCTTTAAAAAGGAACTTGCTGTAAAGAGAAATCCCAATAAGGCCTATGTGGATCCACAGGGATTTATCGAAACGCTTACAGATAAGCTAAAGGACAATGCGGTATATATCGCAGATGTGGGCCAGAATCAGATATTCAGCTGTGCATATGCAAAGATAAAAAAGAATACAAGCTTTCTTACATCCGGCGGAATGGGCACTATGGGTTATTCAATTCCGGCTGCCCTGGGAGCAAAGCTTGCTGATCCCAAAAGACAGGTTGTTGCCGTATGCGGCGACGGGTCCTTCCAGATGTCAATGATGGAGCTTGCCACATTCAGGCAGTTCGGAGTAAATGCAAAGATAATAGTATTTAATAATACTTATCTCGGAATGGTGAGAGAATACCAGCATTATTCCTACAAGGACAATTATTCCATGGTATCCCTTGAGGGAAGCCCGGACCTTGAAAAGCTTGTGAGCGCATATGATTTTGACTATCTCAGGCTGAAGGATATGAAGAAGCTTGAAGAGACAATCGACAGCTTTATATCAGACAAAAATAATGTACTCCTTGAAGTTATGATAGATCCGATGGATCTTGTAAAACAATGATAGGATAGGGATTTCGGAAATGAAAGCAAAACGTATTTATTCCGTTACAGTTGAAAACAGATCCGGTGTACTTTCAAAGGTAAGCGGCCTTTTTGCCAGAAGGAGCTTTAATATTGACTCACTTGCCGTAGGTGAGACAGACGATCCGGCAGTATCATCCATGACTATAGTATCAAGCGGTGACGAGAGAACCCTTGAGCAGATCGAAAAGCAGCTGAATAAAAAGCTTGACGTCATTAAGGTAAAGACTTTTAACGAGCATCAGTGCGTATCAAGAGAGCTTATGCTCATGAAGGTTAAATACAATAAGTCGAACCGCAATGAGATCATGGAGATATGCGAAGTCATGAAGGCCGATATAGTTGATATGTCCATGCACTTTATGATGATACAGATCTGCGATACTCCCGAAAAGATAGAGCTTCTTATCAATATGTTCAAGTCGATAAGCATTGTGGAAATTGCACGAACAGGAACGCTTTCTCTCTCAAAATGTGCCGAGAATGAAGGTTGACATTAGGGCTTTAAATTGCTAAAGTTAAGGTGTTCGTCCATAATCTATGATGTATGTGAGGTTTTTTGATGAAAACAAAGGTTTTTCAGCTTCTTGCAAACAATACTTCAGGTGTTCTGAGCCGTATTTCGGGTCTTTTTTCAAGAAGAGGATATAATATCGAGAGCATTACCGCGGGCGTGACTGCAGATCCACGATACTCAAGGATCACAATAGTGACCAGCGGAGATGACGAGGTACTTGAACAGATTGAAAAACAGGTTGCCAAGCTTGAGGATATCCGCGTTATAAAGGAGCTTAAGCCCGGGGAGAGTGTATACAGAGAGCTTGCACTGGTAAAGGTAAGATGCTCGGCTGACGAAAGACAGAGCATTATAGCCATCACGGATATATTCCGCGGAAAGATCGTGGATGTTGCTACCGAATGTCTTATAGTCGAGATAACCGGAGATGTTGAAAAGATAGATAAATTTATTGACCTTCTTGAGGGACATGAGATACTCGAGCTTGCAAGAACGGGTATGGCAGGCCTTTCAAGGGGCATTGAAAATGTGACTTTTCTGCCTTAATAAAGGCAGACAAATATAAAGCCAAACGGAGGAAAAAGAAATGGCAAGGATTTTTTATCAGGAAGACTGCAATCTTTCACTGCTTGAGGACAAGACGATAGCTATTATCGGCTACGGAAGTCAGGGTCACGCTCACGCGCTCAACCTTAAGGAGTCGGGATGTAAGGTCATTATCGGTCTTTACGAGGGCTCCAAGAGCTGGGATAAGGCTGTAAAGCAGGGATTTGAAGTATATACCGCAGCAGAGGCTGCAAAGAAGGCTGATATCATTATGATCCTTATCAATGATGAGAAGCAGGCAGATCTTTACAAGAACGATATCGAGCCCAACCTTGTTGCAGGCAACATGCTTATGTTTGCACACGGATTCAATATTCACTTCGGATGCATCAAGCCTCCCAAGGATGTTGATGTAACCATGATCGCTCCCAAGGGCCCCGGACACACTGTACGCAGCGAGTATCAGGCAGGAAAGGGCGTTCCCTGTCTTATAGCAGTTGAGCAGGATGCTACGGGAAAGGCACAGGACATCGCACTTGCTTATGCACTCGGAATCGGCGGAGCAAGAGCAGGCGTTCTTGAGACCACTTTCAGAACCGAGACAGAGACCGATCTCTTCGGAGAGCAGGCAGTTCTCTGCGGCGGCGTATGTGCACTTATGCAGGCAGGCTTTGAGACTCTTGTTGAAGCAGGATATGATCCCAGAAATGCTTACTTTGAGTGCATCCACGAGATGAAGCT
>DFKZ01000052.1 GCA_002373975.1 Lachnospiraceae bacterium UBA3632 | reverse complement strand
TCTCAACTCGCCTGACTGGCGATGGAGTGTACTTACCACGGTATATGCGGTCAGTTAACTCCTGCTGATGTTCCTTAAGGTACGGAAGTGCCTCTTCGATGGTCATACCATCAATACCTGGCGCTCCCTTGTTTGCCTTAACTCTTTTATACGCTCTGTTAAAGTTATCCTTATACAGTATCGCTTCCAAGAGCTTCGGCTGTGCACTGTCTCTTTCTTTCCATATCCGATTGAATGACCTAGGCGCTTTCGCATACCCTTCGTGTTCCGCACTATCTCTTTGCGAACAGCCATTATTATCAATGTTTTCTGCCATTAAAGGTCGTTCCTCCTTTCTCGGTCATACTTAAGACTCCTACTGATTCGGTCCTTCGGTTAACATGTCCATGTTTCCATATCCATATCCCTACTATGACCTCTGCTGACTTCTGCATGTTCAGCACCGCCTCGTTGCCTTGTGCGGTGGTTACTCCTTTCGGAGCATTTCACGCAGACCTCCCTAGGTACCACACGTTTCTTCCTCTCCATCCATCTGCCTCATTTATCATGCATGATTCCGTGTAGTTATTGGGCTTCGACTTGAGTTGCAGCCTTACCCTCATGCATAACCTCGTATGAGATTTCTGTACGTCAGACCAGAGATTTGCCCGTGGGTTAGTATGTTCCCCACATCTAGCTTCCTTCAGATTCCGCCTCGCGGCGGACACCCTTGCCTTCGACTATATCCTTCCCACTACCGGGCGGATTCGGGACTTGAACCCGTTAGAAACGTGCGCCGCTAGGCGCACAACCTTAACAGCCCCTATCACTCTCAGTGATAAGGGCTGTTCTGAGAATACTATAATTCTATACATCTGCTGGTTTGATTTCTCTACCTATCCTATATTTTCAATTCTCTTTTATAGAATATACAATTTATAAATTAAATTACGGATTAGATTATATCCTGTCCCACATAATTATCGAAAGGCAAAGAAGCCTATAGCTCCTTGATAACTGAATATGCATTGTAGATACAGATTAAAGCTATTTAGAAGAACGTGAACATACGAAACTGGAGAAAACTAAAGTCCTTATAGTCATTTTACAGGAAAGGAGGGATGCTCATGGTATTACAGGAACCATTACAAAACACTGCTACCGATATCTACAATGAGATATGCGAATTGCATTTTCAGATAAACCACTTGATGAAAATGAAGAAGCAGGGTATTGTTAATGGTGTTGACGCTGTAATACACGAATTGACAAAAAAGGAGTACAAACTTAAAGAAAAAGAAGTATTAAAAGTCCATACCAACGCCATAACAGAAATCACGATCAAGGTGAATGGTCAGGATGTAAAGCGCTGGCAGACAAGGTGTGACGGATCCAGACCCCGCTGTTCAAGCTATGATGCTCTCATAGACAAGCTCTATGATCACTATTTCGGCAGAACAGTCGTTACTAACTATTCATTTAAGGCAATATTTGAAGCAGCCCTGGATGAGAAGATCCGCACGGAACGGCCCAAGCAAAAGACTATCAATGACTACCATGTTTCATACAAGGCTTTTATCACCGAAGAATTCGGTGCAAAAGATATCCGTATGATAAAACCTTCGGAGCTGAAAGAATACATCCAAAGCATATCACATCAGGTCGGTCCTACAAAGAAACGCTTCTACAAATTTAAAGGAGTATTGAATCTGGTCTTTAACTATGCTTGCGATCCTGAAAGACGCCTTATCGATGTAAACCCGGTTCCTGCCAAGAACAAAGCCTATGAGAAGAATTTCTCCCCGACAAGCAACAAGCCGGAGGACAAAGCTTTCCAACCACACGAGATCGAGCTTATACGCGATTATCTTTGGAAACGGGTCAATGAGATGCGATATGATGTAAATGGCTATGCAATACTGTTCTCGTCCGAGACAGGGCTTAGAGAAGGCGAAATACCCTCTCTAAAGTGGTCAGACATAGAAGGTAACGCTATCCATATTCATTCTCAGCAAAACGATGAGAGAAGGGATGGAGTCAAAGTCTATTATTACAACCCTACTACAAAAAACGAAAAGGGTGTCAGTAATAACGGGCGATACATTCCCCTCACCAATCGTATAAGCCATATACTTGCAGAGCTTAAAGCAAAACAGAAAGCGCTGGGGATTGACTCTGAGTGGGTATTCTGTAAAGAAGATGGTACATGGACTACAACAGCCGCATATTATGAAGCCTTATACAAGGTAACTCATAAGCTTGGACTAAGGCTGAGCAACAACCACGCTTTCCGTATGGCGCTTAATTCTTATGTATATGTGCCCATGGGATTGCCGGTAACAGAGAGGGCAAAGATCCTCGGGCACTCAGTTGATACCAACTTAAGGCACTATACATTCGCCAGAACGGAAGATTATATCAGCGAGCTTTGCGATAAGATCAACGCTTTTGACGATAAAACAAGGGATTATCCCGAAGATAATGAGGTATGTACCTCACGGTACCTCAAAATAATTCCTTTTTCTGCAAAAGAAAAAAGCCCCCAGACCGCGAATCTAAAGGCTTTAATCTAAAAAATCGTTAGTGCGGAAGAAGGGACTTGAACCCTCACGATGTTGCCATCACAAGATCCTTAGTCTTGCTCGTCTACCAGTTCCGACACTTCCGCGCAACAATGGTATATTACCATTTAGCAGACCGATTGTCAACAAATTTTTCAAATATTCTGCATGAAATTACTCAGCAATAATGCTTCATCATAAACTGCAGCTTTTCCGTGCCTTTATACCTGTTGATATCCAGATTATATGCGATGTTTACCTTCACCCCTTCAGCTCTTCCCAAGTTTCTGAGATCATCCGCCTTTTCTTTTCCGAACTTTTCCTCAACAAAGGATAGAAAAGTCTCCGGATCTGCAAAAGACGTAAACTCGGCAGATCCCCCCGCAGATGTCCTTACGGTGTATCTCGCGTACTTCCCTTCGCTTCCAAATCGCTTCATCCCGGTTATCTCCAGTTCCTTATCCGCAAAGAGCGGTACCGGATTCCCTGTCCCGAAGGGCTCCAGCTTTTCAAGTTCCTTAGCCAGCTTCATGCTCGCGTATCCAACGGGCATGGGGACATCTATCATCACTTTTGCGGAAAAATCTTCCTCTTTAAGACCGGCATTTTCATTAAGAAACATATCAAGTTCACCCAGCTTATCTTCCTTAAAAGAGAGCCCTGCGGCCATGGCATGCCCTCCGAATTTATCCAGTAATGATGCCGCGTCCATAAGATGAGCCTGCATATGATAAGCCTCAATGGAACGCCCTGAGCCTTTGATCGTCCCCTCGTCTTCCGTCTTTGTTAAAATGAATGTGGGATGATAATACTTTTCCTTTATCTTTCCTGCTATGATGCCCGCTATGCTCTCATGCACATCCGGGAGAAAGATCAGCCATACCGCTTTCTCGGAAAGAGAATGCTCTGAAATATACTTTTCGGCAGCCTTGATCCCTTCATTTGTGAGATTCTTCCTGCTGTCATTTAATGCTTTTAACTCATTTGCTATAATGAGGGCTTCCCGCTTTGAAGGTGCATTAAACAGCTCAAAGGCCCGAAGAGCGCTGTCCAGTCTTCCGCTTGCATTTACGCAGGGTCCGATCACAAATCCCATATGATAGGCGCTCACAGCTTCAGGATCCAAGCTGTTTACCTCCATAAGAGCCTGCATACCATAATTGGCAGACTTTTTGATCTTCTTTATTCCCTCCCGCACTATAACGCGGTTCTCATCCTTAAGCTCCATCACATCGCATACTGTGCCCAGTGCGGCAAATTCAAGTAGCTCATCCATTGAGAATTCAAGCTTCTCTGCACCTGCTTTGCTTGACATGACCTCAGCACTCCCGCCGGGGCCTGCATTTTGCTTTAGCAGCTCCAGCACAGCCTGCATAAGCTTATATGCCACCATAGCGCCGCATATACCCTTAAAGGGGTATGTACAGTCATCTCTCTTGGGATTGACCACAGCAAGAGCCTCAGGAAGGGTCTGAAGGTGTTTTCCGTCAGCATCTGTCTCGAAGGGTACTTCGTGATGATCTGTTACAATAACATCCATTCCAAGTGAATTTGCCTTATCAACCTGAGGTGCGGCCGAGATCCCGTTGTCACAGGTCACTATAAGCCCGACACCATCCGCTGCGGCCTCTTCCACCAGTGAATCACTGAGCCCGTATCCGTCGTGCACGCGGTGTGGTATGGCGGTACTCACATCTCCCCCTATGAGCCCGATTCCTTTTGTGAGGATATATGAGCTGGTCACACCGTCGACATCATAGTCGCCGATCACACGGATCTTCTTCCCATCCGCTACTGCCTTTATCAGCTCTTTTGCCGCCTTCTCCATATCCTTCATCAGGAAAGGCGAATGGGTGTCATTAACAGAACCGCCAAGGAAGACTTTAGCTTCCTCGGCGGTCATTATGTCACGATTTCGCAGGATGCGCGCCGTTACTACGTCAATCCCCAGCTTCCTGCTCCAATCGTCAAAATCTGCTTTTTTTGTCTGAACAAACCATTTTTCCATTAAGGAATCTTTCCGCTCCCTAAGCAAGCATAAAAACAATCACCTCTTATGCTCTCTTCTTTCCGGGGAACTTTTTCTTAAAGGTGTACCACAGCGCACCTGCAATGCAGATGGATGAGTAGCATCCGCAGCTGATACCTACCATAAGAGGAAGGGCGAAATCACGTATGCTAGAAACACCGAATCCGTAAAGGAAAGCAACCATCACGAAGGTGGTGAGTGAAGTAAAGATACTTCTTGAGAGAGTCTGGGTGATACTCTTGTTGACTATCTCGGAGAGCTCTTCTCTGCTTGAGATGTTTCTGTTCTCACGGATACGGTCAAAGATAACGATGGTGGCGTTGATGGAGTAACCTACTATGGTGAGCAGGCAGGCAACAAATGTATTGCCGACCGATACTCTGGCTGCTGCGTAGAATGCAACCACTACCAGCACATCATGGGCAAGAGCTATGATAGAGCTGATACCGAATCTGATATCCTTGAATCTGATCCTGATATAGATAAGCATGAGAACGATGGATACAACAACCGCAATGATGGTGTCTCTCTTCATTTCGCTGCTTATGGTCGAGCTGATGGTCTCCGAGGTGATCTTGGAAGCAGGAACCGAGAACTTCTCGGTAAACATGCTCTCAAGGCTCTCCCTCTTTTCTACGTTAAGAGAATTGGTCTTGAAAATAACTTCGTTGGTACCGGATACAGTCTGAATCTGAACATTGCTTCCGGTAACCTTCTCGATCTCGGGTGATACCTGAGCTGTAAGATCGTCAAGGGTCCAAGTCTTGTCAAAGTCAACGGTGGTAGCAGTACCGCCTTTGAACTCAAGTGAATAATTGAGTTCGTCTCTGTGGAGAGCAAACTTGTTGACACCCATGAATATAAATCCTGCCGCAATGACAGCGATGGATATTCCGAAGAAAACACCTCTCTTTGAAAGGAAGTTAACAGACTTTCCGGCTTTTCCTTTACCGTACAGTCTGACATCTCTGAGGCCAAGGGTGTAAAGTGATCTGATAAGAAGCCTTGTCACAACCAGTGCGGTGAACATGGAAAGAACGATACCTAGTACAAGTGTCTGAGCAAAGCCCTTTACCGAGCCCGGTCCGAGGATCCAGAGTACGATAGCCGCAATAAGCGTTGTGATGTTTCCGTCGAGGATGGCTGAAAGAGCCTTGTTAAATCCGGTCTTGATCGCACTGTCAACAGAAACTCCCGAAGCGATCTCCTCTCTGATACGCGCGAAGATGACAACGTTTGCATCCACCGCCATACCGATTGAAAGGATGATACCTGCGATTCCCGCAAGTGTAAGAGTCATATCAAAGCCCTGGAGAAGAAGCACGATAAGTGCTACGTATGCGCAAAGCGCAATGGCTGCGCATGCTCCGGGAAGGAAGTAAACAGCCACCATGAATATCGCAACTGCGATAAATCCGAAAAGACCTGCCTTAAGTGAAGTAGCGATAGCATCCTGTCCGAGCTGTGCACCTACAACCTTTGAATGGAGCTCTTCGAGCTCAAGTGCAAGACCGCCGATACGGATGGTGGAAGCGAGCTTCTCGGCATCATCATAAGAGAAGTTTCCTTCGATCTCTGCCTGGCCTGTGGTAAGTGCGCCGTTAACTCTGGGAACGCTTACGAAATCACCGTCATAATAGATTCCCAGTGACTCTCCCTTTGCGTAAGCTCTTGTGGTAGCGTCCGCAAACTTGGTGGTTCCTTCTGAAGTCATGGTAAGTGAAACAACATAAGCTGTGTTCTTGAGATTATCCTGAGTCTGCATCGCTCTTGCATCTGCAACATCAGTTCCCTGAAGCTTAACCGAACCGTTTGCAAGAAGCTCATCGATCGACTTGTTAAGGCTGTATCCGGTCTTACCCGAGCCGGTATATGTATAGTTGTAATTTCCCTCATCATCAGTCTCTGAAATGAAATACATCGTTCCGGGGCGTCCCAGCTCCTGAAGTATCTGGTTGGCATCGCTGACACCGGGTATCTCGATATTGATACGGTTTCCGCCTTCCTGATAAACGATAGCTTCGGTGCTGTAATTCTGCACACGCTGCTGGAGCTTATAAATAGTATCTGCCATATCGGTTGAAGAGGGGTTTTCATCTCCCACTACCTGATATGTAATGCTGACACCGCCCGCAAGATCAAGCCCGAGGTTTATCTCCTTCGCACTTGCGGTTCCCTCCGAATCGGTTCCCTTTATATCGATAAAGCCGATACCGATGGTCAAAACAAGGATAATAATGAGCGTAATAATTGCCGTGCTCTTTTTCATGATGTAAGTCCTTTCCGAATCCTTATACTAAGGAATAAAAAAAGTGTATTCAGATTTGTGCGCTATAATACACACTAATCTAAAATACACTTATCGGCAAAAAAAATCAACTATGAATTCGCTGAAAATAACGATTTATTGTAAATTTCTTCTATAAGATGTTAACAAAGCATCCGTCAAACAATGCTTACTTGTATGAATCCTTGTATTCATTGATCGCCATTGAGATCTCTGCCATCGCTTCCTTGCGCCTGAGAGGCTTTACGATATAATGCGTAACTCCCAGCTCGCGGCATCTGTCTTTGCTGACCTTTGAATCGTCTCCCGTTACCACGACCACCGGAAATCTGTCTTCCCAGTTGCGCTCCCTTATCTCCATAAGGAACTCGTATCCGTTCATAACAGGCATCAGCAGATCCAGAAGTACCGCACTTATCTTTCCCATCTGGATTGAAAGGATATTGAGCGCTTCTCTTCCGTTCTTTGCAAACACTATTTCATATTTATCTTCCAGAAATTCCGCAAGGAGCTCCCTGCTCATCTCTGTGTCGTCAACTATAAGGATTCTCTCCATAACCGTTTCCCCAACCTTATATGCGGACCTATGATCCAGATTCAACCAAATGATATCTGACTTCTATCCTAATTATAATATATCATATAAAAACTAATCGGTCAAAATCTTTTATTTTTTGCTCAGTTTCCTTCTTCTTCAGCTTCGGCTGCCTTTAACATGATCGCACATTCAATGCGTTTCCTCTGAAGTTCACAACCCACTTCATACACATCGGTGATCTTTCCGTGGAAATTATATGCGTTTGCGGCGCATCCTCCGCTGCAGTAAAACTTCGCAAAACAGTTCCTGCATTTTTCACGGGAATACACATTGCACTGCTTGAATTCATCACGGATATCGTCACGTTTGATCCCTTCATCGACATTTCCCATGAGGAAATCTTCGTTTCCGACAAACTGATGACATGGGTAGAAATCTCCCCATGGAGTTACTGCCAGATACTCGCATCCCGACCCGCATCCCGAAAGCCTTTTTGCCACACAGGGACCGCCTTCGAGATCTATCATAAAGTGGAAGAAATTAAAAGGTCTTCCCTCTTTTCTTCTCTTCAACATTTCGGTCGCAAGTCTGTCATACTCCTCTTTCAGCTTGGGAATATCCTCCTCGCGGATGGCATATTCATCCTCCGGCGATGCCACAACAGGCTCTACCGAAATCTGCTCAAATCCCAGATCTGCCAGGTGTAGAACGTCATTTGCAAAATCGAGATTGTAATGCGTGTATGTACCGCGCACATAATAATTCATCTGACCGCGGCTCTCGGCTACTTTCTTAAACTTGGGAACTATGGTATCATAGCTTCCCTGCCCGCCTCTGAAAGGCCTCATGCGATCGTTTACTTCCTTGCGCCCATCGATGGAAAGAACCACATTTCCCATTTCTTTATTGGCAAATTCAAGTATCTCATCATTAAGGAGCACACCGTTTGTGGTGAGAGTAAAACGGAATCTCTTATTATGCTCTTTTTCTATGCTGCGGCCGTACTCGACAAGCCTCTTTACCACGTCCCAGTTGAGAGTTGGCTCGCCGCCGAAAAAATCCACTTCAAGATTGACTCTGTTACCGGAATTGGCTACAAGAAAATCAAGCGCCTTCTTTCCCACTTCAAAGCTCATGAGGGCGCGGCGTCCGTGATATTCGCCTTCCTCCGCAAAACAGTATTTACACGCCAGATTGCAGTCATGTGCGATGTGAAGGCACAGCGCCTTTACCACCGTAGGCCTTGTCTTGAACGAATCCACATAATTCTCATATATATCCTTCGCAAACAGCTGACCTGCCGCCGCAAGCTCAAGCACCTCACAGACAGCCTCTTTAACCTCGCTCTCGGGAAATTTAAGCCCGCCCACGTGAAGAGCGGCCGCGGTGAGTGTGTCCGCGTCCTTTATTCCCTGCTCATATAAAGGCTCGATAAGCGGGATCATCTCATAGACGATATCATCCACCACATGGACCGATCCGCTGTTTACATCGAGCACGATATTATATCCGTTATTCTTATAGCAATGTATCATATTTCCACCTTTAAACAAAAATACAGCAAACGACATTTCATCTGCCGTTTGCCGTAATAATCTCCCGCATTTGATCAGTTGATCATTTTGCCTTTTCGCAGGTCTGGTTTCCGACTGTGCAAGAGGTCTTGCATGCAGACTGACATGATGTCTGGCACTCGCCGCA
>DFKZ01000059.1 GCA_002373975.1 Lachnospiraceae bacterium UBA3632 | reverse complement strand
CGTATTCCTCGAAATGCCCCCGTTCCCGGCCAGCACTTTATACTTTATCCTGCTGTCCTTCCCTGCATACTCCGAAATGATAGGCTCAAGAGGAGACTTAAGCGCATCTTCTCCCGTCCGGCTTTCCTCGGAACCGTTTTGATCCTTCTTTTCCGACTGCTTTCCCTCAGCGTCGATAACAGCGCCGCAGCTTGCATCGACTAAGCAGAGCTCCCAGTTCTGATACGACTGTGCAAGCACTGATTCAATCATTTCCCGGAGCATGTTTTCCGGCGTGCGGTAACAGGGAACGAGTATGCTCACCTTCGGCATATATTCGAATTCCTCTGTCCGCTGCTTTGCCAGCTCATCCTCGGTCACTCTGTGATCAAGAAACCACTGATGATAGATCTTTGGCATCTCGATCTTGTGCTTTATACGCCTTGCAACTTCGGCAGGGCCTTTCGAAAATAAGATTCTGAAAGCTTTATGTATTCTGTTTTCCCTGCCGAAATCTTTCTTTTCCATCTGACCTTCGTCGGCTTTCTGTATTTCTTCTTGCAGTTAAGGCCTGCTGTTTTTATGCTTTTCAGCCTACAGCTTTCTTTACTTCCTCGGTAAGCTTTTCAACCTTCGCCTGAGCATCTTCGATGCTGGTTCCCTTAACACCCATGTAGAACTTGATCTTGGGCTCGGTTCCGGAAGGTCTTGCGCAGCACCAGAAATCATCAGGGAGCTCAAAGTAAAGGACATTTGACTTGGGAAGTCCGGTAGATGTCTTTTCTCCGGTCTCCATGTCCACGATAACATCCTTTTCGTAATCTCTGAATTTAAGTACCTTCAGATCACCGAATGCCTTGGGCGGATTATTGCGGAGCTTCTCCATAGTGTCAGCGATCTGCTTTGCACCGTCGATTCCCTTCATGGTGATGGTGTACTGAGTCTCCTTGTAGTATCCGTACTTCTCGTAAACATCGATCATCATATCCCAAAGAGTCTTGCCCTGCTTCTTGCAGAACGAAGCCACCTCGCACAGAGCCATAACTGCCACGATGGCATCCTTGTCTCTTGCATGGGTTCCCACCAGGCATCCGTAGCTTTCCTCAAGTCCGAATACATAATGGTTGGTGCCCTTCTGCTCAAACCACTTGATCTGCTCTCCGATGTATTTGAATCCGGTAAGTACTTCGATAAGCTTAACGCCGTATGCAGCGGTGATGGGACGGGTCATGTTAGTGGTAACGATAGTTGTTACGAGGGCGGGATCTGCAGGCATTGTTCCTGTTGCAGTGCGCTCTCTTAAGATATATTCTGCGATAAGCATTCCTGACATATTTCCGGTGAATGATACATACTCACCTGTCTTAGTATCCTTAGCATATACGCCGAGTCTGTCGGCATCGGGATCGGTGGCGAGCACGATATCCGCATCCTTTTCCTTTGCGAGGCGAAGAGCGTAGGTAAATGCCTTGGGATCCTCGGGATTGGGATATTCGAGAGTGGTAAAGTTGGGATCGGGTCCCTTCTGCTCCTCTACCACATATACATTTTCAAAGCCCAGCTCCTTTAAGATGCGCTGAACGGGCAGATTACCGGTTCCACAAAGAGGTGTGTAAACGATCTTGAGATCCTTTGCCACTTCCTTTATAACCTCGGGATGGATGATCTGCTTCTTGAGCTCGGCCATGTACTTATCGTCGATCTCTTTTCCGATCACTTCATAGAGGCCTGCTGCCACTGCTGCATCCTTGTCCATGGTCTTAACAGTGTGATAATCCGTAATGGACTTAACTTCCGTGATGATATCCTTATCGATGGGTGCGGTGATCTGAGCGCCGTCCTCCCAGTAAACCTTATATCCGTTATATTCAGGTGGATTGTGGCTTGCGGTTACCATTACGCCCGCGGTGCATCCAAGCTCGCGAAGTGCAAATGAAAGCTCTGGAGTGGGGCGAAGTGAATCAAAGATATAAGCCTTAATCCCGTTTGCTGCAAGGCAGAGAGCTGTCTCTCTCGAAAACTCGGGGCTCATTCGGCGGTTGTCACAGGATATTGCAACGCCCTTTTTCGGATCGCCGTGCTTTAAAATATAATTTGCAAGCCCCTGCGTAGCCTTACGCACGGTATAGATATTCATGCGGTTTGTGCCCGCTCCGATCACTCCGCGAAGTCCGCCGGTACCGAACTCAAGCTCTTTATAAAATCTGTCCTCTATCTCGGCCTCATTGTCCTTAATTGCAATAAGCTCATCCTTTGTGGCCTGATCAAAATAGTCATCACTGATCCAATAATCGTAATTTTCTTTGTAACCCATAACAAGACCTCCTGATATAATATATTTTTATGCAAGCATAATTCGCATTTTTACCTCGTGACCCTTGTATCATTCATTTTACCACACCTACCCCTCAAAAGATACAACCGATTATCCGTGGACCATACTTAAACGATTATCTGTGGATCACACTTAAGCTGTTACCTGATGCTGTACTTCTCCTTGGTTTCGGGTGAAGGCTCGTAATCTCCCAGATACTCATCGGCCATTCTTATCAGCTCTTCATATTCTACAACATTAAATCTGTATTTATCGCTGTATTCATACCCGGTTATTATCTCATCCCCCTCCTCGGCAATGATGAAATCACTTCTGTAGAGGAGCTTAAAATTCTTATCCAGTATATAAGAATACACAGATGAGCTCAGTACATATCCCCCAAGGGATTCAAAATATTTAAGGCTGATGAGCTCGGAATCCGTGATATCCAGCGCTGCTACAGCCTCCATGGTGGCGGCATCAAATATCCTTACCACATGATTGCTGTATGTCGCTACGATATACTTACGGTCAGTCGAAAAGAAACAAAGATCGTATCCGTAATATCTTTCATCGCTCAGATCAGCGGCAGCCATTACATCCGATGCATCATATTCGTAAAATACATCGATCTCATAGTCATCTCCGTTAAAAGGCTCGGGAGCATCTTTTTTCTTTGCGTATTTTGTTATATAAGATCCCCGGTTGAAACGTACAAACAGCTCGTCGTTTACGAATCTTGCCTCAAGGATATGTCCGGTTGGCTGAACGTTAAAGAATCCTCCGGAATAATCCACATAGTAATTTGCGTCACACTGGTATTCCTTGCCGTTTTCAGTCAGGAAATGGAAATAATCCTCTTCCGGCCAGCATGCTATTATCTGGTAATCAACCTCATACAGGTTGAACTTTTCTCCCAGACGCTTATCGAGTACCTCAACTCTGAAGGCATCATTCAGATAAATAAAGTCCCCGGCCATCGTAATCCTGTCGAACAGTATTCCATCCTCCTGCCTGCTCCAGACCACGCTGTTCGTCGATATGTCTGCCAGAAAAACAGATGAATCATTTGATGCTAAAGGCGTTGCCGAAAAACAGATATTATCCCCCTCAAAATCACCTGTCAGCTGCATATCCCCTTCACCCTGGAATATGGCGATCCTTTCCCCTGTTTTCTCGTCAAAAAGGAAAACATAGAAATAATCCGTACTGGAAAAGAATGTGAGTACCTTTCCCTCTTTGATTACCACGTAGCCCTGGTGCGATAAGCCCACTTCATTAAATAATTCATTAACATCTACGGTGTAGAGGATATCTCCCTCTTTTCCGACACCCTTTATGATCCCGTCATATACGTCGATAGCTACAGTCACCTCTCCGTCGGGGGAAGGGAAATAATTCCAGTTGCCGTTTAAGCCTTCCAGAGGCTTTGTTTCTTCGGTTACGAAATTGAAGTAATTTGCGTATGTGTCCTCCGCAAATATGATCCCTTCGGGGCCGCAGAAAGATGTCGTAATAAACGAGTAGGGATCCTTCGATTCCTTTTTTAAGGGCATCACAAGCTTCTCAGTCTCCGCGTCAAAGATATACGCATGACCCATATCGCTTACCAGCACATATTTATTGTCACAGGAAACATCAAAGGAAGCCACTTCTTCGCCGATATCGTAAGCAGACTCCGGATTGTACAGATTTCCGTTGTCGTAGATTGCCATGGCTTTGTACAATTTGCCCAGCGCATTTACGTTTACATTTCCGTCTGCGGTGTCGGGAAGTGAATTTCTTACCGCGTATACAGCATCCTTTCTTTTTCCCTCCCCCAGAAGCTGTTCCGCGGCATTGGCCATAGAGCCTGCGTACTTATCGTTCAGCTCGGCATACTGCTCGGTTATGACTCTGTTCTGGTTTGCTATCCTTATAAGCATCACCGTTGCAAATACGGCAAATGCCAGCACGGCCGCACCGATCGATCCGAAGATCGTTGCCATCTTTCTGATCTTCTGCTCGCGGTGGCGCTGCTTTAAGTCATCATAATTAAGCCCGAAGATAGCTGCGCAAAGCTTTATCACAGCGGTATCCATGGCCTTTAGGATCTCTTTATGATTCTCTCCCCTTGTATCTGCGGCGAGAGGCTCTATCTCTTTTCTTTCCTTAACCTCATTGCCGTTCTCGTCAAGCCTTGTGAATTCCTCGTAGGTGAGGATCTCAGGGAATGAGTTGACGGGCTCATCCTCCGCAAGCACAACCAGTATATGATCCCTCGGATGGGTCTGCAAAAAGAGCTCGATCTCCTTCATACACCATCTCGACTCGGGATATCTGGGAGTGCAGATGGTGATCAGGAAGTCAGTATTTGCTATAGCGTTGTTGATGGGATCGGAAAGATTATCCGAAAGAGGCAATTCATCCACATCCCTGAAAACCCTGCTTATTCCGGTCTTTCCGCTTTTCACCTTTGAGCGTACGCTCTTGGGAAGCTTGAATTTCTCAAGCTTTTTGTGAAGATGCTCAGCCACAAAACTGTCGAGTTCGCAGTGTCTGTAGCTTATAAACGCGTCGTAATGCACATTTTTTAATTCTTCCATACCTAACCTCTGAAATTGATCTGCCTCACTGCGAGGCTCCTCGTTCTGTTGTCCGCACTTCCCTGTTTGCTATTATCTGCTTACGATCATACCGTTTTTAACTGCCGTTTTAAGATCTCTGCATAGCATTTTTCCGCTCATGATATCAGTCATCATAATAGATACATGCCATTCGTGATCACCCAGATCATCCGCAGGGATCCTTAAATAGAATCCCGAAAGATCAATGTGATCTTCCCCCGGGAATGCCCTGATGATGTCCTTCCTATAGGTGGCAAAAAGCTCATACCTCAGGATTTCTTTCTTATCCTCTCTTGTAAAGCATAGTGATTTATCAAATCTTCTGTTATCGCATCCTCTCGCAAATCCCCATCCGTCCATCCAGATAAAGTCTTTTCCTTCGGATGTGTTCCTGCGCTGCCTCTGCACCCTGTCGAGCCTTGCCTTTATCATCAACGAGTCAGCGGGCAGGCTCTCCGGCTTTTCAAGAAGCTCGCAGAAAGCATCCGTGTCTCTCGTGCAATCCTTTGCCGCAGGAAGATAGTCCGCGGAATTGTCAATTAGATTGGGATTGTAGAAGGGATCAAATCCCCTTGCCCAGGGGTGTCTGTCATAGAGCTTTTCCTTCTCTTCGAGAAGTCTCTTCCACTTATCCCCGCTTCCTTCGTCAGCTCCCCTTGTGAGGGATTCGTAGTGATAGAGTACCGCTCTGTTGCACTGCACCGATCTGTATCCCGCCTCATAGAGCCTGATGCACAGATCGATATCGTTGTAGGCAACTGCCAGATCCTCGTTTAAAAGCCCGGCCTTTTCAAGCTTCCGCCGTTCTATCATCATGCAGGCTCCGGTCACCGAAAACACATTTCTGTCATACTTGTTCACACCGAAATAATGCTCTTTTTCATCATCGGCTTCCAGCAGCTTGTGTGAAGGTCCCACCGCAAGGTTGGTGACTCCGGCATGCTGTATCTTATTGGTATTTGCAAATAATAACTTGGCTCCCACGGCGCCCACTTCCGGTCTTAATGCGTAGGCTGCCATCTTTTCAAGAAAGTCCCCCGTTATAACTTCCGTATCATCATTCAGAAGAAGCACCAGCTTGGCTGAAGTCTTGCTGATGGCGATATTATTCATTCTCGAATAGTTAAAGGGCTGTGGGTCATATATATAATCAAATCCGTATTCTCTCGAAAGCTTCTGATTCTGAAGTCTCGCGCCCTCGGAACTCCCGTTGTCTATAACCGTGATATGGTAATACCCATAGTTACTCTTTCCGTTTATGGAATCGATACAGGTCTCAAGCACATTGGGATGATCCTTGGTAGGGATGATTATATCGATCGAAGCATCAGGGGAGGATTTGGATACGGAATATCCATTCTCCCACTCGGAAGGTGATGTGCGCTTCTTTGACCTTGATATGATATGCGGGATATGAAGCACGTTCTTATACAGATGAGCCTTAATATCTTCCTCGTTAAAAGAGGCCTCTTCCGCATATTTTGATACTTCTTTTATGAGATCGTAAAACTCGCCTTTCTTAAGCCTGTCTTTTTTTATCTTTTTTATCACGGAAGCATCGGATTTTTCTTCTGTATCCGTCCCGGG
>DFKZ01000117.1 GCA_002373975.1 Lachnospiraceae bacterium UBA3632 | reverse complement strand
TTTGTGCAGGGAACGGATGGCAGTAAGCGAATTGAGTCCGAACTGCCGGCAAAACGCAGACTTGCGAGTCCGTATTTTTACGGTGATCATATTTATTCAATGAGCTGTATCGTGGGAAGAAACGGAGAGGGAAAGAGCAGCACGGTTGATTTTATCCATGAGTGTTTCCTTCTTATGCTGAAGCACATCAATGAGGGGCTGCTCGAGGTCGACAGTGATTCTTTCGCTGTCGCGGACCTTGACACGCGAAGAGCGTTCTACCATCTGGAAGAGAATACAGAGTTCATGGTCATCTTTTCTGCAGGTAAAGATGATTATTTCCTGACCAATATTCCCCACATAGAGAATACTGTGGGCGTAAAAGCGTTTACCGGACAGCAAAGAGACATTATTGATCTCGACCGATATTGCATGGTTTATTTTTCGCAAATGCGATTCAGGTCCGGCGTCGCGAGAAGCGAACTTCAGCGCGGACGATCCAGAGATGCGCTGGTGGTTCAGCAAATGGGATTATATGATGATATGGACGACAATCCTTATCTCACCACAGAAGAACTCTTCGGCCGCTATAAGGTGGATCTCTCTGAGGAAAGGATCAATGCCCGCCGAAGTCTCGTAAAAAATGTGAATTTTGATATTTTGATACAGCTTGTTTTCATATACCTGCGCAGAGATCTGGTCAGCAAATGTCTCGGAGATACGTTCATGGAACGGATGCGAATCAACAGCATCGATTACGAAGGCGGTGACCGCGATAACGACAGTATGCTGTCGGATGCCATAGATGCAGAACACAAGATAATAGATAGGAATATGATCAGTCGGATCGTCCGTGATCCTCAGTCATATCTGCGTCCGTTTTCATCCGGACAGTACACCCGCTTTGCTCTTCTTGCAAGGCTTTTCTGGTTCCTTGAAGGTTCAAAGAGCTTCAGTGAGACACCATTCCCGGGTATTTTTGAGGACAAAGCTCAATATCATATTTTTGAGGAGAGGTTCCTTAATCGCAAGATTGCTGAGAACACAGGAGCACTTCTCCTGTTTGACGAGGGAGATCTGTTTTACCACCCGGAGTGGCAGCGGGAATTTGTCGGAGATATCATCGATCTGGTCAGGACATGTGCCGGGGAAGATATGCAGATCGTTTTTACCACCAACTCACCGTTCATGATGTCCGATATGCTCCGTGAAGACATAGTGACCCTGACACGCGATAAAAAGGATATCGATGAGGATGTGCTGACTTTCGGGCAGAATATCCATACGCTGCTGGCTCACAGGTTCTTCCTTGACAGCACGATCGGGAGTGTATCTGAGAGCGTCATCGGCTGGCTTATTCAGCTTCTGGCGGATCCCGGGATAATTCCCGACAGGAAGGAAGAGTATGCTCCGGAAAAGTATGACCGGAAAGAGTATGACCAGAAGGGGTATGACCGGAAAGAGCATACCCCGAAAAAGCACGACGCCCTGGAAGAAAAAAGAAATGCTATACGTATGTATATGACTACGGAAGGCCTGTCTCGGGCGAGGGCTGAAGCGAGATATGTGAACAGCAAAGTGTATGAGAGATACAAAGAGTACTGCATAAATCGCGGATGGGATGAGCGCAGCGATAAGAGTGAATTTCTGGAGCCGCTCATTGCAAGTATCGGTGAAGAGATTTACAGGAGACGCCTCAGCTATCGGTATGAATTATACAGAGAACGCACGTTGGAAAAGTCTATGGTGATAACCGCCGAGACTGCAGATCAGCTGCGGGATTTGCTGACGAATGATCCTAATTATAGAACGAATCCGGTAGTATCGGACCTGATTGAGCGTTTGCAGAATAAAAGCTGATGGGAACTTGTGCAGAACGAAAAATGACAGGAGCATGAAATGATATCGCTGGATATACATAGATATGACCCTATAAAGGAGCAATACTTTGATAGTGTGTATGCCTCACTGGGGCGTATGAACTATGCGAAGTATCATGTGTCGAAGGATAACCTCTTTATCCGGGAACTGGTCTATACACTGTACAAGTGTGATCTTATCAAGAATCTGGTCGACAAAAATAACGATAAATATTATCTGCTGACGTATCATGCCAAAGACGTGGACATATTCAAAGATGAGATGCTGAGTGCCGCTGTCAGATCGCTTGTACTCGCAGATGTTACTGTACTTAGAAAGACTGTAGAAGAATTCATGAAAGGGCGGGCATTTGCAGAGTGGTGTGAATATGATCGCCTTCGAAATACGAAGGCAATCAAAAAAACAGCTGTCGAAAAGGCACGCGAACTACAGCTGAAAGACGAATACGGGTTTCTTTTATACTTTGCGGAACGAGCTTACGACAATATGAGAAAGCAGAGAATTGATCCGGGAGACGGGGTATCTGCTGAGATTCCGAAATGTATAGTGAGTGCTCTCGGAATCAGGACGTGCCCGTACTGCAACCGCGGATTCATCGGCGTGACAGGGGGACAGCTTTTAGGCGTGCAGCTGGATCATTTTTATAACAGGCGCTATTTCCCGTTTCTGGCAGTTTCACTATATAACCTCGTGCCCTGCTGCGGTGTATGTAATCATATCAAGAAAGACGATATGACGGATATCATTTCACCGTATGAAGATAATGCCAATTTTGACAAGGCTGTTCATTTTACGTATGAGATACCTAAAGCGAGCATTAAAGACCCTGACGGCGGAAAACGCCGGCTGAGTATTGAGGTCAGTGAATCTGATGTAATTAAGAGGCAGCGATATCAAAATAATATTGATATGTTCCGCCTCAGAGAGGCATATGAATTCCAGGAAATCGAGGCTGAACGTTTCTATGAGAAAATGCTGGCATATCCGGAGAGCCGCCTGAGGGAAATTGAGAATCACTTTAAAGAAAACTCGGATTACTCAGTCACTGTTTCGAATCTGGAGGAGGCTCTCTTCCGCGAGTATTTTGCTGACCCTTCAGATTATACTCAGAAACCGATGGCTAAGTTTTATCGGGATCTGTATTATAATATAAAGGGATGGAAGCGGTAAACTCCATTGCGGATGGCGGAGCACAGGCCGTTGGTGTGTTTAAGTTATAAGCAGTATGAGGGGATGCGAAATGACAGTAAAAGAAGCAAGGACTATAGCGGAGCAATATCACAGAAAACCTAACCCGTCCGATGAGGATTTCTTCATCTTCACGGAGGCCATGGATTTTCTGATCAGAGAGCAGCATAATCCGAGGGACATGATGCACCTGGGCGGCGTCTACTATGAGCGGAGGGAGTTCGACCTCGCGCTCAAGTACTATGAGATGGCATCGACCTTTAATATTGATGCCGCTGACGAGTGTCTCGGATATATCTGGTATTACGGCAGGACCGGCGAGCGCGATTATGAGAAGGCCTTCAAGCACTATTCAAGGTCGATGGAGCGGGGCAACTATGTCAGCACCTACAAGGTCGCTGACATGTACAGGAACGGGTACTATGTGGAGAAGAACCTCGACAAGTATAAAGAGATCATAGAGAAGCTCTATGAAGAGCTGAAGGGGTATCTTAATCCGGATGCACCTATTCCGGAAGTCTGGACCCGCCTTGCCCGGATCCGCAAGGATGAAGGGAAGATGGAAGATGCGGCCAATCTGTATCTGCAGGCAAAGGATGTGCTGGCTGAGAGACTAACGTGGTCGGACTTCTTCGGTGACATCAACATAATGAAGTGGCTCATCGATGAC
>DFKZ01000068.1 GCA_002373975.1 Lachnospiraceae bacterium UBA3632 | reverse complement strand
AGATTCGTATCCAGCACAACTATAAGCTTGTTGTCCTCCTGCGATACATATCCTTCCTTCTGAGTCATCTCGATAAGAAGGTCATCCTTGGTGAGCTCTACGGATGTTCCGTCCACATCAAATGTGATCTGCCCCTTCTCGTTTAACTCATCCATCGCCTTGTTTCCGTCAAGCGAAGCAAGCTTGTTCTTGATTCCGCCGAGCTGCTTTCCGTACTTAGGGCCTACTGTGCGAAGCTGAGGCTTGAACGTGTACGTGGTGAAGTCTCTCACATCATCGGCGTAAATGACTTCTTTAACATTAAGCTCGTCGCGGATGATCTCGGTGTAGAAATTCTCGAGGGGCTTGGCGTTCTCATCCGCATTCTTGATATACATGCGGCTGATAGGCTGACGGTTCTTGATGGCTGCGGCATTTCTTGCAGCACGTCCCATTACAACCGCATCAAGCACTTCATCCATGGATTTCTCAAGGTCCTCATCAATGAACGCCTTGTTTACCTCGGGATAATCGCAGAGGTGGATCGATTCCGGTGCACTCTTATCAATGCTGCGCACAAGGTTCTGGTAAATATCCTCGGTCATGAAGGGGATCATGGGCGCTGCTGCCTTCGAGATGGTAACAAGCGCGGTATAAAGGGTCATGTAGGCATTTATCTTGTCCTGCTCCATTCCCTTAGCCCAGAATCTCTCACGGCTGCGGCGTACATACCAGTTGGAGAGGTCATCCACAAACTTCTCCAGCACTGCGCCTGCCTCGGGGATCTTGTAATTTTCAAGATAATTATCAACTGCTCCCACCGCGGAATTGAGTCTTGAAAGAACCCACTTATCCATTACTGAGAGCTTGTCATAATCAAGTGTGTACTTGGTAGCATCAAAGTTGTCTATATTTGCATAGAGTACAAAGAACGCATATGTGTTCCATAAAGTTCCCATGAACTTTCTCTGGCCCTCGCGCACGGTCTCTCCCGAGAATCTCTTGGGAAGCCAGGGCGCTGCGGAAGTGTAGAAGTACCATCTGATAGCATCTGCTCCGTAGGTGGCAAGTGCATCAAAAGGATCAACCGCATTTCCCTTGGATTTACTCATCTTTTCGCCGTTCTCATCGAGCACGAGGCCGAGGACGATGACATTTTCGTAGGGTGATTTATTGAACAGCAGTGTGCTCTCCGCCATCAGCGAGTAGAACCATCCTCTTGTCTGGTCCACTGCCTCGGAAATAAATGCTGCGGGGAACTGGGACTCAAATAATTCTTTATTCTCAAAAGGATAATGATGCTGTGCAAAAGGCATCGCACCGGAATCAAACCAGCAGTCGATAACCTCGGGCACACGTTTCATGGTGCCGCCGCATTCGGTGCATTTGAAGGTAACTTCATCGATGTAAGGGCGGTGAAGCTCGACTTTCTCCGCATCGGGATTTCCGGCATACTCAGCCAGCTCCTTGCGGGAACCGATAGCCACCTGATGCTTGCAGCTCTCACACTCCCAGATATTTAACGGAGTACCCCAGTAACGGTTACGGGATACGCCCCAGTCCTGAATATTCTCAAGCCAGTTCCCGAATCTTCCCTCTCCGATTGAAGGCGGGATCCAGTTAACTGTCTTGTTGTTTGCGACAAGATCGTCCTTTACTGCGGTCATCTTGATGAACCATGACTCTCTCGCATAGTAAAGAAGCGGTGTTGAGCATCTCCAGCAGTGGGGATAATCGTGCTCAACCTTGGGTGCGCTGAAAAGAAGTCCTCTTCCGGATAATTCCTTTAATACCTCGGGATCACAGTTGATCGCACCGGCATCGATCTCCTTCTGGGTAGGCTTTGCGCGCATTCCCGCAAAAGGAGTCTCGGGCTTCATGACTCCATGCTCGTCCACCATCTGAACGAAGGGAGCATCATATTTTCTGCCCACTCTCGCGTCGTCTTCACCGAAGGCGGGAGCTATGTGTACGATTCCGGTACCGTCCTCCATGGTAACGTAGTTATCGCAGTAGATGAAAAAGGCTTTCTTATTCTGCTTTGCAGCTACATCTGCGGCGCACTGATAAAGGGGCTCGTACTCTTTGTACTCAAGATCCGTTCCTTTGTATTCTTCGAGTATCTCGTAAGCGGGAGTTCCTTCCTCTCTCTCGATCTGCCCGAGCACCTGGTCAAGGAGTGCCTTTGCGAGGATATATGTGTATCCGTCGGCAGCCTTTACTCTCGCATAAGTCTCATCGGGATTTACGCAGAGTGCGATGTTGGAAGCAAGAGTCCAGGGGGTGGTGGTCCATGCGAGGAAGTAGGCATCCTCACCTTTTATCTTGAAGCGAACAACAGCCGTGCGCTCCTTTAATGTCTTATAGCCCTGGGCAACCTCGTGTGAAGAAAGAGGGGTGCCGCAGCGGGGGCAATAAGGCACGATCTTAAAGCCCTTGTAGAGAAGGCCCTTGTCCCATATAGTCTTAAGAGCCCACCATTCGGACTCGATGAAATTATCGTCATAGGTAACGTAGGGATCGTCCATGTCGGCCCAGAAGCCAACGGTTGCGGAGAAATCCTCCCACATTCCCTTATATTTCCATACGGATTCCTTACACTTGCTGATGAAGGGATCAAGGCCGTAGCTCTCGATCTGCTCCTTGCCGTCAAGGCCTAAGAGCTTTTCCACCTCGAGCTCTACGGGAAGTCCGTGAGTATCCCATCCGGCCTTTCTGGGCACCTTGTAACCCTTCATGGTGCGGTATCTCGGGATCATATCCTTAATGGTACGTGTCTCAACATGGCCTATGTGGGGCTTTCCGTTAGCGGTCGGCGGTCCGTCATAGAAGGTGTATGTAGGGCATCCTTCGCGAATGTCGATGCTCTTTTTGAAAATATCATTGTCTCGCCAGAATTTCTCGACTTCTTTCTCTCTGTCAACGAAATTAAGGTCAGTTGAAACCTGTTTGTACATCTGTTTTCCTCCGAATGAGTCTGATTGGATTGATTTCACGTTATCTTATTAATTTTGCCACGAAACGCGCTGAATGTCAAAAGATTTTATATCTTCCCAAGCTGGAATTTCCTGCATAAATCTATCCGCTTTTCGTAGGCGTATACCATTCCGTTTATATGAGTCTCTGTATCCTTGCTGTCCTTTTCGTACATTTCCCTTATCTCCGAAGCAGAAGGCAGCTTTGACAGATCAATCAATCCCGGATTATTGACCAGCTTTAGCATCGCAGATATGTCATTCTCGAATCCGTGTGTAAATAAATGCGACATATCACGCTCATTTACCGGCGCCGTAGTATTGGCATACATGGAATCACCACTGTCAAAAATAGGCGCGGTCCCGATGAATTCAAGGGTTTCCGTATCCCTCAGGAAACCTATATTGTTAAAATGTCTGTCCGTCTGTGACATTATATAATCAGTCAAAATCTGATATTCGAGCTCTTCACGGATTTTTTCCGCATCCATCCCCTTGTGTTCACAGACAGTAAGCAAATGCTCATAGTATGTCCCTTTCCGAGGTTCCGAAAGAATCAGATCGTAAGCGGAAACAAGTTCTGTATTTTCATCGGTAAAAAGCTTACACGAACATCCGTAATCGTATGGCTTGCCTTTGATATAAGTCAGTTTATACTTCGTATAATTATCATGCTTTTGCTTTTTATGTATGTGGGAAGCAAGCACTTCATTTATACTTTGAGTTGATGTTTCTTTGGTATTTCCCTTGATCAGAAACCTTTCTTTTCCTCTGGCTGTCCAGGTTTTTTCAACATTTCCTTTAAGTGAACTGTTGGGGGAATACCCTGTTATTTCATTCGACTTATTATCATCCCACTTGAGTGTATTATCCTTAAACGGATTGGAAAAGAGATTTACATCCTCCCATTTCAAGTTCGAGTCAACCGGTTTTATCCAATAGCAGTCCGTCAAACTCAAACCCAGATTCTTGTATAAGTATTGCTCCGGGATCGTATACCCTTTTGATGTGAGCAGATTCTTTAGATTATTTCTGGTAAGCGGAACCTTTCTCTCGCCCCACCATAAATGAAGCCAATTATCATCATTCTCCGCAACTATCGGAAGATATTCCCTATTCTTATATTCCCTGGAGTAATCGATTATATCACCCATCTGTGTGAATTGGATGATGGTAAGAGGACGGTTTTTATTCATTAAGTAGTAGTTTGCCGGTTCCATTCTGACAGCGCCTCATTCCTTTGTATCTCATCATATTTCCATTTTGCGATAGTGTGTATATAAAATGAATTCAATTCGTTGACTTTACACAAGTATACCGGTTTTGAG
>DFKZ01000069.1 GCA_002373975.1 Lachnospiraceae bacterium UBA3632 | reverse complement strand
TTTACACAAGTATACCGGTTTTGAGGCATCTTCACATACAAGATAGTAGCTTTTGTTTTTCACATTAATCGTAAATCCATAATCTACTTTTACACTTTCTTTTCGTGTAAAAAGTCTGTCAAATTCTTCAAGCGAAAGCCCCAATGCCTTTGCGAGCGTTTTTATGTACCCATATCTTACCTTGTTGATATCTGTTTTCCCGTTCACTATATCATTCAATGTACTGTATGGAATCTTGGTTTTCTGAGACAGTTCCTTTACACTGATGTTGTTGTCAACTAAGTATTTGTGCATAAAAAGACCCTCCGGATTCATTATACCGCTATAGCGGTATTAACTCAAGAGGGCCTGTTTAAAAAAGACCCTCCAAGTTTGGAGGGTCGTACTTGTTAATAATTTAAGCTGTCAAAAATGGATGAGTCCATCGCACCGTAACTGCCAAGTGAGGCGCATGCGACACACCCGGCCAAACTCACCACAATGATAATACTAAGAAGCATTCCGGCCCCACCGGTTATTATTCCGGCGGTGGCAAGATTTTTGCCAATCTCGATTTTTCTGGTGATAACTGCAGCCTGCTCATGAACTTTTTTGTGAAGGATAATAGCCGCAATACCAAGCCCAATGGCTAAAAGTCCGGAGATAACCGCAAAGACTGTGCCGGCGCCGGGAATAATGCCGAATATAGCTACCATAACACCTGCTGTAAGCGACGTGATCCCCAGTATAAGACCTGCTATCTCCTTGCCGGGAGAACTTGCTCCAATGGGAGCCTGTGGATTGTAGCTGTACGCTGGCTGCTGCTGAACAGGCTGCTGTGGCTGCTGATAAACCGGCTGAGTGTACACCTGCTGCTGATCCGGCTGAGCCTGAGCTGTTTCCTGTGACTGATTAGAATAAGTGTTGTTGTTTTCCATTTAGTTTCTCCTTTTTACCTTTTTAATGAACGTTTTTCGTTCTGATATTATTAATACGAATGAGAAATGCAAAAGGTTTTAAAAAATTAAAAAATTTTTTAAAACCTTCATTAAATGTAGTCACCTGTTTATGTATAAAGCGGGACGGATGCCAGCCGCGCCATGACCTGCAAAATCGAATGTCTTAGTCTTACTCTTTACTTGTCATATCAAAGGTGTGGGTTGCTAAGGGTTTTAAAAAAATCAAATGAGTCAAAAGTGGATGCTGGAAATATCCTGTATCATGGGATTAGAGCCACCAATGCCGCGAGCATCCATGCTGAAACGTTTATTATTAATCCGATTATACTCATGGTCAACCCCCCAGATGCCTTAGCGGAATAGGGAAATTTCCTGGATTTATACTTGGCACCGTTGATAATACCTATGATTGCAAATATACTGCCAAAAGAAAACATAAACACCAGAGAAAGGATTCCCATTACATGGGATACTTTAGACAACGAACTCATCTCCCTATAATCCCAGTAACCTGTTCCATCTCCCGTATTGGATATAGGCTGGTTGTAACAAACAGCTGACAAATCGCCGGCAGCTACCTGAGTATTATTACCCGGAACAGAATCCGTTTGATAAACAGGGGAACCGCAAGACGTGCAGAATTTGTCTCCTTCATGTATCTGAGCTCCGCAAACACTACATTCCATTGTATTATCCTCCTACAGTAAAACTATAAAACGTTTTTAAAATGTCTCCGCTGAAATAACAGTTTAGATTTTAGGCTGCTCAATGCTTATACGAGCTCTGCCGTCCCATGAACAATGAACCCTAACCACTTTGTCCGGAACAATTGTGATGATCCTCTTATATGCTCTGTTACCAATCTGAATAATTGCGGCATGCAATCCGGGATTAAGATTGAAAAACTTCTGCTCGCAGTTTTCCAGAAAAAACCTTTCACACCAGTCCTCGAAATAAATGGACATTATAACCTGGGGATTGATAGCGGTGTAATCGACTGAAAAATTATAACCGGGGTTAACTTCGGCTTTAGGAGCCGTTGCTGCGAGAGAGGCTCCGCAACTGCGGCAAAACTTTGCATCATCAGAATTCTGTATACCACATTTGTAACAATACATTTCAACATCTCCTCCATACTTTTGAAAGACGCGTGTCCACTTTTTGGGGGCTAGTCCAGATCCCGGTGGCTTTCTTTCTTTGCTTTGTATTTATTCTGCATCAACCCACATCATGGGGCGGATACCTACGCCTGCACAATCAGTCAATTCACCAAGTCCCCATGGTGAATATGATCCGGCGGCGTAACCATATATGACATGAAAATAGGTGGTGTCTATCGTTTCGAAGTAATCGCCGGTGTACGTACCGTCTGCAGACCAACCGGACACTTTCATCGATCCACCGGTTCTTATGATATAGTTTCCGAATTCTTCCCCTATCAGGCTTTCATCAAGATTTACATCTTCGGAACATACATATTTTGCTTCATCGTAAGGATCCTGTTCATAAGGAGTATTTGGCACACCGCTTGCGGGTGTAGCCCTGGCGAGAAGATCCGTCCCGTACATATACCAGCTACCTTTTTCAACTTTCATATATTTGAGAAAATCTTCATCAAAATCCGGAATAAAGATCTTGTCGGTCGTGATGATCTTGCCAAAATCCTGAGTAAACTCAAATCCGTGACTCTCCCAGGTGACCGTTTCCACATCGACAAGTTCGGCACCGAGCGAGCAGCCATCCGACCAGGTGGTACGGATTTCTGTTTCGGCTATCTGCTCTCTTTCTGCATCCGTAAATGCCGATTCGTAAAACTCGCCGTTTAAGTAGGTTCTGATGCCGCACTCTTTCCACGTATAATTTGCGCCGTCTCCGGGAAATACATCGTACATCATATTCCCCAAAGGCATCAGGATATATTTGGATAAAAGAAGCTTTTTACCGTCCTCTTCGGCAAGAACCTGCCATTCAATGGGCTCCGCGCCGTTGGTTTCGTCGCCGTCCTGCTCAAAGCTTCCGATTTCTATGATGTCACCGACCTGTGCGGTTTCAATCGTTTCCTTGAGCGCTGCCGCAAGCTTTTCTTCTTCCGTGAGTTCCTGAACTTCTTCCTGAGCTTCTGCTTCTTGGATTCCGGCATCTTCCAAAGCTTCGGATCCTTCCTGAAGATCGCCTTCACTCTGAATTTCGGACTCTGATGTGTTTTCGCTATCCTCTATCACTGTTTCCTCACGGTCACCTGATGTAACGAAATGATGTATGGCAAATCCGGCACCGGTAGCAGCAACTGCGCCTGCAACTACTATTGCGGCAATCTTCCAAGCAGCGACCTTCCCGGCTACGGCTCCTGCTTTTGCGGCTCCCATTCCTGCCTTGGCCCCAATGCCCGCCTCAGGTAACGCGCCTGAAGCCGAAAGCATACTGAGTGCTGCTTCAAACTGCGCAGCATAAACACTGTTTTTGAAGT
>DFKZ01000001.1 GCA_002373975.1 Lachnospiraceae bacterium UBA3632 | reverse complement strand
GCGGTAACATTGTACGGCTTATCCGTGGATTTGTTGAACCTGGAAAAGGCCACTCTCACCGCCTCATCGAGCCTTTCGGCGTCACGCATATCGCCCTTCATGATAAATGCAAATTCATCGCCGCCAATACGTCCGATGATGGATTTACCGCCGCTTAGCACCTCGCACAGGATCCGTGCAATGCTCTTCAGCGAGAAGTCTCCCTCTTCATGACCGAATTTATCGTTCACAATCTTAAGGTTGTTCATATCAACATATCCTACAACGCTGGGCTGAGATTTGCTTTCCGCCAGCGCAAGGAATTCCACTGCGGCATCCATAAATCCTCTTCTGTTAAACAGGCCTGTGAGCTGATCCGAACGTGAAAGATTATCAAGTTCAATGTTCATCTTGCTCATCACATTCAAATGGTCTTCCAGCTGCTGCTGTATGCCCTCATTCTCGCCAAGGATCTGAAGCATACGGGCGGCCGCACCAAGCTGACTCACTATAAACTCGCTCTCCGAGAAAAGTATCTCACTCAGATTGCAGAGAAACAGTCCGTACAATTCCTCCGAGAAAAAGAGGGGCGCTACCAGCATATTGTAATTATCATAACCCAGTTCCGTCGGAATAAAGGGTTCCTCCAGCTTCCTTCTCTGCTTTCCTGCGGGAGGTATCGTAACCTTGCCTTTTCTGAGAACAGCCCTGAGAAGTGCTGTCTTGGGCGGTGTGTAGATTTCGCCTTCAATATGTATCACCGGGTTTTCAAAAATATAGATGCATCCATCCGTTATTCCCGCCCAGTCCAGGTCTTCCAGAAGTACCTGATAACTCTGATCGTTTCCATGCCTGAAACTCATGGTATCCTTAACAAAGTTTTTCATGGCATAGTCCAGTTCCTGCTTGCGGCGGATGATGGATCCGTAGCGCTTATTCTCGGCCTGAACCAGGTGACGGTATATCTCCGATACCAGCGCGGAACTCTTTTTTGCCTGCTCCGGGTCAAGTGATCTGACCTCGGCCGAGCGCACACCCTGCCTGTCTATGAACCTGAGCATAGCCTCCGTGTCCATGGAAGCAAGGGCCTCCGACTTGACAAGGTCGTCAAATTTCTTGAGTATTTCCTCGCGCATGTCATCTATGTCCGGCTTCTTTGTAACGGACTTTAGAACAGCGCGCATTACCACCTCAAATTTCTGATATACCTTCTCCGCTTCTTCCTCGTCATTTTCGTAGATATACCGATAGTATATATCACTGAAATCTTCCCTGAGAGTCTTCTCGTCGGAATGCATGTGCAGACGTTCCTCGACATACTTATGTCCGAGGGATTCTCTTCCTATGAATTTGGCCGGAAGCGTTACATTTCCGAAGTTCTTTCCGGAAATCTTTTCCAGGAGGCATTCAACCGATCTTTCTCCGAGGAAGATGGGATCCGCACCAACCGTGGCAAGAGGCGGGTCCATGGTACCGCTTGCCTGCACATTGTCGTAGCCGAAAACCTTTACATCTTCGCCCGGCGTAAGCCCGTGTTTTCTCAAAACATCGTATGCAGACATAGCCATATTGTCGTTAAGGCAGAATACGGCATCCATATCGGGATTTGCCCTTAATAGTTTCTCCATTGCATCTGCAGAGCGCTCGGACTTTTCAAAATCACCCGCTTCACACATAGACTCGTTGAACTCCAGACCATTTTCTTCAAGAGTCTCGACGTAAGCGCGCTTTCTTTCGATAACGTCGGTATTGTACTCCGGGCCGCTGATAAGGCAGATATGCCGGCATCCTTCCTGCTTGATTAGATGCGATATGCCTTCCTTTACCGCATTTTTATTGTCATAACAAACACAGGTATATCCCTCGAAATGAGTTGCGACAAGAACAGACGGTATGTCCCCATAAGAATCCACAAATTCCCTCATCCTCTCCTCGGTCGAGTGGCAGCCGATGCTGTTGGCGGATATGATAAGTCCGTCGATGTTATCGGAATTTGCGTATGTAAAAAGCGTGGTGAACTGATAATCATACATCAGCTCTACCTGCTCGGAAAGATCCCTGTCAATATACTTACCGGGAAAAATGAGCATGTCCACGCCAAATTTGCTCGCAGCGCGAGATACTCCTCTCGCGAGCTGTATCGAGAAAGGATCCATCAGATCACTGACGAGCAGAGCTATTACTTTCTTTTTTCTGCTACCTTTTACCATAAATAATACCCCGAAAATCAAAAAACACCTAAATATTATTTTACCTTAAATCGTCGCAGAAATAAACATTTTTTATGGTATTCGCCCCCCGCATTTCTATTTACCCATCAGGGAATTTCGATAGCTTTACTGTTCAAGCATATCGATCGTTTTGCTGTCGGAATGAGGTATGGGCTTCCACTCGTAATTGCGCGCAAAGAGTGCCGGAACCGCAAAAAACATCGATACCAGACAAAAAAACGGGAAAAAGAATATAGTACACAGATTCTTAAACGGGTTCATTTTCTGCCTGCAGAAAAGTATGATCGTCACCGGCAAAACGCTGATCCACACTACTCCGATGTTAATGAGAAGATCTATCATAACCCAGAATGGACCGCCTGTGATTCCGTTTATCACGCTCTTTAATATACATCCGACAAGCGAGATAAGAAGCACAGGATTAAGAAGTAGATCTGCCATCATTTTTAATGCACTTCCGCCGATCTTCGGGACTGCTTTTACAAATTTGGGAAAATACATCCTGAGTACCTGATATCCCCCCACAGACCAGCGGTATCTCTGGCACAGACCCGTCCACAGATTGGTGGGCTGCTCGTCATAAAACTGCGCATAAGGCGCAAGAATGCTCTTTTTTCCCGCAAGTGTCATCTGACAGGTAAACTCGATATCTTCCAGAAGGGTATATGTTTTCCATCCGTCTTTGAGGGCATCCATCTTTACTGCAAAGCCTGTCCCGCTTATGGTGGACGGAAGCCTCATGGCACTGTGAGGGAGATTCTGACATATCATAATCTGGTACCAGTATGCACCGAACAGCTCCGACACTCCGTTTTGATGGTAATTCTTGGAATTGCGGAAGCCCTGCACCATATCGGCCCCACTGTGGAGGGCGGCATTTATCTCTTTCAGAAAA
>DFKZ01000014.1 GCA_002373975.1 Lachnospiraceae bacterium UBA3632 | reverse complement strand
ATAATAGGCTGTGGGCTTATGGCCAAGGTACTTCGGCACAGCTGGTCGGATTCACTTAAGGTGGGAGTGGGAATGATGACAAGAGGAGAGGTTGCTCTTATAGTGGCTCAGAAAGGCCTTGCTGTCGGGATGATAGATTCAGTATACTTTACTGCCGTGATCCTGCTCATAATAGTATCAAGCATCAGCACTCCTATTCTTCTGAAGCTTCTTTATTCACGAGACGATAAGAAAACAATAACAGCTTAAAAAAATGAGGATGAGCTTTAAAGCTCATCCTCTTCTATTATCGGAAGTGAGAAGATAAATTCACTTCCTTCTCCTTCTGTGCTTATTACATTTATATTTTCGTTGTGGGCATTTATGATCTCTTTTACTATGGATAAGCCAAGGCCTGTGCCGCGTTTGTCTTTTCCTCTGGAGGAATCGGATTTGTAAAACCTGTTCCATATAAGTCCCAGATCATCTTTGGGGATACCGATACCGGAATCCTTAACAGAAATAAAGAGCTTATTCTTTCTGAGAGTCGTTTCTATTTTTATCTCTGAATCCGGACTGCTGAATTTGATCGCATTATCAACAAGATTATAAAGAACCTGTTTTATACGTTCCGAGTCTGCCCGGACTATCATCTCTTCTCCCGTAAGAGAAAGAGCAATCGAAAGGTTTTTGCTTCTGCATGATCCTTCAAAGGAAGCAGCCAGATCGCGGATAACCTGATTGATATCGAAGTTGGAAAGATCCAGCATCATGCCGCTTGTATTAAGATTGTTGAGAGTGAGCAGACTGTTGGTGAGTTTTGTAAGCCTGTCAGTCTCGTTTAGAACAGTATTAAGATATTTTTCGTGCATCTCGGGAGGAATGGTTCCGTCTATCATTGCTTCAAGAAATCCCCTTATTGAAGTGAGAGGGGATCTGAAATCGTGAGAGACATTCGCCACAAATTTTTTCTGATCATCTTCCTGCCCGGCGATGGTTCCCGCCATATAGTTGAGGCTGGCGGCGAGATATCCCATCTCATCCCTGCTGTCGGTCTGTATCTCATAATGATAATTTTCCTGAGCGTACTGTTCCGCACCGAAAGTGATCTTTCTGAGGGGCCGGTAAACCAGCTGATTGAAGAATAACAGGATTATAAACGAAAGCACAAATAATATAGCCAGAGTGATATAACAGATGTTGAGGATCGTATTGGCAGTGGAATTTATGTCGTAGATGGGAGTGTGTATCGTTACATATCCTTTGATCATATAGTTCGATGTAATGGGAGCCATAACAGTGAGTACGTCCGAATCATAAGTTCCGAAGAAATCATCCACTATATAATATGAGCCGCTTATAACGATAGGGTTGAAATCGTCTATGTAGACCGCTTCATCCAGATTAAGCGGCATTGTTGTGTCAAGAACCACACGTCCTGAAGGGTTGATCACACGGATATCCGACTTCATGTATACGGATAGAGCATCAATCTGAAGTTTGACCGTTTCGAGAGAAGTGTTGCTCGAATAGAGACCGCTCGCATAGGTGTTGGCTATAAGAGTCGCCTCGGAATAAAGAGTGTCGGCTTTATCTTTTAATAGTGTATTATTTGTCATGGGAGGGACAAATATGGTTACGGTGATGAAACCGAAAACACCGAATATCAGATAAGCCAGTATAAATTTCAGATAGAGAGTCTTTTTCATTTGCGTGCAGGTTATTTACAGCATAGTTTCAAATTTATATCCCTTGCCCCAGATGGTAGTGATCTTCCACTTTTCATGATCACTGATCTTTTCGCGGAGCCTTTTGATATGAACATCCACGGTACGGGTATCACCGATGTAATCATAGCTCCAGATGCTGTCCAGCAGCTGCTCACGGGTATATACGCGGTTGGGATTTGAAGCCAGATGATACAAAAGCTCCAGTTCCTTGGGGGGCATTTCGATATTTTTACCCATATAGGTAACGGAATAATTTGTCTTGTTTACGATAAGATCGGGATACGAAACACATTCCTCATCCGGATGCGTAGCGGGAGCAGTTTCGGGAGTGCGGTATCTGCGGAGCACGGCTTTTACTCTGGCCACCATTTCCTTTGATTCAAAAGGTTTTTCGATATAATCATCCGCACCGAGCTCCAGTCCCAGCACCTTGTCGAACACTTCTCCCTTAGCGGAGAGCATTATGATGGGAATGGAAGATTTAGCTCTTACTTCACGGCATACCTGATATCCGTCCATTCCGGGAAGCATGATGTCGAGAAGGATCAGATCGGGGTTAAATGTGGAGATCTTGGCAAGTGCAGCTTCTCCGTCATTTACGATCTCGGTATCAAAGCATTCCTTCATGAGATAAAGAGAGATAAGTTCCGCTATGTTGTTGTCGTCATCGACGATCAGTATTTTCTGTTTGATTGCCATTATGCACCTCTATTTAAACTTTACTATGGTTACGCCTGCGTCTCCTTCACCGTATTCACCAAGGCGATATTCCGAGACGATCTTCTGTTTGCGAAGATAATTATGTACAGCCGTACGCAGAGCTCCGGTTCCTTTCCCGTGAACCACCCTGACGGAAGGAATATGTGCGATATATGCGTCATCAAGGTATTTCTCAAGCTCCGCGAGAGCTTCGTCAACAGTTCTGCCAAGGAGATTTATTTCCGATGAGATGTTCATCGCCTTTTGCATCTTGATGTTTCCGCCGCTTCCAACGCCCTTAAGAGTAGGGGTCTTGATTTCCTCTTCCTGCGAATACGCTAGGTCATTTACATTTGTCTGAGTGCGGATGATACCACACATTACAAACAGATTTCCCTTAGAATCCGGAAGAGTGGAAACAGTTCCCTTAAGGTTCATCGATATTATCCTGACGCTGTCGCCCTTCTTAAGCTTTGCGGGATCTACGAGCCCTTTCTTGTCGGCCTTTGAAGGCTTTTCCGCATTCATCCCGAGCTTGGAATTTTTATCGTTGATCTTGTTTCTGACCTTTGAACGGCCATCTTCAAGAGCTTTGATGTCACCGGATTTTGAGGCTTTGTTAATATCCCTTATGGTTTCATCGGCAAAGTCTTTTGCCTCCTGAAGAATATCTCTCGCCTGCTCGTTTGCCTCACGCAGGATACGGTCTTTGGCTTTGTCGAGCTTTTCGTTTTTAGCGTGAAGCTGTTCCTGTAGAGTACGGATCTTTTCTTTATATTCCGCGATCTCTTTACGCTCATTTTCTATGGTGATACGGTTCTGCTCAAGATCGGAGATCACATCCTCAAATCTTTCGTTTTCACTGCTTATCTGCTCCCGTGCTCTGTCAATTATAAAATCCGGAAGCCCAAGCTTCTGAGATATCGCAAATGCATTGCTCTTTCCGGGAATTCCTATAAGGAGCCTGTATGTTGGACGAAGTGATTCTACATCAAATTCGCAGCATGCATTCTCAACACCTTCTGTTGAAAGAGCAAAAAGCTTGATTTCGCTGTAGTGAGTGGTGGCCATTGTACGGATGCCCTGTTCGTGAAGAAAGCTGAGTATCGCTATGGCAAGTGCGGCTCCCTCCGTAGGATCTGTACCCGCTCCCAGCTCATCAAAAAGGCACAGGCTGTGGCGGTCTGCCTTTTTAAGTATCTCAACGATATTTACCATATGCGATGAGAATGTAGAGAGAGACTGTTCGATGCTCTGCTCATCTCCTATGTCCGCAAAAACATCATTAAAAACACATAATTCGGAACGCTCTGAACATGGAACGTGTAATCCGGCCTGTCCCATAAGAGAAAGCAGACCGACTGTCTTTAATGAAACGGTTTTACCTCCGGTATTGGGTCCGGTCACTACCAGAAGATCAAAGTCACGCCCGAGATTAACGTCTACGGGAACCACTTTTTTCTTATCAAGCAAAGGATGACGGGCCTTTTTTATCACGAGATAATGCTTGCGGTTATACTGCGGTCTGCTCGCATTCATATCCAGGGCGAGCCGTCCTTTAGCAAACACGAAATCGAGTTTTGTGAGTATTTTCTGATTCTCCGCAATTTCTTCGGCATGCTCGGCGCAGCTGTAGCTGAGCTCGGCGAGTATTTTTTCTATCTCTTTCTGCTCATCGAGAGTAAGCTCACGGATTTTGTTGTTGAGAGAAACTATAGCCTGTGGCTCGATGAAGAAGGTGGACC
>DFKZ01000055.1 GCA_002373975.1 Lachnospiraceae bacterium UBA3632 | reverse complement strand
GCAGTACTCATGATTGAGGGCTTACTCTTCAGCGGCGGTACTCCATCCACGGCTAATGAAGCATATTGGAATGGAGATCATTATTGGCTGTCTTCTGGAGAAACCTCTAATCGTTTCATAGTATCTACCATAAAAACTATTACTGATGAAGGTATAACCAATTCATCTACACGAAAAGCCAATAAGTATGATATTGCTATTGCATCAGCTGGCCAAGGACATACCAGAGGACAGACCTCCATGCTTCTAACCGAAACATATGTTAACCAGTCAATCATTGTCGTACATGCAAATGGCGATTACCTGCCATTTCTGTTTTGGAATATTGCAAATCGTTATGAGGAACTTCGTGTTATTTCAAACTCAAATAGTATTCGTGGAAGCTTAACAACAAAGATGATATCGTCGTTAAATATTCCAAAAACTGAAGCCACCCGGATAAAACAATTCTCTGATTACGCATGGCCTATCATTAAAACTATAGAAAACAATCTTAATGAAAATCAAAGGCTAACTGCAATACGAGATGTATTACTACCTAAGCTAATATCCGGAGAGCTGGATGTCTCTAATCTTGCTATTTAAGCCACTAAATTATCGTTTACAAGGATTAAAACATGAAAAAATGAAATGATGATATTCAACAGAATTACAGATTAAAAGCTCTTATCATGGGTGTGGTGGATAACCAAATAAATGAAAATAATCCGCCAATCACTGCCATAACATATAAGAGACTTATGGCAGCAGGTGATTCGAGCAAGGTTGCAAAGGAGAAGATTGCAGCCATTGTTACAGAAAACATATACGACATCATGACAGACGGGAACTCTTTTGATGAGGAGAAATATATAAGGGAGCTGGAAGGTCTTAAGTAGTACATAGAGAGGTGATCTTATGCCGGGATTTTATACAGAAGCAGATTATGAAAATTCCATAATTGAGTTGTTTCAGAATATGGGCTATCGGTATGTATATGCCCCTGATCTGGAGCGTGATTTTTCATGTCCGCTGTATGAAACGGAACTGAATGAGGCGCTACGACGCATCAATCCCGACATGCCGGAGGATGCTATTTCTGACGCCCTTTATAAGCTGAAGAACTTTGAAAATGCTGACCTGGTGCAGAAGAACGCAGTGTTCATGGATTATCTGCAGCATGGTGTTGAGGTTCGCTATCTTGTAAAAGGTGAGGAACGATCCGGCTTAGTATATCTTGCAGATTACAAGAATCCTGACAATAACTCGTTCGTGGTAGCAAATCAATGGACCTTTATTGAAAATAGCAATAAGCGCCCTGATGTACTTCTTTTTCTTAATGGACTCCCGGTTGTGCTTGTTGAACTGAAATCTCCATCGAGAGAGGAGACTGATGCATCCGAAGCCTATACTCAGATCCGTAACTATATGCATGAAATTCCATCCATGTTCATATATAACTGCATCTGCGTTATGAGCGATCATCTGACTTCCAAGGCCGGAACTATTACTTCCGGTGAAGACCGATACATGGAATGGAAGACCAAGGATGGTGATTATGAGAATACGCAATATGCCCAGTTCGATACATTTTTTGAAGGTATATTCGAGAAAGAAAGACTTCTCGATATTATAAAGAACTTCATTTGTTTTTCAAATGAAGGACTTAAGCAATATAAGATCCTTGCGGGATATCACCAATACTTTGCGGTTAATAAAGCTATTGCGTCCACAAAGAAAGCAACTGAGACAGATGGTAAGGGCGGAGTGTTCTGGCATACCCAGGGTTCCGGTAAGTCATTATCTATGGTTTTCTATGCTCATAGATTACAGGAAGCGTTAGACAGTCCGACCATCGTTGTGCTCACAGACCGAAATGATCTTGATGATCAGTTGTTTGGACAGTTCGCTAAATGTAAAGATTTCCTCCGTCAGGAGCCACTTCATGCCGAGAGCAGGGAACATCTGAAGAAACTCCTCGATGGCAGACAGGCAAACGGGATCATTTTTACAACTATGCAGAAGTTCGAGGAGTCCGATGAACCTTTGTCTGAAAGAAGAAATATCGTCGTAATGGCTGACGAGGCACATCGTGGCCAATACGGACTTAAAGAAAAGGTTGATCCCGAAACAGGAAAGATTAAAGTCGGAACTGCGCGTATCATAAGAGACACGCTTCCGAACGCTACCTATATAGGATTTACCGGAACACCGATTTCGCTTAAGGACAGAAGTACCCGTGAAGTTTTCGGTGATTATATTGATGTTTATGATATGACTCAGGCGGTTGAGGACGGAGCCACAAGGCCTGTTTATTATGAAAGCCGCGTCATCAAACTGAATCTTGATCAGGATACGCTTAAACTTATTGATCAGGAATATGACATCATGGCAAATAATGCCGATCCGGAGGTTGTTGAAAAGAGCAAGAAAGAACTCGGGCAGATGGAAGCTATCCTCGGAAACGAGCAGACCATTGAGTCCCTTGTGAATGATATCCTTGATCATTATGAAAATTACCGCGCAGACCTTCTTACCGGTAAGGCAATGATCGTTGCATATAACCGTAATATCGCCATGAAAATCTACAATCGGATATTACAGGTAAGACCTTCGTGGACAGATAAGATTGCGGTTGTTATGACAGAAAGTAACAAAGATCCGGAGGAATGGCGTTCTGTAATCGGTAATAAGCGCCATAAAGAAGAACTTGCTAAGCGGTTTAAAGACAATGAAGACCCGTTGAAGATTGCCATTGTTGTAGATATGTGGCTTACCGGATTTGATGTCCCTTCGCTTGCAACGATGTATGTATATAAGCCTATGCAGGGATACAACCTTATGCAGGCGATTGCTCGCGTTAACCGCGTATTTGGAGATAAGGAAGGTGGCCTTGTAGTAGACTATGTCGGCATTGCATCTGCTCTTAAGCAGGCAATGAATGATTATACTTCTCGTGATAAGAAGAACTATGGTGATATGGATGTAGCCAAGGTTGCTTATCCGAAGTTCCTTGAGAAGTTGTCGGTATGCCGTGATTTGTTCCATGGTTATGATTATTCGAAGTTCATGACCGGAACCGATCTGGAAAGATCGAGAGCAATAAGCGGTGCGGTTAACTTCATTGTGGCCGTTGATAAAGAGACAGAGAGAAATGATTTCCTTAAGGAAGCACTTCTTATGAGACAAGCTCTGTCACTGTGTTCGTCACTTGCAGAAGAGAGCCTGCGCGTCGAAGCGGCGTTCTTTGAATCGGTACGTGTCCTTGTTGGCAGACTCATTAATCAGGGAGAAGGAAAGAAAATATCCCTTCCCGAAATGAATGAGAGAATAAACGCACTTCTTGAACAGAGTATCAAGAGCACCGGAGTTATAAATCTGTTCTCCGATGTTAACGGAGACTTCTCACTCTTTGATCCGAAGTTCCTTGAGGAAATTGGAAAGATGAAGGAGAAGAACCTTGCTGTTGAGCTTTTAAAGAAGCTGATATCAGAGCAGGTCATCATATATAAGCGCACGAATGTAGTTAAGTCAGAGAAGTTTAGCGAGATCATTCAGCAGGCCATGAACCGGTACCTTAACGGAATGCTTACGAATGAACAGGTTATCGAAGAACTGCTTAATCTCGCAAAGCAGATCCAGGCAGCACAGAAGGAAGGCGAGGAACTTGGTCTTACAGCAGACGAGCTTGCTTTCTATGATGCTCTCACAAAGCCGCAGGCAATTAAGGATTTTTATGAGAATGAAGAATTGATTGCTATCACAAAGGAACTTGCTGACGCACTTCGTAATAACCAGACAATTGACTGGCAGAAGCGTGAATCTGCAAGAGCAAGTATGAGGATGATGATCAAAAAACTCCTCAAGAAACATAAGTATCCGCCGGAAGGAATGGATGATGCGGTGCAGACCGTTATGATTCAGTGCGAACTCTGGACGGATAATAATGATATGGGCAGTAGAGTAGAGGCTTATGCAAACAGACTTTCACAGTATGTAAATGCTGTAACGGAATAAAAAACGGAGGGTTTACACTTTTGCCAGGACTATTATATCCAGCATATCAAAAGTTTTATAGAGCATTAAGTTCGTTGGATCGCTTTAGGAAAGAATCAAATTTTTTTGATAATATTGCCTGTTTGGATACGTTTTTTTCAGAGTATCGAAATGCGACTTTTGCCATACAATCTCAGCTGAAACATACAGAGTATTTCAAGGACTATGAGACAAATCGGGATAAGTATCTTACTGATCATTGGTTTGTTGAAAAGAGGAATGAAACAACAAAGCAACAACCTTTCCAGCTTCAAAAGAAGATTGTAATTTATGTGTATACTCCAAGTGAAGAATTTTTAATAGCGGAACGACAATTCACAGCGGAAGATGACGTTCCGCTTGATTCCTTGGAGACCTTAAAGATATAATTGCCGGGAAGAAATGTGCAGTCTGCATCAGATGTAACGATGAATGGATGGGATGCTTTATGGCAGAATCAACAGAACTTGCCGAGGAGCATCTTATTAAGCAAACAAATAAGCTGTTATCTACGAGAGAATTCAAAGAGCAGCTACGAAACAACGGTTATAAGCTAGAATGTTGCTTCTTGGATTCAACAAAGGACAAAACATATGAGATAGCACCAAAAAGGTAAGAAACTTAGAAAATCGATTATAGAATGGGAATCATATAGTATTGGATACAGTATCAAAGGCAGAGGAGCAATCCCCTGCCTTTGTTCTTACTTGTCGGAATGGAGTTATTTGCTGTTTACAACTCAAGATATAGTGGCTGATAAAAAAACATGTACATTTTCAGCAAAAGAAACTTGACAAAATAATAAGCAAAGTGATAAAACTATAAATGTAATAGTAAATTTAGTATTTTCAGGAGGGCAAGTGATGGAAGCAATGGGTGAAAGGATCAAGGAATTACTTGAAAAAAGAGGAATAACACAGCGTGACCTTGCAGAAAAATCCGGTTGTACAGAAGCGGCAATATCACATTACATAAAAGGTGATAGAACTCCCAGAGCAAGTGTGCTTACCAAAATAGCCATTGCGCTTGACACAACATCGGATTACCTAATGGAGGGAATTCCTGTAGACGTTAAGGATGAGCTGGGTTATGCAAAGAAACTGATAGCAAGAAATGTATCTCAGATGTCAAAAGCTGAGAAAACGGAGATTCTTAATATTCTAATGGGAGGAGACGATGAGTAAATGGAAGTTGACTGACGAGGAATACGAGTTCATTAAAGGTGAAGTAATTCATCTTTTAGAGTATTACAAAATAAAATGTATTCCTGTAAGTGGTTTTGAGATTGCTATAAAAATGGGCATAAAGCTTGTGCCGTATTCGACTCTTTCTAGGAAAAAGCATCGTGAGGCTTTAAGGACAAGTCCGGATGGCTTTTACGCAGAAGAAAACGGGGTAGAGTATATTTATTACAACGATATAGGAAAAAGTTATGAGCGACAGAATATGACTATTCTTCATGAGATTGGCCATTGTGTTTTGGACCATACAGGGCATAGTCAACATGAAGAGGATGAAGCTAACTTCTTTGCAAAATATGCGATAGCACCGCCTGTTTTGGTAGAAAAAATTGGTGCGGAATCGCCGGAAGATATTTATGAGTTCTTTGATATTAGCTATGAAGCGGCTATTTATGCTTATGATTATTTCTTATCATGGCAAAGAAGGCATAACCGAATAGGCAGGTATACCGAATATGAGGTTAAGCTTTTGGCACTGTATCAAAAGAGTGCTTAAGATTTAATATTCTAACGGAAAGGATGTGATTAATTTGGATGTTTTAGAACGGGTAAAAGAAAAGCACCATATATGTAGCTGGAACTACAAATACGGTGCCGATCGAGTGCTTTCACTCGAATCTGAACACTTTTACCTTAGCATAAAATCCTTAAAACTTCAATCAAAATTTCAGTAGCAGGAGATCTATCTGGAAGTGGATTTCCATAACCCAAAGTCTATCGGGTGCTTTCATTCGAATCTGAACAATTCATAAAAAGTGCCTGAATGGACGTAGCACAAGGGCAGTCTGTCTGCTCAGTAAAAGTTCATTTGGAGGAACTTATTATGAAAAAGAAAAATGAAAACTTAATATTGTCAGAAAATACAGAAGAAAAGGTAAGAACCGGATGCAAAGATATATGGAATGCATTCATGACTGAAGGGGCAACTTTCGGAAAATATGATATTCCGTTTTGTCCCAATACCACTTCGGATATCCCCAAGGATCAGGTTACATGGGAAGAGGCAAGACAGATTCACAGAAAACATGTAGCCAAGAAGGAAGAAGATTACTTTGAAGACGTCTATATTAACTGGTATATCGATGATTATAAATTCGATAGTTCACGTGGTATCTGGCATGACTACAATTTTGCATTAAAGGTGATCAAACATTTTGCCGGCGTGATAACACCGGACTTTAGTACGTACCAGGATTTTCCCTATCCGATAAAGATTAAGGCAACATATAAGATGCGTACATTCGGATATTGGTTGGGGAAGCAGGGCGTCAATGTGATCAATAATGTTCGCTGGGGTACAGAAGAATCTTTTGGTTATTGTTTTGAAGGTATCCCGGAGAACAGTATTTTATCCATTGGAACCGTTGGAGGCGGTCCGAGAAAGCTTGTCGACAGGAAGAGATTTGAGACTGGGCTCTATAAAATGGTTGAGGTGCTTAAGCCGCATACTATTTTAGTATATGGATCAGCAAGCGGAGAATGCTTTGACGAGCTGAGAAAACACGGAATCAAGATAGTTTCCTACCAGAGTAGAACAGCAAGAATCTATGAAGGGAGGATACGTCATGAGTAAAGGTTATAGTGGACTTTTTCACGGTACGCTTGGTACAACCATAAAAAATGGATTATCAAGTCAACCGTATTCTGACCGGGGAATAGAAATACCGGAACATGTTAAGCAAACGCTCTCCAAGTTGAAAAAGACAGGAGACACTGTAACCGGTAAGGCAGGGAGTTTTCCTATAAAGGATGTGAGTATCATGTCTAAAGAAGCCGGTGTTGAGTTTGCGAGAGTTACTATAGGAAATGAAGAAATACTAATTCGCGGCGATAAGAACGGTGCGACAATTCCTTATAGGTTATTGAGTAGGATGAAAAAGGAAGGCGGAGTATTTGATTTCCACAGTCATCCCTATGACAATGATAATTCCCCATCTGCTGACGATTATGCAGTGATGCGTAGAATTCATTCCGCAACAGGACAGGTAACCAGTAAAATTGTTACACCTAATGGCCGACTAACGGTATATAGCAGTAACGGAGTCATAGAAACGGGAATCGTTTCCAATGTAATTGATAATGATATGAAGGAAATATACAAAAAGTTATTTGGAGGTAAGTGATTATGTTAAATAAAGATGAAGCTAAAGTCGACGCATGGGGAGCGATTGCAGATTTATTCGGGGTTGACTATTTCAGGGCACATTTCGAAGATGCTTGTCAGTCTTATCCCGATGATCAGTATGATGATGTAGAATATGAATATTTTATGGGATTTGAGGGTGAAGAAGGGCTGTGGACAGTCTTTGCAAAGGTTCTGGTTAACCGAGAAACGAAAGAGGTGACCTTCTTGGACTATAAAACTCCCGACGGTAAGCGTATGGAGAATCCGATTAAACCCATAAGCTTTGCGTAATGACTCATAAAGAGTGAACAGGGCAGGAGTGATTCCTTGCCTTGTTTTATTTTGTCCTTGTTCTTTTCTGAGGGTATATTTTCGGAATTAAATAGCTACTCTTCGTTTTTGACATTGACGCAAAGTATAAAACACTATCCAATACATTTACAGGAGAAATAGATAGAGGGGATTTGTATGAGGCATACGTTTTTTGTCGTGTAAGATTTGCTATACAATTATGATTATTTACAACGTCGCATTGCGCGGAGTATACTCATATTGAAACTGTATTATGAAGTTGTTGCGGGAAGATATTTTACCGAGTGAGATTTAAGAAGTGCATATTATTTATTATTGGATTAAAACATGAACGATTTCCTCGACAGTTACAAGAGGTTGGAAAAGCTTTGTAACGAAATATACAATCAGAATAATGGCGTGACTCAATATATCAGTGATATGGAGTCCAAGTCCGGGTTTAACACGATGTATATCCCCGGATGGGACAGGGACTTCAGAAGGCTGAAGGAAGTCAGGCATATCCGAAATGCCATGGTGCATGATGTCACGGATGATGGGACGGATTATTCCGAGGATGATGTTGCTTTTTTGCAGGATTTTTATCAGAGGATAATGGATGGTTCCGATCCTCTGGCCATATCCGGAATGTACGATCAGTCCATAGAAATGTATTCAAAGCCTCAGTCCAAAGGTGTCAGGCACGGATCTGTTGATATCGGGAGAGTTCATAAGCCTGATCCGCAGTATTTTGATGCTCCCAAGAAGAAAAAGCGAAAGATAGCAGGGCTTGCAGGCGGTATATTCGGTGTTATTTTCTTTTTAAGCCTTTTGATCTTCCTGCTGACACTTGTTTTGAAAAAGAGCGGGATACTTTTTTAATCTATATTTGATGAATACCGGGTCTTGATGTTTAGCCAAGTAAGAACCGGTGAAAATATGCGGGAGCCGTTATAAAGAGGAGACTTAAATGAAGACCTTATGCTTATACTACACAAGAACGAATACTACGAAAGAAGTTATTGAGACAATTGCTCAAACCATCGGTGCGGATGTGGCACAGTACACGGATGGCAAGAGCAGAAAGGGATTCCCAGGGTATGTGGGAGCTTGCTTTGCCACTGTAAATAATGTTATATCCAAAGTTTCTATAAAGGGCGAATTCGACCCTGCAGCATAAGACCGCGTGATAATAGGCATGCCCGTATGGGTGGAGGGACCTTGTGCAATAGGAAAAGCCCTGATTAAAAAGTACAGTGAAAAAATGCCCGCCGAAGTATATTATGTTGTGACACATATGGGGGCTAAACATGATTATATGGATAAGATCAAGGCAATGGACAGCCTTTTGGGCAGACCTTCATCAGGGCAGGTCTCTATCAGAACAAAAGAGAACGATTATATAAAAGAGAGTATTTCATTCGCAGAAACCTTGAAAGACTAAATACGTGATGAATTCGTGGGAGGTTTAGGACTTCTTATTCTGGGGGTAGTAATGATAGTTGTGGATTATTAGGGTGATCAGGTGTTTGAAATGATTGAAAAGGTTAATGTTCAAGGTTATTATGAGTATATGAAAACGCCATGGGGCAAGTTGTTCTATGAATTGGCGTGGCATAATATTGAATGCCGGGGAAAGAGAATCCTCGATTTTGGAAGCGGATTTGGATACACGGCAGATCATTTTGCCAAAAGCAATGAAGTGATCGCTGTTGAGCCGAATGAAGAAATGATACAGAACCGTTTTTCGGAAAATGTGTATCAGCAGATAAATGGCGATATTAGTGCATTGAAGCAGATGCCCGATCATTCATTTGATGTGATAATATGCCATAATGTTTTGGAATATTTGGAGAACCGGGAAGAATTATTACTCGAATTCAGCAGACTCCTGGCTAAGGATGGTTTTATCTCTATCATCAAACATAATAAAGCCGGAAAAATAATGCAGAAAGCCGTATTTGAATATAATATCGATGAGGCGATGAAGCTTCTTAATAATGAAAATGTTGCTTCTGCTAATTTCGGAACAATTAATGAGTATGATGATCATGATTTAGAAGAGTATAGCCGGAAAAAACTCAGGATAGAAAAGATATACGGGCTTCGCATTTTCTTTGCCTTACAAAGAAATGAGCTTAAGACCGGTGAAGAATGGTTCGCGAATATGTATGATCTTGAATGTAAAGCAGAAGAGATTCCTGAATTTAGAGATATAGCCTTTTTCCATCATATTATTCTCAAATCTACAGAGTCTTAGAAATCCTTCCGAGGATGATGTTACTTTTTTGCAGAATCTTTATCAGAGGATAATGGATGGTTCCGATCCTCTGGCCATGTCCGAAATGTCCGATCAGTCACTAGAAATGTATTTTATTTAACACAGGAGGTATTGTATGAAAACACGTAAACTATTCAATTTATTGCTAACATTAACTATGGTTTCAGCTCTTGTGGGATGTGCTTGCGTAAAGAGCGTAACTGTTGAGACACCTGACAGTTCTACCACTCAGAATCAGGTGACAGAGACTAAGGATGATACGAAGATTGAGTCAGATGTGGTTCAGACGGATAAAAAGGAAGCTGAGCCTGCTAGATTAACAGGTAAGATCAATCTGATCGATCTTGATGACAGGGATGCTTCTGTTCTTAGGGGAATAAAGATCTGTGGACTGAGTGCCGGAAGTGCGGATGATATCAACGGTAAGGAAAAGTCTCTTGATGATGTCCGCTGTATTTTTGAACTTAACGAGTGGGTTGAGTTCTATCCCGATGCGGATGCGGACTATTATCTGCGTGTATGGGTTTTAGAACACCGCGATGATCAGGATTATTACAATACATGTTCATTCTCTGATCTGATGCCGGGATTCGCAGCTTATTGTGATCTTCATTATCCTGTTGATGAAGATAATCCCGATGAGTGGTATTGGGGAGATTTCTGTTTGAACCCCGAAGAATATCAGCCGGGTTATTACGATTTTGTATTTACTTACGAAGGAAAAGCGATAGGAGTGCTTCTTACACGTTTTTATAATGTCGAGGAGCTAAGCGGCAGATCCGGGTCGGAGCTGGAAGCTCTGATGCATGAATAGAGTACATTCTAAGCAATAAAGAGTCTTAGAAAATATGCTCCCTGCCTTTACAGAGCTCATATGGGAGGGAGAATCTAATTGACATTTATTAATATGGCGACTAAAGAGGATAAAGAAGAGATGGAACACAACAACCCAATCACAAAAGACTGCGGAAAAGACGAGTTCATAACTATCGGTGAGATCATGCTGCGCCTTACTCCTCCAAACTACGAAAAGATACGGATGACCACAAGCTTCGAAGCAAGCTACGGCGGATCGGAGGCAAATATCGCCCTTGCTCTTGCAAATCTCGGAGTTGAAAGTACCTTCTTTACCGTAGTCCCCAACAACTCTCTCGGAAAAAGTGCCATCAGACTTTTAAGAAGCAATGATGTCCACTGCACCCCCGTCATACTCTCCACTCCCGAAGAGACTCCTACCCACAGGCTCGGAAGCTACTATCTCGAGACTGGATTCGGAATCCGCCCCAGTAAGGTCATTTACGACAGAAAGCACAGTGCTATCACAGAGTATGACTTTTCAAAGCTCGATATAGACGCTCTTTTGGATGGATATACCTGGCTGCACATGAGTGGAATAACACCTGCTCTTGCGCCTAATTGTAGAGAGCTCACAATAAACGTACTTAAAAAAGCAAGGGAGAAAGGTATTACCATCAGCTTCGACGGTAATTTCAGGAGTAAGCTCTGGAGCTGGGAGGAGGCCAGAGATTTCTGCACCGAGTGTCTCCCTTATGTTGATGTTCTTTTAGGTATTGAGCCCTATCATCTTTGGAAGGATGAATCGGACCATAAAAAAGGTGATGTCAAAGACGGAATTCCGCTTCAGCCCACCTACGAACAGCAGGATGAGATAAATCAGGCCTTCGTCAAAAGATATCCCAATATCAAATGTATAGCCCGTCACGTCAGATACGCTCATTCCGGTTCGGAGAACAGCTTAAAAGCTTTTCTTTGGTACGAGGATCATACCTTCGAAAGCAAGCTTTTTACCTTTAATATCCTAGACCGTGTCGGCGGCGGAGATGCTTTCGCCAGCGGCCTTATATATGCTATGATGCATGATTATAAACCTATGGATATGGTAAACTTTGCCGTTGCCTCCAGCGCTATCAAGCACACGATCAGAGGCGATGCCAACATCACCGATGACGTTGAAAGCATCAAAAACCTCATGAACATGAACTATGATATAAAAAGATAATACAAAAAATCCGGCGTCTATTCGAATATAAAGCTCTCGCAGCGGACCCGTCCGCCTTCTTTTCCGCTTATATTACGGATATACATACCGCATTTAACTCCGACCCATCTTCCGGCCTTTGCTTCAAAAGTCAAATACGACCCTCCAAATTTGGAGGGTCGTTCAACGATCCAAATCTTCTTGAAAATAAGGATAAATGACGAAAGAGGCGCGTAAATAATTGACTAAGCTGATGGTATGAGATATAATTACCCTACATAAACATAAAATATTATCCAGGTGATATGTATGGCGGACTATCAGGTTGAATATGACAAATTAACGAAAGAAATCTCAGAGCTTAAAGCAAGGATCCAAGCCTGTCCCAAGGGGAGTTTGAGAAAACGAATGATTCGGGGGAAGGAATACTATTATCTTCAATACAGGGAGGGAGAGCATGTCAAAAGTCGCTATGTCAAGGCAGATGAAGTCCCCCAAATTCTTGCTGAGATAGAGAATCGAAAGAGCATGGAGAATACAACCCGTGAGATGCAGAGTAGGTTAGAACGGTACGCAGACTTGATAGGAAAGCATACCAATTATCGTCCTGTCAGGAACGTGGACTATGCCGCATATACCTTATTTATGTCGACGGTTGCTCATGACCATAAGAGTATGGACAGGGATTCTTTTTTTGAGAAATACAAGGAATCCAAATTCCGGGGTTTGAACAAAAGATATTTGGCGGGATTTCTTGATTATATCAGTGGGATAGAAAGACAGAAATTTCGAAAAACAAATGATCTTATCCTGGATCCGTATACTTACCTCATGTATTTTAAGTATGGGGATAAAGAAGTACTTGATAAAGAATTAGAGCGGGCAATCCCCGCATTTTTAAACAGGGGGCTTTTGATAACTAATGTGCAGGAGGCGGTAAATGGCTCATTCAGTTAGCGAAGAGTATTTGGATGGGGAAAACATAGATATTTATCTTGAGGCACTTGCTGAAAGGATAAAGAAAGCCGGTATAGGTGCCCATAAGATACTTGTTGTCGGTGGTGCAGCAATGGCTTTAAAGTATCAGGACGGAAGATCTACAGTTGATGTTGATATATGTTTTCGAGAACAGAATAACCTTTATTCTTGCTGTCAGGGTGTAGCGAAAGAGTATAATCTACCGGATGATTGGATCAATGCAGATGTAATGCATTCAGATTCCTTTTCGTATGCGTTATTCGATAACGCGGTTTTATACAAGATGTATAAAGAGATTCTAGAAGTATATGTTGTGGATGATCTGGATTTGTACTGTATGAAACTTGTGTCGTTTAGACCTAAAGATATCCAGGATATGGAAATCCTTTCTGAATCACTTAAAGAAAAGAATATTACTAAAGAAAAAGTGGTCGATAATTTTATTCGGTTGTATGGTGACGAATACTATTTTATGAATGATGATAGAAAGATGAGATTTGTCGGAATGCAGCTCTCGTCTTGAATGCAAATCGTTGACTAAGCTGATGGGCATAAATCATTGACTAAGCCGTACGGCTCATTATATAATCTATCTAAATAAATGAGTCGTACGGCTAATTTTTTTTACATGCAGCAATGATTAAGCCGTACGGCCAAGAGGTGTTTATGAAGATCACTAATTCAAAGACTTTTGGCGAAGCTGTAAAAAACAGAAGAAAACAGTTGGGATATACCCAGAAGGATATGTCTGAATTTATGGGTGTTAGTATAAGCTTTCTTTCGGATCTGGAAAACGGAAAGAAAACAATAGAACTTGAAAAGGCTCTTTTGGTTGCAAATACATTGGGCCTGGATGTTGAGCTAAATGAGAGAGGGTAAAAGGATACTACAATGATAACAGATTCATTCGATAATGTAAGTGAAGCGATTATAACTCCCCGGGCTTTCTTCGGAGAGAAAAAGAATATATGCGATACAGCGATATTGACTTTTTCAAGGGAAATCTATGCAACTGTACTGGAGAAGTATCCTAACGAGGTTGTAGGGGAACTTAAGGCGGCAAATCAGGTAAAGCCGCTTCACCTTATCACGGTAGATGGGATCAAGGTGATCTTTTATATATCTGAGATCGGGTCGGCGCTTGCTTCGACGGATGTGATAGAGGTCAACTGGAAAACAGGTGCCGATAGGTTTATTATGTTTGGTTCGGCGGGAGCCTTGGCGCCTGAGCTGACGACCGGGAAATATGTAATTCCCACGGAGAGTTACCGGGACGAAGGTATGTCGTATCATTATGTTCCGCCTGCGGATTATATTAAGATCAAAAATGCGGCATTTTTGGAGAAACTGTTCACGGAGAAGAGGATTCCGTTTGTGCTTGGAAAAGCGTGGACCACAGATGCGGTTTATATGGAGACGAGAGAGCATGTAAGGCGACGCAAAGAAGACGGATGCATAGCGGTCGAGATGGAGCTTGCGGGCGTGCAGTCGGTATGCGATTATTATGGATTTGAACTTTACGATTTCCTCGCCACAGGTGATGTTGTCGACCAGCCCGAATATGATCCGGAGGGATTACATGAAGCCAACCATTCATTCGAGAAGTTTGATATAGCAATCGAGATTGCGAAGAGGATTAAGGGATAAACAGTATGGCATCTGGCGTACTTATCTAATAAAAAAGATTAAGGCCAAAAAGCAATCCAAGCTCTTCAAAATAACAAGTGAGGATGGATACAATGAAAAAGACATTTATTTCAAGAATCGGATTATTAGTTTCTATATTATTCTTCATAGGGATGATGCTTTCGTTTACAGCTTGTACCGACAGGTCTCTGACCGGTAATACGAATATACGCATCGATGATTTAAAGATTTCGATCGGGCAAGTTTCACGAGAAGGTCTTGTTTATGCATACCTCTGGGACGGGACTGAAGAAGGTCTTGTGATTGATATTCCTGATGAGACAGATCACAACGAGAAAATAACAGAACTCGGAGGGTATGCAAATATAGGTGTTCCGGCCCTTTTCGGGATTTCAATTAAGCCTTTTGATGATGGCTTTGATATGTGGACAGGTCCGTATGGCAAACCACTCGAGGAAAGTACCGAAGCATGGAATGAGATGGAAGAAGCCAGACGGGAATACATGGAAAATATTCCGTTATATGGCCGTATCGTGGAATATCAGGGCGAAGATGAAACTTTGTATGACGCCCCGATATCTTACGACAAGATGGTCTTTACGATCAATCTGAACAAATATATCAACAGTGTCAAACTGGATTATGGATGGACTGAAATATCCGGTTATCTTGGGATAAGGCAGGATGATGGCAGCATAGTATTTTATGAACCGGCAGCATATTTTACCTGTGATGAAGAAAATGAGACTTATTATGCTGTTGACGGACGTCTGTATCTTAAAGAAACAAATGAGTTGGTAGAGCTGAACCCAGGATTTGATTATCCTTAAAGGTTAACGAGAGAATCAAGAGATATGGCATTTTTATTCAAAAGACGAGTCAGGAAGCGGGATTATCCCGATCTTGATGAGTATATTAAAAAGCATTATATAGAGGATGAATCGGCACTTGGGGACGGCGCTGCACCAAGGGACAGTGCGTCATTGGGCATGGCTATGGCATCGGCTATGTCGTGTGCTGCAAAGGCGCCCATGTCACCGGCACCGATGTTTCTCGGGGCGGGATTGAAGAAAGAATCCGCGAATGCATGCAGGAAATCTGTGCCGCCCCCGCCGGATGACGTTCTTGAAGACGCCGAAGAAATGATGATCTGCGCCTCAATGGCTCTGTCTGAGGATGAGGAATGTCTTGACTTCGAGGAGGTGCATGAGAGCAGGCTTGAAGAGAGAATAAAGCATCTTTCCGACACATTCTCGCAGTATCTTATGTTTCTTATCGAGGATAAGAACATGAAGAATGCGGATGTATATAAGAGAGCTATCGTCGATAAGAAGGTGTTTTCAAAGATTAAGAATGATATCAATTATCATCCCCAGAAGCAGACCGCGCTGTGCCTGTGTGTGGGGGCAAAGCTTAATCTGGATGAATCAAAGGATCTGCTGGCAAGGGCAGGGTATGCTCTTTCGCCCTGTGATAAGACGGATATCATATTTTCTTATTTCATCGAAAATGAGATTTATGATATGATCGAACTGGACATTCAGCTTGAAGAGCATGGATTGCCCTGCATCATTCAATAAGGGTTATTTTTTATAAAATTATAAGGTCGCTCAGCAAGCGACCGTTTTTCAAAACTCTTTTCGTATAATGAGCCTGTAAGGTAAACAAACCCGTAAGGGAAAACCCAAAAGGGAAAGCCAAAATAAGGAGGGCAAACATTATGCGTAAGGGATTAACAGAGGTAGTATTCATACTTGACAGAAGCGGTTCCATGAGAGGGCTTGAGGCTGATACCATAGGCGGCTTCAATTCGATGATTGAAAAGCAGAGAAAGGAAGAGGGAGAAGCTGTTATCTCCACAGTCCTTTTTGATGACAGGACCGAGATACTCTACGACAGAGTACCTGTAAGCAAGATCACTCCCATGACTGACAGCCAGTATTATGTAAGAGGCTGCACTGCACTTCTGGATGCGATAGGCGGAGCCATTCATCATATATCAAAGCTTCACAAGGAAGAAAAGAAAGAAGACGTTCCCGAGAAGACTCTTTTTATCATCACCACCGACGGTATGGAAAATGCCAGCCATACCTATGATTACAAAAAGGTCAAGAAGATGGTCGAAAAGGCTAAGTCGAAACGCGGATGGGAATTCCTGTTCCTGGGAGCCAATATCGATGCGATAGAAGTGGCCGGAAGATTCGGGATCGGTGCGGACAGAGCTGTTAATTATGAGTGCGACGAAGCGGGAACGGCGCTTAATTTCAGCGTGTTATCCGACACGATATCAGCTGTAAGAAGATCAAAGAGCTGCAAGGAAGCATCTATGGCTATGGGAGCCTGCTTCGAGCCTATAAGAGAGGACTACGCTAAAAGACATAAGGCATAAAGACACAATGCATAAAGGCATAATGTGTGTATGCATAATGCATAGTGTACAGGAGGAAAGATGAGCGGAAGGTACGATTATATTTTGTTTGATCTGGACGGGACTCTCACTGATTCAAGCCCGGGGATATTGAACGGGTTTGAATACACTCTTAAGGAGATGGGTGTGGAAGTGCCCGAGCGAAGCAGCATGATGAAATTTGTCGGACCTCCGCTCTCGGAATCCTTTGGTAATATGCTGGGAATGTCGGATGAGGACACCGAGAAGGCTATTGCCCTTTACAGGAAGTATTATCATGAGCTTGGTGGAGTGTATGAGAATTCGGTATACCCCGGCGTACGCGAAATGCTGTCAGAGCTTAAAAAGGTCGGAAAAAAGCTGGTCGTGGCCACATCCAAGAATATGAAGGGCACTAAGACAGTGCTTGAGCATTTTGATCTGCTGGAATTTTTTGATTTTGTGGGCACTTCCAACGATACCGACAGGCCGAACAAGATAGACGTGATCAATTATGTCATAAAGGAATGCGGGATCAATGATTTATCCAAGGCCGTGATGGTGGGAGACAGGCATTATGATATAACTGCCGCCATAGAGGCAGGGCTTGATTCCATCGGTGTGCTCTATGGTTATGGAGACAGCGAGGAGCTTTCAAAAGCGGGCGCGACCTATCTTGCCGAATCGCCCGCAGATGTGGTAACAATTGTTTAGTATTACATTTTATCTGAAATATCTCACCATATTGCCGAGTGGTTCAACCACATCGCTCAGGTCGGTGATAGCTTTATTAAGGGTGTCAAAATCGATTTCATTCAGGCTTTGGACGATCTCGGTTATGGCACCCATGTTGTCTGTCACCATGTTGTTGGTGTTATCTACAAGTGAATTGACATTGTCTGCCAGGCCGTTTACATCTTTTGTAATGGATTTGACATCCACCAGCAGATTGTCCACTTCAATAACTGTTTCCTCCAGCTGACCGATAAATCTGAACACCTTGGGAACCACGATAGCAAGGGAGATAAGCAGGGCCGTTGCCACGCAGATGGCGGCTATTGACAGTATCTTGGAATTTCTGGCTTCTTTTTTCTGATAGACAAGTATCTGCTTAAGCACATCCTGATCCATATTCTGAGAAGCGCCAACGGGTGCTGCGTTATTCTGATTAGTATTTTCCATGATATTTCCTCACTTTTTTCTTATTAATATTCTTATTACTCACCCGGTATTAAACTTACACTATTTCATGGGCTTTATCAAGTGGGACAGCTCTGGCTTGATGCGGCTAAGGCGTTTGGACGCGGGAGAACGCGGTACGAAAGACCGGTGTTCCGTGATTATTGTATAAAATTAATGCTCATTTTTGGTGATTATTTAAAAATGTAAGTGTTTACATTCTACTCTTGTTTTGATATGATACAAGGGTCAATATGCCATAATACGTTTAATAGTATTAAGGCTTTATCATATGATTTCGACGCTTCGAGCGCCGCCAAAAGGAGGATAATCTGATCATGGAACTTAGAACAGCAGCTTCACCAAAGGATGTTAAATGGTACGACACCAAGAGACTCAGAGAAGAGTTTCTCGTAGAAAAGGTATTTAAGCCCGGCGAGATTTACCTGGTTTACAGCCATATAGACAGGATCATCTTCGGATCGGCCACACCTACAGACAGCAAACTGGTGCTTACTGCGGGAGACGAGCTCAGAGCTGATTATTTCCTTCAGAGGCGTGAGCTTGGAGTCATCAATATCGGCGGCGCAGGCAGCATCACCATAGACGGCAAGGTGACAAAGGTTGCTCACCGCGAGGGTATGTACATAGGAATGGGAGCCAAGGATATCTCCTTCGAGAGCGATGACGCATCCAATCCTGCTAAATTCTACCTTAACAGCGCACCTGCTCATGCCACATATCCCACAGTGCTCATCAAGCCCAACGGAACACCCGAAGAGGGCGTTGTGATCGTTAAGGATGAGAATAAGAAGGAACTGGGAAGCATGGAGGAAGCAAACCATCGCGTTATCTGCAAGTACATCCTTCCCGGACAGGTAGAGAGCTGTCAGCTTGAGATGGGCATGACTCACCTTGAGCCCGGAAGTGTATGGAACTCAATGCCCTGCCACACTCACGACAGAAGAATGGAAGTGTATATGTACTTTGAGGTTCCCAATGACGGATTTGTTATGCACTACATGGGAGAGCCTCAGGAGACCAGACACATCGTTATGCACAACGAGGATGCCGTTATCTCACCCAGCTGGTCCATCCACTGCGGATGCGGGTCCAAGAATTATACCTTTATCTGGGGTATGGTCGGCGAGAATCAGGACTTCGACGATATGGACAATGTAGACAATAAGGACATCAGATAATAAAAGATAATCAGGAGGAAAACTAATCATGGGAGTAATGGAAAAATTCAGGCTGGACGGTAAAGTTGCATGGATAACAGGAGCATCTTACGGCCTCGGTATGGCGTACGCAAAGGCTTATGCGGAAGCAGGAGCCAAGATCGTTTTCAACGATATCAACCCCGACAATTTCAACCGTGGAATGGAAGAGTATAAAAAGGCCGGGATCGACGCTTTCGGAATGATCTGTGATGTTACAAAGGAAGATCAGGTCAATAACTTCGTTAAGGAAGTAGAGAAAAATGTCGGCCCTATCGATATTCTGGTAAACAATGCGGGCATCATCAAGAGAATCCCCATGACCGAGATGAGTCTTCAGGACTGGAATCTTGTTATCGATATCGACCTTACAGGTCCCTTCATCTGCTCCAAGGCAGTGCTTCCTCATATGATCGAGCAGAGAAGCGGAAAGATCATCAATGCATGCTCCATGATGAGCGAATTCGGACGCGAGACAGTATCCGCTTATGCGGCAGCAAAGGGCGGACTTAAGATGCTTACAAGGAATATCTGCTCCGAGTACGGACAGTACAATATTCAGTGCAACGCAATAGGCCCCGGCTATATTGCCACACCTCAGACAGCACCTCTTCGCGAGAAGCAGGCAGACGGATCCATGCATCCTTTCGATCGCTTTATCCGTTCCAAGACACCCGCACAGCGCTGGGGACACACCGAGGACCTTATGGGACTTGCTGTATTCCTTGCATCACCCGCATCAGATTTCATCAACGGTCAGGTTGTTTACATCGATGGCGGTATCTCGGCATACATCGGCCAGGATCCCAGCAATCTTGATGAGTCAAAGTTTGCCGATGAGGTCGAGGTTGAGGGCGACATCAAGGTTAAAGACTGATCGTGAGAATTGATCAAAAGGATTATTTTTAGAATTATTTATCAGGATTTTTTAAGAATTATTTAACAGGACGAAAGAGGAGAAGACATGAACGCAGTATTAGAGCAGTTACAGAAGATTGGAATAGTTCCCGTTGTAGTTATCAATGATGCATATGACGCAAAGCCCCTTGCGGAGGCGCTTATTAAAGGCGGCCTTCCCTGTGCGGAAGTTACATTCAGAACAGCAGCAGCAGAGGAATCCATCAGGATTATCAGCCAGAATTACCCCGAGATGCTGGTGGGCGCAGGAACGGTTCTCACACCCGAGCAGGCAGACAGGGCGGTAGAAGCAGGAGCAAAATTCATTGTTTCACCCGGCCTTAATCCCAAGGTGGTTGAGCACTGCATCGATAACGGATACCCCGTGGCACCCGGAACAGCCACTCCCTCCGAAATGGAGCAGGCGATGTCCTTTGGGCTCGATGTGGTCAAGTTCTTCCCTGCCGAGAATAACGGCGGTCTTTCAATGATCAAAGCTGTTGCTGCTCCTTACGTGGGCCTTAAGTTTATGCCTACCGGCGGTATCAATGCCACAAATGTAAGGGATTATCTTGCCTATGACAGGATCCTTTGCTGCGGCGGAAGCTGGATGGTAAAAGGTGACCTTATCAAGTCAGGCAACTTTGCCAAGATCGAGGAACTTACCAGAGAGGCTGCAAATATCGTTAAAGAAGTGCGCGGATAGTCCGCTTTCCTTAAACCCTAGTCTTATGAGGGGTGGGATAAGGAGATAAAACAATGGATTACAAAAAACTTCCTGCGAACTTATTCTTCGGATTGTTCGAAGAACCGTTCTTTTTGTTTCGCAGGAGCGATATGACTATATCGATCTACAATGTGGGGAATAACCGGCTTGAAGAGGGAACTTTTCCCCTTTCGGAGTTTGTTTCCGGCCTCAGAGAGAGACTGAGCGAAGATAATCTGCCGTCCCTGGAATCCTTTGAAAAGCATCTTGAGGAGGGGGGAGAGAGCTTTTCAATAATGTTTTCCCAGAATTTCCTCAATGATCTACCCGATATAATGGGGATCGTCCTGAGGGGAATAAAGAGAAAAACGGAAGATGGTGAAACTGTTATCATCGGTGCTTTTCAGGCGCGCAAGATCCGCAATGTAAGCCTTGGAGACGAGATCACCCTCGATCAGCTCACCGGAGTGATAAATAAGGGCGATATCGCCAACATCGCCATCGACTTTATCGACCGCGGTAAGAACCGCGGCACTTACATTGTTATTGTAGACATCGATTACTTTAAATATGTAAATGATAATTACGGGCACCAGTACGGAGACTATGTGCTGGGAAAGATCGCAACCATTCTGAGAACGGAAGTGGGAACCCAGGGCTATGTGGGAAGAATAGGCGGAGATGAATTCTTTATAGTGTTCACCGTGCCGCTTGCTCTTGCGCAGTTAAGGGATCATCTGCAGAACATAAGGCTTATGTTCAGCAAGGCTTTCGAAGAAAAGGGACCGGGAGAGGACAGTCCTCTTTCCGTATCCATGGGTGCCGCGCTTTATCCCGATGATGCCGATAACTACAACGACCTGTTTTCCGTGGCGGACTACTGCCTGTATCTGGCCAAAGCCAAGGGGCGTAACCGCTATATCATCTACACTCCCGAAAAGCATCCCTCGTTAAAGGAGATCCTGCAGCGAAAGGATGAAGGCCGGGGAATGATTAACGGAAGAGAAGATCTTCCCCTGGGAGATGTGCTGGTTCAGGTACAGTACAAGCTCAGATACGACAGCAATGTAAATGTAAGAAAAGTGCTTTCAGAACTTATGGGCAGGTTTTCCCTGCCAAGCCTGTTTTTAGTGGATAAAGCCGATAACAGCGTGCTTTTAAGTAAGTTTGCGGCCAATAAAAAGGCTGAATATGATCCGGAGCTTTTGTTTGCCGTTATTGACAGGTACATCGAAAAGTCCGAAAAGAATGCATACGGAATCTATGTATGTAACAATATCAACCATCTTCCGGCGGAGTTTAAGGATGTGGTAAAGGATCTGAAAAAGCAGGACCTTATATCCTTCATTGTCATTCCGTTTACAGATTCGGAAGGAAAGGAATTTCATATTCTTACGGGATCATTTGGAACGAATACTGTGTGGAATTCAGAGCATTTCATGTACTTCAGACTGCTTTCGGATTCGCTGTCGGAGAGCTGCGTAAGGTGATCCGGGTTTACGAAAACGTTTAATGAAAGAACTTTGCTTTGCATCGTAATATTTGATAGAAAGCATAAATATAAGTTGTGCAATATGCATAAAAAAGAAAAAAATAAAGCGCTTACATCTTGAAAAATATATACAAAAATGTTAATATCAAAGAGTCGTGGGCGAATATTATCACGGAACGGAGCAATTCTATTGAGACCGCATTTTAGTCTTGCACAATACAAAACGTTCGATCTGGCGGTATTCGCCGTAATCCTCGCTATATCGGAAGCGCTTATTTCACTGGCATCTTCCAGATGGTTTCCGGATCAGCTTTACACCGTATCGGCAGTGGCCGGAGTGGTAGCGATAGTTACAGTAAGGTGGAAGTGGTTCGCCGGGATACACGCTGTTATCGGCGGGCTTGTCATCTGCCTGGTGCTCGGCAGCATGGGTCAGCAGTATCTGATCTACTGCGCGGGTAATCTGCTTGGCCTTGTGGGAATCTTCCTTGCCAAAGCCATAAAGGAAGAAAGGATGCGCAAGAATCCGCTTCTGGCAATGCTTTACGGAGCGGCGGTGCTTTTCCTTATGCAGACGGGAAGAGCGGGCATATCACTTGTCCTTGGTTACGGAATCAAAAACGCGTTGGCCTTTTACGCCACCGATTCATTATCTTATATATTTACGGCGCTGATATTACTTATAGCATCCAGGCAGGACGGCCTGCTGGAGAATCAGGTTCACTACATACACCGCATTCAGGATGCGGAAGAAAAGAAAGCAGGAGAGTACAATGAAAGCTAAGGCTTCCGATTTCCTAAAATACGATGAAGAGAAAAAAGCCTATCGGATGGATGCCGAGCAGGCGGTCAGAGATGATGTGGAAAAGCATTACTGGCTCCATGTGGTGAGGACCATCGCCAAGGACTGGCGCCTCTACGTGATGCTCATACCCATGATCCTGGTATTCCTCTTCTGGAGATACTTACCCATGTATGAGCTTCTTGGATGTTTTAAGCTCTACAAGGAGTCGACCCCGGTTGCGGACAGACTTTTCATAGGCTTCTCATCATTCAAGACATTATTTATGGGAAGCGGCCCTTCGGCAAGCCTTTCACTCGACTTCTGGAGAGCAATGAGAAACACATTCCTGCTCAGCTTCTACGGATTGCTTTTCGGTTTCCCGATGCCTATAATCCTTGCTCTGTTCTTTAACGAAGTAAGGTCCAATATCGCAAGAAGTGTTTATCAGGTTATGACTTATCTTCCGAAGTTCATGTCAACGGTTGTCATGACTTCACTCACCATAATGCTTATCAGAAGCTCATCCACATTCAACGGAATGGGAGTTATATCACAGCTCCTTTACCATCTCGGATGGATCAGCGAGGAAGTGGCTAACGGCGGTCTGCTCAATCAGCCGGGTCTGTTCAGAGCCATCTACCAGATAACGGGTATATGGGAGGGCGCAGGATATGACAGTATCGTATTCTTTGCAGCCATCATAGCCATATCACCCACAAGCTACGAGGCGGCTCAGATCGACGGAGCGGGCAAGATGGCGCAGATGAGATACGTGGTGCTTCCCAGTATTCTCTCAACCGTAGTCATCATGCTCATCACCAGGATCGGACATCTCCTTTCCGTAGGATACGAGAAGGTCCTCCTTCTTTACAACACCAACACCTATGTTACCGCAGACGTTGTATCGACATTCGCACAGCGAGTCGGAGGTGTGGGACAGGCAGGTAACAGCAATCCCGGGCTTGCAATGGCAGCCGAGATGATGAACAACATCGTGGGAATGCTGCTGGTTATCGGTGCCAACACCATTGCAAGGAAGGCTTCGAACACTTCACTTTATTAATGTTTTATCGGGAGTTTTAGAATGAAACGCAGACTTGAGATCTCAGAGCTCATATTTAAAATCATAAGCTACCTGCTTTTGACCGTATTCTCACTGGCTTGTCTGTATCCTTTTGTTTATGCCATATCATCGGCAATGAGCGGATACGAAGCAGTTACCTACGGCAAGGTGGTGCTGTTTCCCAAGGACATCCAGTTTGAAGCTTTCAAAAAGATGTTCAGCGACAATATGTTCTGGAATTCATATTCCAACACATTGTTCCTCACATTCTTCGGTACCATTTGGGCTTTGGGCATAGCGATCATCGGAGGTTACGCACTTTCCAAAAAGAGGCTCCTTTTCAGAAAGTTCTTCAACTTCTTCCTGGTATTTACCATGTGGTTTTCGGCAGGTATCGTACCCCAGTACCTTAACTATCTGGCCACCCAGCGTGTGTTCGGTAAGGTCGGTATCACGGATGATAAATGGCTGGTTGTCATAGCAATGGGTATGGCGGCGATGAACATCATCCTTTTAAGAAACGCATTCGAGGGAGTCCCCTCCGAGATAGAAGAGGCGGCAATAGTTGACGGAGCCAGCGAGTTCCAGGTGCTCAGCAAGGTGTATGTGCCGATGACCAAATCCACCATCGCCACGGTAGCGCTTTTCTTCGGAATATCTCGCTGGAACGGATACTACTGGGCCAGAATGATGATCCGCGATAAAAACGAGCATCCTCTTCAGGTATTCATCAGATTAAAGCTCGAGGAATTTACCAATCCCGAGGAAATGGCAGGATGGAGCGAATCCTACGCATCGGATTCCATCATATATGCGCTTATCGTTTGCTCGGTAATCCCCATCCTTATCATTTATCCCTTCATCCAGAAGTACTTTGCGAAGGGAACCAACGCCGGAGGCGTTAAGGAATAAGCTGATCAGAACAGCAACAGTTAATACGATTGTTATCCTTTCCTTTTAAATAAACGCGTTGAGGAAAGGTTGCAATAAATCAGAAACAAACGGTGAATGAGCTATCATTCATCATGAAACCATTTTTCATATTTAGGAGGAAATTATGAAAAGAAATGTACTGATGAAATCGGCAGCCGGAGCATTTGCGGCAGCACTGATGTTCACAGGCTGTACCGGTGGAAACGAAGTTACCGATCTCGTTGACGAAGTTACCACAGAGGTAGAGGAAGTGACCACGACTGAGCCGGAAGTTACAGCCGAGCCCGAAGTAACAGAGGAGCCTGAAGTTGATCTTCTTGCTTTTGAGCCCGGAACCGAGCTTGTTATGTCTTGCGGATATAACAATGCAAAGACCGGAATGCGCTTTGATGCAGAGGTTGCCGGAGACGGCGTTACTCTTGCTGACGGCGTTACCTATCACACAGGTGATTTCAAGCCTACCTGGGTAGCTGTTCAGGATATCCTTGGATTTACCATTGATGACCAGTATGCAGGCGATGCAGACAAGGACAACTACGTTAAGTGGACTGCAGATGCAGATACCCTTGCTTCTATCGACATGTTCTCGGGAACAGCAGCACAGCTTCAGGAAGGCGGAGCTGCAGGAACAGTTCTCAACATTGCAAAGTACCTTGATCTTATGCCTAACTTCAAGGCATTCCTTGATGCTAACCCCATGGTTAGAATGTCTCTTACCGGTTCCATCGACGGCGATGATGCAGGTGCTATCTACGGATCACCTTACTTCGACGGCCTCGATGATATCGAGAAGATGCCTCTCATGAGAGCTGACTGGGTAGTTAAGCTCCTTGACGGCGAAGGCGAGTTCACCGCTGACGCTTCAGACAATACCGCAGCTCCCGTTTACCAGCCTTACATGCCCACAAGCGGCAAGGTTGAAGTTGATGTAGTTAAGGCAGACGGCTCAGGCGTTGAGAAGGTTACCAAGGATTACGACACTGCAGGAAACATCATCGACAAGATGAATGCAGCAGGATCCATCAGCGGTGTAGAGGCAGTTAACATGCTTCGTACCTACATCGATGAGGCTTATGCAGGATACTACGGAACCAACCGTTCAGATCTCTTTATCGGACAGAACGCTGCATGGGATGCAGACGAGATGGTTGCACTTCTTCGCTGCGTAGTAGCTAACTCAGCTACCCTCAATGCAGACGGTAACAAGGTTCAGGGTCTCTTCTCACGTGAGGAAGCTAACAACTCCCGTCGTGCAGACATTTATCGTCTCGCAGGCATCCTCTTCGGTGTAAGAGGACTTGAGTCCCGTCAGGATTTCCTTTTCTTCGACAAGGACGGAAACCTTCATGATGCAAGACAGGAAGATGCTACTTATGCTGCACTCCTTCGCATGAACGATCTTGTTAAGGAAGGACTTATTTCAGCTGACTTCATCGCTTCCACCGAGGACAACAACACCAAGTCCGAGAACTACATCGAGAGCGATACCGGCTTCATGAGCTATGACTACAACCAGACTCAGACAATCTTCAACGAGAACGGAAAGCTCGATGCAGATGCAGGCGAGAAGTACATGTCAGTTCTTATCCCCGTTGCAAGATGGGATGACGGAACAGGCGAGAAGTTCATGAGATTTACCGAGAGCTGGAGAGGCGCTAAGCCCGGCGGATGGGCAATCGCTTCACACGTAGCTGATGACGAGAACAAGCTTCATGCTTGCTTAAAGCTCATCGACTATGCTTACACCTATGAAGGACAGGTTCTCCTTTCATTCGGTCCCGAAGCATTCAGAGATGATTCAACTGTTGATGATTTCTACGGAATGCCCGCTATTTCAGAGCAGAACTACTCAGATCTCTGGTCACTTGCAAAGGGTAACTACACTAACTTTGCTCGTCAGTACCTTGGATCAACCCTTTCATTCAACAAGTCACAGGCATTTGAGATGCAGTGCACCACAGCAGTAGGTAAGGAAGGTCTCAATCATGTTATCAAGGCCATCTCCCTCGGCGTTATCTCTCATCCCGAGCTTGAGGTTCAGGACAACATGTTCTACACAATCGTTCCTACCGTTCTTCCTACCACCGATGCACAGAATGATCTCCTTAAGGGCAATGCAGACCTCAACGGAAGCTTCTCAACAAGCAAACTTGAGAACAACGTATTCCTCAACGTGATCATCCGCGGAACTACCGCAGCTACAGATACAGATGCAGGTGTTGCAGGCGCAGATGCAGCAGCTCTTATTTCAGGCGACTGGAATGGTGCTCAGTATCTCCAGGTTAAGACCGAAGCATGGAACAACCTCCTTGCTTATGCAAACGGAAATTTCTAATTAAGTATTAAACCGGTTATCCGGTGATTGAAAAAAGTTTTACCCGGCGCCGACCTATTCGGCCGGCGCCGATTTTCATATTTGGCACTCAGCCACAAGGCTGACAGGAGATCAACATGTATAAAAAGCAGATGCTCTTACAAAAAATATTATGTCTGCTCACGGTCATTACCGGTGCGATAACATTTTTATATTCACTCGGCATTATGACCGATCTTTACGATACGCTTTTTACCACCATGCCTTACTCCGACCATACCAAATCGGATGTGGCAGGGTCCATAATCTACTATGATATGCAGGGATTCAACAGCATGCTTGTAAAGGCATCCATAGGTTTTATCCTTGCGGGAGCTATATTATTCATCACCTGCACCAACACCCGCAGACGTTATTACATAAGCAACTACATTGCTATAGCCATCAACGTTATCTACGGACTGGTGTTTACATGCTGGGCTCATATCAATATAAATGCATTCAGAGCACAGTATATGAAGGTTGATTTTGAGGCATTGAAAGCATACACGGAGATGTGGAACACAAAGTATTCGGATTCCACCTTCTGGTTTGATATACATTATGCGGTCTTTGGTCTTGTGATCGTGATCGTGGGACTGCATATCTTTAATCTTATTTTGAAAGTTAAACTTATGAAAGAAGAAGCAGGGCTTGTGGCAGCCGGAAAGGAGAAAGCCTGATGGCTAATGAAACGACTGTAAAAGCTAATGATATGTCCGATGAGTTTATCAAAAAGGACAGGATGAGATACGTCAAGAATAAGCTTTCGGGCAATCTTGCGGTGCTCTCCATCATTTTAAATGCTTTGTTTTTTATAAGTATTTATAAATCAAATGTGGGACAGTATTATTACAAGCCTCTCATCGGAGGGTCCATCGTATATAATCTGCTCTTCATGATGATCGTCTTTCTTGTTTCTGAAGGGAGCAAGAATTATCAGATAAACTATTCCTATATTGCGATCCCTGTGGCTCTGCTGCAGTTCGCAAGGATATTTATTTACCCCATGATGGCACACAGGGCCACCACACTCACCACGGGAGTGGAAGAGCAGGTAATGAAGGACGGCCAGTTTATCCGCCTTGTGATCTATCTTGTGGGCTCGGGTGTATGTCTGCTTCTTTCGGCATTTATAGGAATCGTTAAGTGCAACAATCTGAAGAAGCATATTGAAAGTGTAGAAAAGGTTTAAACAGGAGAAGCATTATGGCGCAGTTATCCCTGCAGCATCTTGATAAAATCTACGACAATAAGGTGCAGGCTGTTTATGATTTTAATATCGATATAGAGCAGGGCGAATTCATCGTTCTTGTAGGGCCTTCCGGATGTGGAAAGTCCACTACTTTACGTATGATCGCCGGCCTCGAGGATATTTCGAAGGGACACCTGATCCTTGACGGAAAAGATATAACGACACTTCCTCCCAAGGACAGGGACATGGCTATGGTTTTCCAGAACTATGCTCTTTACGGTCACATGACCATATACGAGAACATGGCTTTTTCACTCACACTACGCAAGGAAGATCCCAATATCATCCACAAAAAGGTGCTTGCGGCAGCTGAGATACTTGATCTTACAAGCCAGCTGAACAAAAAGCCCAACCAGCTTTCCGGCGGACAGAGACAGCGTGTTGCCATGGGACGTGCCATTGTGCGAAACCCCAAGCTGTTCCTTTTTGACGAGCCCCTTTCAAACCTCGACGCCAAGCTGAGAGGTTCCACAAGGCGCGAGATAATGCTCCTGCACAAGAAGCTGGGAGCTACCATGCTTTACGTTACACATGACCAGACAGAGGCGCTTACTCTTGCGGACCGTATAGTGTGCATGTCAATGGGACATGTGCAGCAGATTGGCACTCCGCTGGAGCTTTACGATAATCCCGCAAATCTGTTTGTAGCAAGCTTTATCGGGCTTCCTCCCATGAACTTTTTTGAGGTGCTTGTGAGCGGAGATAAGCTTATAGGCCCTCATTTTGAAGCGGAGATGAATCCCGAGCAGAAGGATCTGCTTGCTTCATATCAGGGCAAACATATCACACTCGGTGTAAGACCCGAAAATATTGCAGAGGGTGGAACCATTCCTGTTAAGGTTTCAAAGAACGAGAACCTGGGAATGAACACTCTTGTTCACGGCCATATCGACGGAACCGCAGCAGAGGGCAAGATCGTGTGCAAATTCCGCGGATGGTGTGATTATAAGGACGGTGATATCGCTATGGTATCCTTCAAGAAGATGCACTTCTTTGACAAGGAGACCACAAATGCGATCACAAGGGAGGCACAGGTATGAAATTTCTGAGGGCCGTAAAGGAATTTTTCCGTAAAAGAATGGTTGCTTTAAAGCGCAAGCCCCAGATGATCCCAATGGTTGTGCTTGCTGTGACATTTCTTATATATTCGCTTAATCTGAGAATAGTTTCGGATACCACTGCGAGGATCAATATCGCAGGAATGGGACTTGCGGGATTTGCCACAATGCTGCTTTCCATCCTTTCGTTTGTATGCTTTCTCAATGCATTTCCACACAGAAAGCCGGTTAATGTGCCGATGCTTGTTCTGTTTTTCCTGATGCAGGGTATCGTAGGATTCTGTAATAAGTTTTATTCCTCCAAGATCAATTACATGATCAATCTTACCATCGTTAATGACGGCAGGGATAAGGCAAAGGATATGCTGGTGAAGAATCCTTTTATCCTTAAAGCTCTTAAGATGCTGAATGTTCACTTTATCTTTATCGTGATCACAGTTGCTCTTGTAGCGCTTTTGCCCCTTTATTCGAAGCTTCTTCGCAAGATCAAGACTTCTATCGATGTGGCAGGAAACGATCAGATGGGTGCTATCGAGATATCGAATGAGGAGTGAGCTTTGTGGCTTTTGGCAAGAAAAATAACAAGGCCGGTTATTCGGAGGATGAAAAAAAGTCCGCAGCCGGTTATTATGAACTGAAAACAAAAGCCGTTAACGATCTGATCGAGGCAGAGGAAGGAAAGGCTCCCGAGTATTCCAAAGAGGAGCTTAACAAATACCGCAGCAGACGGGGCGGATTTCACCTGCCGGATGTGCTCAAGATAATACTGATCAAATTCTGGTTTGCCGCCATGATCTGCTTTTTCTTCATCTGGGGACTCGGCGGAAGGCTCGGAGGGATGATAGATACCATCCTGATAGTGGGAGCCGCGTTCGGTATTGTAACGGATCTTCTTGAAAACAACGCCATCAGGTTTTTTGCAAAAACAGAAGGCGAGTATGATAAATGGATGATGTTTCCACGAAAGAGATATGTCTCATTTATCCTTAACATTATTTATTCGATCTTAGTTATTTTTATCGTATATATGCTCTACAATGCGATAAACCTTGTATACATAAAGCTGTCCGGTAATCAGGATCAGATCCTTCTGGGTGTTGAGCCCATCCTTTTCGGACTTTTCTGCATGGGCATAGATATGGCTCTTGTGGGAATGAGGAATCTGTTTAAAAAGATATTGGCTGATGCTAAAAGGAGTGCTTAAATGGCTTATCTTGAACTAAAGAATCTCAACAAGATATATCCGAACGGATTTCACGCCGTTCACAATTTTAATCTTGAGATAGAGCAGGGAGAGTTCATCGTTTTCGTTGGTTCTTCCGGATGCGGAAAGTCCACCACTCTGCGTATGATCGCAGGGCTTGAGGAGATAAGTGACGGAGAGTTTCTCATTAACGGTAAGCGTGCAAACGAATTAAATCCCCGTCAGAGAGAGGTAGCCATGGTTTTCCAGAGCTATGCTCTTTATCCCCAGATGACTGTATATGACAATCTTGCATTCAGCCTTACACTCGAGGGTGTTGATGAAGATGTTATCGAGGAAAAGGTTAACAGGACCGCTGCGATCCTTGGCCTGACCGAGTATCTCGACAGGCTTCCGAGAGCTCTTTCCGGAGGACAGAGACAGCGTGTGGCCGTAGGCCGTGCCATTATCCGCAAGGTAGGAATTTTCCTTATGGACGAGCCTCTTTCAAACCTCGATGCAAAGCAGCGTGTTACCATGCGTTCCGAGATCACACAGATCCACAAGGAGATCGGAGCCACCACCATATATGTTACCCACGACCAGACCGAAGCCATGACTATGGCCGACAGGATAGTGGTAATGAAAGAGGGTTATATACAGCAGGTAGGAACCCCTCATGAGCTGTATTTCAATCCCACAAACGTATTTGTTGCCGGCTTCATTGGTGAGCCTCCCATGAACTTTGTAAAGGGTACTGTCGAAGACGGAAAGATTGCATTCGGCGATCAGAAGATCGATCTTAAGTCGCAGTTTGCCGACAAGGTATCCGGATATGAAGGAAAAGAGATCGTATTTGGTTTCAGACCCGAAGCGATCGCTCTCGGCGAGGAGGAAAATGCATATCATATTCGCTGCAATGTAGAGCTTACCGAAATGCTCGGCGATAATACAAATGTATATATCACAAACGGTGATCAGCAGGCCATCCTCAAGGTGGATCCTCATGATACACCCGATGTTGACAGTGAAATAACATTCTCCATCCCGTTTAAGAGTGTATACCTCTTTGACAGTGAGACAGAAAACAGAATTTAACTTTTTAGGTATGACTCATTATGGCAGGATTTGTATCCAAACAGGATGAGAGATTCAGGGATTATGCACTGAATGCGCCTCTTCTGAAAGTGCTTTTTTCCGTTTGCATGCCGCTTGCGCTCTATCAGGCGATGCAGTCCATATTCAGCGTCGTAGATGCTCTTATGGCTGCTCATATTGGATCGCAAGCGGTTTCTGCTATTTCAAGCCTTTCTCAGATCACCACGATGGTAACTGCTGTGGGCACGGGACTGGCCGTGGGAGGCTCCATCCGCGTGTCGGAGAGCTATGGGCAGGGAAATTACGAAGATGTCAGAAAAAGGTGCTCCACGCTGTATGTGAGCGTGATAGTGATAGGGCTTGCACTGTCGGCAATACTGGTGCCCTTTGCCAGACCCTTCCTTACCTTGATAGCCACGCCCAAAGAGCTGATAGACGCCGGTGTGGGCTACTTCAGAGTGCAGATACTCATCCAGACGATAACATTTTTTAATACGGCTTATATTGCGATAGAGAGAAGCCGCGGGCACAGCAAAAGGCTGATGCTTTTAAACATTATAGTGTTTGTGGTTAAGCTCCTGGTTTCTGCTCTGTTTATATATGTATTCCACGGCGGCGTGATAATGATCGCATTCGCTACCCTTATTTCACAGCTTGTGATGTTTGCCATTGCGGTGATCTCCATGGTAAACGACGAGGGATGCTTTAAGTTCGATATCAAATTTGCTGAGTTTAAAAAGAGGACGACAGTTCCCATTCTAAAGCTTGCATATCCTGTAGCCGCCCAGAAGATGCTTTTTGCGGCAGGCAAGGTAATAGTCAATTCCATGTCGGGCATGTACGGGCCACTTACGGTGGGAGCCCTTGGTATATCAAACAATATCGGAGGCCTTACCACCAACTGGTTTACAGGCACACATGACGGAGCATCGGCTCTTGTGAGCCAGAACAGGGGCGCGGGAAAGTATAAAAGAACTGTCCGTATATTCTGGCGTCTGGCAGTGATAAATGTGATAGTCGGCATTATAGGATACCTGATAGTAACCTTCACGCTTCCCATGCTGGCAGAGGTATTTGCCCGCTCCAAAGACAGCTTTGACAGCGTATTCTGTGATATGATAGTTGATATACACAGATACGAGATGATGGGATATATCACTCTGGGAATCGCCTCCGCTGTGGATGCGTTCCTTATCGGTCTGGGAAGAGCAAAGACTGTGATGCTCCTTAATGTATCGAGAGTGTTTATCTTCCGCGTGCCGGTACTTTTTGTGCTTCAAAGGTTTACAAATATGGGACCTGAGGCTGTGGGCGTTACAATGATGACAAGCAATGTGAGCACGGGAATCGTGTCGCTTATTGTTGTATTGCCGACGCTGATAAAGACATGGAAAAAGCCGGATGCCGCAGAATGACAGCTTATAAACACGGATGAAGCTGCAGTATTTTACAGATGCAGGGAGAAATGATTTGATAAAGCTTTTTTATGCGGGCGACAGCACCGTAACATTCAATAAAATAGATTCATACCCTCAGGCGGGGCTTTCCCAGGGACTTACCTGGTATCTTAAAGATGATGTGTTTCTGAGGCCCTTCGGAGTAAACGGAAGGAGCACAAAATCCTTCATCGATGAAGGAAGGCTTAAAGAGATAGATGATGAGATAGGCGAGGGAGATTTTCTCTTTATCGAATTCGGTCATAATGATGAAAAAGAGAGTGATCCTTCCAGATATGCCGCCGCAGATGCGGAGTATAAGGATAATCTTAAAAGGTTTGCGGATGTGGCAAGAAGGCACGGTGCGCATCCTCTTATAATCACCTCCGTAGCAAGAAGGCTGTTTGATGAAAATATTATTTTTAAGCCGGGAAGCCACGGGGCGTATCCTAAATGCGCCATAGAAGCCGCAAAAGAAGCGGGAGTGCCCTATATTGATCTTAACAGGATGAGTGAGGATTACCTTGCTACCGTGGGTGATTTTGCATCGAGGCCAATGTATGTTTATCCCAAGGATAATTCACATCTGACCATGCATGGGGCGGTGGTTTATGCGGGATTTATTGCGGAGGGGTTAAGTGAACTGGGAAGCCCTTATTCGGATTTACTTATCCGCCGGATCGATAAGCCGGACAGGGACAACAATTACGAAAAAGATGAGACAGTCGATTAAAAGCCGATCAAAGTCGGTAAGCCGGCCGGTAAAGGTTTGACAGGGAGTTTTTAATGACAAACGAAATAAGAGAAATGATCCAGAATTATATAGAGTATCTCCTTGATAATTCCACTGCGGAAAAGCCCATGTGGAATAAGGAGCTTGTGCGGAGCGGCAGGAGCAATAAGTGGAATTACATCGACGGATGTATGATCACAGCACTGCTTTCTCTCTATGAATACACCGGCGAGGACAGGTATTATAATTTTGCCAGATCGTTTATCGATCATTTTGTTCAGGACGACGGAACCATCAGAACCTATGATGTAAAGGAGTATAATCTCGATAATATCAACACCGCAAGTAATCTTTTTTATCTTTATGATACAACCGGAGAAGAGAAGTACAAAAAAGCGCTGGACCTTGTAAGATCACAGCTTGATACCATGCCCAGAACCGCAGAGGGAAGCTTCTGGCACAAGGATATTTATCCCGATCAGGTATGGCTTGACGGGCTTTATATGGCGGAGCCTTTTTACATGAAGTACGAGACCAAGTTCCGCAAGATGGAAAACTGTCCGGATGTGCTTTTGCAGTTTAAGAATGTTGAAAAGAACATGAAGGACCCTGTTACAGGGCTTTATTATCATGGTTACGATCACAGCAGAAAAATGTACTGGTGTGATGAAAAGACAGGTTGCAGCCCCAATTTCTGGCTGAGGGCGCTGGGATGGTTTGCACTCTCACTTGTGGAGACAGAGAGCGCAACGGATGAGACACTGTATTATGAAAAGAGATATTTCGGCAAGCTTCTCGAGGATCTTGTAGATGCCCTTATACCTTTTCAGGATGAGAGCGGAATGTTTTATCAGGTGGTTGATAAAAAGGATGCGGAAGGAAATTATCTCGAGACATCCGGAACCGCACTTTTATCTTATGCAATACTTAAGGCAGTGCGCCTTAGATTTATTTCTCCCAAGTATGCGGTGATCGGCGAAAAGGCCTTTGACGGCATTGTAAATAAGTATCTTAAAAAGCAGGAGGACGGTACTCTGGGGCTCGGCGGAATATGCCTTGTTGCAGGGCTTGGAGGAAATAAAAAAAGAGACGGATCCCTTGAGTATTATTTAAGCGAACCGGTTGTTGAAAACGAAGCTAAAGGAGTGGCACCTTTCCTTCTTGCATACACAGAAATGTTGCGCCGCAGATAGATCCGGAAACGCAGCCGGATCCGGATACGCAGATACTCACGTGGTTTTGATGTGATCTGTTAATGGAAGATGCATAACCCATAAAGAGGTTAAGATATGGATTTTCATATAATAGAAATTTTTAAAAGAAGCATATGTATCGAACGGGAAAACAGCGACAGATTTGAGACATGGGAAACTGTGACCGTGCTTGTAAACGGTGAGGAAGCTCTGACAACAAACAGAAATGTTATCACCATAGGGGGTCTTATTCCCGACACGGAATACGAGATAGAGATAAAAGGCTGTGAGCAGAAGGAAAGCTTTCGCACCGCTAAGGAGAGCTTGCTCCTTAATGTGAGGGATTTCGGTGCAGTGGGGGATGGCGTGCATCCCGATTCAGCCGCTATTCAGGCTGCGATAATGAGCTGCCCCAAGGACGGAACGGTATATGTTCCTGCGGGTAAATATTTCTGTACCCCTATCTTTTTAAAGAGTGAGATGAGCTTCTGGGTAGATGATGACGCAGTGATACTTGGAGACACCGACAGGACACATTATCCGGTGCTTCCCGGAATGGTCAGGAACGAATTTGACAATAATGAGGAATACAGCCTTGCATCATGGGAAGGCAATCCTCTCGACTGCTTTGCGTCTCTTATCACAGCGATAGGTGTGCATGATCTTGACATTACAGGCGGCGGTGAGATTAACGGAAACGCCGATAAGAGCGACTGGTGGGTGGACGTAAGGACAAAGAGAATAGCATGGAGACCCAAGCTGGTATTTTTCAATAATTGTGAGAATGTGAGAGTGTGCGGCCTTCGCATCAAGAATTCGCCTGCATGGGCTGTTCATCCCTATTACAGTGATAATCTCAAGTTCCTTGATCTTGATATATGGAACCCTTCCAATTCGCCGAATACAGACGGATTTGATCCCGAGAGCTGTGAGAATGTGCTGGTGCTTGGAACCAAGATATCAGTCGGCGACGACTGTATAGCCATCAAGAGCGGAAAGCTCTATATGGCCACCTATCACTACAAAGAGACTAAGAATATAGAGGTCAGAAACTGCAGGCTGGAAAGAGGCCACGGATCCGTGACCGTGGGATCGGAAGTCGCAGGCGGAGTGAGAAATATCAGAGTTTCAAAATGCGTATTTTCGGAGACCGACCGCGGGCTTCGCATCAAGACAAGAAGGGGCAGAGGGCAGAGATCTTATATCACGGATATGAGATTCGAGGACCTTTACATGGATAAGGTGCATATGCCCATTACCGTGAATATGTTCTATTTCTGCGATCCCGACGGGCATACGGATTATGTCCAGAATCAGAGCGAGTTTCCGGTGGATTACAGAACACCCAGGATCGGAAGCATCACCGCAAAGGATGTGGTGTGCACCGGAGTGGATGCTTCGTTTGTATGTGCAATGGGACTTCCGGAATCACGCATCGAAAAGATAGAGCTTGATAACTGTCAGGTATCATTCCTTCCGAAAGGAAAAAGAACTCCCCAGTGTCCCATTATGATGGACGGGTTCCCTCAGCTTTCCGGTGTGGGGCTTTATCTTAAGAATGTAGCGGAAGTAACAGCTCGTAATGTAGTGATACAGGGAAGTGAGGACAAGGCTCCGAGGCTTGAAAATGCAGGGACAGGGGAGCTTGACATCAGATTTGAATGATTGTATCGTAAAGAAAAGCATTTCCCGGCAGGCAGGTTTATGAATACAGTCAGAAAAGATCTTAAACTTAACAATCATATAAAAGGTATGCTCTGCATATTGGCGGCGGCTTTCGGATTTTCACTGATGACATTTTTCGTCAGGTTTTCCGGTGATGTACCCACTATGCAGAAGGCATTTTTCAGAAACGCCGTAGCTGCAGTGATCTCGTTTTTTATGCTCCTTTCATCCAAGGAGAAATTCCATATTCACAGATCAAGCTTCGGCGATATTTTTTTCAGGTGTCTGTTCGGAACAAGCGGTCTTATAGCAAATTTTTATGCCATTGACAGGCTCGCGATAGCGGATGCAAATATGCTGAACAAGCTGTCTCCGTTTTTTGCTATCCTTTTATCCATTCCGATACTTAAAGAGAAGCCCAAAAAGGTTGATATTATAGCTACTATAATAGCCTTTGTAGGCGCGCTGTTTATCATAAGGCCAACGGGTAATCTTGAGGTAATACCTGCGCTTATCGGGTTATATGGCGGCTTCGGAGCGGGTACGGCTTATGTGTTTGTGCGAAAGCTTGGCGGAAAAGGGGAGAGGACTTCGGTGATTGTATTTTGTTTCTCGGTATTTTCGTGCATCGTGACGGCTCCTTTCTTGATACTCAGTTATCATCCGATGACGTTTCAGCAGACGCTTTATCTGTGTCTTGCGGGGGTGTTTGCATCTCTTGGGCAGTTTGGGATAACGAGTGCGTATAAGTTCGCGCCTGCACGGGAGATATCGGTATTTGATTACACGCAGGTGATCTATGCGGCCATACTCGGGATGCTTTTTCTCGGGGAGATTCCGGTACCGCTCAGCATCGCGGGGTACGTGATCATAATCGGGGTGGCTGTAGTCAGATGGCGGATAAATCTGAAAAATAATGAGTGAATAATATAATAACCGAGTGACGGACTTCGCGTTTCAAGTATGGATTCGCTACGTCTCCGCGCTGGCGCAAAATCTGTCTCCGCAAAGGGCAAAACCGCC
>DFKZ01000010.1:28726-38095 GCA_002373975.1 Lachnospiraceae bacterium UBA3632 | reverse complement strand
TCGGTATTCATGCATTTCTTGCAAGCAATACGGTAACAAATGATTATTATCCCCAGCTTGCAAAACAGCTTTTTGAACTGGCTGTTAAGCTGGAAAAGGAAACAGGGGCTGACATTAAGTTTATCAATCTGTCAGGCGGGATCGGAATACCATACAGACCGGATCAGGAAGCCAATGACATTAGGATCATCGGTGAAAGGGTTCACAAGGTATATGATGAGATCCTTGTTCCTGCGGGAATGGGTGATATTGCTATATATACCGAGCTCGGAAGGTTCATGATGGGACCTTACGGACATCTTGTAACCAAGGTGCTTCACGAAAAGCATACTCACAAAGAGTATATCGGTGTGGATGCATGTGCGGCAAACCTTATGAGACCCGCTATGTACGGTGCATATCATCATATCACGGTGCTCGGAAAGGAAAATGAGCCCTGCGATCATACCTATGATGTGACAGGCTCTCTCTGCGAGAATAATGATAAATTTGCCATAGACAGAAAGCTTCCGAAGATCGAGATCGGTGACTATATTGCCATACATGATACCGGAGCACATGGCTTTGCGATGGGTTATAACTATAACGGAAGACTCTGGTCATCGGAGCTTCTTTTAAAGGAAGACGGCAGTGTTGAGCTTATAAGAAGGGCTCAGGAACCAAAGGATTATTTTGCGACATTTGATTGTTTTCCGATTTATGAAAAACTGAAACAAAAATAGAGGTAATGCCTATGAAGTATCCCGAATTTTTAAAAAGCGACGGAACTATCGGAATACCGGCTCCTTCCTTCGGAGCTGCCATAGAGCCGTATAAATCAAGGTTTTTAAAGTCCATGGAGGTGCTCAGAGAGGAAGGATTCGTTCCGCTCCCCGGGCTCAACACGCTCAAAAATGACGGGATAGGAATAAGCAACGCACCTAAGCACTGTGCAGGTGAACTGACAGCAATGTACTGCGACGGCGATATCGATGCATATATCTCATGCGGAGGCGGCGAGCTTATGTGTGAGATACTGGATTATATCGACTTTGAACGTATCAAAGCCGCTATACCCAAGTGGTTTATGGGTTATTCCGATAACACAAATTTTACCTTTCTGCTAAACACCATATGTGATACGGCATCTATATATGCACCATGCGTAGGGGATTTCTGCGAAAAGCCCAGACCCAGATATATCCAGGATGCATTGGATCTTATTACCGGAACTGCACTTGAATTTGATTCTTATCCCAAGTGGCAGAAGGATTCACTTGTTACTCCGGAGGAACCCTTTGCTCCGTTTAATGCAACGGAAGAGAGAGTGCATGCTCTGTATACGGATGGCGAGTTTATCAAGGATGCCAGAAAGTACAGAGAATCATTCTCATTCTCGGGAAGGATCATAGGCGGATGCCTTGACTGCCTTGTTACCTTATGCGGAACGAAGTTTGATAAAGTTGCGGAGTTTAACAAAAAATATGCCGATGACGGAATTATCTGGCTTATAGAAAGCTGCGATCTAAATGTGTTCGGTGTAAGACGTGCATTGTGGCAGCTTAAGCATGCAGGCTGGTTTGAAAATGTGAAGGGATTCGTATTCGGAAGACCGGCAAACGGCGGTGATATGCTGGGGCTTGATCATTATGAAGCGGTGCTTCCACTTGTGCGAAGCCTTGGGGTCCCCGCTGTGATAGATGCGGACTTTGGGCACTGCGATCCTATGATGCCCGTAATGATGGGATCTGTGGCTGAATTCAGGGTAAACAGGAATGATATGACAGTGAAGTATCAGATGAAATAGATCGCGAACTGCCGGTCTCGAATGTCGCAGGCGACATTCTCTTTTGACGAAAAATCAAGTTTTTCGTCAAAGGCAGTTTTGCAAAGCAAAACTGCCGGTGGTGGGACTCGAACCCACACGAGGTTGCCCCCAACAGATTTTGAGTCTGCCTCGTCTACCATTCCGACACACCGGCTCACATTTAAAGATGATAGCATAGACAGTTTTTTTTTACAAGAAAAAGATCATGGATTGCAGAGAATTTGAAAAAACAATCCCGGAATACCTTAACAAGAATCTTGATTATGAAACCATGGAGTCATTCTGGGAACATATGGACCATTGCGATTCCTGTAAGGAGGAGCTCAGCATTCAGTTCCTTGTGCTTGAAGGAATGAAGCATCTTGAGAACGGAGACAGCTTCGATCTGGATGCGGAGTTCAGAAACAGGCTTGAGATGAGCAGAAGGGCCAATAAAAGGCGCGGAATGCTGATGAATTTCGGGCAGTGGGTCCTTACTTTTGTATTCTTCGTTTTAGGTTGTGCTTTTATTATTATTTTTGGTTAGGCTTTTATCAATAAATGGCAGGTTTATTATAAAATGAGTGAAAAGCTTGTTCTTATTGACGGACACAGCATAGCAAACAGAGCATTTTACGGGGTGCCGGACCTTACCGATTCCGAAGGTCTGCACACCAATGCTATATATGGTTTTCTAAACATTCTATTTAAGATACTCGACGAAGAAAAACCGGATTATCTGGTTGTGACTTTTGATGAGCATGCACCTACTTTCAGGCATGAAATGTACGATGCATATAAGGGCACCAGAAAGCCCATGCCGGAAGAATTAAGACAGCAGATACCTGTTTTAAGACAGCTGCTCGAAGCAATGGATATCACGGTCATCTCGAAGCCCGGCTTTGAGGCCGATGATCTGATGGGAACTCTTGCCAAGAAGTGCCAGAGCCTTGGTATGGAGGTGTCGCTGGTTTCGGGAGACAGAGATCTTCTTCAGATATCGGATGAACATATTCTTATAAGGATTCCAAAGACAGTTCACGGAAAAACCACAATAGAGGATTACAGACCGTCAGACGTAAAGGCCAGATATCAGGTTACGCCTGCTCAGTTTATTGAGCTTAAGGCGCTGATGGGAGATACGGCAGACAACATTCCCGGTGTACCCAGGATCGGTGAAAAGACTGCAACAGAGCTGATGGTGACATATGGCTCCATTGAAGGAATTTACAATCATCTTGACGAGATCACCAAAAAGAGTATACATGATACGCTCGCAGAGAACAGGAATCTCGCCGAGCTCAGCCTTAAGCTCGCGACTATCAAGACCGACTGTGATATAGAGCTTGATAAAGAAGGCTCAAGGGCAGAGGGATTCTATACACCCGAGAGCTATTCTATCATGAAAAAGCTCGGGTTTAAAAAGCTTCTGGAGCGTTTTTCCCAGGATGTGGTTACGGAAAAGACAGATGTATCGCCGCTTATAGTAAACGAAGCAGATGCCTCTGAATTTGAGGCTGTTCTTAACAGTTCTCTTTCAAAAGAGTTCGGATTGAACCTTCTGGTCGATGAAGGCAGTCTTTTGGCGGCTTCTTTATGTGTTGCCGGAAGTGAAGGGTACGAGTCGTATTATATAAACGATCCGTTCAGAACAGGCTCTCTTGATGAGATGTTCAGAGGGCTTTCCGCACGTATATCCGATGGCGGGAAACTATATACGCTGGATATAAAGTCACAGTATGGCTTTATCGATGATGCGGATACAAAGCATTATTTTGATACACTTATTGGAGCATATCTCTTAAACCCGCTTAAAAACGATTACGATTTTGAAAGCATTGCCTCCGAATATCTTTCAAAAACCATTCCTTCCGTAAAGGAAAGATTCGGTAAAATGAACGTTTCCGAAGCCATCATGAGTGCTCCGGGAGATGTCAAAAGCTGGTTATCCGACTGCTCGTACGTAGCTCTGGCGGCAGGAAAAATAATAAAAGATAAGCTTTCCGAAACGGGTATGAGCTCGCTTATGAACGATATCGAGATGCCTCTGACGGCAGTTCTTTATCGTATGGAAAAAGAAGGCGTGCTCGTACGCACGGATGAGCTTAAGAGATACGGTGAAAAGCTCGGAGCAAGGATCGCTGAGCTTGAAAAGCAGATAAAAGAAGAGTCGGGAGAGGACTTTAATATAAATTCTCCCAAACAGCTCGGGGAAATATTATTTGAAAAAATGGGTATTCCCGGAGGAAAGAAGACAAAAACGGGCTATTCAACCGCTGCTGATGTACTTGAAAAGCTTGCCCCGGATTATCCCTTTGTGGAGCATATACTTGAATATCGCGGGCTTTCCAAGCTAAAGAGCACTTACGCTGATGGGCTCGCGGCGTTTATTAAGCCCGACGGACGCATACATACAAGTTTTAATCAGACTATTACAGCAACCGGAAGGATAAGCTCCACCGATCCAAACCTGCAGAATATACCCATCAGAACAGAGATTGGCCGTCAGCTCCGGAGCGTATTTGTTCCAAAGGATGGTTATATATTTGTTGATGCGGACTATTCCCAGATCGAGCTGAGAGTACTTGCTTCATTATCTGGAGACGAAGAGCTTATCGGCGCATATAAGGAAGATAAGGATATACACAGGATCACGGCATCTAAGGTGTTTGGCGTTCCCTTTGAAGAGGTGACAGACCAGATGCGAAGGAATGCAAAGGCTGTCAATTTCGGTATTGTTTACGGTATCAGCTCATTTGGATTAAGCCAGGATCTTTCTATAGGTCAAAAAGAGGCAAAGTCCTATATAGAGCAGTATTTCAAAACCTATCCGAGAATAAAAGAATACCTTGAAGGACTTGTATCCGGAGCAAAAGAGAGGGGATATTCGGTTACATATTTCGGCAGAAGAAGACCGATCCCCGAGCTTTCTTCATCTAATTTTATGCAGCGTTCCTTCGGGGAAAGAGTGGCTATGAACGCACCGATCCAGGGCACAGCGGCAGACATAATGAAGATCGCCATGATCGGGATCGATAAAGCGCTTCGCGACGGCAATTATAAATCAAAGCTGATCTTACAGGTTCACGACGAAGTTGTTGTTGAGACTGCCGAGGATGAAAAAGATGCTGTTTGCAATCTTGTTACGCAGGCAATGAAATCTGCGGCAGATCTTGCGGTATCTTTGGAAGTAGGCCTTGGAACCGGTAAAGACTGGCTGGAAGCACATTAAGGGTTACGATATGAAATTTATCGGTATAACCGGCGGGATCGGAGCCGGTAAAAGCGAAATTTTAAAATATATCCGGGAGCATTATAAATGCAGGATCTATCTGGCCGATGATGTGGCTAAGGAAGTAAGAAAGCCCGGAACAGAGTGTTATAAAAAGCTGACAGAGCTGATGGGTGAAGATGTCATTCAGGATGCAAAAAAGATGTCGTCGGCTCTTTTTGCGGATTCGTCTTTACTTGAGAAAGTAAATGCGATCATACATCCTGCGGTTAAGGAGTATCTTCTGACAGAGCTCGAGAAAGCCGGGAAGGATGAAGATACTGAACTGTTTTTTGTTGAAGCGGCACTTCTTATTGAATGCGGATACAAGAAACTTGTAGACGAGATGTGGTATGTTTATGCCGACGAAAAGACTCGTATATCAAGGCTTATGGCCGCAAGAGGATATTCGGAAGAAAAAGCTCTTTCCATCATTAAGACTCAGCTTTCCGACGAAGAATACCGAAATGGCAGTGATTTTGTAATAGATAACAGCGGCTCTCTTGAAGAATCATATAAAGCTATAAGAGAGAGACTCAAAGACTATGATCGTGTGAAATAATAACCACAGATGAGGTAAGTGAATTTACTTCATGCAGGAGGATTTTTCATGGCTAAAGTAAAAAAGGGGAATGACAATTACGTTTTCGGCCTGGATATAGGAACGAGAAGTATAGTCGGAACAGTGGGATATATCGTAAATGATAAATTCCATGTGGTCGGTCAGTGCGTTAAAGAGCACGAGACCAGAGCCATGCTTGACGGACAGATTCATGATATCATGAAGGTTGGCTCTACCATAAAATCCGTTAAAGAAACCCTTGAAAAGAAGCTGAATGTTACACTTTCAGATGTGTGCATAGCTGCAGCGGGTCGTGTGCTCAAGACTGTCACCACTACCGCTGAGCATGTATTTGATGCTGAAAAAGAAATCGATAATGAGGATATTTATAATCTGCTCATGGATGGTGTGGAGCAGGCTTATGCTGATTTCTCGGGTGTAAACGATTCCGATCTTAAATTCTACTGCGTTGGATATACCCCGATGCGATATTACATGAACGGCTATCAGATAGGTAATCTCGAGGGACATAAAGCTTCAAAGATATCCTGTGAGCTGATCGCCACTTTCCTTCCGGATGACGTTGTAGACGGCTTATATAAGGCGGTTGAGATAGCAGGACTTACAGTTGCTAATATGACTCTGGAGCCTATTGCCGCGATCCAGGTGGCAATTCCCGAGAAGTTCCGTATGCTCAATCTTGCACTTGTTGATGTGGGAGCGGGAACAAGCGATATTTCCATTACAAACGACGGTACGATCGTTGCTTACGGAATGATACCTACCGCGGGAGATTCGCTTACTGATATAATCGTGCAGAACTGCCTTGTTGATTTTGACACTGCCGAGATGATAAAGCGTTCCGCTGACGGTAAAAAAGCCATTGAGTTCACCGATATAATGGGGCTGCCTCAGACTATAGAGCCTGCACGTGTTCATGAAATGCTTGATGCAAAGCTCGAAGAGATGACAGACCTTGTGGCTGCCGAGATCAAGAGATTGAACGGAGATAAGAGCGTAAGCGCTGTGTTTGTGGTCGGCGGAGGCGGAACCGTCAAGGGTTACACCGACAAGCTTGCCAAGAAGCTTGGCATCGTGAAGGAGCGTGTTGCAATAAGAGGAAAAGAAGTGATGCAGGCCATTGTTTTTGAGAATGATGATGCGATCAAAGATTCTCTTATGGTCACTCCTATAGGGATCTGTCTGAGTTATTATGCTCAGAGCAACAATTTTATCTTTGTTAATTTCAACGGCACCAGACTTAAGCTGTACGATAACGGTAAGCTTACGGTATCCGATGCCGCAATGCAGCTTTCATTCCCCAATGAGGATCTGTTCCCCAAGAGGGGTAAGGCTGTCAACTTTACCGTTAATAAAAAGCAGCGCATGATCCGCGGCGAGCAGGGCGATTCAAGTATCATTACAATAAACGGTGAACCGGGAGATCTCTATACCACCATAACAAGCGGAGATGAAATAAATGTAACTCCCTCTACTGCCGGAGCGGATGCGGATGCAGCACTTGGCTCGTTAAAAGAGCTTTCTGAGCCTCTTCATGCTGTTGTAAACGGAAAGACTATCGAGCTTCCCAGAACCGCTATGGTCAACGGAGAACGTCAGAACGAGTTTTATCAGATCAAAGACGGAGATGAAATAGAGATCGATAATTTCTACACCGTCAGCGATATCTGCAAGATGCTCGAGCTTGAAACCGGTACCGGGATCCTTGTAAACGGCACAGCTGCCAAGATGAGCACCAAGGTATATGAGAATTTCACTCTGGATTTTGACAGCAGTGCTCCCGCAGAGAGTGAAGAAGCCGGAGAATATATAGCTGATGACGAGGTGGATGAAGATTCACAGGGATCCGGATATGATGATCTGCCCGAAGATGATGGTGAGGGAGATGATAATCCCGCAGGTGATGATTCCGCAGATGAGCCCGAAGAAGCCGGGAAACAGGCGGATAACGGCACTGTAGAGATAATGATCACAGCCAACGGAAGCCCTGTTACAATGCATGGTAAGAAAAGCTATGTTTTCGTTGATGTATTTGATTACATAGATTTTGATCTGAGAAATCCGGCAGGAAGAAGTGTTATCACCAAGGTTAACGGCATGGAAGCCGCATATATGCAGCCCATTTCGGAGGGAGATGTGCTGGAGATATACTGGGATAAGGACTGACTTAACGGATAATTAAAACAGTGAACAGGAATTAAATTATTATTATGAGATTTTGTGCATTTGCAAGCGGAAGCAGCGGTAACTGTACTTATGCCGGTTCGGAAAGTACGCATATTCTTATAGATGTGGGAATAAGCGGTAAAAGGATAGAAGAAGCTTTGAACGGGACCGGACTTACCGGACGTGATATAAGGGCCATCCTGATCACTCATGAGCATTCGGATCATATCTGCGGTTTGGGTGTGATGTCCAGGAAGTACGGTATTCCCATATATGCTACAGAGAAGACCATCGAGGCCATAAAAAGGGATCGTTCGGTTGGGAAGGTTGATGACGGACTATTTAATGTGGTTTCGGCGGATAACAAATTTATGATAGGGGATCTTTCCATCAATCCGATGAAGATTTCTCATGATGCTGCAGATCCCGTAGGATACAGGATCTTTTACGGAAAGAAAAAGGTTGCGGTTTGTACCGATCTCGGAAAATATGATGAATATACCGTTGAATGCCTGAAAGGACTTGATGCGGTACTGCTCGAAGCAAATCATGATGTGAAGATGCTTCAGACAGGACCTTATCCGTACCCGCTAAAGCAGAGGATATTAAGCGAAAGAGGTCATCTTTCAAACGAGGCTTCGGGACAGCTTTTGTCAAGGATACTTCATGATGATATGAAGTATGTATTCCTGGGACATCTGTCAAAGGAAAACAATATACCTGAACTTGCATACGAAGCTGTAAGGATGGAAGTTACGCTCAGCCCGGTAAATGATTATCGCGGAGATGATTTTTGTATAAATGTTGCTAAACGTAGCGAACCTTCAGAGCTGATAGCGATCTGAATATACACAGACAGATTGTAAGATAGATTAAACTAGGAAAGGAAAGCAGGTCACGCTATATCGAAAAACTGATCTGCAAGTAAAAAATGAAGAAAATAATCATAACCGTAGTCGGAAAAGATACTGTAGGCATCATCGCAAAGGTCTGCACTTATCTTGCAGAGAACAAGATCAATATTCTTGATATTTCACAGACTATCGTATCAGGTTATTTTAACATGATGATGATCGCAGATATGGGTGGATCGGGAAAGCATTTCGGAGAGGTGTGTGATGATCTGGATGGTATCGGATCTGACATTGGGGTTGTCATAAAGTGCCAAAAGGAAGAGATATTTGATTCGATGCACAGGATTTGAATTACAGGTTAACTTACTATCATATTATCATTACTAACTTAGTGACGGACTTCGCGTTTCAAGTATGGATTCGCTACGTCTCCGCGCCGGCGCAAAATTTGTCTCCGCAAAGGATAGTGACGGCCCAGCCAATGATAGTTCCGTCGCGCACACGCCTCGCGGCTCATACCGCGACACGCAGCGGTACTAAGCTCAAACTGCGCTTTGCTTGTTTTCGCTAAGTGCCGGCGGCGCTACATGGTGCGCTCACGGAAGCTATCATCGTCTGTGCCTGTCGCGTATTATAAGAAATATGGATGATATAATACTACTTTGTAATAGGCATCAGCGAGTACGTGCAAATGCTATGCTGAGAGCAA
>DFKZ01000010.1:0-28587 GCA_002373975.1 Lachnospiraceae bacterium UBA3632 | reverse complement strand
GACCCATAGCCGAGAGGCGGTGCTCGAAGCATACATTTGTGCGGACTCGCGTAACTAAGTTAAACTGCAATATATCAGATAAAAGAAGGACAAGGAAAAATGATTAATCAGTTTGAAGTTATAGAAACGAATAAGATGGTCGAAGAGGAGAATCTTGATGTAAGAACCATCACGATGGGAATAAGTCTTCTCGACTGCATAGATTCGGATCTTGATAAATGCTGCAAAAAGATTCATGACAAGATTTTCGAATCGGCTAAAGACCTTGTAAAGACCGGAGAGAAGATTGCTAAGGAATACGGTGTTCCCATTGTTAACAAACGTATTTCGGTTACCCCGATAGCTCTTGTGGGCGGAGCATGCTGCAATACTCCCGATGACTTTGTTAAGATTGCGATAACTCTTGATGATGTTGCAAGAGAAGTTGGTGTGAATTTCCTTGGCGGATATTCAGCTCTTGTAAGCAAAGGAAGCACTAAGGCCGATGAACTTTTGATGAGATCCATTCCCAAGGCGCTTTCCTGCACAGAATTTGTGTGCAGCTCGGTAAATCTCGGCTCCACAAAGACAGGTATAAACATGGATGCGGTGCGCCTTATGGGCGAGATCATAAAAGAGACCGCAGAGCTCACCAAGGACAAGGATTCGCTCGGATGTGCAAAGCTGGTTGTATTCTGTAATGCACCCGATGATAATCCGTTTATGGCAGGAGCATTTCACGGCGTTACAGAAGCCGACAGGATAATAAATGTTGGTGTCAGCGGTCCCGGAGTTGTTAAGAAAGCTTTGGAGAGTGTAAGGGGAGAGAGCTTTGAGGTGCTCTGTGAGACTATAAAAAAGACTGCGTTTAAGGTAACCAGGGTTGGACAGTTGGTAGCAAAAGAAGCTTCAAGGATACTCGGAGTTCCCTTTGGAATTGTTGACTTAAGCCTTGCTCCCACACCGGCTATCGGTGATTCCGTGGCGGATATTCTCTGCGAGATAGGGCTTGAATATGCAGGAGCGCCCGGTACTACAGCGGCTCTTGCGCTTCTTAACGATCAGGTTAAGAAGGGCGGCGTAATGGCTTCGTCATATGTTGGCGGGCTGAGCGGAGCATTTATTCCTGTCAGTGAGGATCAGGGTATGATCAATGCAGTAGAGGCAGGAGCGCTTACTCTGGAAAAGCTCGAAGCAATGACATGCGTGTGCTCTGTAGGTCTTGATATGATCGCGGTTCCCGGAGATACCAAAGCAACTACTATATCGGGAATAATCGCAGATGAGCTGGCGATCGGAATGGTTAATCAAAAAACTACCGCTGTCAGACTCATTCCCGTAATAGGAAAGGGAGTCGGAGAAACGGTAGAATTCGGAGGACTTCTCGGCTACGCACCGATAATGCCCGTTAACAGTTTTTCATGTGATGATTTTGTAAACCGTACAGGACGTATTCCCGCGCCGATACATTCATTTAAGAACTGACCTGTTGTTGTATTGAGCCGGAGTTTTAAATCCCATTGTTTGAAGAACGGTGTTGTAATAAAAAGGTTAAATGATAACGAGGGGAGTCGAGAACTCGTTTTTGGCCGGGGTAAGAGTTTTGATCGCAAGGGCAGAGTAGTAAATCTCATTTGCTCTCAGTTCGTTTCGGAACATTTTCCACGGCTCGGCATAAAGAATGCCTGAAGCATCAGCAACCTTTGTGATGATCGGGATCGAGGATTTATATTTGATCTCGGTAAGAAGAGGCTCAGCGCCCTTTCTGAAACCGAGAACCCGGGCATAGGGTATATAATCGATCAGCTCATAGCTCTTTACATCTATGCCGGTGATATCGAGAAGTATATGTAAAAGACAGCGGGAGATACGCGTATATGTGCGATCCCTGCTTTTTACATCTTCAATAAAGTTTTTGAAAGAAGTAAACTCCGGAAGCATTTTGATTATTCGGTCCGAAAGAGTCTTGCTCACATCAAAATATGAAGCATATCCAATCTTTTTTTCCTGAAGGAGCTTATAATACATAACTGCAGAAAAGTCGTCAAGATCCATGATCCTTCCCTGCTCGATCTCCTCGAACAGATCCATATATGCCGAATCGGGCATAGCAGTACTGAAATCGCCCCCACCGGGAATGGCTTCCCTGATGGCAGTGGCAGAAGCACCGCATGATCCTTCGTTCATATATCTGTCATGATAATTAGACCCATCTCTTGGAAGTGTGATGGGGGTGATCGATGAATTTCGCAGTGTCAGAGCCTTGATATACTCTATGCCCAAAATGTTGTTGGGTGATTCCATTACCCTTGTGGCATCAAAAAGAGATGTCTCATACTGGATGAGAGCATTGTTTCTTGCTATCGGGTAAGTATAACCATCGTGCAGATACCTGCCGAGAAGCTCGGCGTATTCGGGCGGTTCTTCGGTCAGAATGCTTGCGATGCGCCTAAGAGTTTCAATGTTTCCGTCTTCACTGCCAAATGACAGGTAATTGACCACGCCCAGCTTATCAAGTAAAGTGACCCCTGCCGTGGCGAAATATTCCGCACTTGCTGTACTGTAACATGAAGGGATCTCCAAAACCAGATCGATACCGTTCTCAAGTGCCATCTTGGTGCGGACAAATTTGTCAACAACGGCAGGTGCACCACGCTGAACGTAATTCCCGCTCATAACGGCGATGGTATAGTCAGCCCCTGTCATAGCTTTTGATCGAAGTATGTGATTTAAATGTCCGTTGTGAAACGGATTGTATTCAGCTATGATGCCGTTTACTGTCATTGCAGGTTATCCTTTGTTACACGTGGAAACTAAAAAACGATTTATGGTATTCAAGTTTTCTGAATATGATGTTTGCATAGAAACTGCATAAATTGTCACTCTATAATATATAATAATATAAACTGATAAAAAATTAAAGCAAATTATTAATGTAAGGGCTTTCATTTTTTGACATGTTGTGGTAATATGAAACAGTAAGAGTTGAGGATTTTTTTTAGTCCTGATATCAAGTGAATAATCATATGATGGATAATCAGACAGCTTATACAAAACTCATTCAAAAGGGTATAAAAAGAGAGGTAAACAGGTATGGCATTTATTGACGGAATCAAAGAAAAAGCAAAACAGGACAAAAAGACTATAGTTCTTCCCGAGTCTAACGATAAGAGAACACTTATCGCAGCTTCCGAGATACTCAAGGAAGGCATCGCGAATCTTATAATGATCGGCAATAAAGAGAAGATCATGGATGGTGCCACATGGCTGGAGATAGAGCTTGACGGACTTGAGATACTTGATCCCAATGATACTCCGAAGCTTGACGAATATACGGACCTTCTTTATGAATGCAGGAAGGCCAAGGGAATGACTCCCGAAAAGGCAAGGGAGACTCTTCTTAACGACTGGCTTACTTTCGGTATCATGATGGTTAAGAATAATGATGCAGACGGAATGGTTGCCGGTGCATGTCATTCTACTGCAGATACGCTTCGCCCTGCGCTTCAGATACTTAAGACGGCACCCGGAGTAAAGCTTGTCAGCGCATTCTTTATTGTTGATACGATCAAAAAGGATATGGGAGAAAACGGAGCATTTCTCTTTGCGGATTGTGGACTGAATCAGGATCCTACCGCCGAAGAGCTGGCTGTTATAGCAGATTCTTCCGCAAGGTCTTTCAAGCAGCTCATAGGCCCCAAGCCCCAGATCGCCATGCTCAGTCATTCCACAATGGGCTCTGCCAAGCATGAGCTGGTCACCAAGATGGTAAATGCAACTAACATAGCAAAGCGGGAGTACCCTCATCTTGTTATAGACGGTGAGCTCCAGCTTGATGCCGCTCTGGTTCCTCATGTAGCTAAAACAAAGGCTCCCGGAAGTCCGGTTGCGGGACATGCCAATGTGCTTATCTTCCCCAACCTTGATGCGGGAAATATCGGATATAAGCTCGTTCAGAGGCTCGGAAACGCAGAAGCGTACGGCCCGATGCTGCAGGGTATCGCAAAGCCGGTAAATGATCTTTCGCGCGGATGCTCTTGGCAGGATATAGTGGGCGTTGTGGCACTCACAGCGGTACAGGCGCAGCTGGTATAGAATGTGTTAATGCAGTGATGCGGGTCGGTACAAACTCGCTGTTACATGATCTTGCGTAAAAAAATATAATTTGTATAAATATAAAGGAGCAGAAAGATGAAAATTCTTGTTATAAATTGTGGCTCATCATCGCTTAAGTTTCAGCTTATAGACAGCGAGACCGAGCAGTGGCTCGCCAAGGGACTCTGTGAGAGGATAGGGATCGACGGAAGTCAGATAGTATATCAGAAGGCTGGCGGAGATAAGGAGACGACTGTTTCCCCGATGCCAGATCATACCGAGGCTATAAGGCTTGTTCTTGAAGCGCTTACAAATGAAAAGACCGGAGCCATCAAAGAGCTTTCGGAAATTGATGCTGTGGGACACAGAGTAGTTCACGGCGGTGAAAAATTTGCATCAAGCACACTTATCACACCGGAAGTTATTGAAGCTATCAAAGAGTGCAATGATCTTGCACCTCTTCATAACCCCGCAAACCTTATAGGAATTGATGCATGTCAGAAGCTGATGCCTGGTGTACCTATGGTGGCTGTATTCGACACCGCTTTCCATCAGACTATGCCGCCGGAGGCTTATATGTACGGTCTTCCCTATTCATACTATGAGAAGTATAAGATCCGCCGCTACGGGTTCCACGGAACAAGTCATTCATATGTATCAAAGAAGCTTGCCGAGGATCTGGGAAAGAAGCCGGAAGATCTTAAGGTTATCGTATGCCACCTTGGAAACGGTGCTTCCGTGTCGGCGGTTAAATACGGAAAGTGTGTTGATACATCAATGGGACTGACACCACTTCAGGGTCTTATCATGGGAACCAGAAGCGGAGATATCGATCCCGCTATAATTGAGTTTATCGCACATAAAGAGAATAAGAATATAGATGAGGTCATGACCATCCTTAACAAGAAGTCAGGCGTTTACGGCTTATCGGGTGATCTTTCATCCGATTTCAGAGATCTTGAGGATGCTTACAATAAGGGAGATGAGAAGGCTAAGATAGCAGTCAAGACCTTCTGCTACAATGTAGCAAAGTACATCGGTGCATACACCGCAGCGATGAATGGAGTGGATGCTATCGCATTTACCGCAGGCGTTGGAGAGAATGCGGCATTTGTGAGAAAGCTTATCTGCGAGTATCTTGGCTTCCTTGGGATCACGATCGATGATGCGGCAAACAATACCAGAGGTGATGATACGGTTATTTCCACCAAAGACAGCAAGGTAACCGTTATGTTTATCCCTACCAACGAGGAACTGGCCATAGCGAGAGAGACTCTGGCACTGATTTAAGAATTCATTATGTAAGACGGAGACGAATGATCCTGATATCATCGTTTCCGTCTTATTTTTTTACGCTTCCGAAAGGAACTTTGATATCAGAATAGGGGTAAAATGTCTTTACCTTTATCTAAGAATAACCGAAATACAATAAATTGTTTACATCTGGTCAAATGTATAGTATAATTTGAAAGTCGGCACCGATATACATGTATACAATTTGTCGGAATCGACGCTTCAAAATTATCTATTTGAAGGAGGGCACTGATTTGGCAGATATTTATTCAGTACACGAAAAAAATGAAATGCTCGATTTTGATGAGATGGAAAGCCTCAGGCATGAGCTTGACGTGCTCCAGGATGTTCTTGAGCATAACCATCATATAGATAAAAACCTTTATCTTGAATTTGACGTTAAAAGAGGCTTGAGAGATGCAGCCGGAAAGGGTGTACTCACCGGCCTGACTGAGATCTCTGATGTTGTCGCATATGACCTTGTGGACGGAAACCTTGTACCCTGTGAGGGAAGGCTCTATTATCAGGGCGTAAATGTTGTTGATTTCATCAAGGGACTTGGTGACAGGCGCTATGGCTTCGAGGAGGCAACTTATCTGCTTATCTTCGGAAGCCTGCCCACGCAAAAGCAGCTTGATGATTTTATAGCCGCAAACATCGAATTTCAGACTCTTGGTGCGCGTTTTACCAGAGACGTTGTCATGAAGGCATCAAATGCCAATATCATGAATGCTCTTCAGAGATGCGTGCTTACCCTCTATACATATGATAAGAATCCCGATGATATTTCGGTAAGAAATGTGCTTCGTCAGTCGATCGAGCTGATCAACAAGCTTCCTCTTTTGGCAGTTTATTCATATATGTCATATTGCCATTTCAGAAAAGATGAAGCACTTGTTATCAGAAATCCCAAGAGGGATCTTTCGGTGTCAGAAAATATCCTTCAGATGATGAGACCGGACGGAAAGTATACGGCTCTTGAGGCAAAAGTGCTTGATGTTGCGCTTATCCTTCATGCCGATCACGGTGGAGGAAACAACTCGACATTTACAACTCATGTTGTTACTTCATCGGGAACCGATACATATTCTTCGATCGCAGCATCGATCGGTTCTCTTAAGGGCTTCCGCCACGGCGGAGCAAACCTTAAGGTCGAGAATATGTTCAAAGACCTTTACAAAAACATCAAAAATCGCGAGGATGACGCTGAAGTCGAGGAATATCTGGTTAAGATCCTCAGTAAAAAGGCATTCGACAAACAGGGCCTTATTTATGGTATGGGACATGCGGTTTATACCTTATCGGATCCCCGTGAGGTAGTCCTTAAAAAATATGCGCGTGAGCTTGCAATAGAGAAGAATCGTCTCAAAGACTTTGAATTCTATGAGAGAGTGGAAAGAATAGCAGGCAGGCTCATCATGCAACAGAAGAATGTTCACAAGGAAGTCTGTGCAAATGTCGATTTCTACAGCGGACTTGTTTACAGCATGCTGGGCATTCCCGAGGAGCTGTTTACACCTATATTTGCAATAGCACGTATCTCGGGCTGGTGTGCACATCGTCTTGAGGAAATAATCAATACCGGCAAGATCATAAGACCGGCATACAAATATGTTGGACATCACGTTCCTTATGTGAGCATAGATGAGAGAGAAGCGGTCCCCAAGAAGAAAAAGGCACGCTCCAAAAAGGATCTGCAGGCGTAACATAAGTGAAACGGATCCTTATTGCGATTTTTTTTGCAAAACCACTTGACATAAATAGAAAGACTTTTTATAATAGCATGGTGTGCGATTTTGCACGTGACTTAAGTACAAAGGGCTTAACATGCTGATAAACCTTTCGGATGTTTTTAATACCGCAGGAAAGATCGCAGAGACCGAGATCCCGATATCTGATTATTCTTTCGAAGGCAGCCTAGGAAGCTACAGGCTCCTTAAGGGAGACGCTTTCAAACTGAGGGCTGAGGGCATAGGAAAGGGAAGAGCGAAGGTGAGCGGCACCGCACATCTGTGCTTTGCCGGTACCTGTGACAGATGCCTTAAAGAGGCTCCTGTTGAGATCAGCATTTCCTTCGAGAGAGAGTTTGCTTCGCCTGATTTCATATCGGATGACGAAGACGAAAACGAAGAGATCCATGAATTTATGGATGGTTTCAAACTGGATTCGGATGCCCTTCTGTATGATGAGATTACTGTAAACTGGCCTGTAAAAATCCTGTGCCGTGAGGATTGCAAGGGGCTTTGCCCTGTTTGCGGACATGATTTGAACGAGGGTGATTGCGGCTGCGATCGCTTTGTGCCGGACCCTCGCATGGCTGTATTGTCGGATCTGTTTGATCCGGCTCATATCCCTAACAATAAGGAGGTGTGAATCATGTCTATATGCCCCAAGAACAAATCTTCTAAAGGAAGAAGGGACCAGAGAAGAGCTAACTGGAAGATGTCTGCTCCCACTTTGGTTAAGTGCAGCAAGTGCGGCGCTCTTATGATGCCCCACAGAGTATGCAAGAAGTGTGGCTCTTACGACAAGAAGCAGGTTATCGACGTAGAATAATCCTTGATTTTTGCAATGATAAGAGATTACAAAGAAGCTGATTCTTCAGCTTCTTTTTTTGTTATTTTTTATATATATTTTTTATTGCTTTTTGCCCCATGCTCTTGTATAGTATTTTTAGATTAATAAAGTAAGGATAGTAAAAATGGACAGAATAATCAAAGTTGCGGTTGATGCCATGGGCGGAGACAATGCTCCCGAGCAGGTAGTTAAGGGGGCTGTGGAGGCAGTAGCTGCCGAGCCCAGAGTGAAGATCTATCTTTGCGGTAAAGAGCCGCTGATCCGCGAGGAACTCGCCAAGTATTCTTACGATCAGGACAGGATCGAGATCGTTCACTGCAGCGAGGTTATCGAAACTGCTGAGCCACCGGTAAATGCAGTCAGGAAGAAAAAGGATTCTTCTCTGGTTAAAGCGATGTACCTTGTAAAAGACGGCGAATGTGACGCGCTTGTTACTGCCGGATCCACAGGAGCTTTTCTTGTTGGCGGGCAGGTAATAGTGGGAAGGATAAGAGGAATCGAGAGACCGCCTCTTGCCACAGTCATCCCAACGACCAAGGGCATTTCGTTTTTGCTTGACTGCGGAGCGAATGTTGATGCCAAGCCGACTGCAATCGTTCAGTTTGCGCAGATGGGAGCCATTTACGCAGAGGATTTCCTCGGGATAAAGAATCCTACGGTTGGAATAGTAAATATCGGAGCCGAGGAAGAAAAGGGAAATGCGCTTGTCAAAGAGACATTTCCGCTTTTGAAAGAGGCTAAGGGAATAAACTTTATCGGAAGCTGCGAAGCCAGGGATGTTCCCCTCGGAGGCGCCGATGTAGTGGTTGCCGAAGCATTCACCGGAAATGTTGTTCTCAAGATGATGGAAGGAATGGCCGGAGCTCTTATCAAGATGATAAAGAAAGGCCTTACCAGCACATTTATCTCTAAGATAGGTGCACTTCTTTCCAAGAAAGCTCTTAAGAAGACATTAAAGACCTTTGATACAGAGAGCTATGGCGGAGCGCCTCTCCTCGGATGTAACGGGCTTCTTGTCAAAACCCACGGAAGCAGTTCATCGGTAGCTATCAGAAATTCGATATTCCAGTGTGTCAAATTCACCGATCTGGATATCAACGGCAAGATAAAAGCGAGGCTTCTTGCGGATGAGAGTAAGGAAGAAGCGTCAGATAATCAATCTATTTAAGGAAGGTATTTGTTATGGAATTTGAAAAGCTGAAATCAATCATTGCGGAAGTACTTAATGTTGATCCCGAAGAGATCACTCTCGATACTACTTTTACGGATGATCTTGGAGCAGATTCTCTTGATGTTTATCAGATCATCATGGGAATCGAGGATGCTTTTGATATTCATGTTGAAGAGGAAGCTGCAGAGCAGATCACCACAGTCGGTCAGGCAGTTGACCTTATAAAGGAAGCTCTGAACTGATTTAATTAATAATTATGGGAAGGGATTATTATGCCCTTCCCTTGTTTGGTTGGTATATAAAATGAATAATAATGATTTATCCATGCTCGAAGAAAAAATAGGATATTTCTTCGAGGACAAGCTTTTGCTCAAGCAGGCGCTGACACACAGCTCCTATGCAAATGAGCAGAAGATAAACAAGTCGGGTGATTATGAAAGACTTGAATTTCTGGGTGATGCGGTTCTTGAAGTTGTTTCTTCGGAATTCCTTTTTCATAAATATCCGGATCTGCCTGAGGGTAAGCTTACAAAGCTTCGCGCATCCATGGTGTGCGAATCCTCACTTGCAATGTGCGCGCGGGATCTTGATCTCGGGAGCTATATTTTTCTTGGAAAAGGCGAGGAGGCAACCGGAGGCAGAAACAGAGAGAGCATCACATCCGATGTCATGGAAGCCATTATAGGCGCAATCTTCCTTGACGGCGGTATGGAGAAAGCCAAGCTTCACATAAACCGCTTTATCCTTTCAGACCTTGAGGATAAAGCGCTTTTCTATGACAGCAAGAGCAGGCTTCAGGAAGTTCTGCAGGGCGTGCTCAAGAAAGAGTTTGAATACATTCTTAACAGTGAGAGCGGGCCTGAGCATGACAAAACCTTTGATGTTTCGGTTGTTTCACTCGGCGAAGAGCTGGGGCGCGGAACCGGTAGGACAAAGAAGGGTGCCGAACAGCAGGCTGCATATCAGGCATTATTAAAGTTGAGAGATAAAGGTTATGTTTCTTAAAAGCATTGAAGTACAGGGTTTTAAATCCTTTGCAAACAAAATAGTTTTCCAGTTCCACAACGGTATAACCGGTATAGTAGGTCCCAACGGATCCGGTAAAAGTAATGTTGCGGATGCCGTAAGATGGGTTCTTGGAGAGCAGAGTGTCAAACAGCTCCGCGGCGGCACGATGCAGGATGTAATATTTTCCGGTACCGAGCTCAGAAAACCCCTCAGTTATGCATACGTGGCTATCACTCTGGATAATGCGGACCATGCGCTTCCCATCGATTATGAAGAAGTGACCATTGCCAGAAGGCTTTACCGTTCGGGCGAGAGTGAATATCTTCTAAACGGAACGGCATGCAGGCTCAAGGATGTAAATGAGCTTTTTTATGATACCGGTATAGGTAAAGAGGGCTATTCCATTATCGGACAGGGCCAGATTGATAAGATCCTTTCGGGAAAACCCGAGGAGAGACGTGAACTCTTTGATGAGGCGGCAGGTATAGTTAAATTCAAACGCCGCAAGGGAACAGCTTTAAAGAAGCTTGAAAACGAGCAGAACAATCTTGTCAGAGTAAACGATATTCTTACCGAGCTTGAAAGACAGGTCGGTCCCTTGGAGCGCCAGAGTGAGAAAGCAAAGCAGTATCTCACCTACAAGGAGAACCTCAAAACTCTGGATGTAAATACATTCCTTCTCGATCACAAAAGGCTCAATCAGAGTCTTATAGATATTGAAGAGAAATTGAGTGTAGCAAATAATGATCTTGATCAGGTAAAAGGTCAGTACGAAGGAGTACGTGAAGAGTACGACCGTATGCAGGAAGAGATCGCGTCCCTTGATAAGGCTATTGATAAGGCAAGGAGCGAGCTTTCAAATACCGATCTTATGAGAAGCAATCTCGAAGGTCAGATAAATGTATTTAAGGAAAATATCCGCGCTGCCGGAGATTCCAGGAATTATTACCTTGAGAGAAAGAATTCAATCCTTTCCGAGATCGATGAAAGAAAAGCAGAGCGTGAAAAGATATTAAACGACAACGCCGATTCCGACAAGCAGGCTGAAGAAGTAGAAAAAACCGCTGCGATCCTGGCAGAGGAACTGGCAAAAGTACAGAGCGAGATAGAGAAGCTCAATAAAAAGCTTGAAGATAACAAGAATACAGTTATCAACGAGCTTAATTCGCGTGCAGCGATCAAGACCAAAATGGGTCGTTTTGATTCTCTTAAGGAGCAGATCAACGTACGTAAGGCGGAACTGAATTCCAAGATACTTCGCGTGAAGTCGGATGAAGCGGAGAGAGAGGATTCTATCCGCTCAATGGAAGCTGAATTCGAAAATATCACCGGTCAGATTAAAGAGCTGAATGATAAGGCTTCCGAAACGGAAAAACAGATAGACGAGTACAGAAGAAATCTTACTTCCTGTGATGAGCGGCTCCGGGAGGATCAGCAGAATTATCATCAGGAAAAGACCAGGCTCCAGACTCTTATCGATATTGCCGAAAAGTATGAAGGATACGGCGGAAGCGTCAAAAAGGTCATGGAGCAGAAGGACCGCGTAAAAGGAATCGTTGGCGTTGTCGCAGACATAATAAAGGTAGATAAAAAATACGAAACAGCGATAGAGACAGCCCTTGGTGGAAATATTCAGAATATCGTTACCAAGAACGAAGAAACGGCCAAAAAGCTTATAGAGTTCCTAAAAGAGGGGAAACTTGGACGTGCCACATTCCTGCCCATGGATTCGGTATCGAACCCGCAGAAGATAAAGGCAATAGACGTGCTAGACGAAAAGGGAGTTATAGGGCTTGCTCATACTCTAGTAGAAACAGAGCCACAGTATGCACTTGTGGCAGAAAGCCTCCTCGGAAGATTTGTGGTTGTTGATACCGTGGATAATGCCACAAAGATCGCAAGAAAATATAATTACACCATCAGAATGGTAACCCTCGAAGGCGAGTTCCTTGCTCCCGGCGGTGCCATCAGTGGCGGTGCATTTAAGAATAATACCAATTTCCTCGGAAAGCGCAGAGAGATAGCCGATCTCGAAAAGAGCGTTGCCAAGCTTGAAAAGGCCATCGAAGATGGTGAAAGCCGGATTACAGAGCTGCGCGAAAAGAGAAATGAGAAGAGAACAGAGCTTGAGCGCATTAAGCTCGATATCCAGAATAAGACTATCGCTCAGAATACCGCAAGGATCAATCTTTCATCCGTAAGAGAGAGGATGGAGGAGGAATCTGAGAACGCACTGGGACTCGCAAAGGAGCAGACTGATATCGAAGAGCAGCTTGTTAAGCTCAAAGACGATATGGAGACTGCAAAAGATGAACTTCAGGCCAGCGAGGATCTTGAGCAGAAAGCCCAGGAAGCTATAAAGGTGCTTACCGCAGATCTTGAGGATAAGCGAAAAGAGGAATCCGAAGCACTCTCAAAGGTTAACGCTTATGAGGTCGAGGTTCAGAAGATGCGTCAGGCCGAGAGCTTTAAACAGGTCAACCTCGATCGTATCGATTCCGAGCTCAGAAAGTCTGATGAAGAGCTGTCTTCAGTGCTTAAAGCACTTGAAGATAACGATAAGCTGATCGAAGAGAAGAAAAAGAATATCGAACAGATAGAGGCTACAATAGAAGCTTCATACACAGAGCAGGAAAACAAGCAGAACACATTAAAGGATAATATCGCCAAGAAGGCTGAACTATCGTCAAAGCAGAAGTCATTCTTTGAGGATCGTGAGAGCCTGAGTGAAAAGATGAATTCCCTCGATAAGGAAGTGTTCAGGCTTACTTCACAGCGCGAGAGAAGTCAGGAATCAATCGACAACCACATCAACTATATGTGGGAGGAATACGAGATCACTCTTTCCGCTGCTGAAAAGATGCGTGATGAATCAATGACGGATCTTACTGTTATGAAGCGTGATATAGCCGAGATAAAGGATAAGATCAAGAGACTCGGCGATGTAAATGTCAATGCTATTGAGGAATACAAACAGGTTTCAGAGCGATACAACCAGATGAAGACGCAGCAGAGCGATCTGGTTACAGCGGCAGAAACTCTTAAGGGAATCATAGCAGAGCTTGATGATGCAATGAGAAAGCAGTTCTCGGAGAGATTCAAGCAGATAAGTGATGAATACGATAAGGTGTTCAAGGAACTCTTCGGAGGCGGAAAAGCCACTCTTGAACTTATGGAGGACGAGGATATCCTTGAGGCGGGAATAAGGATCATTGCACAGCCCCCGGGAAAGAAACTACAGAATATGATGCAGCTTTCCGGTGGTGAGAAGGCGCTTTCAGCAATTGCACTTTTATTTGCGATTCAGAATCTGAAGCCTTCGCCGTTCTGTCTGCTTGATGAGATAGAGGCTGCGCTTGACGACTCAAATGTAGGAAGATTTGCCGGATATCTGCATAAGCTTACCGCACATACCCAGTTTATTGTTATCACTCACAGGCGCGGTACCATGGCTAAGGTTGACAGGCTCTATGGTATAACGATGCAGGAAAAAGGCGTATCGACGCTTGTATCCGTTAATCTGATAGAAAATGAACTGGATGCATAAAAGTGCCGGATGAGGTATTATGAGCGAAAATGAAGAAAAGCTGGGCTTTTTTGCCAGATTAAAAGCCGGACTTACAAAGACAAGAGACAACTTCACAAAAAATCTGAGTAATGTATTTACGTCTTCCGATATTGATGATGATTTCTACGAGGAACTTGAAGAGATCCTTGTCATGGCCGATATAGGATATTATGCCACGGAGGATATTCTTGAGAGACTTAAGCTCAGGGTTAAAGAGGATCATATCAAGAAATCCGAAGAATGCCGTGAGATCCTGAAGCAGAGCATTAAAGAACTGATGAGTGTCGCCGAAACCGAATACCGTTTTGAATCCGAAAAGTCCATTATTATGGTCATTGGAGTAAACGGAGTCGGGAAAACGACCACTATCGGAAAGCTTGCTTCGAAGTTTCATGATCAGGGCAAGAAGGTGCTCATCGCAGCCGCGGATACGTTCAGAGCGGCAGCAAGCGAACAGCTTGAAATATGGGCAAAGCGTGCGGATGTTCCCATTGTGGCATCTACCGAAGGGGCAGATCCCGCAAGCGTAGTATTTGATGCCGTATCAGCCTGTAAGGCCAGAGGAACGGATATCCTTCTTATCGATACCGCAGGCAGGCTTCACAATAAAAAGAATCTGATGGAAGAGCTCCGGAAGATGGATAAAGTGATCTCAAGGGAGTTTCCGGATGTCCACAGGGAAAACCTTATTGTACTCGACGGAACAACAGGACAGAATGCCCTGGTGCAGGCAAGGGAATTCTCGGAAGTGGCGCCTATCAGCGGTGTAGTGCTTACCAAGATGGACGGAACATCTAAAGGCGGCATAGCGGTGGCCATTCAATCGGAGCTTAATATACCGGTAAAGTATATCGGGGTTGGGGAAGCGATAGAAGATCTGCAGAAGTTTGATGCGGATGCATATGTGGAAGCAATATTCAGTTAATTTACAAATTAATTTACTAACTGAGTAACGCGAATCCGCACAAATGTATGCTTCGAGCACCGCCTCTCGCTTTACGCTTCGCTCCAAGTCCCGCACTTGCTTCGCAAGATGCTCGAGCTATGGGTCCTCGATGCAAGAGCAGATGCCAGCTGCGTACTTTGCAGCGGCATGAAATTTCGTTATGAATCAAAACGAAATTTCATACGAAGTATCTGCGTAGGACGTTTTGTTCTTTAAAACGTTCGATCGGCCTCAGACACATTGCTCTCAGCATAGCATTTGCACGAACTCGCTGATATTTGATAGTTTTAAAATTGCTAATATGAATAAATGAGGATAAGGTTATGGAAATGTTAACATTGGATGCTTTTGAAGAAGCATCGGAAGTTGTATCAAGAGTTACACACGAGACTAAACTGATATATTCGGAGTATTTCAGCGCAGAAACCGGAAATAAGGTATATTTCAAGCCGGAGAATATGCAGTATACGGGTGCATATAAGCTTAGGGGAGCATATTATAAGATGAGCAGGCTTTCGGAGGAAGACCGTGCGAAGGGCGTTATTACCGCATCGGCAGGTAACCATGCACAGGGTGTGGCTTATGCTGCGAAGGCCTTCGGAGCTAAAGCTACGATCGTTATGCCGCTCATGACACCTTTTATCAAGGTTAAGCGCACAAAAGGATATGGGGCAGAAGTAGTGCTTCATGGTGATGTGTATGACGAGGCATGTGCCAAGGCATACGAGTTAGCTGATGAGCACGGATACACATTTGTTCATCCTTTCGATGATCTGACAGTAGCAACCGGTCAGGGTACAATTGCAATGGAGATCATCAAGGAGCTTCCGCTTGTAGATTATATACTTGTACCCATAGGAGGAGGCGGACTTGCTACAGGTGTATCCACACTTGCAAAGCTTCTTAATCCCAAGATTAAGGTTATTGGTGTGGAACCCGCAGGTGCGGCCTGCATGAAGGCTTCATTTGAGGCAGGAAAAGTAGTTACACTTCCGGGTGTTAACACTATAGCAGACGGTACCGCAGTTAAAACTCCCGGCGAAAAGCTTTTCCCTTATCTTAAGGAGAATATTGATGATATAATCACTGTCGATGATGCGGATCTTGTTGTTGCATTCCTCGATATGGTCGAGAATCATAAGATGGTTGTTGAGAATTCGGGACTTCTCACCGTAGCTGCATTAAAACAGCTGAATGTTAAGGATAAACGAATAGTATCGATACTGAGCGGCGGTAATATGGATGTCATCACCATGTCATCGGTGGTTCAGCAGGGACTTATCCTTCGTGACAGGATATTTACCGTATCAGTGCTCCTTCCCGACAAGCCGGGCGAGCTTTCGAGAGTATCCGGAACAATCGCTGCAGTTAATGGAAACGTTATCAAGCTAGAGCATAACCAGTTTGTTTCAATCAACAGAAATGCTGCGGTTGAGCTTCGTATCACCCTCGAAGCCTTTGGCACCGAACACAAGAACGAGATCATAGCAGCTCTTGAGAAAGAGGGTTACAAGCCCAGACTTGTTTCGGCGAGCATATAGGGTTATTGTTCCATGAGCTTCAAGATTATGAATCGATTTTTATCGATGAGATGAAATTATTATGAATATGTTTCAAAAGCCCCGATTTCGGGGCTTTTTTTAGTACTTGACAAAATCCTCAAGGGGGGGGGGTAGACTAATAGATAGATTCCGTAATTTGGGGGTATTACATAAGGTTTAAGCATAAATACAAGTTGAGGAGTCATTAAATCATTTTATGGAGGAAATGTTTTATGAGACTTAAGAATGTTTTTCTTGCTGTAGCTGGAGTAATTCTTGCCGCATCAGTTATGTACGGAACTTCAGTAACTTCTTTTGCCGCAGTTCAGGATTATATGGGAAGCGGTGCGGTAGAAGTGCCACATTATAATCTTGATGATCCTTCTGGAACGCCTGGAGTTTATGGTAGGTTCGAATCCAATGCATATGTAGAGTCTAATAGTACGGGAATAAGCGGAGTTGTGACAGGTATAGGCGTGAGCCCTTACTATGAAGGTTATAACTTGCTGGGATTTGTGGAAGGTAGTTCTATTCCAAGTGGTAGTTATAGAATTGGTTTAAATTTACCTGCGAAATTTGTTAAAGGATCTGAACCAATCGTAATCTTAGCAGATGGATCTGGAGATTACAGTATTTATAACGGAAATGAACTGGTAGTCAGTTTGCAGAATAATCGTTCTTCTCTTCCTTTCCTTTATTTTCAAGTATTTGGATTACTTCCAATGCCTAGCCCTGAATTAACACCTGAGCAGATTTCTGAGCAGGCATATAATCAGTCTGTAGAAAACAGCAAAAGAGAAATTGCAAATTGCGATGCAGCTTCTGAGGTTTACTTCCAGGGTGGCGGAACTATAGATGATTCAGTGATCGCAAGTGTTGCAAGCAATCCCGATGCTACATTCCTATATAGTTTTCCGTATAACGATGAACTGATTACACTTAAGATAACAAGTGAAGCAGCGGCAGCATGCTTCGATCCCGAGATCAAGTATTACGGACCGGAATGGCTTATGGCTCACTTCCCTCAGGTAGAGAACGAGTATATTCCTAATTAATTATACAGTGTAAAGAAAAAATACTTGACAGATATAAGCACCTGTACTATTATGGTACAGGTGCTTTTGCGTCAAACAGGCAAGAGAAGCAAGGAAACAGCGCTTTATAAAGGCTTTCGGGAGCGTGACCGTATGGATGAGCTTTTGGAAAAATCTCTATTATATGATTTTTACGGTGAGCTCTTGACAGAGCACCAGCAGGCCGTGTATCAGAGCTTTGTTTTTGATGATATGTCACTTGCAGAGGTGGCAGAGGAGCAGGGGATCACCCGTCAGGGCGTACATGACCTTGTAAAGAGATGTGATAAGATCCTTCAGGGATATGAAGAAAAGCTTCATCTTGTATCAAAGTTTGTTTCGATCAAAAAGAAAGTTACAAGGATCGGTGAATTGACCGAGTTATCTGATACCGGGTTCAGCGACGATGACTTTAAAAGAAGGCTTTGCGATATAAATAAGCTTACTCAGGATATTTTAGAGGAATTATAATTTGGCATTTGAAAGCTTAAGCGATAAACTTCAAAATGTTTTCAAAAAGCTTCGCGGAAAGGGCAGGCTTACCGAAGAAGATGTTAAGACCGCCCTCAAAGAAGTTAAAATGGCCCTCCTGGAAGCCGATGTCAACTTCAAGGTAGTCAAGCAGTTCACAAAGACTGTTGAAGAAAAGGCGATAGGAAGTGATGTCCTTAACGGATTAAACCCGGCGCAGACGGTTATCAAGCTTGTAAATGATGAGCTTGTGGAGATGATGGGCAATGAGACCAGCGAGGTCGCGTTCCAGCCCGGTAAAGCCATTACAGTCATTATGATGGCCGGCCTTCAGGGTGCAGGTAAGACCACTCAGGCGGCCAAGATGGCCAAGCGCTTTAAGAATAAGGGCAAAAAAAGCCTGCTTGTTGCGTGCGATATCTATCGTCCCGCAGCCATAGATCAGTTAAAGATAAATGCGGATAATGTAGAGGTGGATTTCTTTTCCCTCGGTACTGAGGTTAAGCCTCCGCAGATAGCAAAGGCCGCTCTGGAACATGCCGAAAAAAACGGATATAATGTAGTGATCCTTGATACAGCCGGCCGTCTTCACATTGATGAAGATATGATGACCGAGCTTGCGGATATAAAAAAGACCGTAACAGTACACCAGACGATACTTGTTGTTGACGCCATGACAGGTCAGGATGCCGTCAATGTGGCAAAGGAATTTGACGAGAAGGTAGGTGTAGACGGTGTTATCCTGTCCAAGCTGGACGGTGATACCAGAGGTGGTGCGGCGCTTTCTATCAAAGCCGTTACCGGAAAGCCCATTTTCTACTGCGGTATGGGAGAAAAGCCCGATGATCTCGAGCAGTTCCATCCCGACAGAATAGCAAGCCGTATACTCGGAATGGGTGATGTGCTTTCCCTTATCGAGAAAGCTCAGCAGAACATCGATATAGATGAAGACAAGAGCCGCGACATGGCTAAGCGCATGAAGAAGGGACAGTTCGATTTTGAGGACTATCTCGAGAGCATGAAGCAGATGAAAAACATGGGCGGACTTGCAGGTATAATGGGAATGCTTCCCGGAATGGGAATCAAGGCTTCGGATCTTGAAGGCGCAGTGGACGAGAAACAGCTTGCCCATATGGAAGCTATAGTGCTTTCCATGACACCTCAGGAAAGAAGAAATCCCAAGCTTTTAAACCCTCGCAGGAAGTACCGTATCGCGCAGGGAGCGGGACTTGATGTGGCGGAAGTAAATCGCTTCGTCAAGCAGTTTGAGCAGAGCCAGAAAGCAATGAAACAGCTCGCCGGCAATAAGCACGGACGTGGAATGTTCGGCGGAATGGGCGGTTTCGGTGGCTTTGGCGGCGGCAGAAGGCCGTTTTAGGTTTCAGATATATTGAGTTAGGACCTGTTGCGACATTATATGCGCTTCCTTTCCGAAGGGGAAGGAAAGGGAAAATGACTTGTATATAAATAACTATTATTCATTTAATTAATGGAGGAAAAGAAAATGTCAGTTAAGATCAGATTAAGAAGAATGGGTCAGAAGAAAGCTCCGTTTTACAGGGTGATCGTTGCGGATTCAAGAGCTCCCAGAGACGGAAGATTCATCGATGAGATCGGTACCTATAATCCCGGAACAGATCCTTCAACCTTCAACATCGACGAGGAAGCTGCAAAGAAGTGGCTTGCTAACGGTGCACAGCCCACAGAGGTTGTGGCAAAGCTTTTCAAGATCGCAGGAATCCAGAAATAAGTTCAATCGAACAAGGTCAAAGGAGACTTAGAAAATGAAAGAATTAGTTGAAGTAATGGCTAAGGCTCTTGTAGACAATCCGGATGAAGTTGTTGTGACTGAAAAGACAGAAGGACGAAGCATTGTTGTAGAACTGCGTGTTGCGCCTTCAGATATGGGCAAGGTTATCGGCAAGCAGGGAAGGATCGCAAAATCGATCCGCAGCATTGTAAAAGCCGCATCAACAAGAGACAATACAAGAGTAGATGTAGAAATAGTGGAGTAATCTCAGGATTATGGAAGATTATTTCAAAATCGGAATTATAACTTCATCTCACGGCGTTCGCGGTGAGATGAAGGTTTATCCTACGACCGATGATCCAAGGCGGTTTAAAGCCTGCAAAGAAGTATTTATCGAAGACAAAAACGGCGATCTGAAGACCTATAAAGTTGAAAGCGCCAGAATGTCTACCGATAAGGTGCTTCTTAAAGTCGAAGGAATCGACACTCCCGAGGATGCTGTAAAGTATCGCCAAAGGGGTGTTTTTGTTGACCGCGAACATGCGGTAAAGCTCTCGGAAGATGAGTATTTCATAGCTGATCTTATCGGAATCGGAATTAAAAACGAAGACGGCGAAGATATCGGCACATTGAAGGATGTTATCCAGACGGGTGCGAATGATGTTTATCAGATCGACCTTAATGATGGGAGAGAGCTGCTATTACCTGCGATAAAAGATTGTGTGCTTGAAGTAAATGTCCGCGAGAATTATATTGTGGTTCACATTCTTGACGGGCTGCTCTGATTATTATTGAAATGAAATTTACTGTACTTACTCTGTTTCCCGAATTTGTGGAAAATGCATTAAATACAAGTATTCTCGGAAAGGCCGGTCAAAAAGGCCTTTTATCTTTTAATGTGGTAAATATCCGCGATTTTTCGGCTGATAAAAACAAAAGAGTGGACGATTATACATATGGAGGCGGAGCCGGTATGCTGATGCAGGCCCAGCCTGTTTATGATGCATACAAAAGCTGCGCGGGGGAGAATGCCCGGACCATCTATGTTTCGCCTAAAGGAAAAAGGTTTACCCAGCAGGATGCGGAAAGCCTTTCTAACGAGAAAAACTTAGTATTTATCTGCGGTCATTACGAGGGTATAGATGAAAGAGCACTTGAGAAAACAGGCGCGGAGAGCTATTCAATAGGTGATTATGTGCTTACGGGAGGTGAACTTCCGGCACTTGTCATGATAGATGCGATCGCCAGACTGTGCCCGGGAGTGCTGGGAAATGAAAGTTCATCGGAGGATGAGTCCTTTAACAATGATCTGCTCGAATATCCGCAGTATACCAGACCTGAAGTGTGGGAAGATATGAGAGTACCGGAAGTTCTGCTTACCGGTGATCCAAAGCAGGTGAAAGCATGGAGACTTGAAAAGTCTAAAGAGATCACCGCAAAAGTACGGCCCGATCTTTACAATAAATATGAAAAAAGATGCGCTGTTCTTGATAAGCTTTTAAAAGATAAGCGCAATAATATACAGATGATAGAGCAGCTCAGGCGCGGCATAGGTGAGATCATATCCGATGATCCTCTTATCATAGTAAATCATACAGACCGCGTTGCTCTTGCCGGTCAGGAAGTTGATATATCAGCCGATGAACTTATTTCCATTCTTCCCGATCATATTCGTCAGGTGGTGGTGACAGAAAGGCTTGCAGGAAAGCTATTATCCGACGAAAGATTCGAGTTATCATGCAGTATCATAAACTGTGTATATACCGAAAAAGTACACAGAAAAATATCAAATAAAGATATCAGGACTCTTGGGATCGATTCCCTGGACTATGTCGAAGGGCATTACGATCTCGGCGGCAAAGGCTATGCAAGATCGAGGATAGAAGCCGGGGAAGTGTTCGGAATCTATGATAATGGAGTGCTGGCCGGATTCATTGGACGTCATGGTGAGGGCAGCATCGGGCTTTTATATGTTGATGAGGCATTCCGTGGTAAAGGGTATGCTCAGGATCTTGAGAGCTTTATGTTTAACAGGGCCCTGGAAAGGGGCGAAACCCCATACGGACAGGTGAAGATCGAAAACGATGTTTCTTTTTCACTTCAGGAAAAGTTGGGAGTTTATGCCGGAGATAAGGTTTTTTGCTGGATAAATATAAAAAGGACTTGATTTTTGCAAAGGTTTGTAGTAAATTATTAGCGTTGCGTAAATAAGATGGTCCTCTGTTATCGCAGATCCCATAGATCAGGACCTGCCGAAGATATTAAGAACATCCATTTAATGGAAGGAGCTTTAAAATGAGCGACATTATCAAAGAGATCGAAGCAGATCAGCTTAAGAACGAAGTACCCGTTTTCAACGTAGGCGATACCGTTAAGGTATACGGCAAGATCAAAGAGGGTAACCGCGAAAGAATTCAGATTTTCGAGGGAACAGTACTCAAGCGTCAGGGCGGAAGCAACCGCGAGACATTCACCGTAAGAAAGACTTCAAACGGTGTAGGCGTTGAGAAGACATGGCCTCTTCACTCTCCCAATGTAGAGAAGGTCGAAGTAGTCAGAAGAGGTAAGGTAAGACGTGCTAAGCTTAACTACCTTCGCGACCGTGTTGGTAAGAAGGCTAAGGTTAAAGAGATCGTTAAATAATCTTTGGAAGACAGGCAGTTCGGTAAGCGGACTGCCTTTTTTTTATGCCTGTTTTATGGTATACTTAACCCTATGGAACGAAACTTAAACGGTCTTTCTTTCTATAAGCGCAGAAAGAAAATAAGTCATAAAGCAATACATGAGATCTTCGGCTGGATACTGAGCGTTTTTATTACCATATTCCTGGGAACCGCGCTGGTTGTACTGTTCGGTATGAAGACCGAGGTCAGCGGGTTTTCCATGGAGCCTGTTATAAAAAACTCGCAGCCCGTATTGGTGGACAGATTCAGTTATGTCCTCGGTAAGCCCAAGGTTGGTCATGTGGTACTGTTTTTGCCAAACGGTAATGAAAACTCAAATTATTACGCAAAAAGAGTAGTGGCAACCCCGGGGGATACGGTGCTGATAGAGGCGGGGCATCTGTATGTCAACGGTGTTCCATCCGAGATCATGACTTCATTTATTTCCGAAGCCGGAATTGCCGAAACAGAGCTGGTGCTCGAAACCGGAGAATACTTCGTTATGGGGGATAAGCCATCCGAAAGTGAGGACAGCAGATCTTCGGGAATAGGCCCTGTAAGTGTTGAGGATATCGTTGGTAAGGTGTGGTTCAAACTCCCCGTTCAGGGAGGAAAGATGGGATTTGTAAAATGAGTTACGAGTGGTATCCCGGTCATATGACAAAAGCTGTCAGGATGATGCGTGAGGAGCTTTCGCTGGTGGATCTGGTAATAGAACTGCTGGATGCCAGAGCACCTCTGAGCAGTCGGAATCCTGACATTGATGATCTGGGAAAAAATAAATACAGACTGATCATCCTTAATAAGGCCGATCTGGCCGACAAAGAAGCCCTTGATAAGTGGAGGGAATACTTTAAATCTCTCGGATTAACTACTGTTACAGCGGATTCCAGAAGCCGGAATTTCGTCAAACAGGTTGATGCTTCGGTAAAGGAAGTATGTAAGGAAAAAATCGAGAGGGACAGAAAGCGCGGGATCAAAAACCGCCCTGTAAGAGCTATGGTGTGTGGCATTCCCAATGTCGGTAAATCCACGTTTATCAATTCTTTTGTAGGAAAGACAACTGCCAAGACCGGTAATAAGCCCGGAGTGACAAGGGGAAAGCAGTGGATAAGGCTTAATGATTCCCTTGAGCTTCTCGATACGCCCGGAATACTATGGCCGAAATTCGAAGATAAATCCGTTGGCATAAGGCTTGCAATGCTCGGAACAATAAATGACAACATAATTGATTCCCGGGATCTTGCGGTGCATATCATCGATTATCTTAAAGAGTCTTATCCGGGGGCCTTAAACAGCCGATATGATATAAGTGAGGACAGATCATCACCGGATATTCTTACAGATATAGCAATTAACAGAAAAGCATTAAAAAAAGGAGAGGAACCCGATACCGAAAAAGCCGCATATTATCTGACGGACGATCTCAGGTCGGGAAGGCTCGGACGCATTTCGCTTGAGCTTCCGGGTTAAGGAAAAGAAAATGGAAAACGAAAACGTAAAGAACACGAAAAACAGTGACAGTCCCGAGACAAAACCCGCAGAGGAAGGGAAAAAGAAAAGCGGATATAACAAAAAGCTGAAGGAGCTTTTTACCACAGCACTTTATTTTATCGGAGTGCTTCTTGTCACATGGCTTCTTATAACATTTGTTATACAGCGCACTGTTGTTGAACAGACATCAATGGAGACCACTCTTCAGTCAGGAGACAGCCTTCTGGTTGATAAGATATCATACCGCTTTACCGACCCAAAGAGATTTGAAATAGTGATCTTCCCTTATAAGCTGGCAGAAAAGAAAACATTTTATATCAAGCGGGTGATAGGTCTTCCCGGCGAGACCGTACGCATTGATTACGACGGTAATATTTATATAAACGATGAGCTTCTTGAGGAGGATTACGGACGGGAGACAATTCAGCCCAACTCCATATGGTCCGCCAAGATGAGCGAAGGAGTAAAACTGGCCGACGATGAATATTTTGTGCTGGGTGATAACAGGAATAATTCCGTAGACAGCCGTTTTGACAATGTCGGTCCCGTTAAGCGGGACGATATCATAGGCAGGGCGATCCTGCGGATATGGCCTTTAAACAAATTCGGAAAGATCAAAAAAGCCGGTGCGGAATGATGAAAAGTATCTCTGATATCACAGCTCTTTTCAAAAATGCGCCGGTTTCCGAGCTGCCGGAACTTATAGGTGAGTATTCGGATGACGAGAGGGGCGGAGTAAAAAAGCTCATAGACGGTGCAAAGAAAAAGATTGCTGCGCTTGAGGCGGAAAAAAAGAGAATATACGCACTCTCGGAATTTGAGAGGAAATATGCCGACTGCAGTTTTATATGCGGAATAGACGAAGTAGGGCGCGGACCTCTTGCCGGGCCTGTTGTTGCGGGCGCCGTGATACTTCCCAAGGATTGCGATATTCTATACATTAATGATTCCAAAAAGCTCTCGGAAAAGATGCGAGAGGAGCTTTATGAAGAAATAAAGGAAAAAGCGGTCGCTGCATCTGTCGGACATCGCTCAGCCGAGAGGATAGACGAGATAAATATTCTGCAGGCAACATACGAGGCGATGAGAGAAGCTATCGCAGGCCTTGGCGTTACGCCGGACATTTTACTTAACGATGCGGTAACAATTCCCGGAGTTAACATCAGACAGGTTCCCATTATCAAAGGTGACGCAAAGAGCATTTCCATCGGAGCTGCAAGTATATTTGCAAAAGTGACCAGAGACAGGGAAATGGTCGAATACGACAAGATGTATCCCGAGTACGGATTTGCAAAACATGTGGGCTATGGTACCGCCCAGCATATAGAAGCTATTAAAAAGTACGGTCCCTGCCCCATTCACAGAAAGACATTTATAAAGAATTTTATCTGACCCTATGAACATTAACGATATTCTGCAAGGTAACAGAATAAGCGACAGTCGTATTACGAACACCGACAGTGCGGCTGCGGAGAGACCTGTATCTGCCACTTCGGCCGATGCTGTATTGGAGTCGTTAAAAGCCGGAGGTTCACTTAGAGCAAAAGTGATTTCCAGAGACGGAAACCAGGTACTTTTATCGCTTCCGGGCAATAAGGAATTTACCGCCAGAATATCCGAAGGAATCAATCTTGATATAGGTAAGCTTCTTACCTTTGAAGTAAAAAGCGCAGGCTCCGGTCTGATGCTATCGCCGCTTTTTACCAATCTTTCATCCGATCCCAATGTATCCAAGGCTTTGAATATGGCCGGTATTCCGGTTAATGAAGATTCCGCTGTAATGACAAAGGAAATGATGCAGGCCGGAATGTCTGTGGACAGGCAGTCTCTGTCCGGTGTGTACAGAGATGTGGTAAATTTCCCACAGTATCCGGTTAATGATATTGTGGATCTTCACAAGCTTGGAATAACCGTAAACGAAAACAATCTCGAGCAGCTTGAATCATATAAGAACCTTTCCTACCAGATAGGCGAGGGAATGAATGAGGTTGCTTCGGATCTGTCAGATCTGATATCCGGGCTTTCGGCTTCGGGAGATTATGATAAAGCCGGTGCTATTCTTGGAAAGCTGATCGATATTGCATCTGAAAATGTTGCGGATAAAGGCAGTGAGACTGCGCAGACAGGTAACCCGGAAGCGGCTGATACTGTCTCTCAAAACGCATCCGAAGACGCATCCCTTAAGCTACAGGAAGGCCGGGCAGATCAGGAAGCGCCGGTCGGTGCTGCAGGGGACGATGCTCAGCTAAGCGCCGCAGAAAGAGCACTCAGGCTTCTTTCCGAAAAGGAGAGCACCTTAAGCGAAACAAAACAGGAAGATCCGTCAAAGGCATTGCAAACAGGTGCGTCCACTACCGATCAGATAAATGCTAAAGCAGAGGATGGAAGAGCTTTTACTAGGTCGGAGATAAATGAGAGCTCAAGACAGGCTTTCGCCGGAGAGCTTGAAACGATCACTGGAAGAGATGATCTGCAGAATAAAAGCTTTAATGAGCTTCTTAATATTTCAAAGCAGATCCTGAATGACGGCCTTTCAGGCAAGAATCCCGGAATGATGCATCGCCTTCTTTCAAATGATAACGTAAAAGATATGATCCTGTCGGGAGCAGCATCAAAATGGGAAATATCCCCCGCCGAGGTTGCCGATAAGGAAAAGGTGATGGAGCTTTATACAAGGCTTACAAGGCAGCTTAAAGAAGTTACCGATACCCTTCAGAGCGTAGGCCTTAAGGATTCGACCGCAGGCCAGTCAGCAGGAAATATGAGTAATAATCTGGATTTTTTAAGCCAGGTCAATCAGATGTACTCCTATATTCAACTGCCCATCAAGCTGTCGGGAGGCGATTCTGCCCATGGCGATCTGTATGTATATTCAAATAAAAAGAAGATGAGTTCCAAGGACGGTGTCGTTACCGCGCTTCTTCATCTGGACATGGAGCATTTAGGACCGGTCGATGTGCATGTAAGCCTCGATACAACCATGGGTAAAAAGATCAGCACCAGATTCTACGTAGCCGATGATTCGATACTTGATTTTTTGAGCAGCCATATAGACGAACTTAATGCAAGACTTGAAAAGAAAGGCTACAATGTAACGGCTAAAATGACTGTCAAGGGTTCGCCCGAAAGTAAGGAAGATCCATTCTCCGATGCTGCCGACGGCGGTGGAATAAACGGTATTCTTTCGCAGACGGGAACTTTAAAGCTTGCGGAATACTCCTTTGATGTGAGGACATAAGGGATGGCGGAGAATAAAAAAAACAAAGTTAAAACGGCGGTTGCGCTGGAATACGATCCAAATGATGCCGCGCCTAAAGTTATTGCCACAGGTCGCGGAATAATCGCCGAAAAGATAATAGAAAAGGCTCAGGAAGCCGACGTCCCGATCCACAGGGATGATAAACTGGCCGACACACTTTCAAGGCTTGAGATCGGTGAAATGATCCCGCCCGAGCTCTACGAGGCAGTGGCCGAGATCCTTTTGTTTGTGGACAATATGGACAAGATAAAAAGCAAGCTGAAGACTTGATGTAACGGGGAGAGATTGATTGAACAACAGAGAAGAGGGGAACCGGTATGAGGAGATTGCGGCAGAGTTTCTTGAAAAGCACGGTGTCAGGATCGTTGACCGGAATTTCAGATGCCGCTTTGGGGAAATAGATATTATCGGTTTAAAAGACCGGGTGCTGATCTTTTTTGAAGTAAAATACAGATCGGGACCGGGACAGGGACATGCCAAAGAGGCAGTTACTTTAAATAAGCAGCGGATCATCTGCCTTGTGTCCGATCACTACCGTGTTTACAAAAGACAATATGCCGATTATCAGGTGAGGTATGATGTGATCGCCATAGATAAAGACAAAATAGAATGGATACCTGCGGCATTTGAATATATCGGAAGAGGTTTTTGAAAGACTAACTATTAAAAGTCAATAGTAAAAACAGGTTTTTTGAATAAAACATCATAGGGTGTTTTAGATAGCCCGGAGGCAGGCTTAAGCCTCAATCAGTACCTTGAAAACTGCATGACAAACAGAGCATCTGAACAGGTGCTCTAAGAAAAGGATGTAAGTTAAAGACTCTTTATTTTCGGTAGGCTTCGCCTGTAAGTTCCATCCGATAAATGGTTCGTATCAGTTTTTTAGCTGCGTGAGAGACAGCAACATTATAGTGCTTGCCTTCACCTATCTTTTTGGAAAGGTATTGTCCGAATTCTTCATCCCAGTGGCAGACATATTTCGTGGCATTGAATAAGGCATACCTTAAGTACCGGGAGCCACGTTTTTCCATATGGGAATAGCTGGATTCTAACTGCCCGGACTGATACGTGGAAGGTGATAATCCTGCAAATGCAAGTATCTGATCTGCATTGCTGAATTTGGAGAAATCCCCTACTTCCGCAAGAATCATAGCTCCCATACGGTAGTTTATTCCGGGGATGGTCGTAATCGGTGATCCGGAGGCGTCCATGATGGACTTGATGGACGATTCTATTTCATCAATCTCGTCTGTCATCACTTCAATCAAATGGATGGTGTGTTTCAACTCCATTGATTTGGCAGGCATTAATAGAGCCTATGGAATCTTTGGCGGCATCTCTTATGATGATAGCCATATCTCGTCCATAACGGCCCTTAGAGGCTGTTTCAAGAAGATTTTTGAGATGGGTAAGATGGCAATCGGCGATGAGTGATGCACCTGGAAATTCGGAAAGCAGGGCGTACACCGAAGCCATATGAAGACTTGGAACGAGTTTTTCCAACTCAGGGAAAAGGATGTTTACAAGACGGGCCACTGATGATTTGAGCTTTGCGCGTTCCTGAACCTTGTCGAAACGATAACGGGTTAATGACTTGAGCTCTTCGCTGTGATATGATATGTCTGAGTAGGGCCTGAGAGTCTTATCAGTCATCAACATCATAGCAATCGAACTGGCATCGACTTTATCCGTTTTCGTC
>DFKZ01000046.1:657-5646 GCA_002373975.1 Lachnospiraceae bacterium UBA3632 | reverse complement strand
TCGCCGAGACTGAAGGAGTAGAGTATCCTTTCCTTTACTTTCATTCCTGTGAGCTTTTCGATCGCTTCCTGATAATAATCAAGCTGAGCGGTATAGCGGTTTACAAGTTCCTCTCCGCTCTTTACGCTGTCGGTTTTATAATCAAGAAGAACTATTCCGTCTTCTTCAACAAAATACGCATCTATGATTCCCTGAATGAGAACTTTTTCCCCTTCGGGGAATTCTTTGTCTATACGCTTTGCAGGGAGGCTGAGCACAAACGGCTGCTCCCTCTTAAGGCTTCCGGATGCTGCACATGTCCACATTCTGTAAGCGAGAGCGGATGACAGAAACTTCTCTATCTTCCTGGCGTTTACAGCTTCGCTGCACTCTTTTGTTATCCTTCTCTCACGCAGTTCTTCCGAAATAAAATCACCTATGACGGAAGAAAGGTCACTCGTTTTCGAGATCTTTTCATTAAATTCCTCAAGGCTTCCGGGCCTTCCACCCAGCAGCCTCCCGAGAGTCCTGTCAAAGTCCATTATCTCCATCACTCTGTGATAAGAATTACCGCGTACAGTTCCGCTTATGCCCTCTTCCCCACGCCTGAACTTAGGAATATATACTTCCTTTTCTCTGCTTTCAAACTGTTCGTAGGCAGCTTCATCCTCATCAAGCATCGCTGCCATCTTGAACTCGGAAACGGTGGTCTTGGTATAGAGCCCTTCAAGATTCTTAAAGGGATACTCATATGCAAAACGCTCCCTTATCTTTTCAAGCTCCTCTGCATCCGCCTTCGATAAAGCATCCTTAAGCGCGGCTTTTCTTCCGGAGAGTTCAAGCTGTTCCTGAATTCCGAGTATCCTGATATCTTTTGAGCTGATCACTCTGACATCAATGCTTCCGCAGCCGTTAAGTACCGGGCTTATCATATCAAGATATGACCTTGATGAGACAAAAGCATTATATCCCAGGATGGTCTCCCCTGAGCTTTTGATCTTACCATAGGTTTTTCTCACATCCTTGCAGCGGCCCACCATAACAAGCCGCTCCTTAGCCCTTGTCATTGCAACGTACAGAAGCCTCTGCTCCTCGGATACGGAACTCTCAGTTATCTTTTTCGCAATAAGATCATGCCTTAATGTGGAGCATTTAAGCCTCCTCTCGGTGTCGACAAATATCTGACCGAGCCCGAGCTCATTATCATGCACCAGCTTGGATGTTGTGTCGGAAAGATTAAATCCTTTTCCCATTCCGGCAAGGATCACTATCGGGAACTCGAGGCCTTTACTTTTGTGTATCGTCATGAGCCTCACTACATCCGCAGTCTCCCCCAGCACGTCCGCTTCGGATGTCTTATCCTCGGTATACTTTTCAAGCTGATCCAGGTATCTTACAAAGTGATAGACTCCGTAATAGCTCGTCTGCTCATAAGCGGCAGCGTATGAGAGAAGCATCAGAGCATTACCCTTTCTCTTCGCGCCCGCGGGAAGAGCGGAAACATATTCCGGATAATCATGCTCATCATAAATGATCTGCAGAAGCTCACGCACTGTCCTGTAGGTGGAAAGGTATCTGTATCTGTTTATCTTTTCGGCAAACCCGGGAGCTTCTTCCATTACAGCTTCCCATAGGATCTTTCCCGGATGTTTTGCGCGCAGGTTTGCAACTTCCTCGGGGGTGTATTCTCCGAAGACAGATACCAGCACTCCGTAAAGAGGTATTTCATCCAAAGGATTATTGATAGTTCTGAGGAGCTGCACAACGGCCCTTATTTCGGGGGCGGAGAAATACCCGCCGCCCTGACTTATCGAAATGGGGATGCCCTCTTTTTCAAAGATCCTTCCTATCGTACCCGCTATTTTGCCCGGGCTTCTGTGAAGGATCACTATATCACTGTACTTTGCTTTCCTGAAAAAGCTTTCTTCCCTGCCGTTTTCATCCGTTCTTTTTTCGGTAACTCTGGTGTTTAAAAGCTCACGCACGGCATTAGCCAGAACGAGTGCCTCCGATTCTTCCGATGTGTAATCTTCATCATCTGAATCCGCATCGGATCCATTATCTGTGTCGGACGCTTTATCGTCACCGGTTCCGTTATCCTCGCGGTTTGCGTTTTCTTCCCCGTCTTCTTCCACTTCTTCTATATCCGAAAACTTTTTATCAAACAAAAGAAGCCGGGTTTTGAATTCTCCGGGATCTCCTTCCGGGTATTCTGCCCCCGTATAAAGCCTTGCATCACTGTCGTACTCTATGCCGCCGGTTTCTTCATGCATGATCCTTTCAAACACTTCATTGACGGAAGAAAGAACTTCCTCCCTGCTTCTGAAATTCTTCGAAAGATCTTTGCGGTCACAGCCTTCGGTGGTTCTGTAGGTATTGTATTTTTCAAGGAACAGATCCGGCCTCGCCTGTCTGAAACTGTAAATGCTCTGCTTTACATCTCCTACCATAAACCTGTCAAAGCTTCCTGCTTCCTTTGAGGCGATGGCATCAAGGATCACATCCTGTACGAGGTTGCTGTCCTGATATTCGTCGACCATTATCTCTTTAAAATGATCTCTGTATTCCTGTGCAACCTGCGTCGGATTCCCTTCGGCATCCACGAGAATATCCAGTGCAAAGTGCTCCAGATCACCGAAGTCAACCACATGCTCTTCGGCTTTCTTTTCGAGAAATCTTCTTCTGAATTCGATGGTGATATCGATCAGAGTATCCATATAAGGCGCACACGCATCAGAAGTTTCGCAGGTCTTTTTGAGGGTCGGAGTGAAGAGTTTTGCGATGGCGGTCAGTTCCTTCTTTATAGGACCTCTGCCATCCTTAACCATATTTTTAAGGCTTTCATCGTACCCATCTCCTTTGCAGCCGGGAACTCTTGATGCGAAATCATCAACTGCATGTCTGAGCGCTTCTCCAAGATCAATTACGGTTTCTTTTTTCAATACAGATCTTATCAGATCAAGCTCTTTTTCTATGGTTCCCGCATAAGGAGTCGGACCGCCGGGCATGTTGCAGATATCAAGAAATTTCTCATATTCCCTCTCTGCGCCTTTTATTTTTCCAATCAGATACTTATAGAAGAATTCTCCCAAGGGATGCGGTTTTCCGCTTTCCTCATCGATACCCGTAAGCAGTTCATATGTATCCTTATGATCCTCTTTTCTTTCCTCAAGAAATCTCTCAGGCCAGGCAAAGCTTTCGGAATAATTCTGCAGCTCCAGCACAGTCTCCTCAAATTCGGAATCATCCGATCTTGTGGGGGCGAAGAAAACAGATGCCTCAATAAACCCGGGATCCTCCGCTTCGTACTTTTCTTCAAAAAGATTCCTCAGCACATCCCTTCGCATAAGCTGTGCTTCACCTTCATCCATAACTCTGAAATCGGGATCGAGCCCTATATCATGAAAATGATTTCTGAGCACACTCTGGCAGAATGCGTCTATGGTGGTTATCATCGCCCGATGAACGAGAGAATACTGCTTCTGAAGATGCTTATCAGCGGGATTTTCAGAAAGCTTAAGGGCAATGCGCTTATGAACCCTCTCACGCATCTCCGCCGCTGCAGCCTTTGTAAATGTAACAACAAGAAGCTGATCGATATCGATTTTATTATTCTCGTCACAGACAAGGGATACGATCCTCTCGACAAGCACAGCGGTCTTTCCGCTTCCCGCCGCGGCGCTTACCAAAAGGTTATTGTGCCTCGAATTTATTACGCCCTTCTGATCATCTGTAAAATCTATTGCCACTTCAACGCTCCTTAATTATGAGTTATCTGATGGCTTATCCATTTTTTCTCTCATAAGCGGTGCCATCTGTATTTTGTTTACATTTTCTTTTTTGCTCTTTTCGTATCCGGGGATCCTGTTGTCAAATCCACAGGACACTCTGTAGCTGCAGTACTCGCAGCTTCCCTTTTCGGCCGGCCTGGCTTCTATGTTCCCGCCCAGGATCTCATCTGCCTGCTTTTTGGCGATATATTCGCTGTACTTCATCAGAGTATTGAAATCATCCTGCGGCAGCACTTCGGAATGCGCATTGAATCCACCGTCTGTTTTGTAAGTGACATTTATGACATCGGAAGAACTGTTTCCCTCTTCCAGGCTCTTGTCATTCAGCGAAACTATTAAATCCTCCCCAACGGTGTAGCCGTGCATCTTATTCTGTTTGCGACGCTCATTCTCAATGTCCTTTTCGCTGCTTTCATAAGGAAGAGCAATGAGCGGATCCTCCACGTGATAATACAGCATGGATGCCGGGCCCGAGCTGACTCCCTTTTCGCCAAGCCGTTTAACCTCCTGATCCATGTACATCGGGAGCTGAAGCTGGCTTCCGTCATAAAGGTCGGGCGGATTAAGCTTCTTGGAGGAAGACTTGTAATCGACTATCCGGACAAAGACCTTCCCATCCTTTTTGGCAAGATCCACTCGGTCGATCTTTCCACGAAGCCTGAGGACTCTTTTTTTACCCGTTTCACTATCCAGATTTATATCACGTCTGAAGGGGACCTCAAAAGCCTGCGGCTCGAATGCACCCTTTTGTATCTGATACCTGATGGATAAGACACTGGTTATGAGAGCTTTTTTAAGCCTGTAAATATTCAGGCGGTTTCTGGCAGAATCCTGAAATACGCAGGCTCCGTATATATTGGTTACTTTCTCGAGAAGTCCGTCCACCGTATCACGTGCATATTCATCCGTAAAGTCACGCCAGTTCCTGCCGTCCTCTTTAAGCTTTTTTGAGAAAAGATCTATGACTTCGTGGAAGACATTTCCGGTATCGCGGCTGTCGATCTCAAAAGCTATGGTTTCCTTCAGCTTAATGCCGTATCTGAGGAAGAATTTGTAAGGGCAGTTCGCGTATGCTTCAAGCTGGCTTACGCTGCTCCTTAGCACGGACTCATCGCTTCCTTCCCCGGGCTTTTCACAATAGAGCTTTTCCGCAAGGACTTTCTCTATTTTTTCGGGCTTATATCTGTAAAATGCAGCCTTTTCAAGCTTATCCCTTTTT
>DFKZ01000046.1:0-579 GCA_002373975.1 Lachnospiraceae bacterium UBA3632 | reverse complement strand
CCGAAAGCTCAGGATCGGAGAATGCACTGTAGATGGTATAAAGCGGTGTTTCCTCCTCAGCATTTCCCTCTGCAAAAAGCCTTAATTCTTCTCCGAGATATCTGAGTCCTTCGGAACCTGTTACGATCTGGGACGTTTTTTTCTCGTTCTCCGGGAAAAGTATCCGACTGCCCGGGAACATGTTCTTTATCATCTCACAAAGGTATGAAGGCCTTAAGCTCTTTCCCGTGGCATCAAGCCCCGCCCATGAGATGTATAATCTTTCTGACGGCTTTGTCATATTCATATACAGATAAAGCCTCTGGTTATACATTTCTTCTCGGGGAGACGGAGCAAGCTCCAGGCCCTTTTCGAAAAGGCTCTCCCTCTCAAGATCCGATATGATACCACCCTTATCCGTGTTTCTCGGGATATTTCCGTCGTTTACTCCGGCAAAGAAAAGTATCTTTACCTTCGGTACTCTTGTTCTTTCTATATCACCTACCAGCACTCTGTCCACAGACTGAGGTATCGTTCCGATACGGATCTCTCCGAATCCCGCATCAAGGATCTCTCCGAATTCTTTAAAACTGATCTCGT
>DFKZ01000106.1 GCA_002373975.1 Lachnospiraceae bacterium UBA3632 | reverse complement strand
TGACAGGGCAGGGATCAGCGACAAGCAGATCCTTGATGCTGTCCGGTATCATCACAGCGCTGATATCAAAAATGCCAGCCTGCCGGATGACTCGCCTGCTTACGTTGTCTATATAGCGGACAACATCGCATCGGCATCCGACCGGCGTACGAACGACAGTAATGAACATGGTTTCGACAAGACCACGCCACTCGAAAGTGTATTCAATATCCTGAACGGGAACCATGGGAAAATGCACTACTGTCCCGAGGCCCTGGATGACAGAAAGGAAGCCAATCTGCCGACGGGCAAGCCGGTCGTATATGATGAGTCATTTTACAAGCGCACAATGGACGAATTATATGAGACTTTGAAGGGCGTTGATGTATTTGACCGCGCCTATGTCAATTCGCTTCTGGTAACGATGGAAGCGCATACCTCATACGTTCCTTCGTCCACAGCGATCCATGAACTCGCGGATATCTCTCTTTATGACCACAGCAAGATGACAGCGGCATATGCGGGCTGCATTTACGAATACCTGCGCCTTCAAGGTGAGGAGGATTTTAAGACAAGGCTTTTTGCAAAGGCGAAGAACTTTTATGATGAGGAAGCTTTCCTCCTGGTATCGATGGATGTCTCGGGTATTCAGAAATTCATCTATACGATACACAGTGAAGATGCTCTTAAGATGCTGCGGGGCAGGTCATTCTATCTTGAGATCCTGATGGAGCATATGATAGATGAGCTGCTTGACAGTTTAGGTCTTACACGCGCCAACCTCATTTATTCCGGTGGAGGACACTGCTATATCCTTGCCCCGAATACACAGGCGGCAAAGGATGTAATAAAGAGCAAGAGCCGGGAGTTTAACGAGTTCTTCCTCAAACAGTTTGATGTCGCGCTCTACGTAGCGACCGCGTTCGTGCCCTGCAGTGCGCACCATCTTGAAAATATCCCGGAAGGCTCGTATGCCGCCCTTTTCAGAGAACTCAGTGAACAGCTGTCCGAGCAGAAGATGAGCCGGTATTCGGCAGAACAGATCATAAAGCTGAACCAAAGAGCCCAGGGCGGTGGAAGAAGGGAATGCGTCGTGTGCAAAACATCGGCGGATCTCGGTGAGGACAGGACATGCAGGTTCTGCAAGTCGATGAAAGATTTGTCTGCGGACGTGCTCTATAAAGAGTGCTTCGGCGTATTTGAAAAAGATGGCGTTAAGGGTATACCGCTTCCCTGTGGCAAGGTCCTCCGGGGACAATCAGAAGACAGCCTGAAGAACAGCATGAAGTCTGATTCTTCCTATGTAAGGTCGTATCGGAAGAACCGTCTGGTCACCGGCAGTTCTGTTGCTACGCATCTCTGGGTCGGAGATTTCACGCAGAAAGGAATGACCACAGAAGAATATGCAAAAAAGGCTCAGGGCATCGACCGGATCGCGGTGCTGCGTGCGGACGTGGATAACTTGGGACAGGCATTTGTCGCCGGGTTCGAGGATCGCTATACCACATTGTCAAGAACAGCCACGCTTTCGAGGCAGCTTTCCCTGTTCTTCAAACATCACATTAACCAGATCTTGAAGGATGGACAGTATGGCCTGCTTGACATGCACAAAGGTGAGAGAAAAGCGACCATTGTCTATTCCGGTGGAGATGATCTCTTTATCGTCGGTGCGTGGAACGATGTGATCGAGCTTGCTGTCGATATTCGCAGGGAGTTCGAAGAGTACACCGAGGGGATGCTGACCATATCCGCAGGTATTGGGATTTATCCGGCAAAATACCCGCTGAGCCGCACAGCAATAGAGACAGCGGCACTGGAAGATAAGGCAAAGACCTACCCTGATGCGAAGAGTGCTGAGAAGAATGCGATCGCCCTGTTCGATCATGATAATGTCTATTCCTGGGAGGAATTCGAAAATAAAGTTGTCGACGAGAAACTCAAATGCATAGACACCTTCCTCGGAGCAAGCGAGGAGAGGGGAAAAGCGTTCCTTTACCACCTGCTGGAACTCATCCGGGGGATGGATGACCGGATCAACCTTGCAAGATTTGCTTATGTCCTTACCCGCCTTGAACCGTCTGATGATAAGGACAATGCCGAAAAGCGTGAACGGTATCGCGCATTTGAGAGGCAAATGTATGCATGGGTCCAGAACGAGCAGGACAGAAGGGAACTCGTGACAGCTATTTATCTATATGTGTATTTAAACCGCAAGGAGGAGTCAGAGAATGGCGATATTGACGAATGAGAATTATGTTAAGAAAGCGGAAGAAGTAATAGAGAAGTTATCAAGGAACACGGACCGCTGGGGAAATGTGCAGATGGTCACGACGTCAAAGATAAGGAACCTGCTATCCATGTCCACAGATATATATAATGAGGTGCGTGTCATACGTGAAGACAAATTGAATGATGATATCTGCGGGAGGATCAGTTATCTGAAGATCCGGTTTGTCTATGAGGCGGGGCGTGACCGGGATGTGAAAGCATTTGTAAAAGAAGCGAAGATCATCGAATGCATCGATGAGATCGGTAACAGCAAGGCAAAATATTTACTGTTCAATAGATATATGGAAGCACTGATTGCCTATCACAAGTTTTATGGTGGAAAAGACTGAAAGAGCGGAGGGAATATAGATGTACGGAAAGATTCAGATCACAGGAACAATGGAAGTAGTGACAGGAACGCATATTGGCGGCTCATCTGCATTTGCAGCGATCGGTGCGGTGGATTCACCTGTTATACGTGATGCGGCAACCAACCTCCCGATGATTCCGGGCAGTTCGTTCAAGGGAAAGATGCGGACATTGCTGGCAAGACAGTACACAAATGGTATGCCGGGCAGGCCGGATGATGATCCGGAAAACATTATCAGACTGTTTGGCACCTCGAAAAAAGTGAACGGTAAGATCCCCAAAGGGCATATCCTTGTGTCAGATATGATCCTTGAAAATAAAGATGAGCTGTATCAGAGCGGAATCCAGAACCTGACAGAGATCAAGTTTGAGAACACGATCAACAGATTGACAGCCGTCGCAAATCCGCGTCAGATCGAACGCGTGATCCGCGGGTCAAAGTTCCCCGTTGACATAGTATATGAAGTTGATGATGAAAACAAGGTCCTTGATGATATCTCACTCCTTGCAGAGGGGATGAAGCTTCTTACATATGACTACATCGGTGGCAGCGGGTCGAGAGGCTATGGAAAGGTGAAATTTGATAATCTTGCCGCAAAATGTGTGATTGGAACTGTCTCCTCAGAAATGATGGGTGAAGTGAATCAGATCCTGAAAGGTCAGTGATAGGCGGGGGGAAGCATTATGAGATACAAGTGTTATTGTCTCGAATTTCCGAACGGCATACATATTGGCGCTTCTTCTCTTGATGACAGTGACCTTTCGTTTACGGCGGATACCTTGTTTTCAGCCTTATACCAGGAAGCCATGGCATCAGGAAGAGCAGAGTGGCTTCTTGAAAACGTTCAAGGCGGCAGGATACTGCTCTCGGATGCGTATCCGTTTTTGGGTGATACATTGTATGTGCCCAGACCGCTTATGAGGGTGAATGTAAAAGAATCAAAGGGCGACTCCGTAAAGAAGAAGGCTTTTAAAAAGCTTGGCTATATCCCAATGGATGGGATAGGAACATATCTGAAAGGGAATCTGGATGCCGTCACTGAGGTGGAAAATCTCAAAGAGATCAGTAAATCCGTTCTGAAGGTGTCCGCCGCCATTCATGGGGAGGATGAGACAAGGCCTTATGTGGTCGGCGTTCGATATTTTGGCAGGGATACAGGCCTATATGTCGTTATTGCTGCTGAAGATGAGGAGCAGGAATCAGCCATGTATGATCTGCTTCTGGGCCTTTCATATTCGGGAATCGGAGGAAAGCGCCGTGCGGGAATCGGGCGGTTCGTGATTGTGAAAGAAAAAGTGCTCGATTCGAAAATGTTCGAACAAACGTCAAAATGTGTAATGTCGATGTCCATCTCTCTTCCGAAAGAGGATGAGATGGAAATGGCGATGGAAAATGCGCACATTCAGGTGAAGAAGAGAGGCGGCTTTGTAGCGTCGGAGACCTACGCGGACGAGCCCCTGAAAAAGAGGGAACTTTATATGCTGGCGGCGGGATCGACATTTGCAAAGCGTTTCACAGGGGATGTGTATGATGTTTCAGTCGCCGGCAACCATCCTGTATACCGATATGGCAAGCCGATGTTTCTTGCGCTTCCGGAGGTGAAGTGATGACAGAGTATTTGAAACATTATCGTATGGAACTGGTGGCAGTCGGACCGGTCCATATTGGCAGCGGTAAGAAGCTGCTGAAGAAGGAGTACATTTTCCGGTGGCGTAAGGGGACTGTCCTGATCCCGGATGAGACCGCCCTCTACAGAGGGATCCGGAAATATCAACTTGAGGACGAATTCACCGATTTTTTGATGAATGGTAATCCGTATGATGATCTTGGAGTCTGGCTGGACCGGCAGAAAGTGCCTCGCACTGAGTATGAGCGCTGGGTGGCATACAGGCTGGAAGGTGGAGACCTTCTTGCTGAGAAAGGCAAGGGGGTTGACGTTCAGACCTGTATGAAGGACAGCTACGGGAAACCATTTGTGCCGGGGAGTTCAATTAAAGGAATGCTGCGGACGGTTTTGCTTGCAGGAGAACTCCAGTCTGCACAGGGAAAATACAGGTCATCCGCTTCGGCGGTTATCCGGAATGCAGGGGCAAGTGGTGTAAGACGCGACAGGTATTTAAAGAACGAGATCTCAGATATTGAGAATACTGCATTTCATACCCTTCATCGAAAAGATGAAAGAGGTAAAGAGATTCAGTTAAAAAATGCAGTGAATGACTGTCTGTCAGGACTGGTTGTGAGTGACAGTGACCCAATCGAACCAAGTAATCTTATCCTCTGCCAGAAGATGGACGTTACGGTGGATGGTGAGGTGAACAAGCTTAATGTCCTGCGGGAGTCCCTGCGTCCTGGAACAGTGATTCGCTTCTCTATCACGATTGACCCTAAGATATGCCAATATACAATTAACGACATCATGGCAGCAGTCGATGCATTTAATGATCTTTACTACGACCTTTATCTTAAACGCTATCCCAGGACGGATAGACCGTCTTCCGGAACGGTCTATCTTGGAGGCGGAACAGGATTTTTCACGAAGACTGTGCTGTATCCGTTGCTTGGCTATCGTGATGGACTGGAGACTGCAATCAAAGTGTTCGACCATACCCTGCCACGGAATGTCGGAAAACAGCATAAACACTATCTTGATAAAAGACAGGGTGTTTCGCCGCATATGCTGAAGTGTACCGAGTATCGCGGGAAGGGATACCAGATGGGTACATGTAACTTGAAGCTTGTTAATAATTAAGGATTTTGCGCCGCATGCGTATCTATCAGCAAAAACGGGATTTTTTGATTGGATTTAGTGCCTCTTGCGGGGCGAGTTTTGTTTGCGCCGCAAGAGGGGTGAAAATGATTGGATTAATGCGGGGCGAGGAAGATAGGATTTGAATATAAGGATCTCCGAGAGGGGACGGAAACTAAGCTGCACAAGATAATCAATGACCGGATCAATTTGAATATAAGGATCTCCGAGAGGGGACGGAAACTATATCAGCAAGTTCGTGTTCGTTTAATTCGCAGTCATTTGAATATAAGGATCTCCGAGAGGGGACGGAAACGCATCCAGCTTGTCAAGATCGGCAGCATAAGCGAATTTGAATATAAGGACCTCCGAGAGGGGACGGAAACGGTAACGGGCAGGTTCGAATCTGCACAAGTTGTGATTTGAATATAAGGATCTCCGAGAGGGGACGGAAACACGTCTTTAGCAAGTTCGGACACTTCACGCTGTGTAAATTTGAATATAAGGATCTCCGAGAGGGGACGGAAACACAACTGTACAAAGCGATGATCCTTCTCTTGAATTTGAATATAAGGATCTCCGAGAGGGGACGGAAACAATGGGACTTTCGAAAACATAATGAAAATCAATGTATTTGAATATAAGGATCTCCGAGAGGGGACGGAAACTTCTTTGCGATGCTGTACTCGAAAGCAAAGTCATAATTTGGATATAAGGATCTCCGAGAGGGGACGGAAACTGTGCTCCGTAAACTGTTACGTACCATCTGTCTAATAATGATATAAGGATCTCCGAGAGGGGACGGAAACTTCACAAACTGAGCTTCATAAATCCAGTCTTTCTTCATTTTGATATAAGGATCTCCGAGAGGGGACGAGCTACGATTTGGTGCAATATGAGCTATCTTTATGTAAGTGAACAAGGGGCTAAAATCAGCTTTTCCGGAAACAGGTTTGTAGTAAAAAGCAAGGACGGGATGGAACGCAGTCTCCCTGCGTATCCGATGGAAGTCATACAAATTTTTGGCAACGTACAGATGACAACACAATGCATGGAAGAATGCATGAAAAGCGGAGTCACAGTCTCTTTCTATTCAACCAGTGGTGCCTATTATGGCAGATTGATATCCACTTCCCACGTTAATGTCTTTCGGCAGAGACTTCAGGCGAGGCGAAGTGATGACCCTGCACTAAAGCTTGCATTTGCCAAGAGTATTATCAGCGCAAAAGTCCAGAATCAGATTGTCGTGCTGAGACGTTATGCCAGAAATCACAATGTAGATGTTTCAGATGAGATTCACGAGATGGAACGAATGAAGCGTCTGTTGCAATATAAAGAAGATGATAACGAACTTATGGGGTGCGAGGGATTTGTAGCTAAGAACTATTTCAGGGGACTTGCCAAGGTGATTGATCCGGCGTTCACATTTGAAGGAAGAAACCGTAGACCACCGAAAGACCCGTTCAACTCTATGTTAAGCCTGGGATATTCAATATTGCTGAATGAGATCTATGGCCAGATTGAGGCAAAAGGAATGAATGCCTATTTTGGAATGCTTCATAAGGATAGGGAGAAGCATCCGACGCTTGCAAGTGATCTCATGGAGGAATGGCGCGCAGTTATTGTTGATTCTACAGTATTGTCTATGATTAATGGACACGAGGTCTCAGCAATCGATTTTGAAACGACTGAAGAAGGCGGAGTAATTCTGGGTAATAACGTGTTTAAGGCATTCATTTCGAAACTTGATAAGAAGCTGGCTGCTGAGGCCAGGTATTTGAAATACCTTGATTATTCTGTGAGCTTTCGGCGGGCTATCGATTATCAAATTGATAGATATGTACGTGTGCTGGAGACCGGCGACGCATCTGAATATCAGCCAATCATTCTGAGGTGAACATATGGAGAATTATTTCTGGAATACGGAAGAAGGTGGTCGAAAGAAGCAGGTGTATGTTATTGAGATTTACGATATCATTAAGAACAAGACGAGGAATAAGTTCGCAAAGGTGCTTCAAGGGTATGGTTTTCGTGTGCAGAAGTCTGCATTTGAAGCTATCATCGATGAAAAGCTGTTTGATCAATTGGTAAAAGAGATTCCGACATTAATTAATTCTTCTGAAGATACTGTTCGTGTGTCCAAAATTCGAGGAGTCGGTGAGGTGCGACTCTTTGGTAATTCTAAAGCTATTAAAGCAGAAGAGACTATTATTCTATGAAGCCATGATTCGGCTAATAAATTCGATTATGAGGAGGCAAAATGAAGAAAATTCTTTTTTCCCCAGTAGGAGGAACAGATCCGATTTCACAGGTAAATGTTCGCGATGGTTCATTGCTTCATATCGCGAGAGTATATCAACCTGATGTAATAATCATGTATA
>DFKZ01000064.1 GCA_002373975.1 Lachnospiraceae bacterium UBA3632 | reverse complement strand
TTCCTCTTTACTGCCCGGAGATCACTGAAGAATTGGCAGCAGAGTATTGCTGTCATAACAGCTGCTTTAAGGACCCATTCGATAAAAATTCCGGTGAGTATCGTTATTTTGGAATGATACAGGTCTACATCACTCCGGAGATTCTGATGCGCCTCAACCGGGAGCATCTGAAAGAGACAATAAAGGATGATTTCGGATACCTTAGCATCTACAATGCGTTTTTTAAGGACCTGCACATTTTGATGTCTGATTTCGTCAGTAAGCGGTTCAGAGAGGAGGAGCAGGGAGGTTTCTGCTACCGCGTCTATCAGTCAATGTCGGTAGGGGACTTTGTTGTTGCCATCAGATGCAATAATCCGGAAGTTCCCTTTGAAGTTGCCTCCATGCTTCGCAGGCGCAAATATGAGCTGGAAAGGCCTGCCGAGCACAGAAGTATTCACGAAAGCAGCGTGGAGAAGGAGCTTTGTACGAACTTTGTCTTTTACAAGACATACACACTCATGAGTCTGAATACGCACATTATTCCGGTGTCCTCTGATTCCGAAGATGCACCGGATATAAGTGTCGATTCTGAAAAGAGGAGATTTGTTCTCCGCTGTGTGCTCTCCAATAAGTATTGGAGCCATGAGAAAGATATAGAAGAGAAATATAAGCCTGGGCAAAACCTGAAAAGTTCATCTTATCTCAGACTCAACGGACGATATGACTTCACGGTAACGCTGAGTGAACAGGCATTTCTCTACATTCATCCCAAGCTTGTCAGGTATAAAATCGGCAGCCCGAAGCCGGAATCTTCATCCGAAGATGTGGCAGTAAAGACGGATCCGGATGAGAAAAAGATATGTGATTACATAATATCTCTCATGAAGGACAAGTATATTTCGTATGTCAATGAGAGGTTCCTGTTTAGGGCAAGCACAAAAGCGATAGAAGCGGAGAATTATAATGACGACATTCGGCTTATAGAGCCGGAGGACGGATTTTTATTTGCAAATGAAATTATAGCCGCAAAACTGTCATCACTCTCGGAAAGAATACACAAAGCGTACCTGCGTGTGCTTCGTATAGATACGTCCAGGCGAAGCATTATGTACAATATGCACCTTTTAGAGAGAATTAAAAGCATATGCAATTCGATCAACGGAACATCTGATTCCAGAATTTATTGCAGCATCATAATCAGGCAGATCGAGATAGTTCTTGACTGTGTAAATTATTACCTGTCACTGATCGGTGTTCCTGATGTAACATCCGACTCTTGCGGGCAATGGATATACAGTGATGATTCACGCAGGAATAGTCTTACGGAATGTACAGCTCCGGAGAATGATGAAATTATCGCGGCGCTCGACAGCGAGCTGAAGGCAGCGCTCGAATATATTAATTCTTTTGGGAAGTTCATACTTGACAGCTCACTGCAGTCTCTTCAGACACCGCACTTTAACCTTGAGACACATGTCAGCGTAGAAAAAGTGCTTCTCGGCTACAGCTATTTTGTTCACAGCTTTTTAAATTGGTATGGAAAGACGGAACTGAACCGCGAAATCAACGGCACACAGTCAGGTTTTTATACATTGATGGTTCCGCAGCCGATGGAAACTTCTCTGACAACAAAGACATTATTTAATTGGAGAAAGGACGAGTCCCTTAAAAATCGGCTTCTTGTAGTCTTGTGTCCGTCATTCAGCGACCTTACGGACTTTTCGGCATCAATCGGTATCCTCATGCACGAGATAGCTCACTCTCTCAGATATGAGCCGAGAAGTACCCGCAATAAGATGATGCTCAGATATACAAGTGAATTATTGTTCGATCAGGTGTCTATGAGCATTATCCTGGATCTGCGCAAGCTCATACCAGGGCTTAACAATTATAGTTACTATACTGAACTATTTAAAAAATGTCTTGCGGATGTGTATGCGGAGTACATAGGTCTTGCTGAAGAAGAAGTCAGGGAGCTCGGCTTTGCCAATCTCATGGGGGAAATTGAAAGCAGATACAGAAACTTTGTCTATTCAGTCGAGTATTTGTCTAATCTCAGGAGATATCTAGAGGAACTGTTTTCTGACTATACTGTTTTCAGCAACGGAAAAAATAAAGGGATAATGGAGGCAGCAAAATCTCTTTATCAGCTTTTCTTCAGCGGGATGAGACCAAAGTGGTCAAAAGAAGAGGCCTATGCAGCATACGAAGAATTGCTGAACAATATGGATGAGCTCCCGCTCGATGATATGTCGGCAGATGATGAATCGGCAGAAACACATAGAACGATTCTGCAGCTGTATGACCATCTCGTTAATTTTTATCAGGGTCCTGAAGATCTGATTGATGAAAAGGAATTTCTGGAGCTGTGCATGAACACGGCGAAATTTGAATTCGAGCTTGACGTGACAGTTCGAAGGCTCCTCATGGAGCAGCGAAATCTTGTGAACAGCAGGAAAATTGCGAGATTTCTTCAGGTTGGGGTATTTGCCGACCTTGATGGGAGGGAGAAGGGATTTGTCAATTTCGCCGAATCTCATATCATAACGTCGATGCCGTCCTCTCTGATGATCGTGAATAATATGACAGATGTTTACCGTGAAGTCACGAGTGACCTCTGTATGGTGAAAGTTCTTGGACTGACCCCTTACGGCTATCTGAATTTCTTTACGAGAAATGTACCAGTCGATGACATTATGGCTGAGACATACGCAAAGCGGTTCTGCATGGTATTATATGCTCTGGAGAGTGAGAAAAGCGGAGGCAGTGATATTGACTGGAATCGGGTGTGGATTGATTTTTATAAATCGGTCTGCGGACATTTTCTGCGCTTTGTTCATAAATATGAGGATGCCCGCTATAGCTGCATTCTTGAGGGAGAGATAGAAGTAGAAGGATCGCCGGAGAAATCCGAGATAGCAAATTATCTTAAGGAGCTTGGCGATAAGGTCAGTTCCTGCATAGATGAGACTGAGCAGGACATAATTGTTGATAATCTAGATATGATAGCTGTCTGCGCATCTGCCATTCAGGGAAGCCTGAATCCCGTCAACGGCAAAGACATCAAGAAAGAACGCGAGATGTTCCTTGGTGAACTCCTGCACTGCCGGTATCTGTGCAGTAACCTTAGTTCGCTCATATATGCCCACAGAGAACTGCTGCTTGGCGTATATGCATTTGATTATCTTGCGGAGGATCTTTTGGTCGGAGCGAAAAATCTCAGTAAACTCCATGATGAGTTTGTTCAGTCAGAGATGTGGAAGTATTGCATTTATATAGCTGAATCTTATAATGAGACTACAGTCGGGCAGGCAGAGTACCTGAATCAGAACCGCCTTATGACCGAATTCGTTTTAGATATGAATTACAGTATGCTTTACAGCAACGCATTTGAGATCGCCGACTGACGGTAAGACGGTAACAGTTCAGACAGGCTGCATCTAACAGTTCGTTTCTCCGGCAGCAAAGCATCTATCTTCGTGAGAAAAGCATTGTAAGTCCGACCGAGAGATCAGAAAATGCTGCAGCATTTTCTAAGCTCGCAGAGAAGGACTTACGCTTTTCGATGAAGATGATGTTTGCGCCGGATTATGAAACTTTCCTGCAGCCTGTCTGAACTGTTACGTAAGATGAAGAATAATCTTAAAGATTTTTATAGTGGTGCTTGAACGGCACATGGTTTTATGGTAACTTATTGTTTAACTATATAAATGTGGCATATGACCACCAGTCACACAGGAGGTTCAAGATGGCATCTGGGATTACAAACTCGTTAAGGAAAGAGGCGTTTGCTGTCGATCTGCTGAAAGACCGCGTTGTAAGAGGCTCTTTTGAGAAAAATGAGTACTTTTCCCAAAAAAATGTCATTGTCCGTGACAAGAACAGAAAAGACAGGGGAATACGGCAGGCCTTCAGAAAGAGCGGCAAGGCGCCCGCAGTAAAATAACTTCACACGCAAAGTCGCTGTCCATGGCC
>DFKZ01000110.1:1136-7872 GCA_002373975.1 Lachnospiraceae bacterium UBA3632 | reverse complement strand
GCAGTCCCTTATTTTATGCTTTTGTATCGAGTGATGATTTTGTGAGTGAACAGCCCTGATATTTGCATTTTCTGCTCACAAATGCCTGTTTGTGCGTAATTTGTGACTATTTGCCCCTGATCCGGTCACATTCTGCTCACAACGGCCGGGATCAGGTCCTGTAACTTCCGTTGATCGTAACGTAATCGTGCGAGAAGTCGCAGGTGAACATCCTGTCGTAGCAGTCGCCTTCGTGCAGGAATATCTCTACCTTGATATCGTGCTCATGGAGAAGGCGTGATGCTTCGTCCTCATCGAAATCAGCAGCTACACCGTCTTTGTATACGAGCAGTCCGCTAAGCTTGATGTCGACATGCTCGGGATCGAACTTCGCACCGGAATATCCGACGGCAGTAAGGATCCTTCCGCAGTTGGCGTCCATGCCGTAGAAAGCGGTCTTACAGAGGGGAGACTTTGCTACGGCAGATACGATGAGCTTGGCATCGGCTTCGCTGCCTGCGCCGTAGACTTCTACCTCAACGAACTTGGTTGCGCCTTCGCCGTCTGAAGCAATCATACGCGCGATATCTTCACACAGGCTTCTTAATGCCTCCGCGAAAACATCCGCATCCTCGCTGCCTTCCTCGATCTTAACACCGGACGCACCGTTAGCGAGAACGACTACCATGTCGCAGACTGATGTGTCTCCGTCTACGCTGACTCTGTTGAATGTGTATTTGACGGCATCTTTAAGCATCTTCTTAAGAAGATCCGCGTCGATATCAGCATCTGTAGTAAAGATGCCGATCATTGTTGCAAGGTTAGGGTGGATCATTCCTGACCCCTTTGCCTGACCTGCGATCCTTATTGTGCGTTCGTCTGCAAGAGTTATCTCTGCCGATACTTCCTTGGGTACGGTATCGGTCGTCATCATTGCATACTCGCTGTTGTGAGCTGTCTCTTCGGATGAAGACAGGCCGCTTACAAGTTCGGGTATTGCAGCAGAAATCAGATCTAAGGGAAGCCTGGATCCGATAACACCCGTGGAAGCCGTGAGGATCTCGTCAGGAGAACAACCGAGCTCTTTGGCTACGGCACCTGCGATAAAGTCTGCATCTTCGATACCGGCTTTGCCGACAGCAGCATTTGCATTTTTACTGTTGACGATGATGCCCCTGACTTTCTTCTTGCTCTCTATTATTCCTATGGAACGTACAAGTGAATGTCCTTTTACAAGATTGGATGTATATACGCCTGCAACGGTGCAGGGAGTATCGGATGCAACGAGTCCCACATCGAGATATGTGTACTTAGGGGTGTCAGGGTTGATATTTGCCCTGTCGGAACACTTCATTCCCGAAGCTACGCCGTTTGCCTTGAATCCCGCAGGAATAGTTATATAAGAAATGTCTTCCATAATGTTTTTACCGCTTTCTTATTTCAATTCAATGTATTTTACCACCGAGGGAATAATATGTCTTGACTTAAAATTAAGCAAACTATATAATTTCAAGGCGCCGGAAAAGCTATGGTGGGATTAGTTCAGTTGGTTAGAGCGCTAGTTTGTGGCACTAGATATCATGGGTTCGAATCCCATATCCCACCCCAATTAAGTTTTCCGGCGCTTATGCTCCTTTACACTGGGGTGTAGCCAAGGGGTAAGGCACGGGTCTTTGACTCCCGCATCGCAGGTTCAAATCCTACCACCCCAGCCATATGGTTCACTAGCTCAGTCGGTAGAGCACTTGACTTTTAATCAAGGGGTCTGGAGTTCGAGCCTCCAGTGAGCCACCAAACATACAAGTCCCGCCAGCATTGCGTTTGGCGGGACTTTTTGTTTCTCGGAATTATGCCGAATTCTCTTAAATCTGGTAAAAATGGGGACAATTTGGGGACAGTCTATTTTACTTTTTCCCTTTAGCGATGTCTGCGATAAGATTTCCGGCACGTCTCTTGGCTTCATTTTGAGGGTTTGCATAAACGTTCATTGTGAGTGAAGGGGAACTGTGTCCGAGTTGTGCTGCTGCAGTTCTTACATCGACTCCATTGGCAATTAGAAGACTTGCGTATGTGTGACGGAGACCATGTACGGTTACGTAGGGCACGTTACAATGTTTGCAGACTGCCTTTAACCATTTCCTGATGGTTGATGCATGTACCGGGGATCCGTCGTAGTCTGCGATGATATAGTTATCGTCTTGATAGTAATCTCCGATATCGGAGATATCTTTCTCTTGATTAACTTTATATAGCTTCAGCTTCTCGAGCAAGAGATCGGATATGAAAATATCTCTGATACTGTTCTCGGACTTTGGTGAAGTGACCCTGACGCCTTTTTGAGGGATATACAATGCTTCACGCTCTATATGAATCACTTTATTCTCGAAATCTATGTCTTGCCATTTGAGTCCGGCTGCTTCGCCCTCACGGATTCCTGTTAATGCTATGAGATATATTGTGATGACGGCTCTCTTGTCTCTGTATGAATCTATCTTTGCGAACAGTTTATCAAAGTCTTCTTGTTGTAATGCCTTAACGGCTGTTTTCTTGCTCCTGGGTGTTTTAACTTTGCGACACGGATTGTCATCGATGATATCCCATCTGACCGCGACTCCTAACATGGAGGATAATGTTCGGAAGAAAACGCCTTTTGTGTTGTCTGATATTTCCCCTTTTCCGTTGCTTCCTGGTGAACGTTCCAAAGAGGAAACCCATTGTCTAACATCCAGAGCGGTAATGTTCTTGATCCGCATGTTGCCGAAGTATGGTTTTATTCTCTTCTCATATATGTCTTTATACTGAACGGCTGTGTATTCTTTTAAGGTTGGTGCGTGTTCTTTGAAATAAATCTCGGCGAATTGGTTAAATGACAGAGATTCATATTTGACGGAGCCACCGCGTTTCAATTTATTCTCAAGTTCTATGCCATATTTGTATGCTGCCTGTTCGGCTTGACGGGCAGATAAGTTAGGGGGTGGGTTAAAGGTGTACTTCTCCCTTATACGTTTTCTGTTTCTGTCAAATCCGAGGCAGATTGTTATCCTGAAACTCTTACCGCGTTTCTCGATGTTCATAGTGATTCCTCCCAAGGATGATTTGGGCTAAGAAACATCTAAGCTGTGATGAGAAATAACTGTGAGCAAATAACAAAGTAGGAATAAAACTGATTTCTCGAAAATCGTGGATTAGCCCTACCTAAATTATAACTTGCGTGTCAAGTTTTGCGGTCTGTATCAGGCTCGAAAAAGGGCTGTTTTTGAGGACGAAAAATAAGCAGGATAAAGGAGTGGGTACAAATGCTTGTACCACTCGTCTTACAACACCCGGCAGAGCCGTGTGGTTAATACATTTGTGGAAGAAAAGACAAGTTGAAAAAGTGGGTATAAAAATCGGGCTTTCTGAAAATCTTGGGTACAAACAGGCTTCAAAGTCCGTATCCAATGCATCGGCCTGGGTATAAGACGTGGAAAAAGAGGAACAATCGAAAAATATCGGGTTTGAAAACTGAGCAATTAATGAAAGAAAAACAATTGAACTGGCGCTTGAATTGAATATCTTTCCGTAATAAAATTGCATTATCTAAAGAAAATTTGTCACTTTGTTGTTCTTCTTACGGGGTGAAATCTATGAAAAGATCGTTCAAATTGCTTTGCAGCATTATCTCCTTAGCCATTGTTTTTGCTTGTCTGCCTCTTGAATCTATTGCTGATCCTGTGTTGAATAAGTGTTTGAATGATTAGGAGATGAATTATGAAATACCCAGATACCACGGATAGAATAAAAAGAATAGTTTCTGTGTTTCTGTCGATTGCAATTACGCTAGTTTCGGTTTTCGTAGTTTGCATTGTTGTCAACCAAGCCTTGTCTATTACAAACCCAGATAGTTATTTGGCTTTGCTTGCAGAAAAGAAAGAACAAGATCTGATTGTCGTAAGCGGTTATGACCACAGCTTAGATGGCTTTCCTTTCATATTGTTTATTATTCCATTTGGAATCGCGTTACTATTGTATTTCATTAATAAGTATGTTCTTAATTTGAGTACTAAGAGAACAATTATTAATGTTTTACTAGTATTTATAATAGTATTGGGCACATTGTTAATCTCTGCCATTAGATACTATAATGATTATGGAAAGACTATTCTAAAAATCTATGATCGTGAGTATATGCCATATGTTCCAGATGAAGATACTGTATATGTGCCTCTAAAGGAATCTGATTGTTAATCATCACTAGAATGCTGGACTGCGGTGAAAAAGGTATACAGGTTTTATAATGCCATATGCACCTAGAAGAGATAATGGCAAGGATATCATTAATCTGCTGACTTGAGTAATGATCTGTTTTATTAGATAGCGATTCACCATTGTTATGGGGACAATTTGGGGACAATTCAGTCAAACACTTAAGTGAAGTTACGAATAGATATAGCAAACTGAACCTGCTGAAAGCCTTATGAATCATGCGTTTGCGTGAAATTGAGTAGACATGAGAATGCTTCAGGCTGTGTCTTTTAATCAAGGGGTCTGGAGTTCGAGCCTCCAGTGAGCCACCAAACATACAAGTCCCGCCAGCATTGCGTTTGGCGGGACTTTTCGTTTCTCGGAATTATGCCGAATTCTCTTAAATTTGGTAAATGGGGACAATTTGGTGACAGCCATGCTCAAAATCTCTGATGTTGTGTCAAAAAAGATTTAAGGGTAACATAATACTATCAAATAATTGAGATGGAATATTGTGGGAATCAAGAATCGCGGCATATCACTTAAGATAAAGTTCGTCGGCATCATTCTGGTAATGGTGGTTGTATTGTTCGCGACTTTGGGCAGCCTGTGTTATTCTGTGCTCGGCAAGATGCTTGACGATGATGCATCTCAGAACCTTAACCTTATGGTAAGACAGTATGCTCTCCAGGTAGATAACAAGCTCTGCCGTGTTGAAGATGCTGCGAAAGGCGTAGACGCCTATGTGTCGGGCCAACTGGGTTCGGCATACGAGATATCAGATCCGTCTGTCAGAGAAAGTTTCCAGCAGTACATTGAGCAGTATTTTGTAACGGTAGCAGGCAACAATAATGATGTTGTGGCATGCTATATGACTTTTAATCCCGAACTTACCGGTGACGGAACACAGGGATTCTATTATTGCAAATCTGAAGACGGAACACTTGCGGCCGCAGAGGTGACTGATGTCCTTAAGTTCTCCGAGAGTGAGAATGCCTGGTTCTATCAGCCGATCGAGAAACAGTCAGCGGTATGGCTCGATCCTTACTTCAGCCCGAAGAGCGATATGCTGGTAATCTCATATGTTCTTCCTGTCTATATCGATGATGTCCTTGTCGGTGTTGTAGGTATCGATATGGACTTCGATAAGCTGATCAAATATGTTAGCGGATTTACGGTGATGGATACCGGAGTATCTTATCTCAAGAACAATGACGGTACTGTTCATTATCACCTCGGTTTCTATGATGAAGGTGATGATGCGCATGGGGATAAAGATGTTACGGTTACCGAGAATGCTAATAAGATGACACAGGCGACTTCCGATAAGTATGTCATCAGGTACAGGTATAACGGTGAGGACAAGGCGATGGTTTTCGCGACGCTGGAGAACGGCATGAAGCTTGTAATCGAAGCGGATTACGCTGTGGCCTTCTCGTCAAGGGGAGTTCTGCTGACGTGGATCTTTGCCATCGGAATTATCAGCTGTATCGTGACGGTAGGTGTGTCTTACTATTATTCCAGCCGTCTAACCAGGTCGCTGCGTGAGCTTACGGATGCATCTCACAGGATCGCCAACGGCGATTTGCGTGTACAGATACCTGATGTCGATTCCCATGATGAGGTTGCAGACCTTACCAGAAGCATCAAGACCGTCGTCAACAGCCTCAAGACTTATACCGTCGATATGGAGACCAAGGCTTTCGTTGACCAGATGACCAAGGTAAAGAACAAATCCGCATTCAACAGCACGGTCGAGAGTATCGATGAGCAGATCAGGGACGGTGTTGCGAGATTTGCAGTTGTAATGTGCGATCTCAACTATCTCAAGGTTACAAATGACAAGTACGGCCACAGTGCCGGCGATGATGCCATAACAAGGGCTGCACACGTTATCTGCGAACACTTCCCGCTCAGTTCCGTATTCAGGATAGGCGGAGATGAGTTCGTTGTCATCCTCACCGAGCATGACTTCAGGATAAGACAGAAGCTGATCTATGATTTCGGCGAACACCTTAAGGAGTTAGATAAGGATCCGCACGATATCAACAATATCTCGCTGTCATTCGGTGCATCGGAGTTCCACGCAGGAGAAGATCCTGATTTCAATACTGTGTACAAGCGTGCAGATGAACGCATGTATCAGATGAAGCAGGAACTGCACAAGAAACACGGCATAGGCCTCAGGTAACATCAGGCTTCTTCTAATGTTCTACGATATCGAAACGGCAAAACCCAGATACTCACTGCTGTCCCTTACGACGGACAGGCTCAGGTTATCCGTTCTTAAGAAGAGTGAAGCCCACAGGGTAGGAGACTATCTCAGGCGCAACAGGGACTTCCATCAGGAATTCTCCCAGACACATGACGATGCGTACTTTACGGACAGCATGCAGAAGGGTTATCTCGAATTCGATGCCATGTCTTTCAAGGACGGCCGTCTCGTGCCCTTGTGGATAACACTTAAGGATTCGGATGTGATAATAGGAAGGGTGTCTTTCTTCAATCTGGCATACGGCGGCATGATGAACTG
>DFKZ01000110.1:0-984 GCA_002373975.1 Lachnospiraceae bacterium UBA3632 | reverse complement strand
AAGATGCACAGGGTGGAGGCATTCATACTGCCCGAGAACGAGAGATCCATCGCATTGGTGAACCGGCTCGGATTCACTTATGAAGGCAAAAGGATATCTTATATGCACATAAACGGCGCATACAGGGACCATGAGGCTTTTTACCTGCTCTCTGATGCCTTGTAATCAAAACCTAATATTTAATTTTGCAAACTTATGAGATAATGGTAAAAATATAATAGGAAAAATATGGAGGTGATAACAGGTGAATAGGAAGACCTTTACACTCAGACTTACGGCAATCATGCTTACTGCTGTAATCGGAGCCAGCGTTGCGGCTTGCGGCGGTAAGGATACAGCCGAGAGCCTTGAGGCAAGCGATGCATCTGCTGAGATCAGCTCGATTACAACTACGACGGAAGCTACGACGACACTTACAGAGTACACAGGTCCTCTGTCAAATACGGAGCCCGTAACCTGGAATGAGACGGCACTTGAGTCCGAGACTGTTCTGTATGTATACAATATTTCCGATACGGGATATCTCAACGTACGTACAGGTCCGCAGCCCACATATGCTAAGGCAGGCACGCTCTCCAAGGGTCAGTCTGTTACTGTTGTGGCAAGAACGGACAACGATTGGTACAAGACATCCGACGGTTTTTATATCTCCGGTAATTACCTTACATCAACGCCCCCGACGGCCTGATGACCGGTCTTAAAAAGACTGTTGAATATTTTGAAGTGTTAGTGTAATATATCAAGGCGCTTGAAGTGATTCAGGCGCCGATTACTTGCGAGTGTAGTTCAATGGTAGAACTTCAGCCTTCCAAGCTGACCACGTGGGTTCGATTCCCATCACTCGCTCCAGGGTCATTAGCTCAGCTGGATAGAGCAACAGCCTTCTAAGCTGTGGGTCTGGGGTTCGAATCCCAACGGAATCACACAATAGCCTCGGCTCCTCACAGCCGGGGTTTATTGTCACATGGCGTTCCCACGCCGCTT
>DFKZ01000121.1:1297-9076 GCA_002373975.1 Lachnospiraceae bacterium UBA3632 | reverse complement strand
TCACGGTCAGGGTCGGTTGCGAGATATACTTTATCCGCTTTCTTGACTCTTTTACGAAGATCGGCTACAAGGTCGCCCTTGCCTCTGATCGTAATGTATTTGGGTTCATAACCGCCCTCAATGTCAATTCCGAGGGAACTCTTGGGCAGGTCGCGTACATGGCCCTGGCTGGCTGCAACATCATAATTGCTTCCCAGGAACTTTTTGATTGTCTTGACCTTTGCCGGTGACTCCACGATCACAAGATTCTTTGACATGATGACTCTCCTTGATTACTTAAGAATCGATGTACTGTTTAGTATTAAAAAGTCTTGAGGGAATAACCTCAAGACTGATTAATCTTACTGTGAAATTGTAAGCAGCTGGTAGGGGAATCGAACCCCTGATTCCGCCGTGAGAGGGCGGCGTCTTAACCCCTTGACCAACCAGCCACAGCGTAAGTTTCATACGCGACTTGCTTATATTACTATAAACTTTTTAATAATGCAAGTACTTTTTTAAAAAAAATCAAACAGTGATATCTGATTGCTTTCGGGTATACCTGTGAGTATGCCAAAACGCGCAAGATCATCAGTTATCGTCTGGGAAGCATGGGATCTTTCCTTGAAATCATCCTTGGAAAGGAATGGTCCTTTCTTGGCTGCTTCAACTATGGAATCGGCCACAGCCTCTCCCAGGCCTTCTATACTGGTAAGCGATGGCATTATGCGCCCATCCTCCATAACCTGGAACAGCCTTGCTTTAACCTTGAAGATATCGATAGGAACAAACTCATATCCTCTTGCGTACATTTCCTCTACCACCCTGAGATCCGAAAGCTGGTTCTCCTCCTTGGATGAGAGCGGAATTGCTCCGTCTTCTTTATTTGCTGCCGCAGCCTTCCTCCTTCTGAAATCCGCCAGAGTTCTGTCTATCGTCTGCTTTCCCTGGCACATAAGCTCATAGGAAAATGCCTTGGCCCTGATGCTGAAATATGCTGCATAATAAGCCTGAGGGCGGTGCAGCTTGCAGTAAGCTATTCGCCATGCCATCATAACGTACGCCGCAGCGTGCGCCTTGGGGAACATATATTTTATCTTTTCGCAGGACCAGATATACCAGTCCGGAACATCATGTGCGATCAGGTCTTCCTTCCACTCGGGCCACTTATCGCTCTTTCCTCCGGCGACCTTTCCCTTACGCACATCTTCCATTATCTTAAAGGACTTCTCCGATTCCACGCCCTTTCCGATAAGGTATGTCATGATATCATCTCGGGTACAGATAGCGGTAGATATGGTTGCCTTTCCTTCTTTTATAAGTGTTTCCGCATTTCCCAGCCATACATCGGTTCCGTGGGCAAGCCCGGCTATCCTTACAAGGTCGGAAAATGCCTGCGGATTAGTATCTATGAGCATCTGCATGGCAAAGTCGGTACCGAATTCCGGTATGCCGAGGGCGCCGAGCTTTGTCCCTCCGATATCATCGGGAGTTATTCCCAGCGCATCCGTGTTCTGGAACAGACTCATTACGTCTTTTCCGTCAAGCGGGATATCCTTAACGGGATCAAGGCCGGTAAGGTCCTGCAGCATTCTTATCATTGTGGGATCATCGTGTCCCAGAATATCGAGCTTTAACAAGTTGTGATCGATACTGTGATAATCAAAATGTGTGGTTACCGTCGGAACATCCTTGTTGGCGGGGTGCTGTACCGGCGTGAAGGAGCAGATATCCTCTCCTACGGGGAGCACGACAATACCGCCGGGATGCTGCCCCGTGCTGGTCCTTACTCCCATACAGCCCGCAACGAGACGGTTTATCTCCGATGTGCGCTTGTGCTGTCCATGTTCCTCGAAATACTTCTTAACATAGCCATATGCGGTCTTGTCGGCAAGCCCCGATATGGTTCCTGCACGGAATGTCTGTCCGGAACCGAAGATAACCTCCGTATACTTATGAGCTTTTGCCTGATATTCTCCCGAGAAATTGAGGTCGATATCAGGTTCCTTATCTCCTTTAAACCCAAGGAATGTCTCGAAAGGAATATCGAAACCGTCTTTATTTAAAGGCGCTCCGCACACAGGACAGGTTTTATCCGGCATATCAACACCGGCTTTACCCGCATAAGCCTTAACCTCATCGCTGTCAAAATCGGAATAATGACACTTGGGACAGACATAGTGTGGGCTTAAAGGATTGACCTCTGTTATTCCTGACATTGTGGCCACAAACGAGCTTCCGACGGAACCTCTGGATCCTACAAGATAACCATCCTCCACCGACTTCCACACGAGCTTCTGAGCGATTATATACATAACGGCAAATCCATTGGTGATGATGGAATTAAGCTCTCTCTGAAGCCTCTCTTCCACGATCTCGGGAAGATTTTCTCCATATATTTCATGAGCCCTGTTATAGCATATGTCTGTGAGTGTTTTGTCACTGTCGGGTATAACGGGAGGACATTTATCCGGCCGTACGGGAGAGATGGTCTCACACATATCGGCGATCATATTTGTATTTGTGATAACTACTTCTTTAGCCTTCTCGGGACCGAGATACTGGAATTCCTCAAGCATCTCGTCCGTGGTATGAAGGTAGAGCGGGGGCTGTCTGTCGGCGTCATCAAAGCCCTTTCCCGCCATGATGATGCGCCTGTAAACTTCTGCCTCGGGATCGAGGAAATGCACATCGCAGGTTGCTACGACGGGTTTGTTAAACTTCTCTCCCAGTTCCACGACACGTCTGTTGACGTCTCTGATATCATCAAGTGAATTGATCTTGGCGAATCTTTTCTCGGTAAGAACCTCGCCGTTATCCAGCTTCTTTTTATCGTAAGCATCCACCATGTAGGCATTGTTTCCTACCGGCTGTATCTCCAGATAATCATAAAATTCCACAAGCCTTGTGATCTGCTGCTCTGTCTTTCCTTCCACAAGCGCACGGTATAATTCACCTGCCTCGCAGGCACTGCCCACAATAAGGCCGTCCCGGTAATACTGAACCCTGCTCTTGGGAACTATCGGAAATCTTCCGCTGAAATAATCAAGATGTGATTCGCTTATCAGGTGATACAGATGTATCCTTCCGAGATCGTTTTTGGCAAGTATAATGCAATGATGCGGGCGCATCTTCGAAATAGCTTCCTTACTCGATCCGGCCTTTTCATTTATCTGTGCCAGCTTTGTATAACCCTCGGATGAAAGCTGGTTCATCAGACGGATAAAAATGAGTGCGGTACACTCAGCATCATCCACCGCACGGTGATGATGCCCGAGATTAATGCTCAAAAGTTTAGCTACAGCATCCAGAGTATACTTCGCATGTCCGGGAAGCTGAACCCTTGATAACAGGAGCGTATCCATATAGGTAAAGTTCCTTGGATAGCCCAGTCTTTCGCAGTTAGCCTTTATAAAGTTTACATCAAATTCCGCATTGTGAGCTACGAGCACACATCCATCACAGAATTCAAGGAACCGGGGAAGGATCACATCTATTGTGTCCGCACCCGACACATCCTTATCCGATATGGAAGTGAGCCTCTCTATCTCGTATGGCACCGGCCTTTCGGGATTGACAAAGGTGGAAAACCTGTCGATCACCTTTCCGCCCGATACCTTTACGGCGCCTATTTCGATTATGCGGTCTCCCACAGGTGAAAAACCAGTGGTCTCTATATCGAAGACCACGAAATCTTCATCAAATCCGCAGTCCTCATCATCCATCACGACCTTTAAAAGGTCGTCGACAAGATAGCACTCCACACCGTAGAGCACCTTAAAGAAATCCTGTCTGTCGGGGTTATCGTCACCCGCATCTTTTCGTTTATTCTTTTCTGCCTTCCAAAGGTCATCCCATGCATGTCCGGCATCGGTAAAACCCTGAACCACTCCGTGATCCGTTATGGCGATGGCCTTGTGCCCCCATTTATAAGCTCTCTTAACGATATCCTTTGCCTCGGATACGCCGTCCATATCACTCATTTTAGTGTGACAGTGCAGCTCCACTCTCTTATGAAGGGCATGGTCTGCTCTGGGAGTGACAAAACTGCCGGTACGCATAATACCGGAAACAGGCATAAGTGACACCTCATGATCAAAGGGATCATGCTTGGCAAAAGCCTTTACTTTAAGGAATGCTCCGGGCTTAACTTCTTTTTCGAATTCCTTCACCTTCTCTGTGGGAAGGAATATTTTGGCTGAAATCGTATCGGTGTAATCGGTTATGTCGAATTTGAAAATAGTCTTTTCATTTTTTATGGGATGAGAATCAACACCTGTAACCTCTCCCCTTATCACCACATCGCCTATGTCGCCTATGATGTCTTCGATCCTGGTGAACTCGGCATCAGGATCGATATCGACCCCGTATATGACGTCGGGATTGTCAGACCGCTTGAGTTCTCCCCTTCTGAAATCTTTTTTATATTCTCCCTTTTTAAACTCCCCTCTTTCGGGAACCTTTTTAAGGAACTTGTTAACGCTTCCCTTCTTTCCGCTTTCATCTGCTCCTGTTAAGGAACTGCCCTGAACAGAAGTATCAGCCTTTGCCGCGGCATCGCTTCTTGCTTCAGAACGGCCGGCATCTTCCTTAGCCGTTTTTTTGCCTGCTGCATCCTCTGAGTTTTTAGACTCCTTGGGAACATCTCCAAGATATACTGTTTCTTTTTCAATACCTGCGCCGATACGGTCAGCTATCTCTTTTACTCGCATCGCCACTTTAAGCTCGTTTTCCTTTGAGAGTTCGCCTTCCGGAAGCTCGTAATAATCGATATTAAGTATAAGCCCCATGCTGAATCTGTCGGTAATGACCTTTTCTATATAATCTTCAAGCTCCCGCTGCTTTTCCCGATAGAGAAATCTGTCCGGTATCTGAATATTTACAGTATTATTCTCAGAAAATGACAGCCTTGAATTATGAAAGGCATCATAGAGTGTGAGCGAACTCTCGGAGAGCTCTTTTTCCATACTTTCACGATAACTCTCAAACACAGTCGTAATGCTGTAACTGTCTGATAATTCAAAACGCTCGTATATCCTTACATCGATCTCCGATTCCCCGAAAAGCTGCTTTTCAATTTCCTTTTGCACTTCCAGGATAATGCTCTTGGGAATGATATGAGTGCTCTTAATATATATTTTCAGTAAGTGTCTGTTCTTGGTTGAAGAGACACGAAGCACAGTTGTTCCCGTCATATATCCCGCTGCTTTTTCCTTAAGCACGAGAGTCGGGAAAACTTCAAAAAAATCTTTGGGTTCCATCTTTATTTCCAATTATCCAGTTCGTATTTAAGTGACGAAAGAAGCTCCGCTTCCGGAACCTTTCTTATTATCTCACCCTTCTTAATAAGAAGTCCTTCTCCTATTCCCCCTGCGATTCCCAGATCTGCCTCTTTTGCTTCCCCCGGACCGTTTACAACGCATCCCATCACCGCAACTTTAATATCAAGGGGATAACCGCTCACCAGAGTCTCAACTTCCCCGGCCAGCTTTATAAGATCTATCTGTGTGCGCCCGCATGTCGGACATGACACCACTTCAATGCCGCCCTTTCTGAGGCCTAAAGTTCGCAGAATCTGCCTGGCTGCTTTTATCTCCTCCACGGGATCACCGGTAAGGGACACTCTGATGGTATCTCCAATTCCTTTATCAAGTATGAGGCCAAGTCCTATGGCTGATTTTATACTTCCGCTCATCACGGTTCCGGCCTCGGTGATACCTACATGGAGCGGATAATCTGTTTTGCCCGCAAGAAGTTCGTGAGCCTTTACGCACATCATTACATCCGAAGACTTAATGCTGATCACCAGATTGTCATAGCCCAGATCTTCTATGATGTGAACCTTATCCAGAGCGCTCTCAACTATTCCTTCAGCGGTAACTCCGCCATACTTTTCTATAAGCGGCTTTTCGAGAGATCCGGAATTGACTCCCACCCTTATAGGAATATTTCTTTCCTTTGCGGCATCGATCACAGCCTTGATCCTATCCTGCGAGCCGATGTTTCCGGGGTTTATCCTTATCTTGTCCGCACCGTTTTCTATGGCGGCAATAGCCATCTTATAGTCGAAATGAATATCCGCTACAAGAGGAATGTGAATCTGATTTTTTATCTCTTTTATGGCAGCTGCAGCCTCTATTGTAGGAACCGTACAGCGTATGATCTCGCAGCCCGCTTCTTCAAGCCTGTGAATCTGCTCTACGGTATTTTTTACATCCTCGGTTTTTGTATTGGTCATGGACTGGATCGCAATAGGCTCTCCCCCGCCTATGATCCGTCCTCCGATGTTTATTTTCTTTGTATTTTCTCTGTAGGTAGACATATATTTACCTCAAACTACTTTTCAGCATAGGATCAATAGAATTCTATCAGTGAAATAACACTTGCTACGATATATAGAAATGTGCGCATGATAATAATACCATATATAGTGGATGAAAATCTTACCAAAAATGTCTCCGATTTTTCTATATCAGTTGTAAAAAAAGGGAATTTTAAAAGAAAAGGCATATCCGAACAAATAAAAACTCCGCCCTAAAGGCGGAGTTTTTATAAAAAGGAGAGAGATTTATGAGAACCCACTTGCGTGGGTGGTGTAGGTGATTTCCTTAATCGTTGAATATATATTACCATGTAATTATGGACACTTTATGTCTAAATTAGAAAACAAAAATAAAAAATATAAAAAATCTATAAATGGTTATTTAAGAACTGGTAAACCCCCACTTTTTCTATTTTGTCTTATTGAAGTATTCCTCAGATACCTGAAGCTGATTTCTAAGTATCTCCTTCCACATATGGGAATGCACCTCTCCACTTCCCATTGAAACTTTCGTTCGTTTAATTGTTCCATCCGGCATAACTTTTCTATAAAAGAAATGGTCAGTAGTTTTATATAACTCCCATCCGTCTTTCTCACAAAAACGCTTTATTTCTTTCCATTTTGGCATACAATATCCTCCAGGATTTCATCTATGCTTAAGCTTAAAGCTTTGAACACATATGGAATATGTGATTTTCGGTTTGGAGCAGCGGACCACAACGGGAATTCATCGTAAAACTCTTCAGCATACTCTTTGATATAAGCAGCCAACCGTCTTTTAGCAGAAATCTCGTCCGGAGCGTTTGCGATAATATCCATTTCAACTGTACTCAAGGTTATGCTACCGTCATCCTCTTTAATCTTTTTCACATTGAACCGATATCCGGATAAAATATCATTTAAAGTAGATACACCAATAATGGCAATATTATCATGAGTACGCTTTATGTATGCAGGGCGCTCCCTGACAACAGAATCTAGTGTAACAGACCAGTTTTTCCTTACATCTGTAGCATTTAACAGATCCATAAATACCACCTCCGAGTAAATATATTATGATATAATAATACACGCAAACGTACGCATTGTCAATTGTGTACGTTTTGTACTCTAATACTTAATTCGATCATTTATAATAATAGCCCCGATGCCGGTAATAAGCATCGGGACTATATTGGTATCGCGACAGTCGATCAGCTTCGTAAGGTACACGAAGCTGATTGGCTTTTATGAATCAAGCCGCCGCATAGTACGCAGCGGCTTGCGCAACGGCTTCGCCTTCGACTGCGCGTTAAGGCATCGCGACAGTCGATCAGCTTCATAAAGGACATGAAGCTGATTGCTTATGCATTAACGATCTGGCCGAAATCGGGCTTGAGGCTTGCTCCTCCGATAAGTCCGCCATCGATGTCGGGCTTGGAAAGAAGCTCTGCCGCATTGCCTGCGTTCATTGATCCGCCGTACTGGATGCGTACTGC
>DFKZ01000121.1:0-1150 GCA_002373975.1 Lachnospiraceae bacterium UBA3632 | reverse complement strand
CTGTTCCGATAGCCCAGATAGGCTCATAAGCGATAACAAGGTTCTTAACCTGATCTGCTGTCACATCGGTAAGATCCCACTTGATCTGTCTCTCGATCCACTCTTTGTAGGTTCCTGCCTTACGAAGTGCAAGAGACTCTCCGCAGCAAAGGATGGGCTTAAGGCCTGCAGCAAATGCTTTCTTAACCTTTGCGTTGATGAGGATATCATTCTCGCCGAAGATATCTCTTCTCTCGGAGTGGCCGATGATGATATACTCTACGCCTGCATCCTTGAGCATGGGAGCTGAAATCTCGCCTGTGAAAGCGCCCTTGTCCTCGATATAAAAGTTTTCAGCACCAACCTTAACGTTTGTGCCTTTAACTGCTTCCGCAACGCACACGATGTCAATTGCGGGTACGCAGTAAACTACATCTACGTTATCGTTCTTAACAAGATCTTTTAATTCTGCACAAAGTGCAACTGCCTCGCTGGGAGTCTTGTTCATCTTCCAGTTGCCGGCTATAATACGTCTTCTTGCCATGTTTATTCTCCTTAATCATTTATATTGCAGTTTAACTTACTAATAGTTTTATGATTTAACTGAGTGACGGACTTCGCGTTTCAAGTATGGATTCGCTACGTCTCCGCGCTGGCGTAAAATTTGTCTCCGCAAAGGGATAGTGACGGCCCAGCCAATGATAGTTCCGTCGCGCACACGCCTCGCGGCTCATACCGCGACACGCAGCGGTACTAAGCTCAAACTGCGCTTTGCTTGTTTTCGCTAAGTGCCGGCGGCGCTACATGGTGCGCTCACGGAAGCTATCATCGTCTGTGCCTGGCACTTGTTATTTATAAATCCATAAGCGACTGCTACAGTACTACTCAGTGACAGGTATGGACGATGTGAGATTGTAGTTTGATCGAATTAGGCGCCGCGCTTAATGAGCGCCACGTGCGGAAATCGTGTCGAGGGATTGTCTGAGCAGCTCGCGCAAATATAGCGCGAGCGTCGCGAGTTGCCCGAGACCGATTTTGCTCTTAGCTAAGTGAGCGCGAATTTATGCTTCTTGATCGTAGATCAAGAAGATAGCAGCAGAGCCCATGAGACAAACTACAACTCATATTGTCCATGCCGTCACTAAGTAATAACGAGTTACTGTTGGTCCAT
>DFKZ01000004.1 GCA_002373975.1 Lachnospiraceae bacterium UBA3632 | reverse complement strand
ACTTGAAACGCGAAGTCCGTCACTCAGTTAAACAGAATAACCGATAGTACATTAAACTGCAAGATAATCACGGAAAGGGGATAGCATGATAAGGGTTATAAACGATTGTAAATTCATAATAGATACAGCCGCGACTACATACATGTTTGCGGTCCTTCCCACAGGACAGCTCGAACACATATATTACGGCAGAAAGATCACGATCCCCGAGGGCGCGGAAGAGGGTACATTTGCCGCGCTTACCGAAAAACACGCGTTTTATCCGGGAAACACGATAGGGTACGACCAGGAGCACCTTCAGTATTCACTCGAAGATATGCGCCTCGAGATGTCTTCGTATGGAAAAGGAGATTTCAGGGAGCCCTTTGTGTGCCTGACACATTCCGACGGAAGCACCACATCCGACTTCCTGTACGACAGCTATGAGATAAAAGACGGCACTCTCGATCTCGGTGATATGCCATCTTCCTATGACGACAGCAAAAAGGCGCAGACACTTTCCGTAAAATTGATCGATAAATCCTACGATCTTGAGCTGTATCTCAATTACGTAGTATACGAAGAATGCGATGTTATCACCAGAAATGCAAAGCTCGTAAATAAAAGCAACAGCACCGTCATATTAGACAGATTGATGAGCATGCAGATCGATCTTGACAGGGCGGGATATGTGTTTACCACATTCCGTGGCGCCTGGGCCAGAGAGATGCAAAGGGACGACTGCCTTGTTACCGGAGGGAAACATATCGCGTCATCCATAAACGGGACAAGCTCCAGCAGGTGCAATCCCTTCTTTATGATCCATCCGATAGAGACAAGCGAGGACGCCGGCGAAGTATATGGGTTCAACCTTGTATACAGCGGGAATCACTATGAGTGTGTAGAGGCAAGTGCTTTTGGAAAAACGAGAGTCGTATCGGGGATCAATCCCGAGAGCCTGCGCTATGTCCTTAACGGCGGAGAATGCTTTGATACCCCCGAAGCGGTGATGACATACAGCTGCGAAGGTTACAACGGTATGAGCAGAAATATGCACAGATTTGTGCGTGAGCATATAGTCCGCGGAGAATGGAAAAAGAAGACCAGACCTGTTCTTCTCAACAGCTGGGAAGCTGCTTATTTTGATATTAACGAGAGCAAGCTGGTAAGGCTTGCAAAGGCGGGAAAAGAAGTCGGTATCGAGCTCTTTGTCATGGATGACGGATGGTTCGGGGAGAGGGATAACGATTCCACATCCCTGGGAGACTGGGATGTTAATCCCAGGAAGCTTCCCGGAGGCTTAAAGCATCTTGCCGATAAAATAAATGCTCTGGGACTTGATTTCGGTATATGGGTCGAGCCCGAGATGATCAGCGTGAAGAGCAAACTATACGAAGCTCATCCGGAATGGTCGATGGAGATACCGGGTAAGCCTCACAGCGAGGGAAGGAACCAGCGCATACTTGACCTTTCAAATCCCGAAGTACAGGATTTTATCATCGATAAGATGACGGAAGTCTTCTCCTCCGCAAATATTTCATATGTGAAGTGGGACATGAACCGTCCTTTCTCGGACTGCTTCTCACAGAATCTGCAGGATATAAAGCAGGGCGAACTGGCTCACAGATACGTGCTCGGACTGTACCGCTGCATGAAGACACTTACTGAAAGGTTCCCCCACATTCTTTTTGAGGGATGCAGCGCCGGCGGAAACAGATTTGATCTCGGAATACTCAGCTACTTCCCTCAGATATGGGCGAGCGATGATACCGACGCCATGTGCAGACTCGCCATCCAGACGGGATACAGCTACGGATACCCGATGTCGACGGTTACGGCTCACGTCTCTGACTGCCCGAATCACCAGACGCTTCGCACCACTCCTCTCGAAACCAGATTCAACGTGGCTTCCTTCGGAGTGCTGGGCTATGAGTGCAATCTCTGCGACATGAAAAAGGAAGAGGTCGCCGCCATAAAGGCACAGATCGAGCTCTACAAGGAGTGGAGAGAAACTTTCCAGTGGGGTGATTTCTACAGAGGAAGAGGCAGTGCAGCGATGCCGCAGGTGAGCGCATCTGTGAGCGGAGTGGCGGCGGTTCCCTTCGGAAGCGAGAATTTCACCGAATGGACATGCGTCTCCCCCGATGGCAAAAAGGCCGTGGGAATGGTGATGCAAAGGCTTGTGGTTCCGAATGCTCCTTTCCATTCCTATCAGGCAAGGGGATTAAAGAAAGATGCTCTTTATCATTTCTATAACAGAGTGCTTAAATTAGATATACGGGAATTCGGAGATCTGGTAAATACCGCATCGCCCATCCATGTGAAAAAAGACGGACTGCTGATAGATATCATCGCTAAATTTGTCAAGATGGACGGGGAGACGGAAGATGTTACCGCCAGCGGGGATACTCTCATGAACGGCGGCGTGCATTTGAAACAGGCCTTCGGAGCCACCGGATATAACGGAGAAGTGAGACATTTTCAGGATTTTGGGTCCAGGATATACTTTATGGAAGCGGAATGATCAAGGCTTTTTGGTTGGTAGGCTTTTCGGATCGCAGTAAAAATAAAGGTTTGTGCAAAGTCACTTGACATTTTGCACAAACTTTTTTTTATTTTTTAGACACAATATTTTGTTACTAATTCTTTACAAACACACTATATCTTGTTAGAATTATATCTCGAAGGGCACATAGGGATAGTTTCGCGCTCTCGCGGACTGCTTTATGTAAACCCGAAAAAACCCTGACGATAAGGCAGATCGTCAATCGGCAGTACGTTCAAAGGAGAGAATTTTTGACATGAAGATCATCAAGCGCAGTGGTGCGGAAGTAGAATTTGACCGCCAGAAGATCATTACCGCGGTAACAAAGGCGAATAATACCGTCATTCCCAGTGAAAGGATGACAGACCTTCAGATACGCCGTATTGCGGAGGATGTTGAGATAGCGGTGGCAAATATGAACCGTTCCCTCGGCGTGGAAGAGATCCAGGATATTGTCGAGAATCAGATCATGAATCAGCGCGCTTTCGAGGTTGCGCGTCATTATATTACCTATCGTTATACCCGTGAGCTGGTCCGTAAGTCCAATACCACCGATGAGCAGATACTCTCTCTTATTGAGTGCAATAATGAAGAGGTAAAGCAGGAAAATTCCAACAAGAATCCCACGATTGTCAGCGTTCAGCGCGACTACATGGCAGGCGAGGTCAGCAAGGATATCACCCGTCGTTTCCTTATACCCAATGATATTGCCCAGGCTCATGAGCAGGGCTTGATCCATTTCCATGATGCGGATTATTTTGCGCAGCATATGCACAACTGCGATCTTGTTAACCTCGAGGATATGCTTCAGAACGGAACCGTTATCAGCGGCACCATGATCGAAAAGCCTCACAGCTTTTCAACCGCCTGCAATATCGCAACACAGATCATCGCACAGGTTGCTTCATGCCAGTACGGCGGACAGAGCATTTCGCTCACTCATCTCGCGCCTTTCGTCGATGTAAGCCGTAAGAAGATCCGCGAGCAGGTTACGGAAGAGCTTAAGGATCTGAACGCAACTCAGGAAGACATCGAAAAGATAACCGAAAAGAGACTCCGCGAAGAAGTAAAGAACGGTGTGCAGATGGTTCAGTATCAGGTTGTGACCCTCATGACCACCAACGGACAGGCACCTTTCGTTACAGTGTTTATGTACCTCAACGAGGCAAGAAGCGAGCAGGAAAAGAAAGATCTTGCGCTTATCATAGAAGAAATGCTCAAGCAGCGTTACGAGGGTGTTAAAAATGAGAAGGGCGTGTGGATCACACCCGCATTCCCCAAGCTTATTTATGTTCTTGAAGAGGATAATACCACTGAGGAAGGAGAGTTCTACTATCTGACTCAGCTCGCTGCAAAGTGCACCGCTAAGAGACTGGTTCCGGATTATATCTCCGAAAAGATAATGATGCAGAATAAGATCGACAAGAACGGAGAGGGCCACTGCTACACCTGCATGGGCTGCAGAAGCTTCCTTACCCCCTATGTGGATGAGGACGGAAAGCCGAAATATTACGGACGTTTCAATCAGGGTGTCGTTACCGTTAACCTTGTAGATATCGGACTTTCAGCCGAGAAGAATCTCGACCGTTTCTGGGAGATCTTTGATGACAGGATGAAGCTGTGCCACCGTGCACTTCAGGCTCGTCATGAGCGTCTCACCGGAACGGTATCGGATGTTGCTCCCATTCTGTGGCAGCACGGCGCGCTTCTCAGATTAAAGAAGGGTGAAAAGATAGACAAATATCTCCATGGCGGATACTCCACACTTTCTCTGGGGTATGCGGGCCTTTGGGAATGCGTATACAGTCTTATCGGAAAGAAACTCACCGAGCCTCAGGGTAAGGAACTTGGCCTTCAGATCATGAAAAAACTCAACGAGTACACCGCTCGCTGGAAGGCCGAGGAAAATATCGACTACTCACTCTACGGAACACCTCTTGAGAGCACCACATACAAGTTTGCAAAATGCCTGCAGAAGCGCTTTGGCATCATCGAGGGTGTGACTGACAAGAATTACATCACCAACAGCTATCATGTTCATGTTACAGAGCAGATCGATGCGTTCTCAAAGCTCTCACTTGAAGCAGAGTTCCAGGCGCTTTCACCCGGAGGAGCCATCAGCTATGTAGAGGTTCCCAATATGCAGGATAACCTTGAGGCTGTGCTTTCGATCATAAAGTATATCTACGATCATATCATGTATGCCGAGCTCAACACCAAGAGCGATTACTGCCAGGTATGCGGTTATGATGGGGAAATTGAGATAAAGGAAAATGAAGACGGCAAGCTTATCTGGCGCTGTCCAAACTGCGGCAACACCGATCAGAATAAGCTCAATGTAGCGAGACGTACCTGTGGATATATCGGAACCCAGTTCTGGAACCAGGGAAGAACGCAGGAGATCAAAGAGAGAGTGCTTCACCTTTGATCCGGAGAAATAAAAAAGAGGATGCGGAATACTGCATCCTCTTTTTTTAATCATTTTTTACCACTTATATTCCGACTCATTCGGAACAAATGATACCACGCGGTTTCTGCCGCTTTCCTTTGCATAATACAGCCTCTCGTCGGCGATCTTGATCAGGTCGTCCTGAGACAGTTCGGGCTCGCAGGCCACACCGAAGCTCATGGTAACAACTATAGAAACATCATTATAAGAAACCTCCGTGGCCCTTATCTCTTCCAATATCTCCCACAGCTTCTTCTCAGCGGTTACGATCCCGATCTTATCAAACACCATAAGAAATTCCTCACCGCCCCATCTTGCAACGAAGCCGAGAGGTTTAAGATGTTTTTGAAGAATATTCGAAACAGTCTGAAGGATAAGGTCTCCCGCATCATGTCCGTAAGTATCATTGACCTTTTTAAAGAAATCAATATCACCTATTGCTACGGAATAGGTGGTTCCGTCATTTTCATAATGTGAACGTATAAGGTCCAGTTTTCTGTTTGCGCTGCGGCGGTTATAAAGCTTAGTCAAAGCATCTTTGTCCATCATATCGCGGAGCGAGCGGTGCATCTCAAGCACGGAGGCAGCCACTCCTCCAAGCTCATCGCCGCGTCCCAATACCGAGGCATCAAGCTCGGCAGCATCATTTCCCGATGAAGCCTTTTTGGTGAATTCAAGCAACTTGGCGATAGCGGACTCTGTCGACTTGTTATGATTAAGAATAAGCACCATCAGTATCGCCATAACCACAAGGATAAGCACACCTGTTACGATAACAGGCACCCAGGCAAGTCCCGAAATGGATGAATATGGGCTGCATAGCTCGATGGCACCGGCATAGGATCCGTCGGAATTAAACAGGGGATGATAATATGCGTAGTATCTGTCCTTACCTATTAGAGTGTTGGAAAAAGTCCCTTCTTCGTTTTTCAGCTGATCATGAACCTTGTCAAAGATCCCTGTGCCAACGTATCTTGCTTTGTTCCTATCATACACGGTTGTAAGGATGCGAGTATCGTCATAAATAAGACTGACTTCAAGGCCTGTCATATCGTATATCCTGTCCACAAGATCATATCTGGTGGTGATGTCCTCATCGCCTTTATACAGAAGCAGTGATCCGTCTCCCTCGAGCCTGTAATCCCCGGGAATAAGGGTATCTATAACCATTTCCGTCATGATCGCAGCACTTTGCAGCTCATCCTTTTTGGCTGCCTCAAGAGCATTCAGCGTGAGCCTGTAGCCGATGAGGGTGCTGGCGGCGGCAAGCAGCAGCATGGGAAGTATGACTATCACCAGCAGCTTTTGTGATATGACATTTCTGGGTTTACTTTCGGACATGGCATTTCTCCCTGTAAAGACCTTTTGAAAAGAGTATAAAAAGAATAATAATACATACTCTGAATGACAGACCAAGCCGCATTCTTTCTATAATTGTATCACAATACACAAAAAATAAGAAAAAAAATAATTGTATACATGTATATTTTTCATTGACAAATCAATTGTAACCTATTACAATGCCTTTAAAGCCAAAGGTGGCCTTCCATATTTAAGGAAGGCTTTTTTTGCAAAAAGCGTTTCGACGCTCAAGGCTTTGAGAATTTATAGGAGGAAAAGATTATGAAAAAGAAACTGCTTTCAATGATCCTTGCAGGTGCTATGGCATTTTCACTTGCCGCTTGTACCTCGGGGAATGACACAGCAGGAACGGAGAATAAGCCCGAGCCTGCCGCAACAACAGAGACCACCACGGATGCCGGCACCGAGACTGCAGACGCAGCCACTGAGGGAGACGGAGTGCTTACAGGTACTCTCAAGGTAGGTATGATAGGACCTCTTACCGGCGGAGCTGCACTTTACGGAAATGCCGTAGATAACGGTGTAAAGATCGCAGTTGACGAGATCAACGCAGAGGCCGGAAGCTTCCAGATGGATTACAATCCTCAGGATGATGAGCATGACGCTGAGAAGTCCGTAAACGCATATAACCAGCTTAAGGACTGGGGCGTACAGGCTATCATCGGAACAGTTACCACCACTCCCTGTATCGCAGTCAGCGCAGAAGCAAACAGTGACCGCATCTTTATGCTCACTCCTTCCGCTTCAGCAGCAGATGTAACAGCAAACAAGGATCAGACATATCAGCTCTGCTTCTCGGATCCCAACCAGGGCTCCGCGTCAGCTCAGTACATTTCAGAGAACAGCCTTGCTACCAAGGTTGCAATCATCTACAAGAATGATGATGCTTACTCAACCGGTATCTATCAGACATTCAAGACCAAGGCAGCTGAGCTCGGACTTGATGTTGTATCGGAAACCACTTTCATGGACGGAAGCGATACAGACTTTACCGTACAGCTTACCGCAGCAAAGGATGCAGGCGCAGATCTTGTATTCCTTCCCATGTACTACACACCCGCATCACTCATTCTTTCACAGGCTAACGCAATGGGATATGCTCCCACTTTCTTCGGCGTTGATGGAATGGACGGAATCCTCGGAATCGAAGGATTTGATACCTCTCTTGCAGAGGGCGTTATCCTTCTTACTCCCTTCGCAGCAGATGCTACAGACGATCTTACCGTTAACTTCGTTTCAAAGTTTGAAGCAGCTTACGGCGAGACTCCCATCCAGTTCGCAGCAGACGGATATGACTGTGCTAAGGTAATCTATGCAGCTCTTAAGTTCTATGCCGAGAACAACGGCGGACTTAATGTTGACGGAATGTCAGCTTCAGACCTTTGCGACATCCTTATCCAGGTTCTTTCAAACCCTGCATTCTCTGTAGACGGTGTAACCGGTGAGCAGATGCAGTGGTCAGCAAACGGTGAAGTCAACAAGGCGCCTAAGGGTATGGTAATCCAGAACGGCGTCTATGTTGGACTTTAATCGAGAGTTTTAATGTTATAAGTTTTATATTTTTATTCAGGGCAGGGCGCCTTGCGGAGTCCTGCCCATAACCCTTTTTTCAGATCCGGAGATAGATTTATGCTTAATTATCTGATCAGTGGAATAAGCTTAGGGAGCGTGTACGCGATCATTGCTCTCGGCTATACAATGGTTTATGGAATTGCGAAGATGCTTAACTTTGCACACGGCGATATCATTATGGTCGGCGGGTATGCCGCATTTTGTGCCGGAACATATCTGGGATGGCCGGTTCCCCTTGCCATTCTCTTTTCGATGATGATATGTACGATACTGGGTATCGTGATCGAAAAGCTTGCATATAAGCCCCTTCGAAATGCCACAAGCCTGGCAGTTCTCATCACCGCCATAGGTGTGTCATATCTGCTTCAGAATCTGGCACTTCTTATATGGACGTCAAATCCCAAGGCATTCCCCAATATGGTTAATTTCATTCCGTCAATAGTGCTCGGAAAGAATTCCGACAACCCGATCACAATATCTTCCGCAACAATCGTTACCATCGCGGCCAGCATTATCATAATGGTTGCTCTTACGCTCTTTACCGGAAAGACAAAGATGGGAAAAGCGATGCGTGCGGTTTCGGAGGACAAGGGTGCTGCTCAGCTCATGGGAATCAATGTAAACGCAACCATATCCGTTACCTTCGCCATAGGTTCAGGGCTTGCCGCCATAGCGGGCGTGCTGCTGTGCTCGGCTTATCCGACACTGATGCCCACCACCGGCTCCATGCCCGGTATCAAGGCATTTACTGCGGCGGTTCTCGGCGGAATAGGTTCAATCCCCGGAGCTATGCTCGGCGGTATTCTCCTCGGCATTCTGGAAAAATTCGCACAGGCTTATATATCCACACAGCTCTCTGATGCAATAGTTTTTGCCGCACTTATAGTTGTGCTTTTAGTTAAGCCCACCGGTCTTCTCGGCAAGAAGATGACCGAGAAGGTATAAGGGGGGGTGAGTAAAATGGGAAACAAGATCAAGATCCTCGGTAAAACCAACAAAAACTCCCTCATGGGGTTTATCAATTACGGCATCATCATTCTTTTCTTTGTGGTAATAACCATAGTAAAGCAGGCCGGAGCTCTTACGAATGCACTCAGCGGTCAGCTCATTCCGATCTGTGCTTATATAGTGATGGCACTTTCACTTAATCTAGTGGTAGGAATATCAGGCGAGCTCTCCCTGGGACATGCCGGATTCATGAGCGTCGGCGCATTCTCCGGTGTTATCGTGTCAGGTGCCATGAATTACGGCGGAGTGACAAACGGCGCCATAAGACTTATCGTGGCCATGATAGTGGGTGCGATACTCGCGGGAATCGCAGGCGTTGTGATCGGAATACCCGTGCTCAGGCTCCGCGGAGATTATCTTGCGATCGTGACTCTTGCATTCGGTGAGATAATCAAGAACGTGCTTAACTGTCTGTATGTGGGAGTTGATAAGGCAGGGCTTCATTTTTCCGTAACAGACGAAGCTCACATGGATATGTCTGCCGAGGGAGTCACCCTTGTGCGCGGTCCCATGGGTGCTGTCGGAGTGGTTAAAGCTTCCACATTCCTGGCGGGAATAATCCTTATACTGCTTACACTCTTTGTGATACAGAACCTGGTAAACAGCCGCACAGGACGTGCCATCATGGCCATCCGTGACAATCGCATCGCAGCCGAGGCAACAGGTATCAACGTCACAAAGTATAAGATGATAGCGTTTGTAACTTCCGCTGTGATAGCGGGGTCTGCGGGTGCGCTGTACGGACTGAATTTCTCCACCATCGTTCCCAAGAAATTCGACTTTAACACATCGATACTTATCCTTGTATTTGTCGTGCTCGGCGGAATCGGAAACCTTACCGGATCCATCATCGCAGCAGCACTCCTTACCGTTCTGCCCGAGATATTCAGGCCTTTTCAGGACTACCGCATGCTTGTTTACGCCATCGTGCTGATACTTGTTATGATAGCCACCAATAACGAAAGGCTTCGCGCCTTCTGGAAACGGATTGGCCACATATTCAGGAAGAAAGGGGGCGAGTTAAATGAGCAGTAATCCGAATGACACAAAATATGTAGCTGTTCCGGGCCCCGGAATGATACCTGAAAGAGATAAGGATAAAAGACCCGTACTGGAAGCCAGCCATCTGGGAATAGACTTCGGCGGACTTACCGCAGTGGATGAGTTCAACATCGCGATCGGTGCAACCGAGATAGGAGGCCTTATCGGACCTAACGGCGCAGGTAAAACAACAGTATTTAATCTGCTTACCAAGGTTTACCAGCCCACCCGCGGAGTGATAATGCTCGATGGAAAAGACACCCACGGCATGAACACCACCCAGGCCAACCAAGCAGGAATCGCAAGAACTTTCCAGAATATAAGGCTTTTTGACAAGCTCACGGTTGAGGAAAATGTCAAGATAGGACTTCACAGTTCCATAGGATATCATCTTCCCTCCGCAGTGCTCAGGCTTCCCAGATATTGGCGCGAGGAAAAGAAAGCTCACGAAAGGGCTCTCGAGCTTCTGGACATTTTCGACATGGCTGATATGGCAGATGTCAGATCTTCATCACTTCCTTACGGTGCCCAGAGAAGGCTCGAGATCGTGCGTGCGCTTGCAACAGGCCCCAAGATACTCCTTCTTGACGAGCCCGCCGCAGGAATGAACCCTTCCGAGACAGAAGAACTTATGAACAATATCAGAAAAATCCGCGACACGTTCAATATCGCGGTGCTTCTTATAGAGCATGATATGAATCTCGTAATGGGTATCTGCGAAAACATTATTGTTCTGAACTTCGGAAAGATCATCGCAAAGGGGAATCCAAAGACGATCCAGAATGACCCCAAAGTTATCGAAGCATACCTTGGAAGCCAGGACGGAGAATAAAGTCTCACCAAAACGCAACAGTGAAAGCAGGATGAAAGGAACTTTCATATGTCAGATTCACTTCTTAAAGTAGAAGATTTAAACGTATATTACGGAAGCATTCATGCGATCAAGGGTATTTCCTTTGAGGTAAATGAGGGAGAGATAGTCACCCTTATAGGTGCGAACGGCGCCGGCAAATCTACATCTCTCAATACTATCGCAGGTCTTTTAAAACCCCGTACCGGAAAGATCACTTTCTGCGGAAAGAACCTTGTGGGTGTGCATGCGCACAGGATAATAAGAGAGGGTATGGCTCTTTGCCCGGAAGGAAGAAGAGTGTTCCTTCAGCTTTCCGTAAAAGAAAATCTTGAGATGGGTGCATATACGCGTCCGGATTCGGAAATAGCCGATTCCCTCGACATGGTTTACGGCCTCTTCCCCAGATTGAAGGAAAGATACAAGCAGGTGGCCGGAACTCTTTCCGGAGGCGAGCAGCAGATGCTTGCAATGGGACGGGCGCTTATGAGTAAGCCCCGCCTTATGATGCTGGATGAGCCCTCCATGGGACTTGCTCCTATCCTGGTGGATCAGATATTTGATATCATCAAGAATCTCCACGCCGCAGGCACAACGATACTTCTCGTTGAGCAGAATGCGCGCAAAGCTCTTGGCGTGGCTGACAGAGCGTATGTGCTCGAGACCGGCCGGATAGTCAATTCCGGAACCGGAGCCGAGCTCCTTAACGATGACAGCGTAAAGAGAGCATATCTCGGTGGATGATCGAACATAACTATATACGACAGACTAAAAGCCGTTGCTTGACGGCTTTTGTTTTGTAATTACAGACTATAATGATCGACTTCGGCGAATATAAGGATTTGCTTAAATCGGCAGGATGTGAGAGAATAAACCTTTGTAATGCGCTCAAATGCACAAAAATCTGCGTACAGACATATGTGAGCAGCGAGGCTTTGATATGAAGATATTATTATTAAACGGCAGCTTAAGAGGCGAAAGGAGTTCTTCGCTGAAGGTTGCCCATGCATTTATAAAAGGAATAAAGGAAGCACTTCCCGATGCCGAGGTGACGGAAGTGGCTCTTAAGGATAAGCGTATCGAGCACTGTATGGGCTGCTTCTGCTGCTGGAAGAATGACAGAGGCAAATGCGTCATCCACGATGATATGGATGAGCTAAGAGACCTTGTAATGGAAAATGATGTGATCATCGAGAGCTTTCCGCTGTACTTTTTCGGACAGCCTTCCAAGATGAAAGCCTTCGTGGACAGGATGATATCATATGTCTCCGAATACAGGGGAGTGGGCGGTAATGAGGAGAGCGGAAGCTTTCTGCACAAGATGCGCTATCCCGAACTCATGCAGAAAAAGCTGGTGCTTGTCTCTGCCTGCGGATACGAAAAGACGGAAGGCTGCTACGGCCCGATAAAGCAGCAGTATGATATTATCTGCGGAGAGGGAAATTATACCCTTATCACCGCAGCGCAGGGTGGCATGCTGGCAGAGGAGACTCTGCAGGCAAAGGTAGAAAAGTACCTTGTTAGATATACGGAAGCCGGAAAAGAATTTGCCCTTAACGGAAAAGTAAGTGATGAGACTCTGGAAAAGCTTGCGGTTCCGATGCTCGGACACAACACATTCGAGAGAATAATAAACCTCAACTGGGACGATCCCAATGTCGGACCTTACGGCAGAAAGGGTTAGGCGCCTGCGATGAATGTTATCTTAAAAGGAATCGCAAAGTTTTTGTTCTGGGCGTCGTATCCGGTATTAAGAGTGCTCTACCCCATGAAGATCCACTGGGAGGACAAAGCGGCTACGGAGAAGGCATTCAAAGAAAGCTGCGTGGTTTTCTCCAATCATCTGGGATATGTGGAAGGCCTCTTTATGACGAGACTTCTTCACAGGTACAGAGTGTGGACTTTTGTTGGAAAGGACTGGTATGACAAAAAGCCTATCAACTGGCTGTTCAGAAACCTTCCCTATATTTCAATCGACAGGAAGGGCGGAATGGATACAAGCTGGCTGGAGACCACCACCGAGGTCATGAAAAGCGGAGCTTCGATCTACATTTTACCCGAGGGGCATACATCACCGGCAGGGCAGATGGACGAATTCAAGCCCGGGTTCCTGGTGCTGGCAAAGCAGACAGATTCCACTCCCGTTCCGATGTTCATAAGCCGGAAGATCAAACCCTTCAGGCTTACCCATCTGGTGATAGGTAAACCTCTGGAGCTTGATCTGCACGAAAAGGGAAGACCTTCGCTTGTGCTGAAAAAGTACTGCGAGGAGTGCAGAAGTGCCGTCGAATCGCTGGAAAAACTACTTTAAATGAGGCGTTTTACAGCGTTTTCACTAAATTGACAAAGAAGGTTGCAAAAACAGCTATATATAAGGTATAATTAGCGGGTGTGCCAGCGAGGCATAGAAAGTTTGAAAGGACAGAAAAATGAACGAGAAAGAACTTGAAGTAGCAGCAAAGATCAAGAGCATGGTTTCGGAGAATCTCAACATTCCCGAGGAGGAGCTTGACTACGAGATTCCTCTTTTCGGCGAAGGAATCGGACTTGATTCCGTAGATTCACTCGAGATCATTTCCTGCATTGATAACGAGTATGGCGTAGTTATGACCGGTGTTCCCAAGGAGCACTTCTACAACATCACCAGCCTCACAAAGTATGTCATCGAACACATGTAATATACCGGGGACTAAAGCTTGCCGGGATATCATGCTTGCATGAATAGCTTGGCAAGCTTTAAGGAACCTGATCCGTATATTAAGCGCAAAGATAGTTTTCACTTGACCGGAGCCCGAAGGGGTAAACCGGTTAAGTGTTGTGTTTAAAAAACTTTAACGATATATATA
>DFKZ01000061.1:1636-2798 GCA_002373975.1 Lachnospiraceae bacterium UBA3632 | reverse complement strand
AAGAGCTGGATCTTTCTGATTCTGTCCGGGCTCGCAACCGGGGCGTCATGGCTCTGCTACTATAAAGCCCTGCAGGTTGGTGAGGCTTCAAAGGTTGTTCCGATTGATAAGCTGTCGGTCGTGATTACGCTGGTTTTGGCTTTTGTCTTCCTGCATGAGGAATTTACGGTCAGGTCCCTGATTGGGTGCGTTTTGATTGGCGCGGGGACGTTGGTGATGGTGCTGTAAGATAGAATGAGCTGCCGGCATATAAATGAGGGGCGCCAGCAGTCGGTATCTTATGCGATTTTCCGCAAGTGCTTTGAGAATTTCGATTATGACAAGGTTGCTTCTTATGACGATACTGACGTTGAGCGCATTCTGAATACGGAGGGCATGATCCGTTCTCCGCGGAAGGTGCGAGCTGTGATTAATAATGCCCGGTGCTATCAGAAAGTCCGGGAGGAGTTCGGCAGTTTTTGCAAATACATCTGGGCCTATTCTGATGGCAAAACGATTTTATATGATGGCCATGATGATGGACCTCTGCCTGTCAGTAATGGTTTGTCCGATACGATTAGTAAAGACCTGAAGAAACGTGGGTTTAAGTATGTGGGTGCGATTACGATCTATTCGCATTTGCAGGCGTGCGGGATTATCAACGATCATGATAAGGAGTGTTCGTGCTACAAGAGGATTGTGAGGAAGTATCCGATTGTGAGAATGGAGCGGGACTCCGAGGTGTGGTGAATTGGGGACGGTTTTGCGTTATAATTCTCGCGAAAAACCGTCCATGAGTCGTGAGCGGGCAAGTTTCTTGGGGCTTTCGGTGGTAATTCGGCTGCATAGTTTTTCGCATGGACATATTGCTTGATTTTGAGGTTAGACAAACTTAAGATTATACCGCAAAAATGATAGGATATTATGGAATTTACTTACATTGTAAAAATCCATATACGAGGCTTTTCCCTTGTGCTATATTATCTGAAAATGCATTGGCGGGAACATGTAGAATGGAGGAGGGAATATATGACTCTACTCGAACGAGATGAACGAATGCGCGAGGAAGGCCGGGAAGAGGTGCGCAAGGAAGCAGAGAAGAGGGTATTAGAGGCAGAGGAGAAGAAATCAAAAGCGGAAGAGAAAGCATCAAAAGCTGAAGAGAAAGCATCAAAGGCGGAAG
>DFKZ01000061.1:0-1582 GCA_002373975.1 Lachnospiraceae bacterium UBA3632 | reverse complement strand
AAGCATCAAAGGCGGAAGAGAAAGCTTTAAAAGCAGAGAAAGAAATTGTAATAACTGAAGAAATCGTTATCCGGGCGATTAGGGATAAGATGAATTCGGATATGATATCTGCGACGGAGGCTATGGATAAAATGAATATCCCGGCTGAATTGAGGGAAAAATATACGACAAGGCTGGTATGATACAGCTTCAAAGTGGCGAGCCAAAAGGCTCGCTGCTTGCGTATTTGCTTCAGGATGTTTATGATATTGCGATTTTTGAGAATGTCCCGATCCATATTGAGGCTTATATTGCCAATGTAACAGGTGAGCCCAGATGTGACAGTGAAATTAAGAGTCTCTTGTGGATTGACAGGAATTATAAGGAGCAGGGAATAAAGCTTGGCAGCATTCTTGAGAAGGGTGTAGTTCCAAAGCTAATCGAGATGGGACTTATGTGAGCAGGGTGATTTTCAATGAAAACTAAAATCATATGGCATGGCACCGCGTCGGTGGAGCTTATTTCGGAATGCGGACGAATTCTCTTTGATCCATTTGTCCCGCTCAAGGGCTCGTCGGTGCCTGTTAAAATTGAAGACTTTGATGGTTTCACGGACATTTTCGTCACACATGGTCATTTTGACCACATAACCTCGCTGCCGGAGATTGTGCAGAGGAATCCGAAGACGCTGATCCATTGTACTAAAACGCCTTACAGGACGCTGGCGCGGAAGGGCGTTGATCGGAAGAATCTGCATATGCTGCACTATGGCGATACTCTGAAAGTGAACGGTTTTCAATTGTCTGTTCTTCACGGCAGACATGCCATCCTACCGAAAGCGACTCTTAAACGCCTGGTCTACATTTTGAAACATCCTGCCAAAGGAAACATCCCCTTTATCCTGCGGGAGAACCGTGTTGCTGCCGAGAATGACGAGACGGTCTTTTATAAGATTGAGGCAAATGAAAAGACCATATGCCTCATGGGCAGCATGAATCTGCGAGATGAGGTAGAGTACCCCGTCGAGGCTGATCTACTGATCCTTCCCTATAACGGCTGGGAGGACAATTTTCCGCCGGCTGTCAGGGTCATTGAGCGGCTGAAACCGAAGCGGGTCTTGCTTGATCATTATGATGACACGTTTCCACCGCTGACCATGCCGCTGGATCTTGAGCCGATTCTTGGAAAATATGAGGGCAAGGTGAAGCAAATGCGGCTTGGTGTGATTGAGGAGGTTTGAATCAATGGATTATGAAGTTATAAAAATCAATGAAAACTCCTGGAGAATCGAGGATACCGGTGTGCGGTTCTTTTTACTCGTCGGAACGGTAAAAGCCCTTTTAATCGACTCAGGTATGAGAGTCGACAATGCGAGGAATATTGCTGAAGTATTGACCGATTTACCCATAATGCTGGTGAATACACATGCGGACAGAGATCACATTTGCAGCAATGAGCAGTTTCCTGAGTTTTATATGCATCTGGCGGAAGAACCGATCTACCGAAGGTCCGGTAAGGCAGGAAAGATTATCCCGGTATCTGAGGGTGATGTTATAGACTTGGGGGAACGTGAGCTGAGAGTTATTTCGCTGCCGGGGCACAC
>DFKZ01000060.1 GCA_002373975.1 Lachnospiraceae bacterium UBA3632 | reverse complement strand
CGTATTCCTCGAAATGCCCCCGTTCTCGGCCAGCACTTTATACTTTATCCTGCTGTCCTTCCCTGCATACTCCGAAATGATAGGCTCAAGAGGAGACTTAAGCGCATCTTCTCCCGTCCGGCTTTCCTCGGAATCGTTCTGATCCTTCTTTTCCGACTGCTTTCCTTCAGCGTCGATAACAGCGCCGCAGCTTGCATCGACTAAGCAGAGCTCCCAGTTCTGATAAGACTGTGCAAGCACCGATTCTATCATCTCCCGGAGCATTTTCTCCGGGGTGCGGTAACAGGGGACGAGTATGCTCACCTTCGGCATATATTCGAATTCCTCTGTCCGCTGCTTTGCCAACTCATCCTCGGTCACTCTGTGATCAAGAAACCACTGATGATAGATCTTTGGCATCTCGATCTTGTGCTTTATACGCCTTGCTACTTCGGCAGGGCCTTTCGAAAATAAGATCCTGAAAGCTTTATGTATTCTGTTTTCCCTGCCGAAATCTTTCTTTTCCATCTGACCTTCGTCGGCTTTCTGTATTTCTACTTGCAGTTAAGGCCTGCTGCCTTTATGCTTTTCAGCCTACAGCTTTCTTTACTTCCTCGGTAAGCTTTTCAACCTTCGCCTGAGCATCTTCGATGCTGGTTCCCTTAACACCCATGTAGAACTTGATCTTAGGCTCGGTTCCGGAAGGTCTTGCGCAGCACCAGAAATCATCGGGTAGTTCAAAGTAAAGGACATTTGACTTGGGAAGTCCGGTAGATGTCTTTTCTCCGGTCTCCATGTCCACGATAACATCCTTTTCGTAATCTCTGAATTTAAGTACCTTAAGATCACCGAATGCCTTGGGCGGATTGTTGCGGAGCTTCTCCATAGTGTCAGCGATCTGCTTTGCACCGTCGATTCCCTTCATGGTGATGGTGTACTGAGTCTCCTTGTAGTATCCGTACTTCTCGTAAACATCGATCATCATATCCCAGAGAGTCTTGCCCTGCTTCTTGCAGAACGAAGCCACCTCGCACAGAGCCATAACTGCCACGATGGCATCCTTGTCTCTTGCATGGGTTCCCACCAGGCATCCGTAGCTTTCCTCAAGTCCGAATACATAATGGTTGGTGCCCTTCTGCTCAAACCACTTGATCTGCTCTCCGATGTATTTGAATCCGGTAAGAACTTCGATAAGCTTAACGCCGTATGCAGCGGTGATGGGACGGGTCATGTTGGTGGTAACGATAGTTGTTACGAGGGCGGGATCTGCAGGCATTGTTCCAGTTGCAGTGCGCTCTCTTAAGATGTATTCTGCAATAAGCATTCCTGACATATTTCCGGTGAATGATACATACTCACCGGTCTTTGTATCCTTAGCGTATACGCCCAGACGGTCTGCATCGGGATCGGTGGCGAGCACGATATCCGCATCCTTTTCCTTTGCGAGGCGAAGAGCGTAGGTAAATGCCTTGGGATCCTCGGGATTGGGATATTCAAGAGTGGTAAAGTTGGGATCGGGTCCCTTCTGCTCCTCTACCACATATACATTTTCAAAGCCCAGCTCCTTTAAGATGCGCTGAACGGGCAGATTACCGGTTCCGCAAAGAGGTGTGTAAACGATCTTGAGATCCTTTGCCACTTCCTTTATAACCTCGGGATGGATGATCTGCTTTTTGAGCTCGGCCATGTACTTATCGTCGATCTCTTTTCCGATCACTTCATAGAGACCTGCTGCCACTGCGGCATCCTTGTCCATGGTCTTAACGGTGTGATAATCCGTGATGGACTTAACTTCCGTGATGATATCCTTATCGATGGGTGCGGTGATCTGAGCACCGTCCTCCCAGTAAACCTTATATCCGTTATATTCAGGTGGATTGTGGCTTGCGGTTACCATTACGCCCGCGGTGCATCCAAGCTCGCGAAGTGCAAATGAAAGCTCGGGAGTGGGGCGAAGTGAATCAAAGATATACGCTTTGATCCCGTTTGCTGCAAGGCAGAGAGCTGTCTCTCTCGAAAACTCGGGGCTCATGCGGCGGTTATCGCATGATATTGCAACACCCTTCTTAGGATCACCATGCTTTAAAATATAATTTGCAAGCCCCTGGGTGGCCTTGCGCACGGTATAGATGTTCATGCGGTTGGTACCCGCTCCGATCACTCCGCGCAGACCGCCTGTTCCGAACTCAAGCTCCTTGTAAAACCTGTCCTCTATCTCGGCCTCATTGTCCTTGATGGCAAGAAGCTCATCCTTTGTAGCCTGATCAAAATAGTCATCACTGATCCAATAATCGTAATTTTCTTTGTAACCCATAACAAGACCTCCTGATATAATATATTTTTATGCAAGCATAATTCGCATTTTTACCTCGTGACCCTTGTATCATTCATTTTACCACACCTACCCCTCAAAAGATACAGCCGATTAGCCGTGAGCCACACTTATCCGTAAGCCGTACTTAAGCTGTTATCTGATGCTGTACTTCTCCTTCGTATCATTGGAAGGCTCGTAATCTCCAAGATACTCATCAGCCATTCTTATGATATCCTCGTATCTTACGACATCGAATCTGTACTGGTACCAAAACTCGTAGCCGGTTATAATTTGATCTCCATCCTCATCAAGAATGAGATCACTCTTGCAGATAAGATTAAAGTCCTTATCCATGATGTACGAATACCAGGACGAGCTCAGTACATATCCTCCGAGGGATTCGTAATACTTAAGGCTCACGAGCTCGGTGTCTGTTATCTCCAGCGTACCGACAACTTCAAACGTCTCCGCATCAAATATCCTTACCACATGATTGCTGTATGTCGCGACGATATACTTATAATCTGTTGAGTAAAAGGTGAGATCGTATCCGTAAAATCTTTCATTGTCAAAATGTGCAGCTTCCATTGCTTCATCTGCATAATAGTCATAAAAGGCTTCGATTTCATATTCTCCGCCTTGAAAAGGCTCCGGAATATCCTTTTTCTTTGCATATTTCGTGACATACGATGCTCTGTTGAACGCCGCGAAAAGTTCTCCGTTTTTGTATGTTGCCATCGGTATATGCCCTGTGGGCTTTATGTCAAAGAATCCGTCCGAATAATCCACATAATAAGTTTCATCGCACTGATACACAGTCCCGTTTTCCGTCAGGAACATAAAATATTTATCCTCCGGCCAGGTTTCAATTATCTGGTAATCTACTTCATAAATGTTAAATCTTTCCCCTTTTAGCATATCGCAGACAACAACTCTGTTTGCATCATTCAAATAAACAAAACCGTCATTTATGGTGACTCTGTAATATGTTATCCCGTTATCCATTCTGTCCCAAATGATTTTTTTAGTCGATGCATCTGCCAGAAATACGGAGGAGGTGGGGTCACTAAGAGGCGTAGCCGAAAAGACGATCTGGTCCCCCTCAAAATCACCTTCCAACTGCATGTCACCATCACCCTGGAATGTGGCGATCTCTTCACCCGTTTTCTCATCAAAAAAGAAAACATAGAAATGGTCCGAATTTGCAAAAAACGTGAGTACCCTTCCCTCTTTGAAAGTAACATAGCCCTGATGCGTTAAAAATTCGTCTGCGAGACGCTCATTCATATCCATCGAGTACAGGATTTCCCCGTCTTTTCCGATACCCTTTACATTTCCTTCATATGTTTCGATTGCCAGAGTCATCTCTCCGTCGGTTGAAGGATAGAAATTCCACGAGTTGTTGAGTCCCTCAAGCGGCTTGGTTTCCTCTGTTATGAAGTTAAAATAAAATGCTTTGGTATCTTCCGCAAAAATGACAGCTTCGGGGCCGCAAAATGAAGCGGTGATCATTGACCACGGATCAGTCGATTCCTTTTTCAAGGGCATCACAAGATCCTCTGTCTGCGCATCAAAGATATAGACATGGGAATTATCGTTCAACAGAATATATCTGTTATCAAAAGAAACATCATAGGTTCCCACTTCATCGCCGATATCATAAGCACACTCGGGATTGTACAAAGACCCTGTGTCATATATCTCCATGGCCTTGTAAAGCTGTCTGAGAGCATTTACATTGTATTTTTCTCCCGAAGAATCCGGCAGCGCATTTCTTACCGCATACACGGCATCCTTCCTCTTTCCTGCCTGAAGAAGCTGCTCTGCGGCATTGGCCATCGATCCAGCATATTTATCGTTCAGTTCCACATACTGCTCGGTTATGACCCTGTTCTGGTTTGCTATCCTTATAAGCATCACCGTTGCAAATACGGCAAATGCCAGCACGGCCGCACCGATCGATCCGAAGATCGTTGCCATCTTTCTGATCTTCTGCTCGCGGTGGCGCTGCTTTAAGTCATCATAATTAAGCCCGAAGATAGCCGCGCAGAGCTTTATCACAGCGGTATCCATGGCCTTTAATATTTCTTTATGATCTGATCCCCTTGTGTCTGCGGCAAGAGGCTCTATCTCTTTTCTTTCCTTAACCTCATTGCCGTTCTCATCAAGCCTTGTGAATTCCTCGTAGGTGAGGATCTCAGGGAATGAGTTGACGGGCTCATCCTCGGCAAGCACAACCAGTATATGATCCCTCGGATGAGTCTGCAAAAAGAGCTCTATCTCTTTCATACACCATCTCGACTCGGGATATCTGGGAGTGCAGATGGTGATCAGGAAGTCAGTATTTGCTATAGCGTTGTTGATGGGATCGGAAAGATTATCCGAAAGAGGCAGTTCATCCACATCCCTGAAAACCCTG
>DFKZ01000094.1 GCA_002373975.1 Lachnospiraceae bacterium UBA3632 | reverse complement strand
TCCACAGCGTTATCCGCAGCTGCTCCGGTTTCGCTTTCAGGGCTTTTCTCTGCTATCTCTGCTTTATCTTCCGTGTCCTCATGTGGATCAGACTTATTCATCATCCCTTTGAGCTCTTCTACGGAATCTGCTTTTGATATGTCATTCACATGACCCTGAGAGGGCTCGGATTGTGTGGTCCTCACATTTTGCGGCTCTTTTGGTGACTCCTTTTTTATATGGTCAACCACCTTTGAAGGCTTCTTTTCCGGCTTCGCTTCCTGTTGCACCGGTGCAACTTCGGTTTTTTCCGGATATGGCTCTCCGTAAACCTGCTGCCATGCCGCTTTTGCATCGCTCTCCGTCGGACAATTTGTATTCATAAGGCTTTCAAAGGCATTGTTCGCGTCTTGCCATAAGTGCGTTTCTTTCGCCAGTGAGCGCATATTCGTGATCGTGACATCCTTGTCCGTGCAAACCATCAAGAGCGCACCCACTCCTTTTATCCTGACCTTGTGTGTTGACTCTCCCCCGGGAGCAAGGACACTGAACAGATCCTTGTCTCCGCAAAGATCCTCTGACTCAAACATCTGAACAAAAATTTCCGGATCATCATGCCCTATCTGATAGATCACGGCCGAAAGAATATCATCCTCCGCAAGATGAGCTGCTGTATTGCTCTCTGCCTTTGCCTCTGTCTGCTCCATGTAGTCATCAATAGGCGTAACCTTTTGTTCTTCGTCGTAGGTTTCCTTGATGGATTCTATCTCGCTTACTGTGTAATCCGGTGAGAGATCCTCGTTGATCTCGTCCGGAAGCGTGAGCATCAGACCAAGCTTGCGGACTCCAAAGTCCGCATAGCCGGTCATTAACTTTTCTGAATTACCGCCAACGGAAAAACGGTCGTTGATCCTGATAAACCTTGATACCTGAGTCTTATCGAGGTCAAACTCTCCCCGTGCAAAATCCTCAAGATCCTTGTAACCGCTGGTCTTTAAGATGTCTGTGTCCCTTGCCACCTTTAAAAGATAGCCTATTTTTACGAAACTCTCGGCGGTCTTGGTGAGCTCTCCTTTGAGCTCGTCCCTAAATTCTGTATATGTTCCCTGATATATAAGCTCTTCCATCATTCCCTCCTATATTGCGACCGCTTCCAATGCGGCGGCGATCTTCACTTTTGCTTCCTTGGCCAGTGCCTTAAGATCTAACTGGTTGCAGTAATCCTTTAGAAATCTGTTTATCTTCTTTTCGTCCGGCTTGGTATCGTGTGTTCCGTACCACTGCCTTATCTTTCCCGTCGGCTCGACCTCTACGGTTATATATGGGACTGCCGGAGTCTTTTTGTGTCTTAAAAAGCAGATTATGGTCTTTCTTTCTCCATGGCTTTTAAGATACCTGTCTCCGCCGACGCAGTGATGAAGCTTTCTTCCCTCGTTCACTATCTCTGTAGCGTTCTTTGCAGGGCGGATCAGAAGACCTTTCTCCTCAAAACTATACACGACTGCTGCCTCCTTGAATCTCTCGCGGATCTTTTTGTACTTTGATTCTACTTCCTTTCTTCGCTTTTCAGCTGCTCGCTCGTTCTGCTCGATAACAAGCTTGTCATGTTCTCGCTGCAGATTCCTTGGATAGGTATATATAGTGTTCGTCATATCATAGCCTAAGTCTTCACGCATATGCAGATAGTCGCGGTATGTTATGGCAGTGCTCCTCATGTTTCCTTTTTTTCCGGTATACTTAAGTAGTCTGTTTGAGAGCTGCTTCGGACTCATAAATCTTAGGAAATACTCAAACTCCGCTACATTTAAGCCTGCTGCCCCGAGAGCGTCACAGATTTCGTCATCCAGCTTAAGTCCATTCCTTCTTTCGTATTTACAGATCTCGAACATCCTTATTCCGGGATTATGGGCGCACATCCACTTGAAACGCTCTTTAGTGACCTTTAAATAATCCCACGGGTTCTTTGCTTTCGGATTGTAATGGAGTGCGCCCCCTGCAAGCTTCTCCATTGCCAAGTTTTCAAGTCCGCATTTTAAAAGGATCTCAAGCTTTCTGTCTTTTGCATAGCTTAAGAGATATTCCCATACCGTTAAGCTATGCTGTCCGCCATATGTATATCTCGGTACCGGTATTGATATTTCCGCCTCAGGATCCTTTCCGAACAGTTTTTCCATGCAGCAATACTGGGCAGCAGTCCCCTGCATTTCCTCGTATATCCCCGGATATAAATACATGTAAAACTTTTTATAATCGTCACCTGTTGTGGGTTGCCAGCAGCTGTTTTCTTCCTCTTCTACATAGCAGATACCATAACCCGACGCGGTCCTGTGGATACATTCCCAATTCGGTGAACTGAACTGTGTTAGATAGCCTTCCTTTGTTATAAAAAGGCGTCGGTATTCGATAAGTCTCAGTTCCATGGGCTCCTCTTCCATATCCCTGATATTTAAAGGATTTCGTTCAATCAGGATCATCTTGAAGCCTCTTAAGATAAATCCATCTTCTCCAAATTTCTGGCCAAGGAATATATAAGCCTCCCTAACACACGGTCTCGTTACCCTTAGTGCATGGGCGTATATTCCACGTCGGCCGCAGCCCATACATATCCCTCCATCTCCGGATTTTGGAAAAATCTGTGTTCTACTGTTATATCTTGTGGATTCTCTGCATACAGGACATATCACCGTCTGATTGACTCCGCGTCCGTGATAATAAAGGATGTGTTCTCCGTCGAACAGATCAAGGGCATATTCCCGAAAGTCGGCCGGAAGATCGGGAATCTTCTTGTATGCTTCTTTCCAGTCCCAGTCAGTTAGTTTTCCCATCTTCACCCTCCGTAATAATCACTTATGATCTTGTGCATCGTTGCAACTCCGGGGATGCCAAACTCCACTCTCGCTCCGCTTACGCCTGCTGCCTTTACGATCTTGTCGGGCACTTTGAACTTGATTTCCCACGACTTCTTAAGGATTGCTCCCAGTGCTCCTGCAAGGCTCTTGTCTTTCTTCCTTACCTGCACTGCAAAGCTGTACTCTCCTTCAGTGTCTTTGGTGGCACACGCCGCGCGGATCCAGTCAACCCAGTCCGCCATAAGCTCCTTGCAGCCCAGTTCCTTTGCTTCAAGATCGAGCTTTCCTATGGCTGCCTGCAGCACATTACAGAGCTCCGGACTGTCTCCGGCGATAAAATCCTCGCAATCGTCCGGATCGATCCCGTTTTCCTTCGCAAGCTCCTTTATGCTCTCAAGGTCTCCCTCCTTTTTCAGATTTTCGGCCAGAAGATTGATCTCCGCTGCCGAATCCATTTCTCCAAATTTGTCAAACATAGCATTTCCTCCTTTTAGAATCCATATTTTTCAAGCTTCCAGCCGATCCACATTGAAAGATCTCTGCAGGCTCGTTCAAAAGCCATCCCTCTCTGTAGATCAAATTCCTCCTGATAGGGATCATCCCAATCGACGCTCCACTCGATATCCCTTGATACGATCAGTTTTTCAGCTTTTGTTCCTTTGGCCGCATAAACTCTCAATGATATCCCTGTTTTATTTTCGCTGTGGAAGTACTCCAGCTTAAAGATCCGGCGGTACTGTTCGAACAGATTGAAAAACCTATCTATGCTATCCATTCAGCTTCTCCTGCTCTATAAACCACTTCTTGAAAGAATGATGCTCCTTTACATGAATGACCGGGTTTAAGTTGTATTTTTTGAGTACGGTATTTATCCTCTGCCAATAATCCGCACCGGAATACTCACGCCCTCTTGAATCCTTCCAGTCTCTTCGGCTCATTTCTCCGAGCTCTTCCATCCGGTACCTGATCCACTCTGAATCAGTGTAGATATCCAAAGAGTCACATTTGGCAGTCAGTCTCTCCACCGCCGACATAAGACAAATAATGTGGGCCACATTATTTGAAGCCTTTTTGAACTGATATTTTTTGACAGGATCCTTCATAAACTCAACCTTGCCGTTCAAAGTAGCCTCTTTGCCTCCAATCTCCGTTGCGAGAATGTACAGGCCCATTCCTGCCGACGGGCGGATGGTCTTTATTGTTGAATGTATGTATATGTTTACTTGCATCTTTAACCTCTATAAGCAAATAGCTTTGACAAGGAAGCCCGGTAAAAGCATTTATTCCGTTGTGTAAGCTCTCCTTTACCAGCTCCCACCCTTTGGGTACCTTCGGATCACTGAGCCATGTGTGGCCACGCATCTTCTCACGCTTTTTCTTTGGCATGATCAGGTTCCTTGAATGGCTTACCTTACATCCGGGAACATCCTCTTTCGTTTCTTTTTTTACAAGGTATTCTGAAAGTGATTGATATTCCCCGTCTTCATACATCGGGGAGAAGTATTTTCCGCCGCCCCAGCACTCCCGGATCACTCTCTGAGAAGAGAACCCCTCTTTGTTGATATCCTCAATGATCAGATGATGATGGACCGCTCCGTGGGATCCGATCTCTGTCACCGCAAGCCACTTAAACTCTATTCCTGCCTTCTTAAATCTCCGGCCGGCTCTTTCAAGGAACCGTTTCAACTGCTTCTTGGCTCCCTCTGCATCCGGTGGCCTTGCCTCTTTTGCATAAGTTAAGGTGACATGCCAGCCTTCTTTGAAATTCCCCAATATGAGAAGCTGCACCTTCAAGGCTCTGTTCCTTGCGTTCTGCCTCTCCATCTCTTCAGGTGTCCTCTCCCTCTTCGGATTCCTCTCTTTTCCCTTCAGATAAACCCTTGACGTATGGGTATTAGAAACATATTTATATCCCGGACCGTTTAACGTTAATCTTGTGTAAGACATTTTTATCCGTGCGCCTAACTTTAATATCCTAATGAACCAAATAAAAAAGCGCTTATCCCTTCAATTTTCTTGACTTTTGCGCGCGGAAATGCTATAATTTTTTATGTCAATGAGTTATAGCATTATAGCATTTCCACTTTGCAAGCCTCGCTCCAACGAGGCTTGTTTTTTTAGTCATATTCCCTCAGATCCTCTTCGTCCCATTCAGGCTCTCCGTCCGTCGCAAATACATGATTTCCGATTTTGTCGTAATACTCTCCGTTTTCGGCCTTATCTCCGGTATTAAAGTAGATCATGTTTTTGGGGTACATATCCCGGACAATATATGCCATATCTACCGCCTCATAAGCTGACTTATATATAGATCCTACGTAGGGATAAACAAACTGACCTTGCTCTGTAACTACCTCAGCTATGCTTTTTTTCCAACAGTCGGCACGATTCAAGACAACAACCGCTACCGCTACTTTCCCATGGAATTTTTCTCCTCTGGACTCGCTCATAACGACTGCTGCCATATAATCCCGATCTGTCATGACAGGTTCGCTTACCACCGGCAGCTCTTCTTTGACTTCTTCCTCAATGGCTTCCTCTACTTTCGGCATATATTCCTCCGGAATCGGTTCGGCTGTCAGTTCCGGATAAGACTCAAGAGTCTCGGGGAGCTGCGCTGCATGTACTCCGAGACAGATAATTGCCAGGAGGCATACGCCCAGTACTACCGAGATCGGCAG
>DFKZ01000045.1 GCA_002373975.1 Lachnospiraceae bacterium UBA3632 | reverse complement strand
CTGCCGATCTCGGTAGTACTGGGCGCATGCCTCCTGGCAATTATCTGTCTCGGGGTACATGCAGCGCAGCTCCCCGAGACCCTTGAGTCTTATCCGGAACTGACAGCCGAACCGATTCCTGAGGAGTATATGCCGAAGGCAGAGGAAGCCATTGAGGAAGAAGTCAAAGAAGAGCTGTCGGTGGTAAGCGAACCTGTCATGACAGATCGGGATTATATGGCAGCAGTCGTAATGAGCGAAGCCGGATCCGAGAAGTTCATCGGGAAAGTAGCGGTGGTCACAGTCATATTAAACCGTTCCAACCTGCTCGGCACCTCCATTCAGCATGTGGTGGAAGCGAAGAATCAGTTTTCATATCCATATTATGGGAAGATCACAACAGCCTGCTACGAGGCAGTCGATTACGCTTTAGAGAACCGCGATCTGTTCCCTAAGAATCTATTCTATTTCAGAAATGAACATTATCACGATATCGGAGAACCTTATATACAGATAGGAAATCACTATTTTTCAACACTGGGAGAGCCTGAATTCGATATTGAGACTCTCGGAAGTAAAGACTAAAAAATCAAGCCTTGTCAGCAGCAAGACTTGATTTCGGGAATGGTTAAAAACCTTTTATGTTTGAACATATAAAGTATACCATTTCCACGCGCAAAAGTCAAGAAAAATCAAGGGTTTCGCGCATTTTTTAACGGCTCATTAGGATATTAAACTTAGGGGATGGTGTACTGAAAAATGTATATAAGAAATGAATATGACCTCGGAAAGGTAATTCAGGTTGAACATTACTTTCCGGGTAACTATGGAGCGCCCGGAAAAAAGAGAGAACCCAAAAGAAAAAGGACTCCCGAGGATATGGAGAGACAGAACCGGACGAACCGGGAGAAGAAAATCCAGAGATTGATGCTGGCAAACTTCAAAGAAGGAGACTGGCATCTGATCCTGAAGTATAAACCCGATGATCGACCGGAAAGTTATGAAGAGGCTCAGAGGATCCTTAAATCATTTTTGGACCGTCTGAGGAAGGAATATAAGAAAAAAGGTTATCAGCTGAAGTACATAGCCGTAACGGAGAGGGGGAAAAAGAAACAGATCCTGCACCACCATCTGGTTATCCAGGATATAAATACTCCGGAACTCAACACCACCAATTTGGTTAAAAAGTTATGGCCGGGGTTCAAAACCTTCATCGATCTGTATGAGGATGGGAATTTTGAAAACCTTGCACAGTATATCGTGAAGATCGAGACGAAGGAGGAGCAGGAGAGAGGCAAGGCCACATATTCAAGATCGAGGAATCTGATCATACCTAAACCCAAAAGAAAAAAACTCAGGGGCAGAATATGGCCGGAAAGCCCAAAACCGAAAAAAGGATACTACATTCTCAAAGACTCCGTATATAACGGGATCAATCCGGTGACAATGTATCCTTATCAGCATTACTCCATGCAGAAGATAGATCCGGGAGGTGATTCAGGATGAATGTGAGGATCCTTATTGAAAGTACATGGCACGGAAGGGCGAAGAAAGACGGTGTGGCCATGTGGCTGATCGAGTACATGAGGGGAGATATTCCGGAGACACGCCAGGGATTCATCCATGCTCGGGACCAAACCGAAGCTGCAGGGTGCCTTATGGCTCTGATAAATGCCCTCACCGTCTTAAAGAAGCCCTGCAATATAGAAATAACGACTCAGTGTGAAAAGCTTCTGAATGTTCTAAGCAATCGATGGCATACCCAATGGAAAGAAAGAGGCTGGAAGACCTCAAAAGGAAAGACAGTGAAAGATGTTGATCTGTGGGAACTACTTATCGGGAAGATGGATCCGCATACATACACCATAGAGAGCGGACAACACGATTATCAGAAGATCATGCAGGCAGCAGTCGTAAAAGAATTTGAAGATTGGGAGAAAAAAGGTGGCTAAGAGCATTATTCAGAAGCATACCGATCCTTTAAGCCGCGAATGTTATTTGTGCAGGGAAGAGGCTGATCGGATCGGATACTACGGTGAGCTCCGACATACGGGATTGCACAGGCATCACTTTATGCACGGATCTTACAAAAAGAAAGCCGAGCATTTCGGATTATGGGGATATGTGTGCGTAGAAAAACACCATGAATATGGTCCGGAAGCTCCTCATGCGAACAGTGAAGTAGACAAACACCTTCAGCAGGTCGCACAAAGGGCATTTGAAAAGAAGTATTCACATGAAATGTGGATGCAGGAATTTAAGAAAAATTATTTATAGGAGGATAAGCCAATGCTATTAACAAGAAAAGTCGCAGAAGACACAAGCTGGGGAAGAGTGAAAGACATGGTTCATTTTGACATTCTCAAGGTAGGGGATGAAATACATGACATGATAAGAGATATCCCCATGACGTACCAGGTGGCAGAGATCACGGAAACGGAGGTTCATTTTGTCAGCAAGGAAGTATTCCCTGCACGGGTAGCTTGGAATATGAACGTACGAACAAAGGGCGGATTTAAGGATTCAGATTTAAGAAGATTTCTTGAAGAAAAGCTCTGGGATCTTCTCCCTGATTCTATGAGAGATGTGATTTCCGAAAGGGAAGTGATCCAAATCATAGACGGAGAAGAAGAAAGATACAAGCTTAAGCTCTGGCTCCCTACGGAGTACGAAGTATTTGGAGAGGCATATTGGAATGAAGAAGCCGAAGGGCAGCAGTTTTCGTTACTCAAGGATCCTGCAAACAGGGTTAAATGCATAGCCGGAGAGGAAGAGTATTGCCGGGCCAACTGGTGGCTGTTGTCCGTTGCGAGTGGCTACTCGACCAGTGCCTGCCTTGTCAGCAGCCTCGGCGGTGCCAACGGCGGCAACGCTTCCAACGAGTTCCGCGTGCCGCTCTGCTTCACAATCATGAAATAATCAAAAAACAATCCCGGCCCGTACAGGGCCGGATGTGGAGGGAATGGTAAATGAACGAATTTATGAATGCATTTGCATCATTATCTGAGGAACTACCGTTAAGTCTTGTTATTATGCACGTCCATTCAGGAGTCTCAAGATGGAGGATCGAAATATTTGTAAAAGACATGGCAATTCATAACGGAGATACATGCGCTATGGAAATCCTGCATGTAGAAGAGATTGAGTATCAGGAGGCATTCGAAAGGGCCGCACAGGAATTAAACGGATACATAAGAAAAATGCAAAACAAGGAGGAAAGTTTATGTTTGAACAATTCGGAGAAATGAACTCATCAGCAGAAATAAATCTGCTGGCAGACAATCTGAAGAAAGAAAAGGATTTTGACAGCATAAGAAAGCTTGCAGCTGAAAACGGGATCGATCCGGACGATTGCGAGGATTTTATCGCCGGAGACAGTCCGGAGCTCTGTAATGTGCTGCAGGCAGCCATAGGAAAGCTCGATATTGAAGCAAAGGAACTGGGCTGCAAGGAACTTATGGGAGACTGGGTGGACTGGATCCGTGCGGCGTGTGTCACAAAAGATACGGAGGGAAAGTACAGCTTTGCTGTCCAGGTAAGGAAGAAGGACAAGAGCCTTGCCGGAGCCTTGGGAGCGATCCTTAAGAAGTCTTGGGAGATAAAGTTTAAGGTACCCGATAAGATCGTAAAGGCAGCAGGCGTAAGCGGAGCGAGGGTGGAGTTTGGCATCCCCGGAGTCGCAACGATGCACAAGATCATAAGTGATTATTACGGAGGATGAAGATGGGAAAGCTAACTGACTGGGACTGGAAAGAAGCATACAAGAAGATCCCCGATCTTCCGGCCGACTTTCGGGAATATGCCCTTGATCTCTTCGACGGAGAACACACCCTTTATTATCACGGCCGAGGCGTAAATCAGACGGTGACATGTCCTGTATGCAGAGAATCCACAAGATATAACAGTAGAACACAGATATTTCCAAAATCCGGAGAAATAGGGGTATGTATGGGCTGCGGCCTGCGTGGAATATACGCCCATGCCCTAAGGGTAACAAGACCGGATGTTAGGGAGGCTTATATATTTCTTGGCCAGAAATTTGGAGAAGATGGATTTATCTTAAGAGGCTTCAAGGTGATCCTGATTGAACGAAATCCTTTAAATATCAGGGATATGGAAGAAGAGCCCATGGAGCTGAGACTTATCGAATACCGAAGGCTTTTTATAACAAAAGAAGGCTATATGACACAGTTCAGTACACCGAATTGGGAATGTATCCACAGGACCGCGTCGGGTTATGGTATCTGCTATGTAGAGGAGGAAGAAAACCGCTGTTGGAACACCATACCAGGTGACAATTATAAAAAGTTTTACATGTATTTATATCCGGGGATATACGAGGAAATGCAGGGGACTGCCGCCCAGTATTGCTGCATGGAAAAACTGTTCGGAAAGGATCCTGAGGCGGAAATATCAATACCGGTACCGAGATATACCTACGGCGGACAAACTGTCATTACGGTGTGGGATTATCTTTTGAGCTATGCAAAGGACAGAAAGCTTGAGATCCTTTTAAAGTGCGGACTTGAAAACTTGGCAATAGAGAAGCTTGCAGGGAGCGCACTCCATTACAATCCGAAAGCAAAGAACCCGTGGGATTATTTAAAGGTCACTAAAGAGCGTTTCAAGTGGATGTGCGCTCATAATCCCGGAACAAGGATGTTCGAGATCTGTAAAGAAGAAAGAAGGAATGGACTTAAGCTGGACGACGAAATCTGTGACGTTCTCGGGGCAGCAGGCTTAAATGTAGCGGAGTTTGAGTATTTCCTAAGATTTATGAGTCCGAAGCAGCTCTCAAACAGACTACTTAAGTATACCGGGAAAAAAGGAAACATGAGAAGCACTGCCATAACATACCGCGACTATCTGCATATGCGTGAAGACTTAGGCTATGATATGACGAACACTATCTATACATATCCAAGGAATCTGCAGCGAGAACATGACAAGCTTGTTATCGAGCAGAACGAGCGAGCAGCTGAAAAGCGAAGAAAGGAAGTAGAATCAAAGTACAAAAAGATCCGCGAGAGATTCAAGGAGGCAGCAGTCGTGTATAGCTTTGAGGAGAAAGGTCTTCTGATCCGCCCTGCAAAGAACGCTACGGAGATAGTGAACGAGGGAAGAACGCTTCATCACTGCGTCGGCGGAGACCGGTATCTTAAAAGCCATGGAGAAAGAAAGACCATAATCTGCTTTTTAAGACATAAAAAGACTCCGGCAGTCCCGTATATAACCGTAGAGGTCGAGCCGACGGGAAAGATAAGGCAGTGGTACGGAACACACGATACCAAGCCGGACGAAAAGAAGATAAACAGATTCCTAAGGGATTACTGCAACCAGTTAGATCTTAAGGCACTGGCCAAGGAAGCAAAAGTAAAGATTGCCGCCGCATTGGAAGCGGTCGCAATATAGGAGGAAATATGGAGCTTATATACCAGGGAACATATACAGAATTTAGGGACGAGCTCAAAGGAGAGCTCACCAAGACCGCCGAGAGTTTCGTAAAAATAGGCTATCTTTTAAAGGTGGCAAGGGACACAGACATCTTAAAGACCAGCGGTTACAAGGATCTTGAGGATTTTGCACGGGGAGAGTTTGACCTCGACAAGACACAGGTATCAAGGTTTATCAGGATCAACGATCGTTTTTCCGTTGGCGGTAATTCAGAAAAGTTAATGACCGGCTATGCGGACTTTGGAGTCCGCAAGCTTGGTCTGATGCTCACGCTTCCAGACGAGATCAACGAGGATCTCTCACCGGATTACACGGTAAGTGAGATAGAATCCATCAAGGAAACCTACGACGAAGAGAAAAAGGTCACACCGATTGATGACTACATGGAGAAGACAGAGGCAAAGGCTGTTGAAGGTAATAAAGCAGCTCGTCTTGCGGAGATTGATATACTTTCGGCCGTGATCTATCAGATAGGGCATGATGATCCGGAAGTTTTTGTTCAGATGTTTGAGTCAGAGGATCTTTGCGGAGACAAGGACCTGTTCAGCGTCCTTGCTCCCGGGGGAGAGTCAACACATAAGGTCAGGATAAAAGGAGTGGGTGCGCTCTTGATGGTTTGCACGGACAAGGATGTAACGATCACGAATATGCGCACGCTGGCGAAAGAGACTCATTTCTGGAAAGACGCGAACAATGCCTTTGAAAGCCTTATGAATACAAATTGTCCGATAGAGAGCGATGCAAAAGCGGCATGGCAGCAGGTTTACGGAGAGCCATATCCGGAAAAAACCGAAGTTGCACCGGTGCAACAGGAAGCGAAGCCGGAAAAGAAGCCTTCAAAGGTGGTTGACCATATAAAAAAGGAGTCCCCAAAAGAGACAAAAAAGGAGTCCCCAAAAGAGCCTCAAAATGTGAGGACCACACAATCCGAGCCTTCTCAGGGTCATGTGAATGACATATCAAAAGCAGATTCCGTAGAAGAGCTCAAAGGGATGATGAATAAGTCTGATCCACATGAGGACACGGAAGATAAAGCAGAGAAAAGCCCTGAAAGCGAAACCAGAGCAGCTGCGGATAACGCTGTGGA
>DFKZ01000128.1 GCA_002373975.1 Lachnospiraceae bacterium UBA3632 | reverse complement strand
CGCTGCTTCGAGGACCCATAGCCGAAAGGCGGTGCGCGAAGCATACATTTGTGCGGACTCGCGTAACTAAGTTAGTAAGTTAAACCGCAATTATATCCACTATAATGCGTATACCGCGCTCAAGCCTTACACCCGCTGCATCCGCTACACCCTGCGCTTCCGTATACCGCGCTGAGCTGCGAATAATCATACACACTCTCAAGCAAACATACCGCCTGCGACGAGATTCCCTCTCCGCTTCCCGTAAACCCGAGACCTTCCTCGGTGGTAGCTTTTATATTCACGCAGGATACATCTATATTAAGCATATCTGCAATAACCTTCCTCATTTCATCTATATAAGGCCTCATCTTGGGAGCCTGCGCTATTATCGTCGCATCAATATTTGATATGGCATACCCTTCCTTCTCGATCATTCCGCCCACATGACTGAGCAGATCCACCGAAGAGATGCCTTTGTATTTTTCATCACTGTCGGGAAAATGCTTTCCGATATCACCCAGAGCCGCTGCACCAAGAAGTGCATCCATTATCGCATGAAGGAGCACATCCGCATCGGAATGCCCCAAAAGACCTTTTTCGTATGGTATCTCCACTCCGCCTATGATAAGCTTTCTGCCTTCCGTAAGCCGGTGGACATCATAGCCCATTCCTATTCTCACTTATATACCTCATAAGCCGGCTGAAGCCGGCTGCTTTCTGTCAGACTATATGCCCATTATTTAAGCCTGAATTTCATGATAACGGGCTCATGATCGGAGTACAGGAACCCTCCGTCATTGTTGGCATAATATGTCATCTCAACATTATCCGAGATTATGAATCCATCCAGAGTAACCGTATAAGTGGTTGCCGGATCGTAGACAACTCCCGAATCCCTGCAGGAATTACTCAAAGCATATTTTTCCTCCGACGGAAGCTGATCCATCGCAAATGAAAAATGCTCCGGCAAAAGATTTCTGTCATAAAAATGCGCCCAGGAATATGTCTGCGTATCTTCCACAAGCTTAAGATCGTGATTAAAATCTCCGCCTGCGATCACATAATTGCCGTCATTATATTCTTTTTCCAGCACTTCCCTTAAAAGCCCGGTCTGCCCCTCCCTGACAGAAGGCGAGCTTCCGTATGCGGACATATGAAGATTGATCAGTACCAGATACTTTCCGTTGGATACCGGAACCCGGTTAACGGTAAAACATCTGTCAAGATCCATGAATTTGGAAAAGCCGTTTGAAATGGGAAGACTTCTTCTTTCGGCATCTTCTATCCTGTATCTGCTGAATGTTCCCACACCGGCTCTGCTGGTGCCGTGGGGCTGATCAAACGGATAAAGCAGAAAAGGCGAATCGTAGTTAACACCCAGAGTGCTGTCGTACTCGGCAAACATCCGTCTTAACATATCCAGCTGATTGACATGATACGACCTGGTTGAGTCGAAATCTATCTCCTGGAACAGCACAAAATCCGGATTAAATCCCAGTGCAAGCTCTCCCGCTCCGGTAACAAGCCGCTGAACACTTTCCCTGCTCTTTGCCCAAGAGCTTTTACCACCGTCCATAAAGAATGTGAATCTCGGATCGTAGGCACCGAATCCGATGTTGTATGTCACTATGGTGTACTCGTTGCTTGCGGAGGCTTTCTCTATGCTGTTTCCCGCCATTGCCCCCTGAACGTTAAGAATCTGGTGATCATCTATCCTGTGGTATGAAAAAAGCACATACAGAACATATGCCAGGGCGATGCTTACTACAGTTATGAGCAGAATACCGAATACCTGCAGTATTTTTTTAATAACCTTCTTAAAAGTATCCATAATAAGTATTTTATGTTGTTTTTATATGTTTTTCAAGAAATTTATCAAAAATCAGGTTCCCTTGGTTTATTCGTAAAGTAAATTATGCTATACTTTCGTGGAAAGCGATTTTTACAGATAAGGAGAAAATCTTATGGATGTAAACCAGATCTCACTTCAAAAGCATGAAGAATGGGGCGGAAAGATCGAAACCGTTTCAAAAGCCCCCGTAAAGAATCCCACAGACCTTTCGATAGCATACACTCCCGGTGTGGCCGAACCCTGCAGAGTAATAGCAAAGGATAAAGAAGCCGCATATAAATACACCTGGAAATCAAATACCGTTGCGGTCGTTTCGGACGGCAGCGCTGTTTTAGGCCTCGGAAACATCGGCCCCCATGCGGCCATGCCTGTAATGGAAGGAAAAGCCGTTCTTTTCAAGGAATTCGGCGGTGTAAATGCGGTTCCCATCTGCCTTGACACTCAGGATACCGAAGAGATCATCAAGACTGTTACATATCTTGCGCCCACATTTGGCGGCATCAACCTTGAAGATATCTCTGCTCCCCGCTGCTTTGAGATAGAGCAAAGATTAAAGGAAACTCTGGATATTCCCGTGTTCCACGACGATCAGCACGGAACTGCCATTGTAGTGCTTGCAGGAATAATCAATTCACTCAAGATCATAGGAAAAGCCAAGGAGGATTGCCGTATCGTGGTAAACGGTGCAGGAAGTGCCGGTATAGCCATCTCAAAGCTGCTTTTAAGGTACGGCTTTAAGCACATAATCATCTGTGACAGCAAGGGTATTGTTGCAAAAGACAATGCGAACAACTGGATCAAGAAGGAAATGTGTGAAGTTACAAACCTCGAAGATAAGCACGGGTCTCTCGCAGATGCTATGAAGGGCGCCGACATATTCATCGGTGTTTCGGCTCCCGGCGTCGTTACCGAGGATATGGTAAAGAGCATGAATAAGGATGCCATCATCTTTGCTCTCTCCAATCCGGTCCCCGAGATAATGCCCGACCTTGCAAAAAAGGCAGGCGCAAGGATCGTAGGAACCGGAAGAAGCGACTTCCCCAATCAGGTCAACAATGTGGTCGCTTTCCCCGGAATCTTCAAAGGTGCACTTGAGGGACGCGCTCCTCAGATCACCGAAGAGATGAAGCTCGCTGCCGCAGAAGCTATCGCATCACTGGTTCCCGATGACGAGCTCTGCGAGGATAAAGTCATGCCCGAGGCATTTAACCCCAAGGTTGCCGAGCTTGTGGCAGAAGCTGTTAAGAGCCATATAGTAAGATGATCCGGCGCAGGCATTTTGCCGATCCGATCACCGGAATCACATTTATTGTAAATGAAAAATCATAAAGTAATAAAAGATGCAGCATCCTGTAAGGGTACTGCATCTTTTTATGTCTTTATTTATTTGTGATCTGTAAAATCTTTAAAATGTGAGAACAAACTGAATGTTCCCGCAGGTGATAACATCACCGCTTCTTAAAGGATTACGTCCGTTGATCCTCATACCGCCGATAGCGACATTGGACGGATTGCTGAAATCCTCGATAATGAATTCGTCACCGTTTCTGATGATCCTTGCCTGTACCGGCATAAGTGACGGATCATTAAACACGATATCACATCCCGAATCTCTTCCGATTCGGATCTCTTTGTAGATATAGACTGTTCTGTCCACATTCAGGCAAAGGCCAGCCTGTACTTCTATATCCATCGGTACGGATCCGTCTCCACCATCCGGCTCAGCCATCTGAACAGGCGGCGGAACATCAGGTCCGACAGAAGCCTGAACCGGGCTTACCACGCTGCCATAACCTGCAGGGTCAGGACTTACCACTGCGCCGGCTTTTCTCTTTTTCTTCTTAACATTTGTTACAACGATAATAATAACGGGAACCGCTATTATAATGAGCAGTACCACTGCCGCTGCAGCTATAAAGAGCGGTAAATATCCGGAATCGATAATAGTATCAAATATCGAGTCTCCGGTATTGGCGGTTACCAGACCCGTGTGACGCTCTTCGTCTTCATCGTCGTCATCTTTGTCGTTTTCCACAGGTTCCTTATCTTCTGAAGGTTCCTGTGTATCCTCCGTGGGTTCTTCCACGGGCTCCTCGATAGGAGCAGGCTCCTGATCCTCGGGTTCATCGGAAGGCTCTGTTCCCGGAGCAAGTATAGGCAGATCCAAAGGTGCGGGACCTTCAAGCGGGCTTTCCGAGCCTTCTCCGGAATCTCCACCCTGAGCATCCAGTTTCAATACGCCTTCAAAACTGATGGGTTCAAGGCCTTCTATCGGATTCCCCTCCACGTCTTTTCCGATCATGCGGAATGTGTAGGAAAAACTGTCAGGTGCCTTATTCTTGAGAGCCGTCTCAGCATACCAAAGTGCTTCCAAAGAGTCTGAAATCTCATCTGCTGCACTTTTTGCTTCATTCTCATCCTTAACGGTAGAGTGAGTTCCCCTGTAGTCACTCAGGAACACTTCCTCGGCCTTCTCGGTCCATGCATCGGTACAAAGCGTGTTAAACACAAACTCCCACGATCCCTCAATGGTATCCTGAGCCTTGGGTGCAAGCTTGCTCTCCCGGTCTTTATCCTTAAGATCCGGCTCACCGTCTGTAATAAGGATCAGCTCCACTACATCACCTGCTTTGATCTCATAGGAATCAAGCCAGGTTTTTGCACTTATCACCGCAGTATAAGGATCGGTGTACTGCTCATTAAAGAGCACATTTTCCATCTCATGTGTAAGAGTATTGACATCGGTCATTTTCTCTTTGATCACATCAAATCTCTCACCGAAAGTAGCCAGTGTATAAAAGCTCTTACCCTCAGTGCTGTCATAGAGCTCTTCTGCAAAGGTATTTATACGGCTGATATATCTTTTCATGGAACCGGATGCATCCACGATAAATACGTAATGCACCGAATTTCCGCTGTCAGCAAAGGACTGTACCGTTCCGTTGGTCTTTCTCTCCACCTCGTCCGATGAAATATCCACCATAAGGCTGTTCGGATCAACGTTTTCTCCTATGTTCAGGAAGGTATACAGCTCATCGCCCACCGCATATGAAGTTACACCGTCAACGCTGTAGCTTCCGGCTGCCCGGGAGGGCACACGCACGCCCAATACCAGTGCTGCCGACAGCGCTGCGGCTATTATTTTTGAAAAATGCTTTTTTACAAATCTGATCATATTCTTTTCCTGCAAAGGCTGATCAATCATCACGCAATATGATCGTCATGAGTGAAAGATTATCATTCTCGCCTTCTATTCTTTCCATCATCCTGACAAGAAGCTTTTCGCACCATGCTTTGGCATTTCCCGATTTAAGCAGATCTATGGCGATCTCCTCATCCCTCAGGAATTCCCATGCACCGTCGGAGCATAAGAAAAATGCATCCATATCCAGAAGCTCTTCAGGTAATGTGTAGACGACGGGCTCATTGTGATCCGGACCGCCAAGAGATCTGATCAGCCTTGACTGATCTTCATCCTTGCAGATATCCTCCCTTGTGATCTCCCCTGCCTTGTATTTCTTATAGGCAACGGAATGATCCTCGGTGTAGTAATTGAGTTCACCGTTTCGGATATAATACAGTCTGGAATCTCCCACATGCGCACATGTGGCAATACGGTCCCTGATCATCAGTGAGACAACCGTACTCTTAAGCACGGTTTTTCTCTCCTGCTGAAGCGCCAGGATATTGTCATTGGCCTCGAAGACTTTTCCCCTAAGGAATTCCTCCGCATCTTCCGTTTCTCCCACAAAGCCGCCTATAAACGTGTCAACAACACATCTTGAAGCAACTTCGCCGAAGGAATGGCCGCCCAGGCCGTCGGCAACAACAAATAATCCGTTGTTGCCGACTACCTTATATCCTGTCGCATCTTCGTTATACGAGCGTCCGCCCTGATTACAGTATTCGTAAATATCAAATATCATATTTTATCCCAGTTCAACGCGAAGCACGTTCTGCTTATCACCTACATAGAAGCTCTCTCCCGCTTTCATACGGTAAGGAACATTTGCATTGAGCTTCTGTCCGTTCATAAGGAATGTTCCGTAAGTGGAGCGAAGATCGGTAACAATAAAGTCACCTGTTGCGGCATCATACTGAACCTGGCAGTGTCTTCCGCTGACGCCTACGGTACCCTCGGCATAAACAACCTTACATGTTGCGGGATCACGTCCCACAAGAATAGGATTGGAGCCTACAGCAAGAGTCATTCCGTTGTGCTGTACAGACATTGAACGAAGAATAGCTCTCTTCTGGTTTGCCTGCTGCTGAGCCTGCTGCTGTGCCTGCTGCTGGGAAGCTGCTGCTTTCTTCTTCTTTGAGCTCTTTACGATCACGATAGGAACGATTATAGCGGCTGCAACGATTATAAGTCCAAAGAACACAGCACATGCGATGATCACGATCTTGGTTATATCAAGTCCGCCTGCCATCTGGTAATCAACGCCCTTCTTAAGTCCGTTTGACTCAAGGAATCTTATAAGTTCCTCGGTGCTGATAGCATAGTAATCAACCTCAACCTGCGTTCCGTAAAGAACGTTGGATTCGATGTTGGTATTGATTCCGAGAACGTCACCTTTTTCATTTACGAGAGGTCCGCCGGAGTTACCGTGCTGGATGGTAGCGTCTACAGCTATTCTGTTTACGCCCTTACCTTCATTAACAACCAGCTTGTTAATGACTCCTGTGTGAATAGTTGCATCCCTGAGGCCGTATTTACTTGCACCGGTAAAGTCGTTGTCGGCATTTCCGGGATAACCTACGGTATATACGGTGCTTCCTACATCCTTTTCCTCGGGAAGCTGAAGCTTAAGCGCATGTCTCTTGGTGGTAGCGTCTCTTAATTTTAATACGGCAAGATCCACCTTATCCATGCTTCCGTAGCAGTCAACATATGCTACGTCATAATCATTCTGATCATAATAAACTCTGAGTTCGCAGCTACCCGCAACGAGGCAGATGGGATAATAATCCTCGTAATAGTAACCTGTGAAAAGAACTACCTGTTCGCCTTCGTTTGCATTAACATATGAATCGATAACATGCTCATTTGTAACAAGGTACTTAACAGGCTTTTTGGGATCGCCGATAAAGAATCCCGATCCTCCGGAGTACTCTCCTTCTCCGCCATTACCAAAATCCATGTAGTAGTAGAAATCATACCCGTCATATACGCAATATGCAGCGTCTTTTACATAAAAGACAATGGGTACGACTCCCGCAGTGGTATCATTGTTGTATGCAGCATATGAGCTGAAGGGTGTGATTCCGAGTCCCGTCACCATCATAAGAGCCGCAAAAACCACTGCACAGATCTTTGTAGCAATTCTCTTCATAGTTTGTTCTCCTTTTCATCCCGCTATGCGGATTATTTACATGATACAACTTATCACTACTGCCGTGAAATTATCCTGATGTGGATTGGCGTGAACCAGCACATACTGTTCAAGCCGGGCACATGCCTGAGTGGGATCGCAGAAACTGAGCGCATCTATCATCTCTTCATCCGTTACAACCCCTCCTACTCCGTCGGAGCACGCTATAAGCACATCACCGTCATGCAAAGGTATTGGGCGCACGGTACAGTCTATCTGCTCAATCCCTACCATTCCCAGAAAGGAAGTCAGAGCTGCATCTTCCTTACCTTCTCTTGCATCCTCGGGGTGCATGTTTCCGATGCTTATCTCTTCCAGATATCTGTCATGCAGGATATTGTGCTCTGCATTTAACCTTATCAGCTTGCCCTCTCTGAAGAGGTAAAAATAACTGTCGCCGACACTTGCAAAGTAAAGACTCTCGTCGATGATAACACCAACCACTGCGGTACTTCCGCCATCCCCTCCGATAAGAGCTTCGACTTCATCCGAAGCCTTTATGATACTCTTCCGAAGCTGAGGTGAAAGATCTGCTGAGCGATCAAACTCAAGAAATGAAGCTCTCAGGCTGGATACCGCTGTTTCGCTCGCCAGCTTTCCGTCCTTCATTCCTC
>DFKZ01000078.1:2597-71871 GCA_002373975.1 Lachnospiraceae bacterium UBA3632 | reverse complement strand
TGTGTCCGAGGCCGGCACTTAACGAAAACGAGCGTAAGCGAAGTTTGAGTTTAGTACCGCTGCTCGAGGACCCATAGCTGCGAAGCGGTGCTCGAAGCATACATTTGTGCGGACTCGCGTAACTAAGATTAATGATTAAACAGACTTGAAATCGAGAATAACATGGAAAACAAAGAAGTAAGATTTGCGCAGATTCTTGAACAGATTAAAAGAAAAGCCCGCGAGCAGGGCAATCACCTTGCAGACGGAGAAATAGAAGAAGCGTTTGCCGAGATAGAGCTTGATGAATCACGCATCAAGATGGTGCGTGACTACCTCGAATCGCAGAAGATCAAGATCGGCGGGGATGCGGCAGAAGCAGAAGAGATGCTTTCCGAAGAGGACAGGAATTACCTGCAAATGTATCTAGATGAATTGGAAACACTTCCCGAATATACAGAAGGTGAGAAGCAGGCCTTTATCATACAGGCCATGTCAGGCGAAACATCCGCCTTTTCAAAGCTCACAGAGGTTTATCTGAAAGAAGTGGTTCAGATAGCAAAGCTTTACAGCGGCCAGGGCGTGCTTGCCGAGGATCTCATCGGTGAGGGAAATGTAGCACTCGCCACTGCCGTAAGAATGCTCGGAAGCCAGGAAAAGCCCGAAGAATGCGAAGGCATGATAATTAAGTTTATCATGGATGCCATGGAAGAACTGGTGAAGGAAAACAACGACAGCTCCGAAGTGGCCGATAAAGCACTTGCCAGAGTAAACGACATTTTCTTAAAAGCCGAGAAGCTTTCAAAGGAATACATGAGAAAAGTAACCGTCGAGGAACTTGTGGAAGAGGAACACCTGTCAAGAAAAGCAGTGCTCGATGCCATAAGGATAAGCGGATTTAAGATCGACTGCATCGAGATACCTGACGAAATGAAAGGTATTGAATGATTTAGAACGGGTAAAAATAATGCAAAAGACAGTTTACGAAGATTTTAAATACTGCATACAGGATTCCAACTGCCTGTATATCGGTACCAAATATACTCTGAACGAGATTGCCGAAGATGAAGAGATACTTTTCAAATTCAGACGAGTATGTGCCGAAAGCTTTAAAAACGGCTCGGACGGCGAAGATACACTTGAGACCATGCTCTATTATTTAAAGCCCGATGATTTCAGGCTGCAGGTACTCAAACAGATGAGGGCGAAGGTCAGAGTGAGCCTCATAAAAGAAAAGAAATCTCTTTTCGGAAAAGCAAAAAAGGAATATGTTACGATTTACATTCCTGTTACGGAGATGGCTTCAATGGATGTTACGGAAAAGGAATCCGCAGGGATGGTGATCTCGGAATTAAGAGTAAATAAGCTTGCACTTATGACCGTATGATCGTCAAAGACCGTAAATGTGGTTTCTGAAATAGGATATCAGTGTATGAGTGAAAACAGTATAGTTTATACCAACGACAATTGCATAGGGTGTAATAAATGCATCAAGGTTTGCAGTGCGATAGGTGCATGCATCTCGAAAGTCGAAAACGGCAAAGCGAGGATCGATGTAGACGGAAGCAAGTGCGTAGCATGCGGAAGCTGTATAGATGTGTGTGTCCACGGAGCGAGAGAATATCTTGATGATACGCAGAGATTCTTCGAGGATCTCAAAAACGGAGAGGAGATCTCCATACTTCTTGCGCCTGCCTTTAAGGCAAATTATCCCGACGAATACGAAAGCGTTATCGGCGGACTAAAGAAGATGGGCGTAAAGCGCGTTATCAGCGTCTCATTTGGTGCGGATATAACCACATGGGGATATCTTAATTACATCACAAAGTACGACTTCCTTGGCGGAATATCCCAGCCCTGTCCGGCACTTGTTTCATATCTTGAGAGATATCTGCCCGAGCTCCTTCCCAAGCTGTTCCCCGTGCAGAGCCCTCTTATGTGCGCGGCGATCTATGCGCGTAAGGAAATGGGAATTACCGATAAATTTGCCTTTATCAGCCCCTGTATAGCTAAAAAGATCGAGATAGAGGACCCTCATAATGCCGGTCTTGTACAGTATAATGTCACTTTCGAGCATCTGATGAAATACGTCAAAGAGAAAGGCATAAGCGGTGATCCTGTCGGAAGCGAGATAGAATACGGCCTCGGATCTTTTTATCCAACTCCCGGCGGACTTGCCGAAAATGTCAAATGGTTTCTCGGTGATGATGTGTTTATCCGTCAGATCGAAGGTGAACGTCATCTCTATGAGTGGATGCACCAAAATGCCGACAGGATAAAGGAAAACAAGACGCCTTTTCTGTTTATCGATGCTTTAAACTGCGAGAAGGGATGCATATGCGGTACCGCTGTAAGTCCGTCCAAATCCAAAACGGATGACGCTCTGTACAGCCTGCTTAATATACGGGAAAACTCCAAGAAAAAGGAGAGCGGAAACGCGTGGTCAAGGCCCGATACTCCAGAGGAGCGTCTTGCAAATTACAATAAACAGTTTGAAATGCTGGATCTGAAAGATTACCTGAGAAGCTATACCGACAGATCCGAGGAGTGCAAATATGAGATCCCCAATGAGGCTGAGCTTGATGATATATTCATCAGCATGAACAAGCTCACCGACGATTCGAGATGTATAGATTGCACATGCTGCGGATATGAATCCTGCCGGCAGATGGCTACGGCTATCCACAATGGGTTTAACCATAAAGAAAATTGTATTTACTTCGAAAAGACCATGGTCAGGGAGCTGGAATTCGAGAAGGCCATCGCTGAGGAGACAAACCGTGCCAAGACAGCATTTCTGGCAAATATGTCCCATGAGATACGCACGCCGATAAATGCCATTCTCGGTATGAATGAGCTTATTTTGAGAGAAAGTGAAGATCCGGATATCACTTCATATTCCGAAACCATCAGAACAGCGGGAAACTCTCTGATAGGGCTTGTTGATAATATACTTGATTTTTCACAGATCGATTCGGGTGCCATACAGATCGAATCATCGGAATACGATCTTTCGTCAACGATCAACGATCTGATAAATTCAATACGTAAAAGCGCTGAGGAGAAAGATCTCAAGCTGTTATTTGATATTAATCCCGAAACGCCCAAGAATCTGTACGGAGATCAGAAGCGTATTAAGCAGGTCATAAGTAACCTGCTTACAAATGCCGTAAAGTATACTCAGAAGGGCAGTATTCTGTTCGGAATAGGGTACTCTTCCGTGGAGGATGATCCTGAAAGCATTATGCTTGATGTGAGTGTACGGGATACGGGAATAGGAATCAAGGAAGAAGATCTTCCCAGACTCTTTAATCAGTTTGACAGGATAGAACTAAACAGAAACCGCAATATTGAAGGCGCGGGTATCGGAATGAGCATCACCAAAGGCCTGCTTGAACTTATGGGCTCCGAGCTTAATGTTGAAAGCATATACGGAGAGGGCTCATCATTTTCATTTTCCATAAAGCAGGGCGTGAGAGGAAGCGCAAAGCTGGGAAATTATCGTGACTCCTACATTGAGGATCTGGGCCTTAGAAAGGCCTACAGGGAAAGATTTGTGGCTCCCGAAGCGGAAGTGCTTGTGGTTGATGACAATCAGATGAATCTGATCGTTTTCGGAAATCTTCTTATGCAGACATGTGTAAAGATAGATTTCGCCAATGACGGCTTCGAGGCTGTGGAGATGTCCCGCGAAAAGAAATACGATGTCATCTTTATGGATATCATGATGCCTGATAAAGACGGTGTGGAAACCTTAAGGGAAATCAGGGCAGAATACGACAATCCCAATCGCGATACTCCCTGCGTATGTCTGACAGCCAACGCCGTGGCAGGGGCTAAAGCCGAGTATTTATCACAGGGATTTGATGATTATCTTACCAAGCCCATCGAGTATGAAAAGCTGGAGGAGATCCTTCTGGGATTTCTTCCGAAGGAAAAGATAAGATCCGAATCCTCAGGTAACGTGCAAGCTGTGCAGGAACCTGTTGAGGGGCTGGATGAGAAGCTGGATATCATTGCGGATACCGGCATGATAGACATCGATGCCGGGATCAAAAACAGCGGCTCGGTTCAGGCTTATCTGCCTCTATTAAAGGTATTTTATGATTCCGTTAGCGATAAAGCGGATGAGCTTGAAAGATTCTATGACGAGAATGATTTCGGGAACTATACTATCAAAGTCCATGCGCTAAAGAGCTCTGCCAGGATAATAGGCGCTGCCGATCTCGGTGAAAAAGCATTTAAACTTGAGATGGCAGGCAAAGAGGGAAATATTGCATATATCCTTGATAAGCACAGGGAGCTTATTGAAGAATACAGAAGTTTTTCCGATATTTTAAAACCTGTGTTTGTCTCCGACGAAGCCTTTGAAGCATCAAAGCCGGAAGCTAATGACGAGTTTATGTATGAAGTGTATGAAGGGATCAGATCCGCTGCCGAAACAATGGACTGCGATACCATCGAGTGCATCTTTGACGAGATGGGCGAGTACAGGATCCCTAAATCCGATGAAAAGCTTATCTCCGATATAAAGAATGCCTTTTCCGATTTTAATTACGATCTCATAGTCGAGCTTTTAAAAGACAAATAAAACAGCAAAGTAACCATGAATCAATCAAAGCATGAAAAATTCATTATATTTTTCGCGTCTATCGCCTGTATAGCGCTGACGGTGGAGAGCATTATACTGGGATGGGAATTCTGGGTCCCACCCGTAATAATCATCGCCACAACTTTTATCTGGATCATGAATCTTTCCGGCAGACCGTCGTTTGAGGGAAGGAAACCGTATTATCTGGTATATGCCATGATGGCAGTCTTTTATCACGGCGTGCATGAGGCCAGTTTTTTTGATATAGCGCTTGTGGTCTCTCTGGTTATGCTGGCATATTCCTTTTTTGATCATTATTACATGATCAATCTGTTCCTCGTTGAATACTTCATCCTTTTGGGTATTCAGATACACCTTGCTTACAAGGCTAACGGATCCTTTGATTCGCTGGAGATATCAAGGATCGTATTGCATGTGTCATTTGTAACGCTCCTTTATTTCTGCTGCCGCAGGATGATCAGGGACAGAAAAGAAGCTATGGATTCCATTTCCGAAAGGGATGAGAAGATAGAAGATTATGAGGCTGATATGGAGGATTTTTTATCCAACATATCCCACGAACTCCGAACTCCCGTAAATGTTGTTAACGGAATGTCCGAACTCCTTATCAAAAAGAGCGACGACGAGGAAGTGTATGCAATTAAGAATGCCGGAATCAGGCTGGCCAATCAGATCGAGGATATACAGGATTACACAGAGTGTAAGAGAAACAAGGTTATTCTTGAGGAAGAGGATTATATGTGCACCTCCCTTATGAGTGACGTTGTGACCAATTTCAGATTATCCGATAATAAAAAGGATCTTGAGCTTATTGTTGATCTTGATCCCAATGCGCCGTCAGTGATGCGCGGTGATATCAAAAAGCTTCACAAGATATTCAGACATCTTCTGGAAAACGCCGTAAAGTTCACTAAAAGCGGCGGAATATATCTGAGAATGTACACAGAGGAAACCGAATACGGTGTAAATCTTTGTATCGAGATGAATGATACCGGGATAGGAATGGACATGAAGGATCTTAATTCCGTATCCGAAGGTATCTATCAGGCGAACAAAAAACGTAACCGCAGCTCCGGCGGAATCGGTCTGGGGCTCTATATAGTATACGGATTTGCCCACAAAATGGGAGGATTTGTAAAGATCGAGAGTGAAAAAGGCTCGGGCACCACAGTGCGTGTGACTGTTCCGCAGACCGTTGTAGATTCAAAGCCGTGCCTTGCGCTTACTGACAAAGTCAAGGGTGATATATTGTTTCATGTCAGGTCCGATAAGTACAAAACACCCAAGGTGCGTGATTTTTACAGATATATGGCGACGAATCTTGCCTCCGGCATGCATGTGCAGCTGTATTCCGTGGAAACTGTCAAGGAGATCGAAAAGCTTAGATACAAGCTGGACGTCAAATATATCTTTATGGGTGAAGAAGAGTACAATGCTGATCCCGAGTACTTTGACAGTCTAAGCAAGAGTGATATCGTTGTGGCGGTATCTGCCGAAAAGGATTTTAAAGCAAGTCCGGGAAGCAGAGTTATCGTTATGCCCAAACCCATATATGCATATCCTGCCATCAAGATCCTTAACGAGGGCGTCGATGCTGTGAACATTGAAAGCACCGAAAACTATGTTAAGCCGGTATTTAAAGGGGTCAAGGCTCTTGTTGTGGATGATGAGCCCATGAATCTTGTGGTAGCTACGGAACTTTTCAGAGATTATGAAATGAACGTGGATACTGCCATAAGCGGTCAGGAAGCTATTTTGAAGTGTAACGACAACCATTACGATATTGTTTTCATGGATCATATGATGCCCGAGATGGACGGCGTGGAAGCAATGAAGATCATAAAGAAGGTGGCATTCGAGAAAGGAAAAACGCTGCCGGTTGTGGCACTTACCGCAAATGCCGTTTCCGGTGCCAGAGAGATGTTTATGAATGAAGGCTTCGACGGATTTATAGCAAAACCCGTCGATATATCTGATTTTGAAAGAGTAATGCAAAAAGTCCTTCCCAAATATTTTGAAAAGGGAGGTGATGCGGCATTATGATCAAGAAACTGATCGCAAAAATAAGATCGTATATCGCCGATCCGTACCGGGATCTGACGGAGAAGATGTTCCTGGGATTTGCAGGCATCACCGAGCTGGCCGCTATAACCGGATTTATTCTGGAGATCATTATCGGGCATGATTTTACCGAGATCATGGTAATAGTGGGGATACTTATTTTCCTGCCCACCGTAACCATTATCTGCCTTAACTTTGACAGACTCAGGATAGCCATAAGGATCCTTACGGTCATTCTGGTATTTATAGCGCTTCCGGGGCTGTATTTTTCCGGGGGCGGAATAAAGGGAGCGGGAATACTGTGGGCAATTTTTGCCTGCCTGTATGTGGGACTTGTTATTCACGGCGTATGGAGGATCATCGACCTTTGTGCGATATTTGCGGTATCGTCCGGATGCCTGCTGTTGGAGTACAATTTCCCGAATCTGGTGGACCCTCATGACGATCTTTCGTTTTTCACCGATATTCTGATCGCTATTATTCTGATCGGACTGATTTCCTTCGTAATGATGCAGTTTCAGAATAAGCTCTATAAGGACGAGAATAACAGAGCCAGGAAAGAAGCGGAGAGAGCCGAGGATCTTACGCGTGCCCAGAACAGATTTTTCTCCAGCATGAGTCACGAGATCCGCACGCCCATCAACTCTATCCTTGGTCTCAATGAGGTTATCCTCAGGGATCAGAAAGCTTCGGACGAGATAATCAAAGAGGCATCCGGAATACAGGGCGCCGGAAAGATGCTTCTTGCGCTTATAAATGATATCCTGGACTTTTCGAAGATTGAAGCCGGCAGCATGGATATTGTTCCCGTCGATTATCGCGTGGGTGATATGCTGTCCGAGATCGTAAATATGATCTGGCTCCGTGCAAGCGACAAGGGACTTAAGTTTAATGTCAATGTGGATCCCGGTGTGCCTTCTGTGCTTTACGGCGACGAAGTCAGAATAAAACAGATAATGATCAATATCCTGAATAATGCGGTTAAATATACCAAAGAGGGATATATTGATCTCCATATTGAAAGCACTCTGGAAGACGAAGATCATGTGATGCTGAGCATTACCATTTCCGACACGGGAATGGGGATCAAAAAAGAATCTCTTCCCTATCTGTTTGATGCTTTCAAGAGAGTCGATGAGGAAAAGAACAGGCATATCGAAGGCACAGGCCTTGGCCTTTCCATCGTAAAACAGCTTACCGAGCTTATGGGAGGAACCATTACCGTAAACAGTGTATACGGTGAGGGCTCCAGTTTTACGGTGCTTTTAAAGCAGGGCATTTCGGATAAAACCGCAATAGGTGAGCTCAATATACATAATCAGCAGAATGTTAAGCGCAGCATTTACGAGAGCAGCTTTAAGGCTCCCGATGCAAGGATCCTTATCGTCGACGATAATGAAATGAACCTCGAGGTTGAGGCAAAACTTCTTGAGGATACAGAGGTTGTTATCGACAAGGCTCTCAGTGGAAAAGAAGCACTGGAACTCACTCTGGATAAGAAATTCGACGTGATCCTCATGGATCATCTTATGCCGTGGATGGACGGAGTTGAATGTCTTGAACGCATCCGAAACCAGGCAGGAGGCCTTAACAGGACCACACCTGTGGTAGTTCTTACGGCAAATGCCGGCAGCGCTAACAGGGATCTGTACAACAGAGCGGGATTTGACGGATATCTGGTAAAGCCCGTATCAGGAGATGCTCTTGAAAAAATGCTCATGAAGCATATATCTCAGGACAAGCTTACAGGTAACAAGCAGGTCATGAGCATGAGCGAAGATATAAACACTTCTTCGGGATATTCCGGAAAAGCTTCGGTGGTGATCACTTCCACCGGAATGTGCGATCTGCCTGACAGCGTAATAAGAAGGCTTAATCTCAAGCTTATTTCGTTTCTTATCCATACCGATGACGGCGTATTCAAAGACGGAACCCAGATGGATGCAAACGAGCTTATCCGTTATATCCGATCGGGCAAGAACGCGGTGTCGGCTCCGCCTGACGAATCGGCGTATACGGAGTTTTTCTCTTCCGCACTGAAAAAGGCACACCACCTGATCCATATTTCACTGGCTTCCACCATGAGCCAGGATTATAAGCTGGCTTCGGAGGCGGCGAAATCATTTGACAATGTGACGGTTATCAATTCCGGATGTCTTTCCAGTGCAACGGGATTACTGGTGCTGATAGCATATAAGCTGGTTCAGCAGAATATCCCGGTACAGGATATAATATCCGAGCTGAAAGAAGTCAGAAGCCATTTAAGATGCAGCTTTGTGATCGATAAAACCGAATACATGGCCAGAAAGGGTCATGTGAGTCATACTACAGATTATCTTGCAAGGGCACTTAATCTGCACCCTATCATTACGGTAATGAATGACAGGTCGCGCATAGGCGGTATCTGGATGGGTAAGACGAAGAGTGCATACAAAAAATATATTGCAAGTGCATTCCCTGTCGATATCATTCCCGATCCGGAGGTTGCTTTCATCACCTATATGGATGTGCCCACCGAAACACTGGACTGGATAAAAGAAGAAATCGGGAAATATGCTTATTTTGAGAATATCGTTATCCAGCAGGCGTCTGCAGCCATTTCATCAAACTGTGGACCGGGCACATTCGGTATCCTGTACTTTGTAAAGTCCAATAAGTCATATAATATAGCTTCATACTTGGAGGATCTCAATCGTGATAATGAGCCCGACCAGGGTACGCCGGTCATTGAATACAGTCCGGGAAGCGTGAAGGGAGCATCAGCGGCGGAGGAGGAAACTCCCAAAGAAGAGGACGGCAAAACACCATATGATGATATAGAGGGGATCGATAGCGAAATAGCGCTTAAAAACAGCGGATCAGAAGAAGCTTTCAGGATGGTGCTCAGGATATTCTATGATTCCATAGATGCAAAGAGCAGTGAGATTGAAAAGTATTACTCCGTAGGTGACTGGAAGAATTATACCATCAAGGTGCATGCTCTTAAGAGCTCGGCAAAGCTGATCGGCGCAATGGATCTGGCTCAGAAGGCACAGAAGCTTGAAGATGCCGGAAAAGGAAATGATACGGCATATATCAATGAGAATCACGATTCCATGATAGCCGATTATCGAAGCTTTTCAGGCAGGCTTGAAGGCATTTTTGAGGGAGAAGAGAAAAGAAATCCGGTGAGCAGCGGCACCCTGTCCGGCAAGCCTGTCATTGATGATGATCAAATGAAGGGTTACTATGAGAGACTGCGTGAGGCTGCGGATAATATGGATTATGATTCCATAGAAGAGGTTTATCACGAGATTTCGGATCTGTCCTTACCTGAGAGCGAACTGGAAAAGCTCGGCAGGATCCGTGATCTGTCGGAAAACTTTGATTATGACGGTATTCTTGAAATACTTGATAAGTAATAGGAATGTATATACGGAAGGTTTAGATCTTTGATGGATACAGTGATCAGGATAAATGATGCGGTATATGAATTTGCCTGGGGTACATTCGGAATTGTGCTTCTTCTGGGCACCGGATTTATATGCAGCGTCATTACCGGCTTTTTTCAGATAACTCATATAGGACACTGGATCAAAAACACCTTTGGTATTATGTACAAAAGGGGAAGAATAGTTAATGATGCGGGTGCATACTCGCAGCTTCGTACTTTTTGTACCGCTCTGTGCGCCACTATAGGAACAGGTAATATTGCGGGAGTATCGACCGCTATCTGTACGGGAGGGCCGGGTGCAATCTTCTGGATGTGGGTGGCTGCGTTTTTCGGTATGATGCTCAAGTATTCCGAGAACGTGCTCGGAGTATATTTCAGAAGAAGGAACAAGGACGGCGCATGGTCCGGAGGACCGATGTATTATCTGCAGGACGGTCTTGGAGGATATAAGCACTTAAAACCTTTGGGAACATTCCTTGGAATACTCTTTTCCATATTTGCTATGCTGGCTTCCTTCGGAATCGGAAACATGGGTCAGATCAACAAGATCAGGATCTATTTTGAGTCCACATCAGCTCTTGATATATCCGCCGAAACATTTATGGGAATTCCTACAGCCAACCTTGTGATGGGTCTTGTTCTTACTCTGGCTGCCACGATCATTGTTTTCGGAGGTTTCAGAAGGCTTGCGGCCGTGTCGGAAAGGCTTGTTCCCTTTATGTCGGTGATGTATGTGCTCGGATGCCTGCTGATCATAATACTTCATATTAAATCCGTACCCGAAGTGTTTTCTTCAATTTTCAGATTTGCACTGGGGCCCAAAGCTATCGGTGGAGGCATGGCCGGTACTGCCGTTCAGCTTGCCATGAACACCATAAAAAACGGATGCAAAAGAGGTGTGTTTTCCAATGAAGCAGGTCTCGGATCATCTGTAATGGTCCACAGCAACAGCTGCGTGAGAGAACCCGTAAAGCAGGGGCTGTGGGGCATAGCCGAAGTGTTTGTGGACACAATGGTCATCTGCACTATGACGGCACTTGTTGTACTGAGCAGCGGAGCAATAGACTTAAATACCGGGCTTGTGATCTCGGAAGTAAATGATGATACATTGGTTGCCCTGGCCTTCGGAAACACTCTGGGCCGGCCGGGTGAATGGTTTGTAGTGATCTGCGTGACACTGTTTGCTTTTACCACTGTGATGGGATGGTCGTATTACGGGACCAAGGTCACCGAATATCTGATGGGAGTGACATGGGCCAAAGTGTATCGCGTGATCTTCATTATGCTGATCACTTTCGGAGCGGTGATGGACTCCAATCTTGCATGGAGCATTTCCGATACATTTAACGGTCTTATGATGATACCAAACCTTATCGGAATAATATCGCTTACGCCGCTTATTATTAAGCTTACCCGGAATTATAAGCAGAGAAAGTTCAGACATAAGGACGTTGAGCCTATGCTTTCTTATGATCCGGATATACAGAGGGATGCCGTAAGAGCCGTGATCCAAAAAGGATTTGATTGATAGATGCTATACGGATATAATGAACCTGGATGTGCGACATTCGGAGGTAGAATATGGATGAACTGCATTTAAATGCGGTCTCGGATGAAAATGTAAGAAAAAGCCGTGTTTTGATAATAGACGACGATCCTTCTTTTGCCAGAATGGTGAGAGAATGGATAAAAGATATATACAAAGTTGATGTTATCACCGACGGCTCAAAGGCGACCACCTTCCTTGGGAAAGTGCCTGCCGATAATATGGTGGATCTGATACTGCTTGACTATGAAATGCCGGGATACGACGGCCCCGAGGTGTTCGGACTTATCAGACGGGAGCCTTCCTACGCCAATATTCCCATAGTGTTTCTTACGGGAAACGGAAGCGAAGAGGCCATTGCAAAGGTCATGGAGTTAAAGCCGGAGGGATGTGTTATAAAATCGGGTTCCAGAGAGAGCCTGCTTGAATATATTAGTACCAAATTAAATGAGAAACGGAGTAATTGATCAATGAGACTTGAAGAACTTGAAAGCTATGAAATACTTGAGGACAGGGAGATAAAAGACATAGGAAGCCGCGGAATAAGGCTTCGCCATAAAAAGACAGGTGCAAGATTCGCACTTTTATCAAATGATGATGACAATAAAGTGTTTTATATAGGATTCAGAACCCCGCCTGCAGATTCGACAGGTGTGGCTCATATTACAGAGCATTCGGTTCTGTGCGGATCGAAGGAATTCCCCGTAAAGGATCCTTTTGTTGAGCTTGCGAAGGGATCACTTAATACTTTCCTTAACGCAATGACATATCCGGATAAGACGGTTTATCCCGTTGCCAGCTGCAATGATGCCGATTTCCAGAACCTTATGCATGTATACCTGGATGCGGTTTTTTACCCCAATACCTATACAAACGAATCAATCTTTCGTCAGGAAGGATGGCATTATGAGTTTGATGAAGAGGGTAAGCTGATCGTAAACGGGGTGGTTTACAACGAGATGAAGGGTGCCTTTTCTTCACCCGATGAAGTGCTCAGCCGTCAGATCATGAACTCTCTGTATCCCGACACTATATACGGAGTTGAATCCGGTGGAGATCCCGATTATATTCCCGATCTTACATACGAGCAGTTCCTTGATTTCCACAGGTCCTATTATCATCCCTCCAACAGTTATATCTATCTGTACGGAGATATTGATATGGCTGAAAAGCTTGATTATATCGACAGGGAATATCTTTCCAAATTCGATAAAAGGAGTGTGGATTCCGAGATCAGGGATCAGAAAGCATTTGATTCAAGAAAGGTAGTAAGGGAGAAGTGCTCGCTTGCCGAAGGAGAGGATGCAAGCGATAATACATTCCTTTCTCTTAATTACTCCTTCGGTCAGTCCGTGGACAGAGAGCTTTACCTTGCTCTTTCCGTGATCGATTCCGCCCTTATAAGTACCCCCGGTGCGCCGCTTAAGCAGGCACTTGTGGAAAAGGGTATCGGAACAGATGTGTACAGTATATGCGAGCCCGGTATCAAACAGCCCTATTTTTCCATTATTGCAAAGGGTACGGATGTTTCAAAAGAAAAAGAGTTTACGGACACTGTAAATGAAGTTATTGCCGGAATCGTAAAGAACGGATTTGACAAAAAGTCATTGATGTCCTCTATCGTAAAGCAGGAATTCCAGTACCGTGAGGCAGATTTCGGACATTACCCCAAGGGGCTCATGTACGGCCTTCAGTCCCTTGATTCATGGCTTTATGATGACGATAAGCCTTTCATTCATATCGAAGCGCTTGACACTTTCGATAAGATGAAAAAGAATGTTGAGACCGATTATTTTGAAAAGCTTCTTAAGGCAATCTTTGTTGATAACACACATTCATCCCTGGTTATACTCGAGCCTGAGCTGGGTCTTGCCGACAAAAAACAGAAGGAGCTTGATGAAAAGCTTGCAAAGTATCAGAGCTCTTTATCCGATAAGGAACTGGATAAGATAAAGGCAGATTTTGAAAAATTAAGAAGCTTCCAGGAGCAGGTGGATTCTCCCGAGAATCTTGCAAAGCTCCCGCTGCTATCAAGAAGCGACATTAAGAAGGAAGCGGAAGGCTTCAGCATCAAAGAGTCGGAGATTGACGGTAAAAAAGCTCTGCTTCACGATTACCGTACCTGCGGGATATCTTATACAACGCTGTTATTTGATCTTAAGGATCTTCCGGGTGATCTGTATCCTTATGCATCGATCCTCCAGAATGTGCTGGGTCAGATCGATACTGATAAGCATAAATATGCGGATCTTAACAATGAACTGGGGCTTGTTTCCGGCGGATTAAACTTCTCAAAGGATATGTTCGTGAGCGAGGATGATCCCGAAAAGTACGTTTACACCTTCCAAATGAGAGCAAAGTATCTGTATCAGAATACCAAAGCTGTTTTTGAGCTTGCCAAGGAGATCATCTTTGAATCCCATCTTGATGATACCGTAAGGCTTTATGAGATAATCGCCGAGATGAGATCCCAGATGCAGTCTTCTATGATATCTTCATCACATTCCGTTGCTGCGGGAAGAGCGGCCGCAGGCCTCAGCACCGCTGACAGGATCATGGAGATAAACAGCGGAATAGACTTTTACAGATTTATATCAGCGATAGTTGATGATTTCGAAAATAAAAAGGATGAGCTTACCGCAAAGCTTAAAGAGACGGCTAAATGTATCTTCAGACCCGAGAACTTCTTTATAGACATAACATCCGAGAATGAACAGGGCGCCGAAAATCTCAAAGGGATAATAAAGGAGATCGATGATTCTCTCTACAGGGACGAAGTAAGAAAAGAACAGTTCAGACCCGAACTTCTTAAAGAAAACGAGGGATTCATGACCGCGGGCCAGGTTCAGTATGTATGCAGGGCCGGGTATTTCCTTGATAAGGGTGAAAAGATAAACGGCTATATCCCTGTATTAAAGACTATTCTCGGATACCAGTATCTGTGGGAGAATGTGCGCGTTAAGGGCGGAGCCTACGGATGCTTCTCCAGATTTGGAAAGAACGGAATAGGATATTTTGTTTCATACCGTGATCCGAATCTTGAAGGAACTATCAAAGTATACGAAGATGCGCCTTCCTTTATAGAGAAGTTTGATGTTGATGAGAGGACCATGACCAAATTTGTAATAGGAACCTTCAGTGAGCTTGATATTCCTCTTACTCCTGCACTTAAGGGCTTAAGATCACTCAGAGCTTATATGACAGGTACGAAGCTTGAGGATGTTCAGAAAAGAAGAGACGAGACTTTGAGCTGCACGCCCGAAGACATCAGAAAATGTGCTGCTTACCTTAAGTCAATCCTTTCGAAAAAACGTCTTGTTGTGGTGGGAAGCGCTGCTGCAATAAAGGAAAACAGCGAACTGTTTGACAAGGTTGAAAATCTTTTTTAAAATTTTTCATAATTAATGCAACATTTTATTATTTTGGTCTGTATTATAGGCAGAAGGACATAAAAAGTGTTTTTCAGGAGCAAATAAAACCGGTCCATAAGGACAACAAGGAGGAGCTTATGAAAAAGAGATTTTTGGCATTAACAGGAATAGCATTATCAAGCGCAATGCTTCTTACGGCATGCGGCGGCGGAAGCAGTGCTCCCAGCCTCAGCAATTCTAAAGGAGCATATGCAGACAGCACTGTAACATCCGAGGCGGCATACTATGATGATTATGACTATGATTATGAGTATTACCCCGAGGAAACGACAGAGACAGCAGAGTATGACGAAAGCTATGATGAATTCGGTACTTCAAGCGGCGCTGTAGCGGATACTGTTGACGATTCCGCATCCGTTTCCGAGAAAAAGAAGGTTGACAACAACAGAAAACTCATAAAGACCGTTAATCTGGATGTTGAGACCAAGGAGTTTGATCAGCTGATAAACACGCTGGAAACCCAGGTCGATATGTTTGACGGATATGTTGAGAGCCAGAATACCTGGAACGGCACCTATTATGACTATTACGGACGTTATACCGATCCTACAGCGAGAAACGCCAGCTACACCATTCGCGTTCCCAGAGAGAATCTTGATGCATTCCTTGAGACCTTCTCGCCTCTCTGCAATGTTAAGAGTAAGAGCGAAAGCGTAGAGGATATCACTCTTTCATATGTCGATCTTGAGAGCCACAAGGCTGCACTCGAGACTGAAGAGCAGACCCTTCTTCAGCTTATGGAGGAAGCTACCGAGATGTATGACATCCTCACGATCGAGGATAAGATCACGGATATCCGTTATCAGCTTCAGAGCATGGAATCACAGCTTCGCACCTACGATAATAAGGTTACCTACAGCACTGTATATATGACCATCACCGAGGTTAAGGAACTCACTATCGTAGAGCCTGAACCCGAGACCTTCTGGGACAGACTGTCAAAGAGATTCAAAAACAGCATGACCAATATGGGTGACGGCTTCCAGAACTTTATTATCTGGTTCATAGCAGCTCTTCCTCACCTCATCCTCTGGGGCGGCATCATCTTCGGTATCGCAATGGGTGTAAGAGCAATTGTAAGATATAACATCAAAAAGAGCAGAAAGCGTCGTGAAGAGGAAGCAAAGAAGAATCCAGCACAGCCTCAGAGTCAGTTCGTTTACGGCCAGCAGCCGGTAGTTTACGGATATGCTCCCGTTCAGGTAAATACTGCAGCAAAACCCGCGCAGGCGGCTCCCGCTCAAGACGCAAAAGCTGCACCCGCAAAGGAAGAAAATAAGGTAGCAGCAGCTGAAGAAAAGAAAGAAACTGCAGCCGGGGAAAAGAAAAATTAGGATTAGAAATGAACGGATAAAGTGATCGCTTTATCTGCAGCCGGTGTGTCATACCGGGTGGTATGGCACGCCGGAATTTGTGTATTATGGATAATATGAAAAAATCGGGTTACGTGACATTTATCGGACGCCCCAATGTGGGTAAATCAACACTTATGAACAGGCTTATCGGGCAGAAGATCGCCATCACGTCAAATAAACCCCAGACAACTAGAAATAAAATTCAGACTGTATATACCGACGACAGAGGACAGATCGTCTTTCTGGACACTCCGGGTATACACAAATCCCATAACAAACTCGGGGACTATATGGTAAATGCCGCCAAAAGCACCCTGAGCGAAGTGGATATTGCCATATGGCTTGTGGAGCCCACAGACTATATCGGTGCCGGCGAGAAGCATATAATCGAGCTTTTAAAGAAAGCAAAATGTCCGGTGTTCCTGGCAGTTAACAAGATAGATACCGTTAAGAAGGAGGAACTGCTTCCCTTTATCGATACCTATCGCAGGGAACTGGATTTTGCCGAGGTGATCCCGGTTTCGGCAAAGCGCGGTGATAACTGTGATGAACTCATGAATGAGATATTCAAGTACCTGCCCTACGGTGAAATGTACTTTGATGAGGATACCGTTACGGATCAGCCCATCAGGCAGATAGCAGCCGAGATAATAAGGGAAAAGGCACTCAGACTCTTATCCGACGAGATCCCCCACGGGATCGCCGTGACCATAGAGCAGATGAAAAACCGCGGAAATATCTATGATGTGGATGCAAATATCTATTGCGAAAAGGATTCTCACAAGGGCATCATCATCGGTAAGGGCGGAGCCATGCTCAAAAAGATCGGATCCCAGGCCCGTCCGGAAATAGAGGAAATGCTCGAGGCAAAGATCAATCTGCAGCTTTGGGTCAAGGTTAAAAAGGACTGGAGGGACTCCGATTTTCTTTTAAAGAATTTCGGATATAACGAAGAGGACAGTTAGTATAAAATGCAGGATTTTATCTTGGTCACCGGAATCATAATAAAACAGATGCCTATAGGCGAGAGTGACAGAAGAGTTACGATCCTCACCAACTCCCGCGGCAAGATATCAGCCTTTGCCAGAGGAGCAAGAAAGCCTAATTCGCGCTTTTCCGGCACCACCTGTCCCTTCTGCTTCGGGAGCTTTAAGCTGTATGAGGGAAGGGATGCTTATAATATAGCGGAAGCGGATATAAAGAATTATTTCGAGGAATTCCGTACCGACCTTGATGGCTCTTTCTATGCGGCGTATTTTGCCGAGATCGCCGACTATTACTGCCGTGAGAACAATGATGAGAGGGAGATGATGAAGCTGTTTTACCAGTCCCTCAGGGCACTGTGCGCACCGAGCTTAAACGACAGACTGGTAAGATATATCTATGAGCTAAAGAGCATTGCCGTAAACGGAGAGTATCCCGGAGCGCCGGATAATATGACTCTTAGCGGATCCGCGCTTTATGCTCTCGATTTTATTGCAAACAGCCCCATTGAATCACTTTACAGCTTTAAGGTTACAGACAGCGTGCTTGATGAGCTTGGAAATGTTGCGGATATGTACCGTAAAAGGTATATGGAGCACAGTTTCAGAAGCCTTGATATCCTTGAGGGATTAAACGGCTAAAAATACAGAAAAATATTGTTTTTAAGGCACTTTTAGGGTATAATAAATCAGTTGTATTCTGTTTTGAAATACATCTGGTTTATTTTTTTGCGATCAATATATAAAAAGACGCTGACAGCGCCGTAAACGGAGGATGGTTATGGAAAAGACAATGGACAAGATCGTTAATCTGGCTAAAGCAAGGGGCTTTGTTTACCCCGGCTCTGAGATTTACGGCGGACTTGCCAACACATGGGATTACGGTAATCTCGGAGTTGAACTGAAGAACAATGTTAAAAAGGCTTGGTGGCAGAAGTTTGTGCAGGAGAACCCTCACAATGTAGGTGTTGACTGTGCGATACTTATGAACCCTCAGACATGGATCGCTTCAGGTCATCTCGGAAGCTTCTCGGATCCTCTTATGGATTGCAAGGAGTGTCATGAGCGTTTCCGTGCAGACAAGCTTATCGAGGATTACGCTGCCGGGAACGGAATAGAATTAAAGTCATCGGTTGACGGCTGGTCACATGAAGAAATGGAAAAATTCATAAACGATAACAATGTTCCCTGTCCTTCATGCGGAAAGCACAGCTTTACCGGCATAAGAGAATTCAATCTTATGTTCAAGACTTTCCAGGGTGTTACAGAGGATGCGAAGAGTGTTGTTTATCTCCGCCCCGAGACAGCACAGGGAATATTCGTAAACTTTAAGAATGTACAGCGCACATCCCGCAAGAAGGTTCCTTTCGGAATATGCCAGATCGGTAAATCTTTCCGTAATGAGATAACTCCCGGCAACTTCACTTTCCGTACCAGAGAGTTTGAGCAGATGGAGCTCGAGTTCTTCTGCAAGCCGGGAACACAGACAGAGTGGTTTGAGTACTGGAGAAAGACCTGCTATGAGTGGCTTCTTTCTCTCGGTATCAAGAAGGAAAACCTTCGTCTTCGCGACCACGATCCCGAGGAGCTTTCGTTCTACAGCGATCATACCACCGATATAGAGTACGCATTCCCCTTCACCGACTGGGGTGAGCTCTGGGGAATCGCTTCAAGAACCGACTACGATCTCACACAGCATCAGAACGTATCCAAAGAGGATATGAGCTACTTTGATGATGAGACTAACGAGAGATACATTCCTTACGTAGTAGAGCCTTCGCTCGGAGCAGACCGCGTGGTACTTGCTTTCCTTTGCGAAGCTTACGACGAGGAGAACATCGGAACCGAGGAAGCTCCCGATATGAGAACCGTTCTTCGTTTCCATCCCGCACTTGCACCTGTAAAGATCGGTGTGCTTCCTCTTTCAAAGAAGCTTAACGAGGGCGCCGAGAAGGTTTATGCACAGCTTTCCAAGAAGTACAATTGCGAGTTTGACGACAGAGGAAACATCGGTAAGCGTTATCGCCGTCAGGATGAGATCGGTACTCCTTTCTGCGTAACTTATGATTTCGATTCCGAGACCGACAACATGGTAACGGTAAGATTCCGTGATTCCATGGAGCAGGAGAGAGTTGCGATTTCCGAACTTGATGCATTCTTTGCGGATAAATTTGAGTTTTAAAGGGGAATGAAATGAAAAAGTTTACTTATAACGAACTTCGAAATGCATGGCTCAACTTCTATAAAGAGCGCGGCCATGTTGATATCGGAGCAGTATCACTTATATCTGACGGATCGACGGGTGTAATGTTCAATGTCGCAGGAATGCAGCCTCTTATGCCTTATCTGCTGGGTGAGAAGCATCCCAAGGGAACAAGGCTCTGCAATATACAGGGCTGCGTGCGCACCAACGATATAGACTCCGTGGGCGATAAGAGCCACCTTACATTCTTCGAGATGATGGGAAGCTGGAGCCTTGGAGATTACTTCAAGGAGGAGCGTTGCAAATGGAGCTTTGAGCTTCTTACACAGGTGTTCGGATTTGATGCCGATCATCTTGCGGCAACGGTTTTCGCGGGTGACGAGAATGCTCCCAGGGATGAAGAGGGTGCCAGGTTCCGTGAGCTTTCGGGATTTAAGAAAGAGAATATTTACTACCTTCCCGCCGAGGATAACTGGTGGGGACTTGAATACGGACCCTGCGGACCGGATTCGGAGATGTTCTTTATAGATGATACTAAGGCTCCCTGCGGACCGGACTGCAAGCCCGGATGCCACTGCGGCAGATATACCGAGGTTGGAAATGATGTGTTCATGCAGTATGAAAAGCATCATGACGGACATCTCACTCCTCTTAAACAGAAAAACGTTGATACCGGCTGGGGACTTGAGAGAAACTTTGCATTCTTAAACGGCATTGACGATGTGTATAAGACAGAGCTTTTTGCATCTGTTATAGCAAGGCTCGAGGAACTCAGCGGATTCAAGTATGATGCCGAAGACAAGAATACCCGCTCCATGAGGATCGTGGCAGATCACCTAAGAACCGGCGTTATGCTCATCGGCGATGAGGCAAAGCTTCTTCCCGACAATACCGGAGCAGGCTACATCTTAAGGCGCCTTATCCGCCGCGCGGTAAGGCACGGAAGAAGCCTTGGATTAAATGCCGAGCAGCTTGTATCCGTTGCAAGCATCTATATTGACGATATTTACAGCGAGGGATATCCCCTTCTTGTAAAGAACAAGGATTATATCCTCGGCGAACTTAAAAAGGAGATCAACCGTTTTGAGAGCACTCTTGAAAACGGTATGAAGGAATTCAGAAAGATCCTTGATGCTAAGAAGAATTCGGGATCAAAGCAGATCGAAGGCAAAGAGGCATTCCGCCTTTATGATACATTCGGTTTCCCCTATGAAGTTACTCTTGAGATGGCTGAGGAAGAAGGCTTTTCTGTTGATGAGGAAGGCTTCAAGGATGCCATGGCAAAGCAGAAAGAGCTTGCCAGAAGCAATCAGAATTTCTCGGCTAATCTCTCCATTTCAGCCGGAGTGTTTGATAAGCTGGATGAAAACATAAAGTGTGAATTTCTGGGATATGATGCCCTGGGATGCGACGGAAAGGTGCTTGCTCTTGCAAATGCCGATTCACTTGTAAGCGAGCTTTCGTCAGGCGAGCAGGGAAGCATTATCACCGACAGGACCACCTTCTACGGAACAATGGGCGGTCAGGTAGGAGATATAGGCGAGATACTCGGTAAAGACGGCTCTAAATTTGAAGTGACCGAGACCATCCATGTGGCAGGCGGAAGAACTGCGCACATCGGAAAAGTCGTAAGCGGAAGCTTTAAGAACGGGGACGGCGTATCTTTGAATGTTGATGAGGCAAACAGGGCAAAGACCTGCAGGAATCACTCCGCAACACACCTTCTTCAGAGCGCATTAAGGGAAGTGCTTGGCGATCATGTATCACAGGCAGGCTCCTATCAGGATCCCGACAGGACAAGATTTGACTTCTCCCATTCCCAGGCTATGACAAGGGATGAGATAAAGAGAGTTGAAGCTATCGTAAATGCCAAGATTGCCGAGAATCTTGCCGTAACAACAAATGTTATGAGCATAGATGAGGCAAAGAAGAGCGGAGCTACCGCGCTCTTTGGAGAAAAGTACGGAGAGTCAGTAAGAGTTGTCAGCATGGGCGACTTTTCAAAAGAGCTCTGCGGAGGTACACACGTATCGTCCACCGGAGAGATCATGATCTTCAAGATCCTTTCCGAGAGCGGCGTTGCAGCCGGAACCAGAAGGATCGAAGCATTGACCGGAACCAATGTGATCGATTACTATTCAAAGCTTGAAAATGAGCTTGAGGAGGCAGCAAAGCTTGTAAAAGCCACACCGGCCACTCTTGTTGACAAGCTTGAGAAGATGAATGCCGAGATCAAAGAGCTTAAGAGCGAGAATGAATCCCTTAAGTCCAAAGCCGCAAAGGAAGCGCTCGGCGATGTAATGGATAAAGTGATCGAGGTTAAGGGCGTTAAGCTCCTTGCTACTGATGTGGCAGGAGTGGATATGAACGGCCTCAGAGACCTGGGAGACCAGCTCAAGGCCAAGATCGGTGAAGGCGTTGTGGTTCTTCTTTCGGAAGCCGACGGCAAAGTGAACATGGTCGCGATGGCTACCGACGGCGCGGTTTCGAAGGGAGCGCACGCAGGAAATCTTATAAAGGGAATCGCCGCTCTTGTAGGAGGCGGCGGAGGAGGACGCCCCAACATGGCGCAGGCCGGAGGAAAGAATCCCGCCGGAATTCCCGCTGCTGTGGCAGAGGCTGCAAAAGTGCTTGAAGGACAGGTATAAATAAACATCAGGGAGGCAAAAAGGTATGGAGTACAAGATTCTTTATAACGGTGTTTCGAATAACAGACGTGGTCTTGCGGATGCTAAGAAACTGGATGAAAAGCTCGCAGACTGCAAGCTCGAATATGTGGATGTTCGTAAGATAGACAGCTATGATTCATATATGCAGAGCCTTGGCAGTGATGAAAGAGTGATCCTTTGCGGAGGAGACGGCACCCTCAACTATTATGTAAACCATACCACCGATGCCACCAAAGATATTCCTCTTGATTACTATGCTACCGGAACCGGAAATGATTTTATCAGAGATATCGGCGTCGAACAGGGCGAGATCGTTAAGGATATCAACAGATTCTTTAAGAATCTTCCCGAGGTCATCATTAACGGTACCAGGTCAAAATTCATAAACGGTATCGGATACGGAATCGACGGTTACTGCTGTGAAGTGGGTGACGAGCAGAGAGCCAAGTCCGATAAGCCTGTAAATTATACCGGAATAGCCATCAAGGGTATTCTTTTCCACTTTAAGCCTGTTAACGCTACGGTCTGCATTGACGGCAACGAGTTTACGGTCAGGAAGGCATGGCTTGTTCCCACCATGAAAGGAAGATTCTACGGAGGAGGAATGATGGCCTGCCCCGATCAGGACAGACTTGCCGAGGATAAAAAGGTTTCAATCATGACCTACAAGACAGGTTCGGCGCTTACTGCACTTATTGTATTCCCCAATATCTTTAAGGGCGCACATGTAAAAAAGGAAAAGGTTGTCAAGATCTATACCGGCAATAACGTAAAGGTTAAGTTCGACAGACCCTGTGCGCTTCAGATAGACGGAGAGACTGTCAGAAACGTGACCGAATACGAGGTCGTTACAGGCTAAAGTGCACGGCACCGGTATATTTTCAAAAACCACTTGAACTTGTGTGTTGCTTGAACAAACAATCTATATCTGGTATAATATATCAGTTAAATATTCTCAATAGGAAGGATAGTTTTTATGTCAGGACATTCAAAATTTGCAAACATTAAACACAAAAAGGAAAAAAACGATGCCGCTAAGGGTAAGATTTTTACCATTATCGGAAGAGAAATAGCCGTAGCGGTTAAAGAGGGCGGCCCGGATCCCAATAACAATTTCAAGCTTGCCACCGTAATTGCAAAAGCTAAAGCAAACAATATGCCCAACGATACCATTGACAGGGGTATCAAGAAGGCTGCAGGCGAAGGAAGCGGCGTAAATTACGAGTACGTAACCTATGAGGGATATGGCCCCGGCGGAACAGCCATCATAGTTGATGCTCTTACCGATAACAAGAACCGCACCGCTGCCAACGTTAGAAGCGCTTTTACAAAGGGCGGCGGAAATGTCGGAACTCAGGGCTGCGTTTCATATATGTTTGACAAAAAGGGCCAGATCATCATCGACAAGGAAGAGTGTGAGATGTCCGAAGATGATGTGATGATGCTTGCTCTTGATTCGGGTGCGGAGGACTTTGCAGCCGAGGATGACAGCTATGAAGTGCTCACCGAGCCCAAGGAAGAGACTCTTGAAGCGGTAAGAAAGGCTCTTGAGAATGCAAAGATCCCCATGGTAAGCGCAGAGATCACCATGATCCCCCAGAATTATGTGGAGCTCACCGACGAAGAGGCTATAAAGGGACTTCAGAAGACTCTTGATATGCTTGATGACGATGATGACGTACAGGCTGTTTATCACAACTGGGACGAGTAATTTGAAAGTAATTGTATTGTAGGAGAGGGTATGGACAGATTAGGAATCGTAGTTCCGTGTTACAACGAAGAAGAAGTATTTCCGATATCGGAGCCGGCACTCAGAGGGGTGCTTGATGACCTTGTTGCCAAGGGGAAGATAGCAGCGGACAGCTTTGTTATGTTTGTGAATGACGGGAGCAAAGATGCCACATGGGATCTTATAGAGGAAGCCCACAGGCAGCATCCCGTGCAGGTATACGGAGTCAAGCTTGCCGGTAACGTGGGACATCAGTTTGCTCTTACTGCAGGTCTTATCACGGCAAAGGACATGTGCGATGTCACCGTTTCCATTGATGCCGATCTTCAGGATGATGTAAATGTCATAGAGGAAATGGTAGATAAGTATCATGAGGGATGCGATATCGTATACGGCGTCCGCTCCGACAGAAAGACGGATTCCTTCTTTAAGCGAACTTCCGCACAGGCTTTTTATAAGCTTATGGCATCCATGGGCGTGAAGACCGTATATAACCATGCGGACTTCAGACTCATGAGCAGGAGGGCTGTGGAGCAGTTCTCGCACTACGAGGAAACAAATCTTTTCCTTCGCGGTATTGTTCCAACACTCGGATACAAAACAGATTGCGTATACTATCAGAGGCTTGAGAGAGCGGCAGGCGTGTCCAAATATCCTTTAAGCAAGATGCTGGCGCTGGCCTTTAACGGTATATCATCGTTCAGCATCAAGCCGATCAACATGATACTCGGAGTCGGATTTGCCATGATCTTTGTTGCGATAGCCGCAGCAATTTATGCGATCGTATCATATTGTCTGGGTAACGTGGCTCCCGGATGGACTTCGCTGATATTGTCCATATGGTTCATAGGAGGACTGCAGCTCCTTGCCATCGGGCTTGTGGGGCAGTATATCGGTAAGGTATACATCGAAGTTAAACACAGACCCAGATATAATATAGAGAAGGTGCTTTCGGATGGAACTGAAGAAAACTAAATTCGGCAATATAATCTGGATTATCTATGGAATATTGACCCTTTTGTTTTCTGCACTCATTTTTACCCGCACGGCCGATTATTTTCATATCGATCAGGGTATCGGACTGCTGCTTACGGTAGTATTTACACTTATTATGACAGGTATATGTTTTGCGGCTTTTTCGGCCAAGAAACATATAGAGGATAATTCATCCAAAAGAAGCTCCAACAGTAAAGGCGTGAAAGCATTTGCGTATTTCATGTTTGTCTTTTTGCTGCTTCTGGGTGTTTTTTGCAGATTCTTTATTTATAATGCAAATGCCGGCGCATCTGTTCTCGGATCCTTCAAATTCGATATGATCCTTCAGGTAGCGCTGGGAGCATGTGCATTCTATCTTCTTAAGCGCATATCCGGTTATACCGCTGCTCTTATAGCGGAAGCGGTGATAATGTTTTCACCCACCTTTACCGGTATGAATCCGAATCTTGAGTTTAATGATTATCTTATTATTCTTTTATTTGCACTTCTTGTTACATTCACGACCGATCTGATGGTTTTACGGGAAAAAGAGATCCTTCCCGCCATTTTCGGAGGCTTTGTTTTCGGCTTCCTTCTTGCTTATGATATTTCAGCTCTGGCACTTGTTCCGGTTCTGATACTTTACTATGCCTTTAAACCTCACTACTTTGTGAAGAAGATCACGCTTCTTTTGTACATAGTGCTTATATTTATCGGATTTGCGGCCGGTTCATTTGTTATTAGTTTGCTGGGTTCCGCTGATTTTGTATCAACTCTCAGAGATACCGTTTATGAGAGATTCAGCTTCAGAACCGGTCCCGTGATCAATTTCTCACATTCCGCAGATATCGTTACGGGAGCGGTAGTTTCACTTTTGCTGATGGCCGGAATCCCCGCAGGATATCTTAAGAGAAGCGGAAGAAAAGAGATCATACTTGTTGTCACCTGCTTTTCGGTACTTGCAATGTGTCTGATGGGTCTTGATGCCAATGACGCTGCTGCCGGTTCCATCGCTTTCTATCTGTTTGTGGCGCTTGCTGCCGCATCATTTTCAAATACTTTTGTGGCAGAGAAAAAGACTGTTACGGATAAAAAGAAAGAAAAGGATGATGGCGGGCTGATCGAGGAAGAGATTTCCGATGAAGAAGTACCTCAGGAAGCGGAAGAAGAAGTAAAGCCGGAAGAAGTGCAGCCGGAGGAAACAAAGACCGGGGAAGTAAAGGCGGAAGAAGCAATACCGGAAGAAACAACAGAAGATACAGCAGAAGAAACACAGAATGAAGCAGAGTTTAAGCCCGGTGCTCCTCTTGAGAACCCGCTTCCGGGACCTAAGAAGCACGAGGCAGGCAACCAGCCTGAGTACGATTATTACGTATCCGAGAATGCGGATTATGATATTTAGAATGTGAGATCTATTTAAATGGCACAGACTAACCCTTCACGCAGAAGCAGCAACACTTCGGGAAGAAGACCGGGTGATCGCCCCGCAAACCGCGACAGACAGCCCCGCAGAGAAACTCCCATAGAGGAAGCGCTTCGGGATGAAAAAGAAAGAGAAATGCAATCGGAAATAGGAACCATCATTTTTGTGGCAGTGATGCTTCTTCTTTTCCTTTGCAATTTTGGAATAATAGGTGCGTTCGGTAAAGCCGTCAGCGGCTTTATGTTCGGAGTATGGGGATTCATGGCTTATGTATTTCCCCCTCTTGCAGTTGTAGCGCTGTTTTTCTACAAAGCCAACAAAGGCAACCGCACCGCAATGAAAAAGCTTATAGCATCCACTGCTCTTTATTTCCTTATTTCCATCATTTGCGATATGATCAGCAAAACCGGAGTGGGAATGGAAAGCTACAGTTTTGTTGAGCTTTTCAAGCTTGGAAAAGGCGGAAGATGCGGAGGCGGACTTATATCCGGAAGCATTGCTTATCTGATAAAGTCGGGCCTTGGAAATGTGGGACTTGTCCTTATCCTGATACTCTGTATCGTAATCTGCCTTATTGTGCTTACAGAGAAATCCTTTATTGAGGCTATTAAGAATAAAGGTTCCGATCTGATCGGAAAAGGAAAGTCGTTTTATGAGGATCACGAAGAAAGAAGAAGATCAAAGCAGATCGCCGCTAATGATCCCGCCAGACTTCCGAATCTTCACGATAAATTAAAAGGAAATATAAGTCCTCAGGTAAATGATAACGGATCAGAAGAATACTATGTCGATGATCCCGAAGATGTTAAGAAAGAAATCGCAGAGCTTCCTCCGGTTCCGGTGGCCAACACCGAGCCCGAATACAAACCTACCATAAGGGATGCAATGCGGGAAAGATGGAATGCCACAAAAGAAAAGCGGGCGGAAGAAAAGAAGTTAAACCGCGAAGCGAAGGAAAACGATTCTATCCTGAAAGTTGCCCGGCCGCAGGAAGAGCAGCCTGTCTATGATCAGTACCGCGAAAGACAGGATGTTCATGAGATATCCGGAAACAGGCAGTATGCCAGGCCTGCCGGATATGACGATCAGTACAAAAATTTTGCTAACGGACAGGATGATAACACTTATATCGAGGAATCCGGCATAATGAATGCCCGTCTTCAGAGGGGCGATACTATAGTGGATATGTACGGAAGGCCGGTATTTAACTTTACCAAACAGGATGTGCGTTCCGAACATAACATAGAATTAAAAGAGCAGTACGAGCCGATGGACGGAGAAGATGAAGATCAGTCCTATGAAGATTTTTCACCCAGACCCGCCTATGAAGAAAGTTACGCCCGGGAACAGTACAGAAGTGACCCGGATTCGGATGATCAGTATCGTCAAACCGATACATACTCGCAGGCTGAGAGTGCACACGAGAGTAAGGATGCAGATGAACACCCTGTAAATAAGGTGATAACCAGAGTTCCCGAAAGAACAAGACCTCGTGCAGTTGCTCCTTCCGAAGATAGCGAAGAAAAAGTGTCCGTAGCGGACAGAATCCGTGAAAATGCGGCTTCAAGGGAAAACCAAGGCGCATCTGCTCCTGCAGAGCCTGCCGGACAGGCAAACAGTGAGCCTGCTTACAGAAATGCGGCATATAAGATACCTCCGATATCTTATCTCAAAGCCGCCAAGGCTGGAAAGGGCTCATCCAAAGAGGAACTGGAAGAGACAAAGAGGAATCTGCAGGATACACTTCACTATTTCGGCGTTAATGTTGAAATGACCGATGCCGTAAGGGGTCCTTCCGTTACCAGATATGAGATGACTCTCGAGCCGGGGACCAAAGTGTCAAAAATACTCGGCCTTGCCGATGATATCAAGCTTGCACTTGCATCCGCAGACATAAGGATCGAAGCTCCGATACCGGGCAAATCCGCAGTTGGAATAGAGGTTCCTAATAAAGAAAACTCAATGGTTTCTTTAAGGGAACTGATAGACAGTAAGGAATTCAAAGAGTCGGATTCGTCGCTCAGCTTTGCGGTTGGTAAAAACATCAGCGGTGATGTGATCATATCCGATATCGGAAAGATGCCTCATGTGCTTATAGCCGGAGCTACCGGTTCGGGTAAATCAGTCTGCATCAACACACTGATAATGAGCATCATCTACAAGTCGTCTCCGGATGAAGTGCAGATGATAATGATAGACCCCAAAGTGGTGGAACTTTCGGTATATAACGGAATACCGCATCTTATGCTTCCCGTTGTGACTGATCCCAAAAAGGCCGCTGCAGCGCTGGCCTGGGGCGTCAAGGAAATGGACCTTCGGTACAAAAAGTTTGCCGAGCTGGGCGTAAGAGATCTTAAAGGATATAACGAAAAGATATCGATAATGTCCGATTCGGAGTTAAGAGAGATTTCGGCAGGAGATCTTTCTCATTTCAAGCTTCCCAAGATCGTTATCATCATAGATGAGCTTGCGGACCTGATGATGGTATGCGGAAAAGAGGTGGAGGAAGCTATCTGCCGTCTGGCACAGCTAGCCAGAGCCTGCGGCATTCATCTTGTAGTTGCTACGCAGAGACCTTCTGTTGATGTCATCACAGGTCTTATCAAAGCAAACATGCCAAGCCGAATGGCCTTTGCCGTATCAAGCGGTGTGGATTCAAGGACAATACTTGATACAGTCGGAGCGGAAAAGCTTCTGGGAAAAGGAGATATGCTTTTCTTCCCTCAGGGAAAATCAAAGCCCGAGCGTGTGCAGGGAGCATTTGTTTCCGATGATGAAGTATCAAAAGTAGTTGGATTTTTGAAGGATCAGAGGCTGCATAACGAATTTGCTCAAAAGAGCGGGATCACGGCGCAGACCCTTGATACAATGGCAAGCTCCGGATCAAAAGGTGCAGGTGCTTCTGCCGATGAGGGTGACTCAAACGGAAGAGACGAGCTTTTTGCCGAAGCCGGAAGATGCATCATTAACAGCGGTAAAGCATCCATCGGATATCTGCAGAGAATGCTCAAGATCGGCTTTAACAGAGCTGCAAGAATAATGGATTCACTTGCGGAAGAAGGCGTGGTGGGTGCCGAATCCGGAACCAAAGCACGTGAGATACTTATGACGATAGAAGAATTTGAAAGCTATCTGAATAGCAATCAATAATTGCGGTTAAGATAAAAAGGGAAATGATTCATTATGAAAAGTGACATCGAAATAGCACAGCAGGCAGAACTTTTAAAGATCACCGAGGTTGCGGATAAGCTCGGAATTACCGAGGATGATCTTGAACTTTACGGAAAATATAAAGCAAAGCTTTCCGAGGAATTTCTGTCCAAATCAGGAAGCAATAAACAGGGAAAACTGATCCTTGTCACAGCTATAAATCCCACTCCTGCAGGAGAAGGTAAAACCACCACCACTGTAGGACTTGGACAGGCATTCGGAAAGCTCGGAAAGAAAGCTGTTATCGCTTTAAGAGAACCTTCACTTGGTCCCTGTTTTGGGATCAAAGGCGGAGCTGCAGGGGGCGGATATGCGCAGGTCGTTCCCATGGAGGAACTGAATCTTCACTTTACCGGTGATTTTCATGCCATTACTTCCGCCAACAATCTGCTTGCAGCCCTGATAGACAACCATATTCAGCAGGGAAATCGCCTTAATATCGATACCAGAAGCATTGTGTGGAAAAGATGCCTTGATATGAATGACAGAGCGCTGAGAAACATTGTTATCGGTCTGGGTGCCAAGGCAGACGGATTTGTCCGTGAGGATCATTTTGTTATCACCGTAGCCAGCGAGATCATGGCTATCCTTTGCCTGGCTGAAAATATGAAGGATCTTAAGGACAGGCTGGCGAGAATCGTTGTGGCTTACGATCTTGCGGGAAAGACCATTACCGCCGATCAGATCGGTGCGGTAGGTGCTATGGCGGCTCTTCTTAAGGATGCCATCAAGCCCAACCTGATACAGACTCTCGAGCATACACCTGCTCTGGTGCATGGCGGACCCTTTGCAAATATCGCCCATGGATGTAATTCGGTAAGAGCCACCAAGGCAGCGCTTAATATGGCTGATTACTGCATCACGGAGGCCGGCTTCGGTGCCGATCTTGGCGCAGAGAAATTCTTTGATATAAAGTGCAGACAGACGGGATTAAAGCCTGATGCGGTTGTGCTTGTGGCAACTGTAAGAGCACTTAAATATAACGGCGGAGTGGCAAAGGATGACCTTTCGACCGAAAACCTTGAGGCTCTTAAAAAGGGTATCGTAAACCTTGAAAAGCATATTGAAAATATTCAGAAATACAATGTTCCGATCGTTGTAACCCTCAATTCTTTCGTATCGGATACTCCTGCGGAGATTTCATTTATCGAGAATTTCTGCAAAGAAAGAGGATGTGAATTTGCTCTTTCCGAAGTGTGGGCGAAGGGCGGAGAAGGCGGAATAGCTCTTGCGGAAAAAGTGCTTGATACACTTGAGAACAAAAAGAGTGAATTTAAGCTTCTTTATCCCGACGAGATGCCCCTTAAGGAAAAGGTTGAAACCGTTGCGAAAGAGATTTACGGTGCAGCTTCCGTCACATTTGCACCTGCTGCATTAAAGCAACTCGATAAGCTCACGGAGCTTGGGTTCGGATCGCTTCCCGTGTGCATGGCCAAGAACCAGTATTCACTTTCGGATGATCCGACACTTCTGGGACGACCGGAGGGATTCGACCTGTCCGTAAGGGAAGTATATGTATCTGCCGGCGCAGGATTTGTGGTTGTGCTGACAGGTGCCGTAATGACTATGCCGGGACTTCCCAAGAATCCCGCAGCATATAATATCGATGTAGACGAAAACGGAATGATCACAGGACTGTTTTAAAAAGCGAGGCAGATATGGCTAAACTGATCGATGGAAAAACAATATCAACCCAGATTAAGGATGAAGTAAAGGCAGAGACCGAAAAGCTTAAGGAAAAAGGTATTAAGGTATCCCTTGCAGTGATCCAGGTGGGGAACGATCCCGCTTCAAGTGTATACGTAAGAAACAAAAAGAAGGCCTGCGAATACTGCGGTATCGAATCACTATCCTATGAGCTTCCCGAGAGCACGACCGAAGAGGAACTCCTTAAGCTCATAAGAGATTTAAACGATAATCCCGAATGCAACGGTATACTTGTACAGCTCCCTCTTCCCAAGTCGATCAATGAGGAGAAGATACTTGATGAGATATCTCCCTTAAAGGATGTGGACGGATTTCATCCCGTAAATGTTGGTGCGTTATCTATCGGAAAGCCCGGATTTGTATCCTGTACACCTGCCGGAGTTATCGAGCTTATAAAGCGCTCGGGCTACAGCATAGAGGGCAAAGAATGTGTTGTTATCGGAAGAAGCAATATTGTGGGAAAGCCCATGGCAATGCTGCTTTTGCGCGAGAACGGTACCGTTACCGTCACTCACAGCCGTACAAAAGACCTTAAGGAAGTAACAAAGAGAGCTGACATACTGGTGGTAGCCATCGGAAAGCCTAAAATGATAGATGCTTCATACGTCAAAGAAGGCGCTGTTGTGATCGATGTGGGAATCCACAGGAATGAAGACAATAAGCTTTGCGGTGATGTGGACTTTGAAAGTGCAGAACCTCATTGCAGTGCCATCACCCCCGTACCGGGAGGTGTGGGACCCATGACCATCGCAATGCTTATGAAAAACTGTCTTGAGTCCGTAAAGCTACAGAACAGAGTATGATAACAGATTGGGATCACTTATGAAATGTCCTTCGTGTAATGCTGAAATAAAAGAGGGATCTCTCTATTGTGAAAAATGCGGTGAAGAAATACATATTGTTCCTGTATTTGAACCGGAAATAGAAGATACCTGCAGACAGACAATTGAATCAATGACAAAGGGCATATTCCACGCAAGGGAAAGCCTGGAGGCTCAGAAGGCCGGAAAAGATCCGTATGATCAGGATGAAACGTATTCCGGAGAATACGCTGGGAAACATGCCGGCGATAGAGCCCAGGAAGCACCTTTAAAGAAAAAGGGAGTTCCCAAGCCTGTTATCTTTTCGCTGATTGGACTTGCTTTTTCGCTGATTATAGGTACCGTGGTATGTCTTACGGTATATTTTACTTCTGACGGATACAAACGAAAATGTGCCGATGAAGCCTATGCCGTACAGGATTATGCCAAAGCTTCCATGCTGTACAGGGAGCTTCTGGAAAAAGATAAATACAATATTGAATTAAAAGAGATATATGCGGACTGCATCAGGGGAGAGGGAAATATCGACGGCTATATCGCAGAGCTTCTTGAGATAGCCGACAGCTCATATTCCTCGCAGGGTCAGAAACTTACCGCCTATGAAAAGGTCATTTCCATATATGACGAAAGAGGCGATTACGACTCTGCAAGAAGCGTTGTGGAACAGGCCGGGCTTACGGATATACATAAGGAATTTTACTGTAACGATCCGGTGATATTCCCCGAAGAAGCAAAATACGAGCTCCCGCAGTATCTTGTGATAGAGGGTGATGAAGGGGCAGAGATACATTATACCGTTACCTGTGAAAACGGTGTGCAGGCCTCGGTGCTTGCGGATGATGACATTTACGAGGGGCCTGTACTTCTACAGGAAGGCATTTTCAGAATAAGTGCTTATGCCGTCAATGCCAGAGGGATCACCTCGGGTCAGGTAAAAGCGGTGGTATCCATTATACCCGCACCCCCGGATAAACCCGAAGTATTCCCCAAGCCGGGAGAATACTTTGAGCCCAGGAAGATAAAGATACTTGATTATAAAGAGGGAAGCGGCGAGAGAGTATATTACACCACAGACGGTACAACGCCGAGTTCGGAATCGTATGAGTATACCGGAGAGTTGGTACTTCTTCCCGGAATGCACGAGTACAGATTCATTCGGATTAACGAAAAAGGATTAGTCTCTGATACGGTAGACGGTGTATATAATCTTATTCTGGAGTGCAACTATCCCCCGGAGGAAGCCCATGACATCATAATGAACAGGCTTTTTGAATCGGGGATCATACAGTCGCAGGAAGGTCATCTTCCGGGAGGCGGACAGATCGATGTGATACTGAGGGATATCAAATGGTATGATCCGTCCTACAGATATATTTTCGAGGAAGTCTATAACCTTGGAGACGGATCGTATCAGTCGATGGGAACGTTTTTATCGGTAGATTTTATAACAGGCGAAGTAGCGGATGCTGAACAATAATAAAAGGATTGGAGAACGGAAACAATGTACAAGATCATCAAGAAAAGAGAACTGAATCCAACAATTTTTCTCATGGAGGTTGAAGCTCCCAGAACTGCAAAAAAATGTCTTCCGGGTCAGTTTGTCATCGTGAGGACCGATGACGAGGGAGAAAGAATACCTTTGACAATCTGTGATTACAATCGTGAAAAAGGTACGGTAACCATAGTAGCGCAGATTATCGGTGCGGGAACTCAGTTCATGTCAAGTCTCAATGAGGGTGACAGTTTTAAGGACTTTGTGGGTCCTCTCGGATGCCCTTCGGAGCTTGTAAACGAAAGCATAGATGATCTTAAAAAGGAAAAGATATTGTTTATTGCAGGCGGTGTCGGTGCAGCACCTGTTTATCCCCAGGTTAAATGGCTGCATGAGCACGGCATCGATGCGGATGTGATCGTGGGATGCAAGACAAAAGATCTTCTTATACTGGAAGATGAAATGAGGGCCGTAGCCGGAAATCTGTATATCACTACCGATGACGGATCTTACGGAAGAAGCGGAATGGTCACACAGACATTAAAGGATCTCTACGCAGAGGGAAAGACCTATGATAAATGCGTATGTATCGGACCTATGATCATGATGAAGTTTGCAGTGATGCTCACCAAGGAACTTAATCTTCCTACCATAGTATCACTTAACCCCATCATGGTGGACGGAACCGGAATGTGCGGTGCCTGCCGCGTAAGCGTAGGTGATGAGATCAAATTTGCATGTGTTGACGGCCCTGAGTTTGACGGATTTAAAGTCAATTTTGATGAAGCGATGAGACGCCAGACACTTTACAAGACCGAGGAAGGAAGAGCATACCTCGCCGAGAAAGAGGGCAAGACCCATCACGGCGGATGCGGAAACTGCGATTGATCTTTTGACTATTCCAATTAACAGTATACATGAGGAGATTATAAAATGGACGTATTAAAGAAAGTACCTGTTTCAGAGCAGGATCCAAAGGAAAGAGCACACAATTTCAGCGAGGTATGCCTCGGATACACATTAGAAGAAGCGCAGGAAGAAGCATCGAGATGTCTCAACTGTAAAAATGCCATGTGCATAAAGGGATGTCCCGTATCCATCAATATTCCCGCTTTTATCGAGCAGGTTAAGCTCGGCAATATCGAGAAGGCTTACGAGATCCTTTCGGAAAGTACAGCACTTCCGGCTATTTGCGGAAGAGTTTGTCCCCAGGAAACACAGTGTGAAGGAAAATGTATCAGAGGGATCAAAGGAGAGCCCGTATCTATCGGTAAGCTTGAGCGCTTTGTGGCTGACTGGGCTGCCGAGCATGGTTTAAAGCCTGCAGGAGCAAAGGAAAAGAACGGAAAGAAGGTTGCCGTTATCGGATCAGGCCCTTCCGGACTTACCTGTGCGGGAGATCTTGCAAGAATGGGTTATGATGTGACTGTATTCGAAGCGCTTCATGAGCCCGGCGGAGTGCTTGTATACGGTATTCCCGAGTTCCGTCTTCCCAAAAAGGCAGTTGTTGCAAAAGAGATCGAGAACGTCAAGGCTCTCGGTGTAAAGATCGAGACAGACGTTGTAATCGGTAAGTCGGTTACAATTGATGAGCTGATAAATGATGAAGGCTTTGAGGCCGTGTTTATCGGATCCGGCGCAGGACTTCCCAAATTCATGGGCATTCCCGGAGAGAACTCCAACGGAGTATTTTCCGCAAATGAATATCTTACCAGAAGCAATCTGATGAAGGCCTTTGATGAGAATTCCAACACTCCCATCATGAAGAGCAAAAAGGTAGCTGTAGTAGGCGGCGGAAACGTTGCAATGGATGCCGCAAGAACAGCCCTCAGGCTTGGTGCGGAGGTTCATATCGTATACAGAAGAAGTGAGGAAGAGCTCCCTGCCAGAGTGGAGGAAGTACATCACGCTAAAGAAGAGGGCATCATTTTTGATCTTCTAACCAATCCTACCGAGATCCTTGCCGATGAAAAAGGCTGGGTTACCGGTATGAAATGTGTGAAGATGGAACTTGGAGAGCCCGATGCTTCCGGAAGAAGGCGCCCTGTCGAGATACCTGATTCCGAGTTTACCATGGAAGTAGATACTGTAATAATGTCCCTCGGAACATCACCCAACCCGCTTATTTCTTCTACAACCGAAGGTCTGGAAGTAAATAAGTACAAATGCATCGTGGCCGATGAAGAAAGCGGAAAGACCAGCAAGAAGGGTGTATATGCCGGCGGTGATGCGGTTACCGGAGCCGCTACGGTTATTCTTGCAATGGGTGCAGGCAAAGCTGCCGCAAAGGGAATTGATGAGTATCTGAAGGGCTGATATGAAAGTAAACATCATCTGTGTCGGGAAGGTCAAGGAAAAGTTTTTCAGGGATGCAATAGATGAGTATGCCAAAAGGCTTTCCAGATATGTGAAGCTTGAGATCACGGAAGTCCCCGATGAAAAGACTCCCGACGGAGCATCGGATGCTTTAAATGCAGGTATCTTAAAGACAGAAGGAGAAAGGATCCTTTCAAAGATAAAAGAGGGCGATGTAGTATGCACTCTTGAGATAAAAGGAAAGAAGTTTTCCTCCGAAGAACTGTCACAGTGGATCGAGGGTCAGGGCATAGCAGGCCACAGTTCCATATGCTTCATAATCGGAGGCTCCCTTGGGCTGTCGGATGAAGTATCCAAAAGAGCGGACCTTAAGCTCTCATTTTCGGATATGACTTTTCCTCATCAGATGATGCGTGTGATACTGCTTGAACAGATATACAGGGCAGAAAAGATAATAAGCAAAGAGCCTTATCATAAATGATCCCTGCGGGTGTTTAAATGACAAAAAAAGAGCTTGCTCTGATCGTTATCGATCTGCTTAAAAAAGAATATCCGGACAGCGGGTGCTCGCTTGAATATGAGGAGCCGTGGAAGCTTCTTGTAAGTGTGAGACTGGCTGCACAGTGCACCGATGCAAGAGTAAATATCGTCACCAAAGATCTGTACGAAAAGTTTCCCACACCCGAAGCACTTGCCAAAGCAAAGGCGGAAGATATCGAAAAGATAGTTCATCCCTGCGGCCTGGGGAAAAGCAAAGCAAAGGATATAAATGCCTGCATGCAGATGCTGTGTGAGGTGTATGGAGGCAGAGTGCCTGATACCATGGAGGAGCTGTTAAAGCTTCCGGGCGTTGGCAGGAAAAGTGCCAATCTGGTGCTTGGCGATATTTACGGGAAGCCTGCCATCGTGACAGATACCCACTGTATAAGGCTGGTAAACAGGATAGGGCTTGTAAATGGGATAAAAGAGCCTGCAAAGGTGGAGGAAAAGCTGTGGAAGATCATTCCTCCCGAGGAGGGAAATGCCTTCTGTCACAGACTGGTGGATCACGGAAGAGCTGTCTGCACTGCAAGAACAAAGCCTTTTTGCGGTAAATGCTGCCTAAGGGATGTATGTAAAAAAGCAGGGGTATAAGTAATATGAGAATGTATGATATCATCATGAAAAAGAGAAACGGAGAAGAGCTTTCCGAGGAGGAGATCCGCTTTTTCATAGAAGGTTATACAAAGGGAGAGATCCCGGATTATCAGGTTTCAAGCCTTATGATGGCCATCTACTTCAGAAAGATGACTGAAAAGGAGACGCTTGCACTTACGCTTGCCATGGCTGAAAGCGGTGATTTTCTTGATCTTTCGGGCATTAAGGGAATAAAGGTTGATAAGCACAGCACCGGCGGAGTGGGCGATAAGACTTCAATTGCCCTGGCACCTCTTGTAAGTGCCTGCGGAGTGCCTATAGCCAAGATGAGCGGAAGAGGCCTGGGCCATACTGGCGGGACCATAGATAAGCTTGAGAGTTTTCCCGGCTTTTCGACCGCCATCAGCAATGAAACATTTATTAAAAATGTCAACAATATCGGGATCGCCATTATGGGCCAGACGGCCGATCTTGCACCTGCGGATAAAAAGCTTTATGCCCTCAGGGACGTAACCGCAACTGTTGATAATATGTCGCTTATAGCCAGCTCGATAATGAGCAAAAAGCTGGCTGCCGGAGCCGATGCCATTGTCCTTGATGTAAAGACCGGAAGCGGAGCATTTATGAAGACAGAAGGAGATTCCTTTGCTCTTGCCGAGGAGATGGTTAAGATCGGTAAGAATGCCGGACGAAAGATGAGTGCGGTCGTATCGGATATGGATCAGCCTCTGGGAAGAGCAGTGGGAAATGCAATTGAGGTAAGAGAAGCGATCGATACGTTAAACGGAAAAGGTCCCTCCGATTTCACCGAGCTTGTCTATACTCTCGGGACCAGAATGCTTATTCTTGGCGGGAAAGCTTCTGATGAATCAGATGCCAGAAATAAGCTTGAAAAGGCGGTATCAGACGGAAGTGCGCTAAACAGGCTGGCACAGTTTGTAAAGGCTCAAGGCGGGGATGAAAGATATGTATACGAGCCCGACAGGCTTAAGCTTGCAAGCATTGTTACCTGTATTACCGCGCCGCAGGACGGATATATTTCCCATATCGACTGCGATGAGATAGGAATCTGCAGCCTTATGCTGGGCGGAGGACGTGAAACCAAAGAAAGTGAGATAGATCTTTCTGTCGGACTTCTTCTTGATAAGAAAGTTGGAGATATGGTCAAAAAGGGCGATAAGATTGCCACTGTATATTCCTCGGATGAGAATAAGACCGGTCCGGTAGTGGAAAGATTCCTTAAGGCTTATCATTTTTCATCGGAAAAATGCGAAAAACAGAAACTTATAAAAGGCATTATATAATACTTGAGCATAAAGGGCAGTTTTATTAAATGAGCGAAGTATCCGAAAAGATAGAATTAAGCGTGGAAAACGCCAGAAAGATATTCGGAGTCGGCGACGGGTTCATCAAAAAAGTAGAGAGAGATTTTGATGTTATCGTAACCGACAGAAACGGTGCCATATATGTACGCGGAGATACAGGCAATGTATCGAGGGCGATACATGTGTTAAGGGACCTTAGCGTATATTCCGAAAAAGGCAACGAAATAGAGGAACAGAACGTGGATTACGCCATTAGCATGGAAAAAGAAAACACATCCGATGTGCTGGGAGAACTCGATAAGGATGTTATATGCCATACAGTTAACGGTAAGCCCATAAAGGCCAAGACCATCGGTCAGAAAAAGTATGTAGATGCCATCAGGGATCACATGATCACTTTCGGAACCGGGCCTGCGGGAACCGGTAAAACATATCTGGCCATGGCTATGGCTATCATGGCTTTCAAGAACGAGGAAGTATCAAGGATAATACTTACAAGACCTGCCATAGAGGCCGGAGAAAAGCTCGGCTTTCTGCCGGGAGATCTTCAGAGTAAGGTGGATCCATATCTCAGACCCTTATATGATGCGCTTTATCAGATAATGGGTGCAGAGAGCTTTTTGAGAAATATGGAGAAGGGGCTTATAGAAGTGGCACCTCTTGCCTATATGAGAGGAAGGACTCTTGACAGTTCCTTTATAATACTTGATGAAGCACAAAACACTACTCCCGCTCAGATGAAGATGTTCCTTACCAGAATAGGATTCGGTTCCAAGGTGGTGGTAACGGGAGATCTCACTCAGAAGGATCTTCCCTCGGGAACCAGATCGGGACTTGACGTGGCAATGAAAGTGCTGTCACATGTACAGGATATAAGCTTCTGCGGTCTCACCAACAAGGATGTTGTGAGACATCCCCTTGTTCAGAAGATAGTTGAAGCATACGATAAATATGAAGCCGGAGACAGATCCCATGCCGGAAAGAAGAAGTGAATCAGAAAATCCTAAAAATTCATATCTGTGGTTTGTACCCGAGATAATATGCCTTGTTATATGTGCGGTACTTGCAGCCGTTGTCTATTTCTTTTTTGATCTGGAGCCCACTGCAGCGATAGAGAGACTCGTTTTCTCGGTGATCGCCGTGGCTATAATAGGCACTGCAGTCAGAAAGCAGTATCCGGTCGTAAAATATTCCGAGGAGGATGCTCTTACAAACCTCGGAAGGTTTTGGACCATATATATCATAGGGCTCTGCCTGACGGGAGTTACTTTATTTATTCCCTCCGCCGCATGGCCTTTTACGGGCTTCTTTGTGGTGCTTGCAGTTTTCTCGTCCCCTTTTCTGGGACTTGTGGGCGGATGCAGCCTTGTGATGATAAGTGCCCTTTTATGCGGAAGCAAGGCAGCAATAGTGATACTTTATATATTGTGCGGAAGCCTTGGCATTGCAGTATTTTTCCCTATCAAGGGAGATATCAGGATCGGACGGCCCATGTTTATCACGCTCCTGGGACTTCTTGCCTGCGAGATGACAGGAATCATCCTTTCATCCTCCAGACAGCTCTCTCCCGAGCAGTTTCTGCTTCCCGGAGTGAACGTGATCATTACGGGTATAATGATCTTTATAGGTATCAGGACCTATGCACTGAAGGTCAGATACAAGCTGCGCGACAGATATCAGCTACTTAACGATACGGAATACTATCTGCTGGCGGCAACGCGCGAAAACGACAGACGCACTTATAAGATCCTTATTCATACTTCATATTTTACGGAGAGGATCGCAGCCCGTCTCGGGATGAATTCTGATGCGCTTAAATGTGCGGGTTATTATTATAAATTCTGTCCTCTTGGAGTAAAGGAAAGACAGGAATTCCTTGACGGCGAGAATTTCCCGGAAGAGGTGCGCGAGATACTTATTGATTATACCGATTTTATCGCAAAGAGAACTCATAACAAGCTTGCAACCAGGGAGAGCGCGGTACTTCTCTTTTCACATACAATAATCGTTGCGATAATTGCTCTTTATGAAAAGAATCCCGAGATCAAAATGTCCACCCAGATCGATAAGATCGTTGATGCGACCTTTATGAGATACGAAAAAGCGGGACTTTTTGATTCAAGCAATCTGACCTTTAATGATGTTAACACCATGAAGAGGATCTTCAAGGAAGAGAAGCTTTATTATGAACTTTTACGTTGAGAATGAGACGGATGCGGATTTCGGCTTTGATGTTCAGGAAATTGTAAGCCTTGTGGCATCAAAAATTCTTGAAAATGAGAGCTGTCCGTTTGAAAATATAACGGTAAATGTGCTGATAACCGATAACGAGGGTATCAGACAGTACAACAGAGATTTCAGAAATATAGATAAAGAGACTGACGTACTTTCGTTTCCGAGTCTCGAATTTGATAAGCCCGGTGAATACATTATCCCCGAAGGCACAGAGGCGGATCATACAGATCCCGAAACGGGAGATATCATTCTGGGCGATATTATACTTTCTGCCGACCGTATCTTTTCACAGGCAAAGGAATACGGACACAGCGTTAAAAGAGAATTCGCATTTCTTGTGGCGCACAGCATGCTGCACCTTTCCGGATACGATCATATGACCGAAGAGGAAAGCAGCAAGATGGAGAACAGGCAGGAAAAAGCACTTAAGGATCTTGGTATAACAAGAGAAGACTGATCTGTAACGGTGATTTATAGTGAATGCGGCACTTATAAATAAAAACAGGCTTGAATGCATCGCTGTCATTATTTTTCTTGCCGGTTGCCTTATATTCAGAACAAGGATCGACAACATCGGCATAGGTTATATGTTCACGTGTCTGGCTGTCTACGAAGCCGCGTGGCTATTTTTTGGTGAAAAGATTTCGGAATTTCTGGGCAGGATCTTAAGATCTAAATATTCCAAAGACAAATACAAATCAGCAAGACTTATCTGGAGATATTCAAATTATATGCACCTTGTAACGGGAGGCCTTGTGGGGCTTCTTATAGTTACGCTGGGATCTTATGTGGTAGTTGATATATTTGGACTTTCACACGCAAGGTATCCCGTATATATTTTTGGGCTGATATTCTTTTTGAGGATAATATCCGAGAATTTAGGGGGCTATCTGTGCGGACGGAAGTTTTCGGGTGCCGTTGGATTCTCGGCGATCATACGTCAGGCGCTTATACTTGTGCTCGGCAATATCTTTGCGTCACTTCTTTCCGGATACGGAAGCAGAGCGGCCGCTCTCTTAAAGCAGGATGACTTCTTTGCTGTGTATGGATGTGTAGGAATTGCGCTGTCGGCGGCCTTTTCCGAGATTCTCATAATTGTATTTCTGCTGATAGCCAAGCTGGCGGCCAAAAGAAGAGTAACGGAATACGAGGATGATTATTTCAAGAGAAACGATCCTACGGGAAATGTATTCCTTATGATCTGGAGAAGAAGGCTCCCTTCCGTATTTAACTTCCTTCTCATTGCTTTTCCCTTTATATTCGGAGTGGTTTATCTGTATATCAAAAATCAGGAAAATAACACTCCCGAGATTATAGGGCTGTTTGCCCAGACTGTGTTTATCCCGCCGGTTTTATTTACTATGATCGGCTTATTTATGGTTATCATGCTTGTACTCAAGACGGTTACTTTCCGTAAGCGAAATGAGATGGGAAGAGCCCGCGGTGCCTTTCAGACAGGCTTTCATCTGTGTTTTATATACGGGGCATTCGGCTGTGCATATCTGATCGCCGAGGGAGAGATACTGGCCAAGGTATTCGGTTCCGAAACAGTGGGTCCGTCTCAGAACCTGCTGGTAATAGGCGGATTCTGCGCACTGTTTATGCTGGTTACGTTCTATATGCTAAAGATCATAATAAATGAAGGCTTCAGCATTTTTGCATATATAGTGCAGGTTCCTTCTGATGTGGTGTTTGCAATTATATTAAGCGCGATGATATCAAAGGGAAGAGACCTTTTGATCGCTTTTTCGATTGCTTATCTTGTATCACTCATCATTAAATTTGCGGGTTATCTTATCATAGCTCTTGTAAGACTTGATATGACAGTGGATCCCATAAACAATGCCCTCGTTCCAATACTTGTGGGGGCGGTAGTGGGAGTGCTCAATTACTTCCTGTCCAAAGCGGTATCACCGCATCTTGGCAATCTGTTTACTGCCATTTTTGTATTGTTTGAAATGACGGCTCTTTATGTGATCATGCTGCTTCTTAGCAGGAATTTCAGGGAATATGAGCTTGAATATCTGCCGGGAAGCAGGCTGATAAGATCTCTCGGCCAGACATTCCACGTGCTTTGAATGAAACATATTTACCCATCAGGAGAGGTATAAAGTGAAAGTTGCAGTTATAGGCGGAGGAGCATCGGGCCTTACGGCCGCGATATCCGCAGCAAAACAGGGCGCGCAGGTAACTGTTTTTGAAAAAAACAGCCGCGCCGGTAAGAAAATCCTTATGACCGGGAACGGTAAATGTAACCTTTCCAATAAAAGCCTTTCGGAAGAATACTATTATTCCGGTGACAGGGCTTTTATTTCATCTGCCTTTGAGAAGTTTGGGTTTATGGATACCGTGATGTTTTTTAACGGACTGGGGCTTTTGCTCACCGAAAAAAACGGCGGTATATATCCTCACAGTGAGCAGGCATCTTCGGTGCTTGATGCTTTAAGGTTTGAGGTTTCATCCCTTGGGATAAACCTTTTATGTGATAAGCCGGTTGATGAAATTGTCAGATCCGGCAACGGATTTACCTTAAAAAGCGGAGATTATAAAGAAGCTTTTGACCGTGTGATAATAGCATGCGGCGGAAAAGCTGCGCCTGCAACAGGTTCCGACGGATCGGGATATAAGCTTGCAAAAGCACTGGGACACAGCATTTTACCCACTTATCCCGCACTTTCCGGTATCAGATGTGAAGGCGATTTCTGGAAGATCACAAGCGGAGTAAGATGCGCTGCGGCGCTTCTTATCGAAAATGATGAGAGCGGATACGGAGCTTCATACGGGGAGCTTCAGTTCACCGATTACGGAATATCGGGTATACCCGCATTCCAGATAAGCAGGATGGTAGCGGAGCTTTTAGATGAAAAGAAAACTGTGTCAATAGATATAGATCTTTTCCCGGAAGTAGACGAAATGACTCTGTTTAACGAACTCTCCGCCAGGATTGTTCTGCTTCAGGACAGAAGCGTTCATCAGATACTGTCGGGTGTGATGAATAAAAAGCTGGCGACACTTATCTGCAAGCTTTCAAATATTTCACAGGATGCATTCTTTTCAGAGAACTGCAAGGAACTTAGCCGGTTAATATCCGTGATCAAGCATTTCAGAGTGCATGCAAAGGGAGTTAATTCCTATGAACAGGCACAGTGTACCGCGGGCGGAATACCTTTATCCGAGATCAATGGCTTCTTTGAATCAAGGATATGCAAAGGTCTGTATCTGTGCGGAGAGATACTCGATGCAGACGGTCTGTGCGGAGGGTATAACCTTCAGTGGGCCTGGACCAGCGGACATATAGCGGGGGAGGCTGCTTCGGGATGCTGAAGATAAATCAGATCAAAACAGATGCTACTTTGCCGCTTAAGGATCAGGAAGCACTTATAAAAAAAGAGATCGCATCTTTACTGGGAGTATCCGCAAAGGATATTACAAATATCCGGATTCTGAAAAGAAGCCTTGATGCCAGGAAAAAGCCGAAGCTCTGTTACAGCTACAGCATCTCTTTTTCGGCAAAAGATGAAGAAAGTATCCTGAAGAGAGCTTCAAAAAAGAAAAATATTTCGGATAATATCTCAAAGTATGATCCCATTATTTTTTCAATGAATCCGGACAGAGCTGACGGAAGCGTAAATGGGCGCCCGGTTATAGCGGGAAGCGGACCGGCGGGACTTTTTTGCGGTCTTTATCTTGCCAGAGCCGGACTTTGTCCCGTGATCCTCGAGAGGGGAAAAAGCGTTGAAGAAAGAAGCAGGATAGTTGAAAGCTACTGGAGCGGCGGAAAGCTGGATGCCGAATGCAATGTGCAGTTCGGCGAAGGCGGCGCCGGAACCTTTTCGGACGGAAAGCTTAACACTCTTATCAAAGATCCTGACGGAATAAACAGGGCCGTGCTCAGGGAATTTGTTAAAGCGGGAGCACCGGGTAACATTCTGTATGATGCAAAACCGCATATAGGCACTGATATACTTAAAAATGTTGTAAAAAACATCCGTGAAGAGATACGCAGCCTCGGGGGAGAGGTAAGATTTGACAGTAAGCTGACAGATATAAAGATATCGGACGGAAAGCTTAAAAGCGTTATTGTAAATGACCGGGAAGAGAAAGAATGCAGGGCTCTGGTGCTCGCCATAGGACATTCCGCACGCGATACATTCGATCTTTTATATAAACGCGGTCTGTTTATGACAGGAAAACCCTTTGCATGCGGATTCAGAGTTCAGCACCCTCAGGCGATGATAAATCTATCACAGTACGGCAGGGAAGATGCAGGGGAACTTGGCGCTGCGGACTATAAGCTTACGGCTCAGACCGAGGAAGGAAGGGGAGTTTTTTCTTTCTGTATGTGTCCCGGAGGCTATGTGGTAAACGCATCTTCCGAGGAAGGTATGATCGCCGTAAACGGTATGAGTTACAGCGGAAGGAGCGGTAATAACGCAAACAGTGCAATAATCGTAACTGTTGATCCTTCTGACTTTCCATCCGATCATCCTCTTGCGGGAGTGGAGTTTCAGCGGGATCTTGAAAGAAAGGCATTTGCCGCAGGGAAGGGATCTGTCCCGGTTCAGAGATACGGCGACTTTGCCCTGTGCTGCGGATCAGGTGATGGATCCATTGCAACACCTTCAGAAAGCTTTAATGCGGAAATCCATCCCGAGATAAAAGGACTTTATAAAGAAGCGGATCTTTCGGGAATTTTTACAAAAGAAATAAATAAATGCTTTATTAAGGGGATGAGCAGCTTCGGAAAAAAGATAGCGGGCTTTGACTCCCGGGATGTGATACTTGCGGGAGTTGAAAGCAGGACATCTTCCCCCGTAAGAATAGTCAGAGATGAGGCTTACCAAAGCAATATAGGCGGTATCTTCCCCTGCGGAGAAGGGGCGGGATATGCCGGCGGAATAACTTCCGCCTCTGCCGACGGGATCAAAACAGCCCGGAAGGTGATGGAAACGCTGTACAATTAATCTCTGTTTTGCTAAAATATGATGATATCAGGGTCAAAAGTCAAAATGCGAATGGTTGTTGGATTGCGAAGCAATCCATGATATCAAGGTATAATATCAGGCAGGTTTATTAAAATGAATGAGAATATAAGAGAAGCCATCAAGGATAAAAAGAGGATCGTTGTAAAGATCGGCTCATCTTCCCTGCAGCATGCCGAGACAGGGGATATGGATTATATACGTATAGAAAGGCTTGTGAGGGAGCTTAGCAATATACGCAATCAGGGAAAGGATGTTATCCTAGTGACCAGCGGTGCGATATCTGCCGGAATGAAGGCTGTGGGAATGACCAGAGAGTCAAAGGGAAAGCTTACAACAGCCGAAAAGCAGGCATGCTCTGCGATCGGTCAGGCAAGGCTGATGATGACATATCAGAAGCTTTTTGCGGAATACAATCAGGTGGCTGCGCAGGTCCTTATGACCAAGAATACGATAGTAGACAATCTGAACAGATACAATGCGACCAACACATTTGCAGAGCTTCTTAAGCTGGGTGTTATCCCTATCGTAAACGAAAATGATACGATCTCTACATTTGAGGTTATGATGGAGATAGGTGATAATGATACGCTTTCTGCAGTGGTCGCTGCTCTTACGGGCGCGGATCTTCTAATCCTTTTATCGGATATAGACGGGCTATATACAGATGATCCGCACAATAATCCGGATGCAAAGTTTATTGAAGTAGTATCCGATCTTAATGAAAAGTATCTTAACATGGCAAAGGGAACCACCGGAAGCAAGGTGGGAACCGGCGGAATGAACACTAAAATGGTGGCTGCGAAGATCGCCACCAGCTCCGGCTGTGATATGATCATCTGTAACAGCAAGGATATAGGTATTCTTCACAAGATAATGGAAGGCAGAAATGAAGGTACGCTTTTTGTTTCCCATAAGGACGATAACTTTGACCTTCCCGACTATGTAGATAAGCTGCACAACTGATAATACGTGACAATAGCTTAAAAATGCGAATGTTTGTAGGATAAAGGTTATGAAGAGGTGATACATGGCCTGCCTTTTACCTGAAAAGAAAACGCTTAGAAGAGAGTTTATGGGAAAAAGAGACCTGCTTTCGGATGATGAGAGGGCAGGGGCGGCAAAGAACATCGAAAGGGCGCTAAACGGTCTTGATGCTTTTACCAATTCTTCCCGTGTTCTGTTATATGCATCATACGGATCGGAGCTTTTGACAGACGGTATATTTGATCTGTGCGCGGGGCTGGGTAAAAGAGTGTATTATCCCAAAGTACGCGGGAAGGAAATGCAGTTTTACAGGATTGATTCTCTTTCGGAACTTAAAGAGGGTTTCCACGGAATAAGAGAACCTATTGGAGATTCGGAAGAGTATACATATGATAATGGCGAAAATGATCTGATGATAATGCCGGGGGTGGCATTTGACAAAACCGGCAATAGGCTGGGCTATGGTGGGGGATATTATGACAGATTCCTTGCAAAATGGCCGGATCTGGCAAAAAAAAGCGTTGCAATAGGCTATAAAATGCAGGAGACAGTGCATATTCCAACTGAAATTAACGATATAAAGCCCGGAATGATACTTCTTGTTTGAACATAAAGTGAGGATACTATTATGTATGATCTTGAAAAACTTGGAAAAAACGCCGTAAAAGCAAAGTATAAGGCTGCAAAGCTTACTACGGAAGAAAAGAATAAGGCGCTGAAAAAATGCGCTAATGCGCTTAAGAGTTCATATGAATTTCTTATAGAGGAGAACAATAAGGATACTTCAAAAGCAAAGGAAAATGGGATATCCGAAGGTATGGTGGACCGCCTGAGGCTCACACAGAGCCGCATAGATGCAATGGCGGAAGGGCTTCTACAGATAATAGACCTGCCCGATCCCATCGGAGAAGTAATGGAGGAGTTTGACAGACCCAACGGGCTTCATCTGAAAAAGGTGAGAGTTCCTCTCGGTGTTATCGGTATCATATTTGAATCAAGACCGAATGTTACCGCGGATGCTTTCGGCCTTACATTTAAAACCGGTAATGCGGTTATTCTAAAAGGCGGAAAAGAGGCCATTAATTCCAATAAGGCTATTGTTAAGATCATCCGTGAAGCGCTTGAATCCTGCGGGATCGATCCCGATGTGCTTCAGCTTATAGAAGATACAGAAAGGGAGACCACCACACGTTTCATGAAGATGAAGGAATATGTGGATGTGCTCATCCCCAGGGGAGGTGCAGGCCTTATCCGTGCGGTTGTTGAGAATTCAACGATCCCTGTGATCGAGACGGGCACAGGTAATTGCCATGTTTATATCGACAAGGATGCAGACCTTGATATGTCGGTAAAGATCATGTTTAATGCCAAGACCCAGAGGATCAGTGTGTGCAATGCGGCGGAATCTCTGCTTATACACAGGGATGTGGCTAAAAAGTTTCTGCCCGAGATGAAGAAGGCACTGGATGAAAAGCATGTGGAGCTAAGGGGTGATGCAGAGACCATGAAGATCCTGGGAGACTGTGTTGTTCCTGCCACAGAGGAGGATTACGGAAAGGAATTTCTGGATTATATCCTTTCGGTAAAGGTTGTTTCGGGTGTTGATGAGGCTATAGAGCATATCAATAAATATAATACTCATCATTCGGAATGTATTGTTACCGAGAATGAAGAGACGGCTGAGAAGTTTCTTGACGGAGTGGATGCGGCTTGTGTATATGTGAATGCATCGACAAGATTTACGGATGGATTTGAATTCGGATTTGGGGCGGAGATAGGGATAAGTACCCAGAAGTTGCATGCGAGGGGACCGATGGGGTTGAAGGAGCTCACTTCATACAAGTACAAGATTTATGGTAACGGACAGGTTAGACAGTAAACAAATAAGTGACGGATTAATGATTTTTTGAGTATCAACATATTGACGGCTTCTTGCCACATATGTATGTATTCAGCACCGCTTCGCAGCTATGGGTCCTCGAGCAGCGATAGCAGATGCCGGCTGCGTACTTTGCAGCGGCATGAAATTCCGTTATGAACCAAAACGGAATTTCATACGAAGTATCTGCGTAGGACGTTTCGTCTTTTGAAACGTCCGCTCCGGCCTCGGACACATTGCTGAATTACATACATATGCGTCAAGAAACCTGATTGGAAATAATAGTAAGAACTAAAGCAAGAATTAAAAGCATGTATTAAAACCAAGAATTAAGATCAAGAACTAAGAACTAAAACCAGCCTAAATAATAAGATGTTAATATATTGTAACAGGAGATGAATTAGTCATGGAGAAAATTCGTACAAGGTATGCACCGAGCCCGACAGGGAAGATGCATGTGGGAAATTTAAGATCGGCTCTTTATGAGTATCTGGTCGCGAAGCATGAGGGTGGTGTGTTTATGCTTCGTATAGAGGATACGGATCAGGAGAGGTATGTTGAGGGAGCCACTGATATTATATACAGGACTCTTGAAGCTACGGGATTAAAGCATGATGAGGGACCGGATAAGGATGGGGGATACGGGCCTTATGTGCAGAGTGAGAGAATGAAGACGGGCATATATATGAAGTATGCCAAGGAACTTATTGAAAAAGGCGAAGCATATTATTGTTTTTGCGATAAGGAGAGGCTTGCTTCGCTTAAGACTCAGGTGACTGAGGATGAGGATGGCGAGGGAAAGACGATCACGATCTATGACAAGCATTGTCTTGGTCTTTCGAAGGAAGAGGTAGAGGCAAATCTTGCCGCAGGAAAGCCTTTTGTTATCCGTCAGAATATTCCGAATGAGGGAACCACCACATTCCATGATGAGCTTTACGGTGATATCACTGTGGAGAATTCCGAGCTTGATGATATGATCCTTATCAAGTCGGACGGATATCCCACTTATAATTTTGCGAATGTGGTTGATGATCATACGATGAACATCACACATGTTGTCAGGGGAAATGAGTATCTTTCATCATCTCCCAAGTATGTCAGGCTCTATGATGCTTTCGGATGGAAGGTTCCTGTATATATTCACCTTCCCCTCATTACCGATGAGAATCATAAAAAGCTTTCCAAGAGAAGCGGTCACTCATCTTTTGAGGATCTGATAGAGCAAGGATTTGTGACAGAGGCTATCGTCAATTATGTTGCTCTTCTTGGATGGTCTCCCGAGGATAATAACGAGATATTCTCGCTTGATGAGCTTGTTAAGAAGTTTGATTATCACAGGATCAATAAGTCGCCTGCGGTATTTGATATCGTTAAGCTTCGCTGGATGAACGGCGAATATATCAAGGCTATGGATGATGACAAGTTCTATGAGATGGCCAAGCCTTATCTTGACAAGTCTCTTCCCGCAGATTATGACGAAGCCAAAAGACGTAAAGTGGCAGGAATGGTAAAGACCAGGATCGAGGTATTCCCTGATATCGAAGGTCATGTTGACTTCCTGCGTGCTCTTCCAGATTACGACATAGAGATGTACACTCACAAAAAGATGAAGACTGATGCCGCCAGCTCACTTTCGGTGCTTCAGGATGTACTTCCCATTCTTGAGAAAGCAACCGATTACACCAATGATGCTCTTTATCAGACTCTTCTTAAATATATCGAGGAAAAGGGCTATAAGAACGGATTTGTTATGTGGCCTATAAGGACAGCTCTTTCAGGCAAGCAGATGACCCCTGCCGGAGCAACAGAGATCCTTGAGCTTCTCGGAAAGGAAGAATCCCTTAAGCGTATCCGCAAGGGAATTGAGATGCTCAGCGTTTGAGTGATATCTTAGATGGGCTTAGCGAGGCCCAGTATAAAGCGGTTACCACCACATCCAGGGCCTGTCTTTTACTGGCAGGTCCCGGGTCGGGTAAGACCCACACCATAACCGCCAGGATAAGATATCTTATCCATAACAGGGGAGTTCCTCCCGAAAACATATTGGTCATCACCTTTACAAAAGACGCCGCAATATCCATGCAGAGGCGTTTTAACGAGAGTGAAGAAGGCATCTATCCGGTAGTGTTCGGAACCTTTCACTCGGTATTCTATCAGATCCTTCGCGCAGGCAGGGATCATTCACCAAAAAAGCTGTTAAGCGACTCATATAAGAAACGTATTTTTTCCAAGGTTATTTCAAGCATAATCCCTACGAAAAGATCAGAAAAAGACAGGCTCATTCCGGGCGAAATCGCACCGGAGTTTATTAGTGCTGCCTCCGTTTATAAAAATACCGATGATTTGAAAAGATCCAAAAGCCTGATAAGAGAAGAGTTGTCTTCATATTTTGAGGATGTGCTGAAAGCATATGAATCCGTAAGAAAAAAAGAAGGTTATCTTGATTTTGATGATATGGTATATGATCTCAGAAATCTCTTTATCATGAATCCGGAGGAAGCCGGAATATGGCAGGAAAGGTTCAGTCATATTCTGATAGATGAGTATCAGGATATAAACAAAGTACAGTATGATACCGTAAAGCTTTTGGCCGGTGAAAGGGCAGAGATTTTTGCAGTGGGTGATGACGATCAGTCGATATACGGCTTCAGAGGCTCCGAGCCTGCATGCCTGCGCAGGTTTAAGGACGATTACAATGCGGAGGAGATATATCTTGATCTCAATTTCAGGAGTAATTCGGATATAGTGGATGTGTCAACAAAGGTTATCACAGAGAATAAGGACAGATTCGTCAAAAACCAGAAGTCGGCAAGGAATGATCCCTCTTCAAAAGAGCATTTTAGTCTGATCAGATTTGAGGAGCAGAAGCCGGAATATGAATTCATAAAAAAACTGATAGCAGGATCATGCGAAAACAAAAGCCTCGGAGTATTATTCAGGACTAATCTGCAGATGCAGAGATTTGCGGCATTTTTAAAATCAAATGATATTCCTTTTGAAATGAAGGAAAAGCAGCTTTGTATATATGATCATCCCGCATGCATTGATCTTATGTCTTATCTTGAATATGCCGATAACGGAAAGGATGAGGAAAAGCTTTACAGAGTGATCAATAAGCCCCTGAGATACATAAGCAGAGAGGCACTTGGGGGAAAGTCCGATCCTTTGGAAAATGCCATCGGGTATTATATCAGGAATCATGATGAATACAATGCGGATAAGAGAGTTCAAAGCCTCAGAATTCTGAGGAAGGACCTTGATTTTATCAAAGAAAGAACGCCGTATCTGCAGGTCAGATATATCAGGCAGAAGATAGGACTGGAAAAGTATTATGAGATGAACTTCAAAAATAATAAGGAACTGCTTGAAGAATATAAGGCAGTGCTTGATTTTATGAGCGACGATGCGGCTGAATACGGTAATTTGGAGGATTGGCTCCTTTTTCAGGAAGAATACAGGAAAGATTTTAAAGGCAGCGGTGATATAAAAGATACTGCAAAGGGTAAAACAAAAACTGCCGTTAATGCTGGAAAAATGCAGATAATCAGAAGCTGTATCCCGGAGCTTATGACTGTTCATGCATCCAAGGGGCTTGAATTTGATACTGTAATAATACCTGATGCAAATGAAGGAGTATATCCACACAGCAGATTAAGCGGAATAAAAGAAACGGAAGAGGAGAGGCGGATATTCTATGTGGCAATGACCAGAGCCAAAAACAGGCTTCTGATCACATGCATCACAGGGACTAAAGATCATCCGCGCTCACCTTCCCGTTTCCTGAATAACCTGATAGATCAAGGTGAAGATAAATCTGATCATATAATGTGATCATAAAGATGTCTGATAAGGATCATTAATCCTCATCAAGGAAGTCGAGATTATCGAGATACTCGTCAAATGCGTCCGCAACGAGCTCATATTCGTCATCATCGTCGATATAGATGAGCTCCGGCTCCTCGTTGGGATCGTCGGGATTTTCCTTATATCCGTAGATCCAGACTTCATCCTCGGGGAAACGCTCGCCGCCGTCTTTGGGAAGCACGACTATATAATCCTTTTCACTTACGGTAAGGATGGTCACAACTTCGCATTCTACTTCGGTGTCGTCATCAAGAGTGATGGTTATTGACATTTCTTCTTCGGGTGCTTCGTAATTGTTTGCCATAAAATGATCCTTTCAGTGCTTTTTTAAAAAATTCGTTGATAAATCAAAAAATACTTGCATAAAATATATCTATCAACGATTATATCTTCTTGTTTATCTTTGTGCAATAAGTTATAATTCAGTTTATGAGCGATTATAATGATTATTACGAAGCCATCATAGGCACATATCCATTCAGAGCGGTCTGCATCAGGAATGTTGCCCGTTTTTCTTTTGATATCTCCGGTTATGACAAAAATGCGAAGTATGGTGTCGCTATATACGATAAGCGTACTGACATGCTTGTCCATAAGAAGGTGTTCAGTGAGAAGAACCGTATCGGCAATGTTTATTCCATGGTTGTAATGGATTATGATCCCGATAAGTACACATACAATTTCTTCTGTAATGATTATTTCATCACCGACGAAAGAGCGCAGAGATATTCGGATAAGCTTCATTTTGGGAATTTTGATCCTGCCAAGGCCAGAAAGGCCGTGATCGACAACAGAAGATTTGCAGGGAAAAAGCCTCATGTGCCTTATGAGGATATGTTCCTTTATCAGCTTCACGTAAGAGGCTTTACAATGCATGCTTCTTCAGGTGTAAAGCATAAGGGAACCTTTGCGGGAGTAAAGGAAAAGATACCTTATCTCAAAAAGCTGGGAGTCACTTCCGTATGCCTGCAGCCCGCTTACGAATTTAATGAAAACGATAAAAAGACAGGAAGATATAACTATTGGGGATACTGCAGGGGGTATTATTATTCTCCCAAGTCGGCATATTCATATTCCGATGATCCCTGTGAAGAGTTTGCCGATATGGTAAACGCTTTCCATGCTCAGGGTATGGAAGTGATCATGCAGATGTATTTCCCGGAAGAGTTTCCGAGGAGAGAGATCCCTTCGATACTTGAATTCTGGGCTTATAAATACGGTGTTGACGGTTTCCATGTGCTTGGAGTGAATCTCCCCATCGGTCTCATAGATGAGAGCAGCATCTTGGCGGATGTAAAGATCTTTTCCGATTCACTGTTTGGTGCAAAAATCGAAAACACAGATTTTTATGACACTGCCTCTGAAGGCAAGAGATACGGTCTTTACAGAGATGATTACATGTACGCTCTCAGAAGATTCCTTAAGGGGGATCCCAATTCCATTTCCGATGCCGTGTTCAGGATAAAGAACAATCCTTCCGGATACGGAGTTATAAACTTCTTTGATGCATATAATACATTTACGCTTGCCGATATCGTATCATATGATCATAAGCATAATGAGTCAAACGGCGAGGACAATCACGACGGAAGTGAGAATAACTGCAGCTGGAACTGCGGCGTGGAAGGGCCCACCAAAAAGCCCAAGATCAATGCCCTCAGGAATAAGCAGATAAAAAATGCTCTTATGCTTCTTTTTGCAAGCAGCGGCGTACCCATGATTTTTATGGGTGATGAATTCGGAAATACGCAGGACGGCAATAATAATCCCTACTGTCACGACAGCCTTGTTACTTGGCTTGACTGGAAGGGACTTCGCAGAAAGAATTCATTTTATGATTTTATAGCAGAATTTGCGAAAATAAGGCGTGAAAACAGGTTTTATCACGATACCAGAGAGCTTTCGAGCCTTGATACCGAAGGCTGCGGATACCCCGAATTCTCTTTCCACGGAGAAAACGCATGGCTTAGTGAGATACAGGGTTACAGGCACAGCGTAGGTATAATGCTTTGCAATAAAGGAACGCTCCACTATCTGGCTCTTAATATGTACTGGGATAAGGCAGAGCTTGCACTTCCGAGAGCCCCCAAGGGCCGGAAATGGGAGATCAGGTTGTCGAGCGATGAAGCCCGGCTGCTTGAGAATGATAAAGTGTCACTTGCAGAACGCTCCATAGCTTATATTGTTAGTGTGCCTATAAAAGCCGATAAGGAAACAAAGAACGGATCAAAAGTCAAAGCTGAAACGAGAGTAAAAACAGAAACAAAAGTCAAAGCTGAAACAAAAGTCAAAGCTGAAACAAAAGTTAAAGCTGAAACAAAAGAAAATAAAGCTAAGACAGCTAAAAAGTAAAATTCAGACTGAGGTAAGTAGTTTTGAAACTGATAAATGTCTGGAAACATTTTTCAACCATAACAAGACACAGATGGAAAGTAAGATCGGGATGCTTCAAGGTGGGTCTTATATGGCAGGGCCTGACACATGATCTTTCCAAATACAGTCCGTCCGAATTCTGGGTGGGTGCAAAATACTATCAGGGCACCAGAAGCCCCAATAATGCCGAAAGGGAAGACAGAGGTTATTCTTCCGCATGGCTGCACCACAAAGGCCGCAATAAGCATCATTACGAGTACTGGATAGATTACAATTCGCACATTTCCGGAGACACTGATGGTGTGATGGTCCCTGTTCCCATGCCCGACAGATATATTGCCGAGATGATAATGGACAGGATCGCCGCAAGCAAGGTGTATCGTGGCAAGGATTATGTCGATTCGGATCCGCGGGACTATTATTGGAAAGGGACTCAGAATGCTCCGCTTCACGATTATACCAGAAGTACTCTCTTAAAATACCTGGATATGCTTGCCGATGAGGGAGAGGAAAAGACATTTAAAGCGATCAAAAACGATCTTGTAAAGAAAAAGAAGGATACAAAACTCATGCATGAATAAGATGAGTAACAAGCGTAAAAATGCGTTGATCATTACACTTTCTGTTGCCGGGTCGCTTATTTTGATCACAGCGCTACTGTACCATTATTTTTCCACTGAGAAAGATGCAAAATACGGTGTATTCCTGGATCATGACGGGGATCTGCTTGAACTGACAGATTATGATCATCTTGTGATAGATGCGCAATGCCATACAACCGAGGATATCGATTCTTATAAGTGCTCGGGAGATGATAACTGCATATACAGCTATATAAACATCGGTTCGATCGAAAGCTTCAGGGATTATTACGACAGGTTCCGGGATATAACGCTTGGAGATTATGATAACTGGGAAGATGAGAAGTGGGTGGATGTTTCAGACGAAAGATGGCAGAGCTTTATTCTTGATGAGCTTGCGCCGGCTCTTCTCGATAAAGGCATAGATGGTTTTTTCGTTGACAACTGCGATATTTATTATAATTATCCCTCAGATGAAATACTAAAAGGCCTTGCGACAATAATGAAGGGCCTTAGAGCAACAGGTGTCAGTGTAATACTTAACGGGGGAGATGCTTTCCTCGATGCATATACCCAAAAGATGGGGCCATGGTCCGATGTTGTTACAGGAATTAATCAGGAATGTGTCTATACGCGGATCGATTGGGATGAAGATGCGCTTGTGGCAGCGAAAGATGAGGACAGAGAGTATTTTACGGAATACATAGAAAAATACGGCGATCAGGGTGCATGTATTTTCGTTATAGAGTATGTTGATGATAATCCCGTAAACGCAGCGCTTAAAAAAGAGATCAAAAAGTATTGCAAGGAGCATAATTATCTGCTCTACATCTCGGATTCAATAAATCTTGATTAATAAAAGCCCCTTAAATGGGGCTTATTAAGATGTAGCGGCAAAAAACAGTTTAAATATTTAAAGATTGAGCAGAGAAGAAATGAGTGAAAACAAAAATTTTGATTCCGGGGAAATTGATGACCTTGTTAAAATGATAGACGGGAAGATGGAAAGCGGGATAAGCAGGCTTGGAGTTTCTTTTTCGGACAAGAAAGAAGCGGGCAGTGTAAGCGAAACCCACTTTCACGGCAAAAAAGATTCCTGGAATCCCGGTGTCTGGGGTGAAAGACACGGGGAATGAAAGCTTCATTATATCTGAATGTATTTCCGAATAACAGCATTCTGCTGTGTGTGGATATACTGCAATTTGTATCTTTTCTGAAAGGAAAGCGGTTAGTATATGAATGATTATATCGTAGACGAGAGCATAGACGAGGAGATATACCTTCCCAATACCATTGATTATCTGGATATAGAAAGGCAGTACAAGCAGCTGATGTTCCTTCATGAAGCTGCAATAGAACAGGTTACGGCAAAGCTCAATATTTTAAAGGGAGAATTCCAGTTCAGTAATGACCGTAATCCTATTTCTTCCATCAGCTCACGCATTAAATCAAAAGAAAGCATTATTTACAAGATGGAAAAGAAAGGGGCGCCTTTTACCTTTAGTGCTTTAACGGAAAATGTGAGAGATATTGCCGGAGTGAGGGTAATATGCCCTTTTATCGAGGATGTATATTATGTTGCCAGAATGCTTGTCAGACAGCCCGATATAGAGATAATAGAAGTAAAAGATTATATCAGAAACCCCAAAGAGAACGGATACAGAAGTCTTCATCTTATAGTAAAAAACAATGTGACTTTCTCAAATGTTTCAAAGGAAGTCACCGTGGAAATTCAGATCCGTACGATCGCAATGGATTTTTGGGCATGTACGGAGCATCAGCTCAGATATAAAAAAGACAAAGAGTTTTCTTTGGAAGCACAGAATAAACTAAAGTACTGCGCAGAACTCATGGCAGAAGCGGACAAGGAAATTCAGAATCTTGCCGGAGATTTCGACCTAAATCAGTGGTAACTTGAATAATCGCTAAAACAAACAGAAAGGTATCGCCATGATAAAATTTCATAAAATTATAATGATTCCTGTTGTATCTTTATTGATTTCCATTTATTTAACCGGATGTTCAAACACAGATTCACCGATAAATTTACCGGAAGTTTCCGAAATGAGCACTCAAGAGCAAACAGAAGATAAAGAAGATGAAACAGCTTTAGAAGAAGAAAAAGCAAAAGCCGAAGCGGAAGCTGCTGCGAAGGCGGAAGAAGAGGCTGAAAAAAATGCAAAGGAAGCTGAAGAGAAGGCAGCACGTGAAGCGAAGGCGCTGCTTGAGGAAGGATTAAACTATTGGTATGGAATCAATGGTTACTCATATGATATGGAAAAGGCTGTAGAAGCATTCCAAAAATCCGCTGATGGAGGAAACAGTGATGCGCTATACTGGCTCGGACACATGGCTCTTTACAGGATAGATGCCGACAGATGGGAAACAGCTATTGACTATTATAATATGGCGGTAGATGCCGGTTCTGCAAAAGGTCTAAACGGTCTGGGTACTCTTTACTATGCCGGAAGTGGGGTTGAACAGGATTACGATAAAGCAATAGAACTGTTCACTCGAGCTATAGATGGCGGATGTTACTCCGCGTATGTAAATCTGGCAGAATTGTATGCTAATGGTAAGGGCGTTGTTCAGGATGGCAAAAAGGCACTAGAACTGTGTGAAAAGGCACTGGAAAGTAATGATTGGGTTGCAGTAAATGCTGCTCGCGTTCGCCTGGGAGAATTATATTTTTACGGAACTACGGATATAACTGTAGATATGGACAAGGCGAAGGAGTATTTTCTGGCAGCCGCTGATGATGAATATGCCGAAGGATATCGTGAGATGGCTGCATTTTACGATGATACTCTCGGGGCAGCTAATACGGATTATAATGAAGCGTTTAAATACTACAGTCTTGCGGCAGAACACGGAATGACGTTTAATCTTGGTGTGTGTTATATGAACGGAAAAGGAGCCGATGTTGATTATGTTTATGCCATTCAAAAGTTCAGACAACAGGAAAACGGAGGAAGAGAGGCAAGTGGATGCTTAGCAGCAATTGCAGTATGTTATCTGAATGGATTTGGTGTAGATGTTGACAAAGATCTTGCAAGAGAATACGCCGAAAAGGCAATTATGGCTGATACAGGAAACAGCGAAACAAGCCCGGGTTATGGGACTAATCTGGCACAGAGAGTCCTTGATGCTATAAAATAAAACACTGATACACAGGTTGAAGCCGGTACCGAGCTGGATGATCAAGACAGGGTAAGAATGGATTAACTCTATTTCAAATTCCGACGGATCGGTTTTAGTGGTTGATACATCCAATACAGATATAGTTATTAAATAAATCCGGTTTTACTTATAGAAATCTGTTAAGAAATCAATTCTTGAGCTCATATTTGAAATCATGAGATCGAGAACAGTAAGGGCGCACATGCATTCCATCACGACTACTGCACGCGGAACAACGATGGGATCGTGGCGTCCTTTTATATTCACTGATATATTTTCACCGTTTTTGTTAACAGTGTTCTGTTCCGTTGATATCGAAGGTGTGGGCTTTACATGAGCTCTTACGATGATCTCGCTTCCGTCGCTGAGGCCACCCAGAGTACCGCCGGAATGATTGGTTTTCTTGGATATTTCTCCATTATTGGAAACACAGAAGCTGTCATTATTCTCGCTTCCAAGATACTCGCTTACCGCTGTCCCGTCACCTATTTCAACCGCTTTAACAGCTCCGATGCTCATAACTGCTTTTGAAAGCTCTGCATCAAGTTTATCAAATACTGGTTCACCAATACCCGCAGGAAGCCCATTGATCCTGCATTCCATAACTCCGCCTACAGAATCCCCTGCTTCCCGCATTTTAGCTACATATTCCATAGCCTTATCGTTAGCATCTTTATCGGGCATAGCGGTAGGAAGTGAGAGTACTGCTTCGCGGCTGTAGCCGGAAACATCCGCTTTAACGGGACCGATACTTTTAGTATATGCTTCAACCGATACGCCGAGCTTTGAAAGTATTATAGATGCTATGGCGCCGGCTGCCACACGGCCTATTGTTTCACGTCCGGAACTTCTTCCGCCTCCACGATAATCTCTGAAGCCATATTTTGCATCAAATCCGTAATCCGCATGTCCGGGACGGTAGTATTCAGCAATTTCACTGTAATCAGCGGAATTCTGGGATGTATTACGTACCATAAGTGAAATAGGTGTACCTGTGGTCTTTCCTTCGAATACACCTGAGAGTATCTCAACGGAATCACTTTCGGGACGCGCAGTGGTAAGAGCGCTGGTTCCCGGTTTTCTTCTGTCAAGAAATGCCTGTATATCCGCTTCGCGCAGTTCCAGCCCCGCAGGACAGCCGTCTATTACTACACCCAGTGCAGGACCATGTGATTCTCCCCATGTTGTGATTCGGAAATTCTTTCCGTATATTGAACCAGACATTTGTATTTCTCCTTTTATTTACAAGTTAACTATCTGACTTCGTGACGGCAAAGTAAGTAAGAATAATGATTATATAATCAGTAACAGCGAGTTCGTGCAAATGCTATGCTGAGAGCAATGTGTCCGAGGCCGGCACTTAACAAGTGCAAGCGCAGCGTAGCACGAGTTTAGTACCGCTGCTTCGAGGACCCATAGACGAGAGGCGGTGCTCGAAGCATACATTTGTGCGGACTCGCGTAACTTAGTTACATTTGCACACTGATAGTTATTATATCAAAACATCGATTATATTAAAATATTCTTTTTATTATAGCCGGAATGTGGTAATATAACTCTGTATCTATAGATTTCACAAAGGATGTGATAATTATGGCAGAAGAAAAATACATTGCTTACGTATCATCATATACTACAGGACATCGCCACGGTATCCGCATTTACGACGTGGACATGAATGAAGGCAGATTTTACGAAAAAGACAAGATAGAGATAACCAACTCTTCATACCTGTGCGAGTCCCATAACCGCAAATACCTCTATTCCATAACAGATACAGGCGTTGAGTCATTTAAGATCAAGAAGGACGGTACCCTCGAATTCATCAACTGGGCATCAATTAACGGAATGAGAGGCTGCTATGTGGCCACCGACTATACGGACAGATACCTGTTTGTGGCCGGATACCACGACGGAAAGCTTACGATCCTTTCCCTTAATAAGGACGGATCAATAAACAAGATCACCGATGAGATCTATCATAAGGGCATGGGAAGTGCAGCAAACCGTAATTTCAGGCCTCATATCAACTGCGCCCGCATGACTCATGATAATAAGTTTCTTATGGTTGCCGATCAGGGAATGGATCATGTAAATATTTATGCTCTTGATACAATGAGCGGAAAAGTAAAGCTTGTTGATATTTTAAGAAGCGAGCTGGAGTCAGCACCCCGTCATATCAAGATATCCAAGGACGGCAGGATCATATATATCCTTCATGAGCAGAAATGCTATATAGATGTGTATGAATACGAGTGCAGGAACGATATGCCATTCTTTAATAAGATACAGACCCAGATCATAGTGCCTTGGGAATCCGGGATCAATGCTGCCAGCGCATTTAGCTTTTCATCGGATTACAAATACCTGCTCACATCCATTGCGGGTGATAATTCCGTTGCGGTATATGATGTTGATGAAAAAACAGGTAAGCTGAAAAAGAATTTCATTCTTCCTATAGCAGGTGAATACCCCAAGGATGCCGAAATCTTTCCCGGCAATAAGTTCCTGGTATCCCTCAATCATGAGACGGATTCGATGACATTCTTTAAGGTTGACCTTGAGCATCATACGCTCATAATGAACGGAAAGCCCATGAGTGTACATACACCGAACTGTATCCTGTTCCACCGCATCAAATAGTTTTCTGGTAATAGATAATGCAACTTACAAGGCAGGAAAAGATCCGCCTTAGTCTTAAAAGCTTTGGCAAGAAAAATTTTATATGCAAACTGATCTCGCTTCCCGCCAGTGGCTTTTTCGCAGCTGTATGGGGTATTGGAAAGTTCTTCGGCAAAAATGTCAAGAAATTTGGTGTGGCATTTATGGTTCTGCTTCTGATCCCCGCATTCAGCAGTATCATTGCCTTCGGTAACATGGAAGGCGACGGTGAGGACTGGGCTATTGATTTTGATATAAATGACAGTCCTGTTTCAGTGGCAGATAATATAGCTCAGCAGCCCTCAGAATATGAAATACAGGATGATCAACATATTGATCAGAGCATTGATGAATCCGAACAGCTTTATGATGAGGGCGATGTCGATATTGAAGTAAGCGAATCCGGTGATTTCTCTAAAGAGGATATGTATTTTGCCGAGGACCCTTCTAACGATGAGGGTTCTGCGGAAGAGTCCTTCGCGGATGATATCATTAAAGAATACCTTGAGAATGTGGATGAAACAGAGGAGGATCTGCTTCAGAGAGACTATACTCAGGACTATGACGATTATGAGTTCGATCCCGAGGATTGGCGCCTCAGACTTATCAACAAGTCTCATTTCATCCCCGATGATTATGAATTTCCTCTTGGATCCATAGGCGGATATAATTCCTGCGATAAAAGGGTGATCCCAGATCTGGTGGCCATGCTTGCGGCAGCAAGGGAAGACGGCGTTAATCTTTCTATAGCAAGCCCTTACAGGATGCACACTACACAGATCATGCTCTATGATAACAAGATCACCAAGTTTATGAACACAGGCATGACCTATCTGGAAGCGTACAAACTGGCAGGACAGGCTGTTACTATACCGGGAGCCAGTGAACATGAAGCCGGATTGTGCTTTGATATATTGAGTGACGATTACCACGCTCTGAATGACGGTTTCGCTAATACCAGAGGCGGACAGTGGCTCGAAGCAAATGCTCATTATTATGGATTTATACTCAGATATCCCAAGGATAAAGAGTATATAACGACAATCGAGTTTGAACCGTGGCATTTCAGATATGTCGGGGTAGAAGCTGCGAGTGTAATGTATAAAGAAAATCTTACATTAGAGGAATTTTGGGAAGTATATCTTGAAGAATGAATATATACTGAAAAAGACAGAAGGAAGAGCTAAGCGCGCGGAGTTTAGGACGGTTCACGGAACTGTTCAGACTCCGCTGTTTATGAATGTAGGCACCGTCGGAGCCATCAAGGGCGCCGTATCCACGCAGGATCTGGAAGAAATCGGCTGCCAGGTAGAATTATCAAATACCTACCACTTGCATGTAAGACCGGGAGATGAGCTTGTAAAAAAGCTCGGTGGTTTACATAAGTTCATGAGCTGGGAGAGACCGATCCTTACCGATTCAGGCGGATTTCAGGTTTTCTCACTTGCCGGATTAAGGAAAATAAAGGAAGAGGGCGTTACCTTTCACTCCCATGTTGACGGAAGACTGATATTCATGGGACCCGAGGAAAGCATGCAGATTCAGTCGAATCTCGGCTCCACTATTGCTATGGCATTTGATGAGTGCCCTCCCTCCAAAGCTGACAGAAGCTATGTACAGCCCTCTGTTGACAGAACCACCAGATGGCTCGAAAGATGCAAACGAAAGCTTGATGAATTAAATAAAATGCCCGATGCGGTAAATCCCGATCAGATGTTATTCGGGATCAATCAGGGAGCTATATTCCCTGATATCAGGATAGAGCATGCCAAGAGGATCTCCGAGATGGATCTTGACGGATACGCTGTCGGCGGTCTGGCTGTCGGAGAAACTCATGAGGAGATGTATCATATCCTTGATGAAGTGGTTCCCTATCTTCCCCAGAATAAGCCCACATATCTGATGGGAGTCGGAACACCTGCAAATATTATCGAGGGCGTAGACAGGGGAATAGATTTCTTTGACTGCGTATATCCTGCCAGGAACGGTCGTCACGGACATGTATATACCCGCTTTGGCAAGATAAACATCAAGAATGCCAAATACGCCGATGATGACAGACCTATCGAGGAAGGCTGTGGCTGCCCGGCATGCAGAAGATATTCAAGAGCGTATATAAGGCACCTTCACGTGGCAGGAGAGATGCTGGGACTCAGGCTTTGCGTGCTTCATAACCTGTATTACTACAATCATCTTATGGAAGATATCAGAAACGCGCTTGATGAGGGCAGATTTGCGGAGTTTAAAAAGAAAGCCCTTGAGGATATGAATGCCGGAGAAGGAAAATAATAAAAATATTCTAAAGTGCTTGAATGGATGATAACTTTTGTGTATTATAAGATAAGTGCGATTTAGTACTGTAAATTACTAAAAGATCTTTGGAGGAGTTACTGTATTATGAATTATATGATGCTTTTGGATGCTGCTGCAACTGCTGCGGAGGAGGCTCCCACCGGAAGAAACTGGGGCAGCATGATCGGTATGATAGCTATCTATGCGGTTATCATCTTTGCAATGTGGTTTTTCTTCATGAGACCTCAGAAGAAAGAGCAGAAGCGTGTTAAGGAAATGCTTAACGAGATGGCAGTAGGCGACTGCGTACTCACCACATCGGGCTTCTATGGTATTATTATCGATATTTCCGATGATACAGTCATCGTTGAGTTTGGAAACAATCGTAACTGCCGCATTCCTATGGACAAGAGCGCCATCAGCAAGGTTGAGAAAGCGGATAGTAATACCGGAGCTGAATCTAAATAATCTGTTTGTTTATTATGGGACAGCCTCGCGCTGTCCCGTTTTGTATACCTAAAAGGAAGGTCAAAAGCAATGACACTGAATATTACATGCATTCCCGGCGACGGGATCGGTCCCGAGATCGTAGCTCAAGCAAAGAAGGTACTTGATAAAGTATGTGAAAAGAACGGTCATACCATTAAGTATACCGATGTGCTTATGGGTGGAGCTTCCATCGACAAGTACTGCGTCCCTCTTACGGATGAAACCATCGAGACGGCAAAAGCCGCAGATGCTGTGCTTATGGGCTCTATCGGCGGTAATACATCCACATCACCCTGGTACAAGCTTCCTCCTGAAAAAAGACCCGAAGCAGGTCTTCTTAAGATCAGAAAGGCGCTTGGATTGTTTGCAAATCTCAGACCTGCGTATCTCTATGAAGAACTCGCGGATGCATGCCCGTTAAAGAAGGAGATCAGTGCGGCAGGGTTCGATATGCTGATAATGCGTGAGCTTACGGGAGGTCTTTACTTCGGAGAAAGAAAGACCGTAGAAGAAAACGGTGAACTCAAGGCTATTGATACGCTTACATATTCCGAATCAGAGATCAGAAGGATCGCGATCAAAGGATTTGATATTGCCAGAAAGCGCAGAAAGAAGGTAACTTCCGTTGATAAAGCCAATGTGCTTGATTCATCAAGGCTTTGGAGAAAGGTCGTAAATGAAGTGGCTGCCGATTATCCCGATGTGGAAGTTGAACACATGCTTGTAGATAACTGTGCGATGCAGCTGGTAAAGGATCCCGCACAGTTCGATGTTATCCTTACCGAGAACATGTTCGGGGATATTCTTTCGGACGAGGCCAGCATGGTTACAGGATCCATAGGAATGCTTTCAAGCGCCAGCCTTAATGATACTAAATTCGGACTTTATGAGCCCAGCCACGGTTCGGCACCCGATATCGCAGGACAGGATATAGCAAATCCCATCGCGACCATACTCAGCGCGGCAATGATGCTCAGATACACATTTGATCTTGATAAGGAAGCTGACGAGATCGAAGCTGCGGTAAAGCAGGTGCTTAAAGACGGATATCGTACAGGAGATATTTATTCCGAGGGAACCACCAAGGTGGGTTGCACTAAGATGGGAGATCTTATCTGCGAGAGAATATAACCCGGAGATAACCGAATGACCGCGAGGTCTAGCAAATCAGCTTGTTATATAAAATATATTACGAGGAGAAAACCATGAGAAGTGATAATGTTAAAACAGGTGTAGAACATGCTCCGCACAGATCCTTGTTTAATGCTCTCGGATTTACCGAAGAGGAAATGAAAAAGCCGATGATCGGTATCGTAAGCTCATATAATGAGATCGTACCCGGTCATATGAATATCGATAAGATCGTAAATGCCGTTAAACTGGGGGTTGCAGAGGCCGGCGGAGTACCCGTTGTATTTCCTGCGATTGCCGTATGTGACGGTATTGCGATGGGACACGTTGGAATGAAGTACTCCCTCGTGACCAGAGACCTTATCGCCGATTCAACTGAGTGTATGGCGCTGGCTCATCAGTTTGACGGACTCGTAATGGTTCCAAACTGTGATAAGAACGTCCCCGGACTTCTTATGGCAGCTGCCAGAATAAACATTCCTACAGTATTTGTATCCGGCGGTCCCATGCTTGCAGGACATGTAAAAGGCCAGAAAAGAAGCCTTTCTTCAATGTTTGAAGCTGTAGGAGCTCATGCTGCCGGCACAATGACAGAAGAGGATGTATGTGAATTTGAGCAGAAGGTATGCCCTACCTGCGGATCATGCTCAGGAATGTATACTGCAAACTCCATGAACTGCCTGACAGAGGCTCTCGGAATGGGACTTCGCGGAAACGGAACAATACCTGCAGTTTATTCCGAAAGGCTTAAGCTTGCTAAGCATGCGGGAATGAAAGTAATGGAAATGCTCGAAAAGAATATCAGACCGAGAGATATAATGACAAAGGAAGCCATACTTAATGCACTTACTGTCGATATGGCTCTCGGATGCTCCACCAACTCCATGCTGCATCTTCCTGCGATCGCACACGAGATAGGATTCGATTTTGATATATCATTTGCTAATCCTATCAGCGAAAAGACTCCTAATCTTTGCCATCTTGCACCTGCGGGACCTACCTACATGGAGGACCTTAACGAGGCAGGCGGCGTATATGCCGTAATGAAGGAACTTGCAGATCTTGGACTTCTTAATCTGGACTGCATGACTGTTACAGGAAAGACTGTGGGAGAGAATATCAAAAATGCGGTTAACCTTAATCCTGAGGTAATAAGGCCTGTGGATAATCCCTATTCCAAGACCGGCGGACTTGCCGTTCTCAAGGGAAATCTTGCTCCCGACGGATCGGTAGTAAAAAGAAGCGCTGTTGTTCCCGAGATGATGGTTCATGAAGGCCCCGCAAGAGTGTTTGACAGCGAAGAAGATGCAATAGCCGCCATAAAGGGCGGAAAGATCGTAGCCGGAGATGTGGTTGTTATCCGTTATGAAGGTCCTAAGGGCGGCCCCGGTATGAGAGAGATGCTTAATCCCACTTCAGCTATAGCCGGAATGGGACTTGGATCATCCGTAGCACTTATCACTGACGGAAGATTTTCCGGAGCATCAAGAGGAGCATCCATCGGACATGTTTCGCCCGAGGCCGCAGTTGGCGGCCCTATTGCTCTTGTAAAAGAGGGTGATATAATCTCTATCAACATACCCGAGATGAAGCTTGACCTTAAGGTTTCCGATGAAGAACTGGCAAAGAGAAAAGCTGAGTGGAAGCCTATTGATAAGGGAGAAGTTACCGGATATCTTGCACGTTATCGCGAGCTGGTTACAAGCGGTAACAGGGGTGCGGTATTAGAGATTAAATAATTACTGAGTGACGATTTCTGTACATGTGTGTATGTATCCGGCACCGCCTCTCGGCTATGGGTCCTCGAAGCAGCGGTACTAAGCTCAAACATCGTTTCGCTTGTTTTCGCTAAGTGCCGGCCTCGGACACATTGCCGGATTACATAGCACACATGTAAAGAAATCTGTGTACAAATATAAATTTACAAATGATTTGAGGTTAATAATGCAATTAAATGGTTCAGAAATCGTAATTGAATGTCTCAAGGAGCAGGGTGTGGATACTGTATTCGGTTATCCCGGAGGAACTATACTTAATGTATATGATGCTCTATACAAACACAGCGATGAGATAAGACATATCCTTACAAGCCATGAGCAGGGTGCTGCACATGCTGCCGACGGTTATGCAAGAGCTACGGGTAAGGTTGGCGTATGTCTGGCTACATCAGGCCCCGGTGCAACCAACCTTGTTACCGGTATTGCTACAGCTTATATGGATTCAATTCCGGTTGTGGCAATAACAGCAAATGTTAATCTGCCTGCTCTCGGCAAGGATTCCTTCCAGGAGGTCGATATTGCCGGTGTTGTAATGCCTATTACAAAACACAGCTTTATCGTTAAGAGCATTGATAATCTGGCTGATACCTTAAGACGTGCATTTAAGATAGCTACAAGCGACAGACCGGGTCCGGTATTGGTTGACATAACTAAAGATGTTACCGCTGCGGTTACCGAATTTGAGCCTAAGGTAATAAACAATAACGGTGAGAGAATAAAGAAATATACCAGGCAGGAGCTTGAAAATGTGGTTCAGCTCCTCTGTAAAGCTCATAAGCCCTATATTTATGTGGGCGGCGGAGCCATCATTTCCGAAGCTTCGGAAGAAGTGGCACAGCTTGCGGAACTGCTTGACTGCCCTGTGTGCGACACACTTATGGGTAAGGGAGCTTTTGACGGAAAGTCCCACAGATACACCGGTATGATCGGTATGCATGGCACCAAGACATCTAATCTGGGTGTATCGGATTGCGACCTTTTGGTGGCTCTTGGGGCAAGATTCTCCGACAGAGTTATCGGCAATCCATCCAAATTTGCATCAGGTGCAAAGATCGTACATATCGACATCGATGCGGCAGAGGTTAATAAGAATATCAGGGTAGATGCTTCACTTGTGGGAGATCTAAAGACTACACTTCAGGAATTAAATGCACTTATCCCCAAGCAGGATCACCCCGAATGGATGAGTAAGATCGAGGAATTAAAGGCTAAATATCCCTTAAAATACGATAAGAGCCAGCTTTCCTGCCCTTATATCATAGAGACTCTCGATAAAGTAACGGAAGGCAAGGCGATCATCACCACAGATGTAGGCCAGCATCAGATGTGGGCGGCTCAGTATTATACTTATACAAAACCTCGCACATTTATCTCTTCCGGCGGCCTGGGTACAATGGGATACGGACTCGGAGCCTGCATAGGAGCACAGGTCGGAAGACCCGATGATATCTGTATTAATATAGCGGGTGACGGATGCTTCAGAATGAATATGAACGAGCTTGCCACCGCCTCCAGATATAATATTCCCATCATAGAAGTGGTTATCAACAACGGAGTGCTTGGAATGGTACGTCAGTGGCAGACACTTTTCTACGGAAAGCGTTATTCCCAGACAGTGCTTGAAGATGCTGTTGATTACTGCAAAGTGGCTGAAGGCCTTGGATGCGCAGCATTTAAGATAACGGATATGTCACAGGCAGAAGAGACCATAAAGAAGGCCATAGCACTTAGAAAGCCTGCTCTTATCGAGGTTGTCATACCCAAGGATGACAAAGTATTCCCCATGGTTCCCGCAGGTGCTCCCATAAGCGAAGTATTTGACGGAGACGACCTTGCTTCAAAGGAGAGTTAAAAAAATTTACAAAAAAATGTATATTTATTCATCAGATTTGGAATTTATAACGTTGACTGATGAATAATATGCGACTATTCTAATGTTAATATGCCCATAGGGCAACAAATATTAAGGAGGATTACCCAATGTCCAGAGTTTACAATTTTTCAGCCGGGCCTGCAATGCTTCCCGAGGAAGTGCTCAAAGAAGCAGCAGAAGAAATGCTTGATTACCGCGGAAGCGGTCAGTCGGTAATGGAGATGAGTCATCGATCTAAAACCTATGATGCCATCATAAAAGAGGCTGAGAAGGATTTAAGAGAACTCATGAACATTCCCGATAATTACAAAGTTCTTTTCCTTCAGGGCGGAGCTTCACTTTTCTTTGCCCAGGTTCCCATGAACCTTATGAAGAACAAGAAAGCTGGTTACATCCTTACCGGTCAGTGGGCAAAGAAGGCTTATCAGGAAGCCAAGATCTATGGTGAGGCAGTTGAGCTTGCATCATCCGCAGACAAAACTTTCTCATATATCCCTGATTGCTCCGATCTTCCTATCACCGATGATATGGATTATGTCTATATCTGTGAGAACAATAC
>DFKZ01000078.1:0-2476 GCA_002373975.1 Lachnospiraceae bacterium UBA3632 | reverse complement strand
GATGTTTCTTCCTGCTTCCTGTCAGAGCCTGTAGATGTAACCAAATATGGCGTTATCTACGGCGGCGTACAGAAGAATATCGGACCTGCAGGCTGTGTGATTGCCATCATCAGAGAGGACCTTATTTCAGATGACGTTCTTCCCGGAACTCCCACCATGATGAAGTGGAAGACCCAGGCAGATAACGATTCACTTTACAACACACCTCCCTGCTACACCATCTACATCTGCGGCAAAGTATTCAAGTGGCTCAAGGCACAGGGCGGCCTCGAGGCTATTCAGAAGAAGAATATCGAGAAGGCTCAGATCCTTTATGATTTCCTTGATTCCAGCAAGATGTTCAAGGGAACCGTTGTTAAGGAAGACCGTTCGCTTATGAATGTTCCCTTCGTTACCGGTAATGAAGAGCTTGATGCAAAGTTCGTCAAAGAAGCTACCGCAGCCGGATTTGTTAACCTTAAGGGACACAGAACAGTCGGCGGCATGAGAGCCAGCATCTACAACGCTATGCCTATGGAAGGCGTTAAGAAGCTCGTAGAGTTCATGGAGAAGTTCGAGAAAGAAAACTCATGATCGTCTGACCGCGTAAAACATAAAATATATTCTTAAAACAGAGAGGATACTTTGATATGTATAAGATCAATTGCTTAAATCCTATCGCACAGGTAGGGCTTTCAAATCTTACCAGCAATTATGCTGTTACCGAGAAGTTTGAGGAAGCCGAAGGCGTGCTTGTACGCAGCGCTTCAATGCATGAGCTTGAATTGTCCGATAACCTTCTTGCGGTTGCAAGAGCAGGCGCCGGAGTAAACAATATTCCTCTTGATAAATGTGCCGAGAAGGGAATCGTCGTGTTCAACACTCCCGGTGCAAATGCTAACGGCGTTAAAGAACTTGTTCTTGCAGGAATGCTCCTGGCAGCAAGAGATATCGTGGGCGGTATCGAGTGGTGCAAGGCAAACGCAGGCGATGAGAACATTGCGAAGACAGCAGAGAAGGAAAAGAAAAACTTTGCAGGAACAGAGATATTTGGCAAAAAGCTGGGTGTTATCGGTCTCGGCGCGATCGGCGTAAAGGTTGCAAATGCTGCGATCAGCCTCGGCATGGAAGTATACGGATACGATCCTTACCTTTCCGTAAATGCTGCATGGAGCCTTAAGAGAGATGTTAAGCATGTTGAAAAGGTAGAAGATATCTATGCTAATTGTGATTACATTACAATCCATGTTCCCCTTCTTGATTCCACCAAGGGTATGATCAATCGTGAAGCTATTTCTATGATGAAGAAGGGTGTGATTGTTATCAACTATGCAAGAGATCTTCTTGTAGACGAAGGCGATATGCTTGAGGCTCTTAAGAACGGTCAGGTCAAGAGATACGTTTCAGACTTTGCAAACCCCACAACCGCAGGCAAGGAAGGCGTGATCCTTACTCCTCACCTCGGAGCATCAACCGAGGAGTCGGAAGATAACTGCGCTATAATGGCAGTGCAGGAGATCATGGACTACCTTGAGAACGGAAACATCAGAAATTCCGTTAACTACCCTGCAATCGACATGGGCGTATGCACCAAGGCAGGCCGTGTGGCAGTGTTCCACAAGAATATTGCCAACATGATCACCCAGTTCACCGCAGTATTCGGCAAGGCCGGCATCAACATCTCCGACATGGTAAACAAATCCAAGGGCGAGTATGCATGCACCATCCTCGATATCGAGAGCGCACCTACCGATGAAGTTGTTAAAGAGCTTCAGGCTGTAGACGGCGTATTCAGAGTCAGGGTTGTTAAATAGTTTATCGATATTATTTTCGTAAACAATCAATCCCTTGAAAAAGAGAGCATTGTATGTTAATCTATAGATATAGGAAAACCGTGAGAGCGGCTGACCTTAAAAGATAATGCTAATGCTACTTAGTAGCACTGCCGTCACTGTTCGGATCAGTGGCGGCTCTCTTTATATCCCTTAAATTGTATTTAAAAAGCCTCACTTAAAGTGGGGCTTTTTGAACGAAAAATATAGAGACTTACTTGTACAAAAGCGGTGGGGCTCCATCCTCGCCATCGTTAAGATCCTTTAGGGATTCACGCATCTTATTGTCTGACGCAACAGATGCCTCACTTGCCAGGTCCATATATTCGATAAATATATCAGAAATATCCTTACCCTGTTCATCTGCAATAGTCTGCATTATAGGTTTAAGTGCTTCGAGCTGTACCGATACCCTTGTTTTCTGAGGATCTATATCCCCCAGTACCTCCTCGGCATATTTATTAATTCTGTCGAGCATTTTCTTCTGTTCATCTGTCATATTTATAGTTCTCCATTCTAATCTTTTATCTTGCAGTTTAACTTGCTAACAGTTTTATGAATTAACTCAGTGACGGACTTCGCGTTTCAAGTATGGATTCGCTACGTCTCCGCGCTGGCGCAAAATTTGTCTCCGCAAAGAGCAAAACCGCCCTGCTACAACTCGC
>DFKZ01000067.1:10714-14219 GCA_002373975.1 Lachnospiraceae bacterium UBA3632 | reverse complement strand
TTTTGTAGGTGTTAAGATAAGCCGTAACATCCATAAACACCTCGTCACAGGAATATATGTGAATATCCTCCGGCGCTATGTATTTAAGATATATCTTGTATATCTCCGTGCTGTATTTCATATAGAGGGACATCCTGGGAGTGGCAGCGATATAATCCAGCTCCATCTCGGGATGTTCCTTAAGGGTGATGGCAGATGATGATTTTCCCTCCAGAGTGTGACGAGGCGCTGCTATCCTTCTCTGTGCATTGATCCTCTCCACCGCCTGAACTACCTCAAAAAGCCTGGCTCTCCCGGGGATCCCGTAAGCCTTAAGGCTCGGGGACACAGCCAAACAGATGGTCTTTTCCGTGCGGCTCACATCTGCGACAACAAGATTTGTCGTAAGCGGATCAAGGTCCCTCTCGACGCACTCCACCGAGGCGTAGAAGGACTTGAGATCGATCGCTATATATTTTCTCTCCGAATGCCGATCCATAAGCAGTTTACCTGTCTTTGCGCTCTGTTTCTCAGCCGTAATAGTATCTGATATCACATATATATTATCGAACAGTTGTTCGCGTATGTCAAGTGTTTTCTCTTATGTCAATCGTAATGTCAATTCTTGCCGATTCCTATATAAGCCTCTTCAAAATGACTTTTGTCATGATATAAAAAACTTGTTGACAACCGATATTCCGGATGATATATTATAGCAAATCAATACTTTAATACACTAAACCGATGATGCGGAAGTAAAGGCAACGATGACCACACAGAGAGCCTGTGATGCTGAGATACAGGTTGGAAACAAATTGTCAAATGGGCCGCTGAGGGCGCAGTCAAACGGGTGATCCCGGAGTATTCTGCGACGCTGAAGGCAGGCGTTATATGCCGGGGATATGATTGTATCCCGCTAAGAGCACGGTTCCCGTGAATCAAGGTGGCACCGCGGATAGAGTAACCAGACTATTCGTCCTTGACAGAAAGCAGTTTCTGTCAGGGACTTTTTTTACCTTAAAAATTGTTCTACGGACTTTTCTTCAAGGTAAAAACCTCCGCGAGAAGACGATAACAAGGAGACTAACATGGAATTCAGACCATCTTTGGAAGAAGTTAAAAAAATCTCTTCAACGGGAAGATACGATATCGTTCCCATAAGCTGCGAGATCCTCTCCGACTTTACCACACCCATTGAAGCAGTGCGGATATTAAAGAGCAGATCCACACATTGTTATATGCTCGAATCCGCCCAGGCCAATGACAAATGGGGACGCTACTCTTTCCTGGGTTATGATCCTCTTATGGATATAACATGCATAGACGGTGAGCTGAGCGCAGGTGATGAAAAGATAAAAACAAATGATCCCTCCGATTACCTCAGAAAGACTCTTTCAAAATATAAAAGCCCGCGATTTGATTATTTACCTCCCTTTACAGGCGGGCTTGTAGGATATTTTTCCTACGACTATCTCGCTTACAGCGAGCCTACGGTAAAGCGCGACGTCGAAGACAGCGAGGCCTTCAAGGATGTGGATCTTATGCTCTTTGATAAGGTCATCGCTTTCGACAACGTGCGCCAGAAGATAATACTTATCGCAAACATGAAGCTTGATGATATCGGTCATTCTTACGAAAAAGCCGTGTCGGATCTAAAGGATCTTGCTCATCTTCTCAAGACCGAAAAGCCCGAACAAGAGCCGGGCGGAAAGCTCCTCGGCGAAGTCACGCCTCTCTTTGATAAAGAAAAGTACTGTGACATGGTGGAGAAAGCAAAGCACTGTATCCGCGAGGGCGACATCTTCCAGATAGTCCTTTCCAACAGGCTCAGTGCTCCTTATGAGGGGAGCCTGCTTAACACTTACAGAGTGCTTCGCACCATCAATCCTTCACCTTATATGTTCTACTTTGCGGGAACCGACGTCGAAGTTGCCGGAGCATCCCCCGAGACTCTCGTCAAGCTGGAGGACGGTGTGCTCCATACCTTCCCTCTTGCGGGAACAAGGCCCCGCGGTAAGACCGATGAAGAGGACGAAGCTCTTGAAAAAGAACTTCTCGCAGATGAAAAAGAGCTGGCGGAGCACAACATGCTCGTTGATCTGGGAAGAAACGATCTCGGTAAAATAAGCAAGTTCGGAACTGTGGAGGTTGAAAAGCTACACTCCATCGAGCGTTATTCCCACGTGATGCACATCGGCTCCACGGTGCGCGGAGTGATCAGGGAAGACAAAGACGCTCTCGATGCCATAGAAGCAGTGCTTCCTGCGGGAACTCTTTCAGGGGCACCAAAGATCCGTGCATGTCAGCTCATCGGTGATTTTGAAAATAATAAGCGCGGCATCTACGGAGGAGCAATCGGTTACATCGATTTTACCGGAAACATGGACACCTGCATTGCCATCCGCATTGCCTACAAAAAGAACGGGAAAGTATTTGTGCGGAGCGGTGCAGGAATAGTTGCCGATTCCGTTCCCGAAAAGGAATTCGAAGAATGTATGAACAAAGCTCGCTCATCCCTCAAAGCACTGGAGATGGCAGGGACATGTGACGACTTATAATGTGTTCAGGGAGAAAACAATGATACTGCTTATAGATAATTACGACAGCTTTTCTTACAATCTGTACCAGCTTATCGGAGAGATAGAGCCGGATATAAAAGTGATCAGAAATGATGAGATGACAGTGGATGAGATAAAGAAGCTCAATCCCGACCGCATCATTCTCTCGCCCGGCCCCGGAAGGCCCGAAGATGCGGGAGTGATAATAGAAGTGGCAAAGACTGTATCGAAACAGATCCCAACCCTCGGTGTGTGCCTCGGTCATCAGGCGATCTGCGCAGCTTACGGAATGGTTGTAACTTACGCGAAAGAACTGATGCACGGAAAACAGTCGAAAGTGACATTCGATGATTCCTGTCTTCTCTTTAAAGGATGTCCGAAGGAAGCGCCGGTTGCAAGGTATCACTCTCTTGCCGCAGATAAAGCCACTCTTCCGGATGAGCTGCGGATCACCGCCGTTACCGATGACGGCGAGATCATGGCCGTACAGCACAAAGAATATCCCATATACGGAGTGCAGTTCCATCCCGAATCCATAATGACACCCGACGGAAAACAGATGTTAAAAAACTTTATCGGAGTATAAGCTTCGGCTGCAACATAAACACTACACCACAGGCCAAAGGAGAAAACAAAGATGATCAAAGAAGCAATCGTAAAGATCGTAAACAAGGAAGACCTTACTTATGATGAAGCATACGCCGTAATGAACGAGATCATGAACGGTGAGACAAGCCCTACCCAGAATGCAGCTTTCCTCGCTTCACTTTCAACAAAGAGTGCAAAAGCGGAAACCACCAATGAGATCGCAGGATGTGCAGCCGCCATGCGCGACCATGCCACAAAGGTGACCACAGATCTTGATGTTTTTGAGATCGTCGGAACCGGCGGAGACGGTGCACACAGCTTTAATATTTCAACAACATCGGCACTTGTGGCCGCAGCAGGCGGAATGAAGGTCGCAAAGC
>DFKZ01000067.1:0-10653 GCA_002373975.1 Lachnospiraceae bacterium UBA3632 | reverse complement strand
TGAAGGTCGCAAAGCACGGAAACCGCGCAGCTTCATCACAGTGCGGCACCGCTGATTGCCTTGAGGCACTGGGAGTAAACATCGATCAGAGCCCCGAGAAATGCGTCGAGCTTCTTAATGAGGTGGGAATGTGCTTCTTCTTTGCGCAGAAATATCATTCATCAATGAAATATGTGGGCGCCATCAGAAAGGAACTCGGATTCAGAACCGTTTTCAATATCCTTGGTCCCCTCACCAACCCCGCCTCTCCAAAGCGCCAGCTCCTCGGAGTATATGATGATTATCTTGTAGAACCCCTTGCGCAGGTTCTCGCAAACCTTGGAGTAAAGCGCGGAATGGTCGTATACGGTATGGATAAGCTGGATGAGATCTCACTCTCCGCTCCCACCAAGGTATGCGAGATCAAAGACGGCTGGTATAAGACTTCCCTTATAAGCCCAGAGGATTTCGGCTTTTCATTCTGCACAAAAGACGAATTAAAGGGCGGCTCACCGGAGGAGAACGCAAAGATAACAAGAGCGATACTCGGCGGCGAAAAGGGTGCAAAGCGAAACGCAGTGCTCATGAATGCAGGTGCATCCCTCTATATTGGTGAGAAGGCAGGAAGCATCGCCGAAGGAATAAAGCTTGCCGCTGAGCTTATAAACAGCGGAAAAGCTCTCGCAGTACTCGATAAATTTGTTGAGGTAAGTAACAGAGCCTGAATAGGATTTCTCCCCCGATAAGGCCACACCGAATGAGGAAAAAATGACAATACTTGATGAACTTGCAGCATACGCCAAAGAGCGGGTTGCAGAATCAAAAAAAAGAATATCGGCGGAAGAGATAAAAGAAAAGGCTTTATCACTTTCCAAGAAGGATTTCTCTTTTGAAAAAGCATTGAAAAAAGATGATATCGCTTTTATCTGTGAGTGCAAAAAAGCCTCCCCTTCAAAAGGACTTATCGCTCCGGATTTTCCGTATCTGCAGATCGCAAAAGAATATGAAGCGGCCGGTGCAGACTGCATATCTGTTCTGACGGAACCCAAGTGGTTTCTCGGAAGCGATAAGTACCTCGAAGAGATAGCTCATGAAGTGTCCATACCCTGTATCAGAAAAGACTTCACAGTGGATGAATACATGATATATGAGGCCTCTCTTCTCGGTGCATCCGCTGTGCTCCTTATCTGCTCCATCCTCTCTGACGATCAGCTTGAAAAATACATGCGGGTATGTGACGATCTGGGCCTCTCTGCTCTGGTCGAAACGCATGATGAAGAAGAGATAAAAAGAGCCATAAAGACAGGCGCCAGAGTGATCGGAGTAAATAACAGAAATCTCAAAGACTTTTCGGTGGATACTTCCAACAGCAAAAGACTGCGGGATCTGGTTCCGGAAAATATCGTTTTCGTTTCGGAGAGCGGGATCAAAGATGCAAACGATGTGGAAGCTCTGCGGAGAGCAGGAGTAAGCGCTGTCCTTGTAGGTGAAGCGCTTATGAGAGAAAAAGATAAAAAGGCAAAACTATCGGAGCTAAAAGGCAGATAGGAACAGACTAAAAGCAGCCGGCATCAGGTGATCATATGACAAAAATAAAACTCTGCGGGCTCTCCCGCATCTGCGATATTGAATGGGCAAACGAGCTTCAACCCGAGTATATCGGATTTGTCTTCTGGGAAAAAAGCAGGCGAAAGGTTTCCCGGGAAGAAGCAAGGAAGCTGAAAGAAAAACTATCCCCCGGTATTTTGGCCGTCGGAGTGTTCGTCGATGAAGACGTAAAGACAGTCGCAGATCTTCTTGGTGATAATATAATAGATATAGCCCAGCTCCACGGAAATGAAAATGAGGAATATATCAAAACTCTCCATTCCATGACGGATAAAAAGATCATTAAAGCCTTCAAAGTAAAAGATCCGGAAGATGTTAAAAAGGCAATATCAAGCACCGCGGATCACATCCTTCTGGATGCCGGAATGGGTGAGGGAAAAGCCTTCGATCACGGGCTACTTAAAGGCATAGACAGAGATTATTTTCTCGCAGGTGGGCTTGATCATATAAACATTTCGGAAGCGGTAAAGGAGTATAAGCCCTTTGCTGTAGACGTAAGCTCCGGAATAGAAACAGACGGAGTAAAGGACAGAGAAAAAATGACAGCTTTTGTGACGGCTGTAAGGAGGAAAACGGTATGACAAATCAAAACGGAAGGTTCGGGATACACGGCGGACAGTACATTCCGGAGACGCTGATGAATGCGGTCATAGAGCTAGAGGCAGCGTATGATCATTATAAAAACGATCCGGAGTTTAACCGCGAGCTCGAGACACTTTTTAATGAATACGCAAACCGTCCTTCAAGATTATATTATGCCGAAAAAATGACTAAGGATCTCGGCGGAGCAAAGATCTACCTTAAGCGCGAAGATCTCAATCACACAGGAGCACACAAGATCAACAATGTGCTCGGTCAGGCACTTCTTGCAAAAAAGATGGGAAAGACAAGGCTCATCGCGGAAACAGGCGCCGGCCAGCACGGCGTGGCAACCGCAACTGCGGCCGCTCTTTTCGGAATGGAATGCGTTGTGTTCATGGGAAAGGAAGACACCGAAAGACAGGCACTGAATGTATACAGAATGAAGCTTCTCGGTGCGGATGTTATCCCTGTAGAAACAGGTACCGCCACACTTAAAGATGCGGTTTCCGAAGCCATGCGTGAATGGACTTCGAGAATAAGCGACACGCATTACTGCCTCGGCTCCGTAATGGGTCCTCATCCTTTCCCTACTATAGTACGCGACTTCCAGGCAGTGATCTCAAAGGAAATAAAACAGCAGATACTGGAAAAAGAAGGGCGTCTTCCCGATGCGGTATTGGCCTGCGTCGGAGGAGGATCAAACGCGATCGGAAGTTTCTACAATTTCATAGATGACAAGAATGTCAGATTAATAGGGTGTGAAGCGGCAGGACGCGGTGTCGATACTTTTGAAACCGCAGCCACCATCGCTACCGGCAAGCTCGGAATATTCCACGGAATGAAGTCATATTTCTGCCAGGATAAATACGGGCAGATCGCTCCGGTATACTCTATATCGGCAGGGCTTGATTACCCCGGTATCGGTCCCGAGCATGCATACCTGCATGATATAGGACGTGCTGAATATGTTCCCGTAACCGATGAAGAAGCGGTGGAAGCTTTTGAATATCTGTCAAAAACAGAAGGTATAATCCCTGCCATAGAATCCGCCCATGCGGTGGCTCACGCGAGAAAAATCGCAAAGGATATGGGTAAGGATAAGATCATCGTGATCACAATTTCGGGAAGAGGCGACAAGGACTGCGCAGCCATAGCGCGCTACAGAGGAGAAGACATCCATGAGTAATATAAAGAAAGCATTTGAAAACGGAAAAGCATTTATCCCCTTTATAACTGTGGGCGATCCCGATCTCGAGACAACTGCAAAAGCAGTGCGTGAAATGGTAAAAAACGGTGCGGATCTTATCGAGCTTGGCATCCCCTTTTCGGATCCCACAGCTGAAGGGCCCGTTATCCAGGGAGCAAACCTGCGGGCGCTTACAGGCGGCGTCACCACCGATAAGGTCTTTGATTTCGTGCGCGATCTCAGAAAAGATATCACCGTTCCCATGGTGTTTATGACGTACTCAAACGTCGTATATTCCTATGATGCGGAACGCTTTATCAAAACCTGCAGCGAGATCGGAATAGACGGAATAATACTTCCGGATCTTCCTTACGAAGAAAAAGACGAATTCCTTCCTATATGCAAAAAGTACGATGTGGATCTGGTATCCCTCATAGCTCCCACATCCGAAAACAGGATCGCTATGATCGCAAAAGATGCAGAGGGATTTTTATATATCGTATCAAGCCTCGGCGTTACCGGAACAAGAACCGAGATCAAGACAGACCTTGAATCCATTGTAAAAGTCGTTCGCGAAAACACTGATATTCCATGTGCCATCGGCTTCGGAATCTCAACTCCCGAACAGGCAAAGAAAATGTCCTCCATCTCGGACGGAGCCATAGTTGGTTCTGCCATAATAAAAATACTCGCTCAGTATGGAAAGGATGCTCCTTCCCATATCGGCGAGTACGTAGGTGAAATGAAGCGGGCGATCATCTGATCGTCCGCCTCTTTATCAGTGAGTGTCTGACAGTTTAGAATCCATCAGGCAATGCTCATACCTTACAGCTATAAATAAAAGACTCAATAATCAAAACTTACGGAATCTCTCATATCTTTCTTCTGCGATCTGTTCTCCGCTCTTTCCTTCCATCTTTTTGAGGAATGTGCGGATCCTTCCCTTCATATCGCTTGCCATGGAGGAAAGCGCATCCTCATCGGCTCCGCCGTACTCGGGGATTATGTCCTCGATCACGCCAAGCTTTTTAAGATCCTGCGCGGTTATCTTCATAACCTCTGCGGCCTCTTCCTTGCGGCTTCCGTCCTTCCACAGAATTGAGGAAAACCCTTCCGGAGAAAGGATGGAGTAGATGGCGTTCTCTGTCATCCACACTTCATTTCCAACAGCAAGAGCTATCGCTCCGCCGCTTCCGCCTTCGCCTACCATGATGGCAAGGATTGGAACCTTCACCTCCGAGAGTTCGTAAAGGTTTCTTGCGATAGCTTCGCCCTGTCCGTTCTCTTCCGCTTCTTTTCCGGGATATGCTCCGGAAGTATTAACAAATGTGATGATCGGTCTTCCGAATTTTTCCGCCTGCTTCATAAGGCGCAGAGCTTTTCTGTATCCTTCGGGTGAAGGCATACCGAAATTGTGTCTCTGACATTCGGCAAAATCTCTTCCCCTGTTTACACCGATAACAGTGACAGGCTGCCCGTCAAGTGTGGCGATACCACCCATTATAGCCGGATCGTCCCTGAAGTATCTGTCTCCGTGGAATTCCATGAAATCATCAAAGATCGCTCCGATATATTCAGCCGCTCCGATTCTTGATACCTTACGTGCTTCCTGCACTTTTTCCCAGGCGGAAAGCTGAGCAGCTTTTGCGCCGCGCTCTTTCATGATCTCGGTGGGGCCGTAATATACTTTCTCTCCCGTCTCTTTAAAGTCCGCAAAATGACCTTTTTTTGAATGGATATCAAGTATCCTTACAAGAGTTGGTTTAAGCTCTTTTCTCGGAACCACTGCATCCACAAATCCGTGCTCAAGCTGGAATTCCGCTCTCTGGAAGCCTTCCGGAAGTTTCTCTCCTATGGTCTGCTCGATCACTCTGGGACCTGCAAAGCCTATCATGGCGCCTGGCTCTGCAAGGATGATATCTCCAAGCATTGCAAAGCTTGCAGTCACACCTCCCGTTGTGGGATCGGTGAGAACTGATATATACAGAAGCCCCGCATCGGAATGTCTCTTGAGCGCTGCGGATGTTTTCTCCATCTGCATAAGGGAAATGATACCCTCCTGCATTCTGGCTCCACCGGAGCACGCAAAAAGGATAACGGGCAATTTCTCTTTTGTGGCAAACTCGACAACACTTGTGATCCTGTCTCCCACAGCATGTCCCATGCTGCCCATAAGAAATCTTGAATCTATCACACCCAGCACAGCTCTGTGTCCGCCTATCAGGCATTCCCCCACGGTCACACCCTCGTTTAATCCTGTCTGAGTCTGTGCCTTGGCAAGCTTTTCTTCATATTCCGGAGTGCCGAGTACATTGGTCGTTCCGATATCACTGTACATTTCTTTGAAGGAATCCGGATCGGCGACCATCTTTATACGATTATCCGTCCACACGCGGAAAAGTCTGCCGCAGTTCGGGCAGACATAAAGCAGTTCCTTAACCTTTGACCATTCAACCTCGGTTTTACAGCCGGGGCATGTTTCAAAACCGTTTGACATGATATATCTTTTCACCTCTTTTGCCATTTATGGCCATCTCTCCCGTAGGGAAAGATTTATTCAGCTGAAAGATAGTTCTTGAGATCCTCAAGCTTGTCTATGCTAACTGTTCTCACACCCTCTCTTCCCAGCTTTTTAACAAAGCCTGAAAGAGTGGTTCCGGGGCCGAGCTCGATAAAGAGATCCGCTCCGTCATCTATAAGCCTTTCCAGCGTCTGCTGCCATTTTACCGAAGATGATACCTGCTGCGTAAGAAGAGGCTTTATCTGATCCGCCTTTGTGACATAGTCGGCGGTAACATTTGCAAGATAAGGGATCGCGGGATCATTTATCGTAACGGTACCAAGTACCTCTCCGAGCTTTTCTCCCGCACCTTTTAAAAGGGCTGAGTGGAAAGGTCCGCTGACCTTAAGAGGAACTGCTCTTCTGGCGCCTCTTTCCACACAAATATCAGATGCCTTCTTAACGGCATCCTCACGTCCTGTGATCACTATCTGAACAGGGCTGTTATAATTTGCTACCGACACCACATAAGGAAGGGTGTAATCACCCGCATCTGCCGCAGGCCCTGCTTCCTGCACTTCCTTACACACTTCGGCAACTACTGCGGGATCGAGATTCAAGATCGCCGCCATGGCTCCGCCTTCGGGAACCGCATCCTGCATCAGCTTTCCACGATGCTTTATCACCTTGAATGCATCTTCCATACTCATGGCACCCGATGCTATCACCGCACCGTATTCTCCAAGGCTTAAGCCAGCCGTGGCATCACATTTTATACCCTCTTTCGTAACTGCAGCATATACGGCCGCCTCTGTAGCCAGCATACAGATCTGGGTATACTCCGTGATATTCAGCTTATCATTCTCATTGAAGCAAAGATCCTCTACCGAAAATCCTGCTGCCTCAGAAGCCTTTTCAAACACTTCTCTCGATTCGGGATAAGCATCGTAAAAATCCTTTGCCATCCCAACATACTGACTTCCCTGTCCGGGAAACATAAATACAGTCTTGGACATAATAAAACCTCTTAATTATATACCGCTTCCTTCGGCATGGATGTAAACGCCAGCTTGCCCTTGGCACGCACGCCGCCGTCTACGGAAATGACTACATCGAATTTCACAAGCCCGGCGCCGCCGCTCGTCTTGGTAACTTCGATCTCGCACACATCCCCGGGAATGACCGGCTTAACAAACTTGAATTCATCCACCTTTAAGAGCACATAGATAAGGCTCTCATCGGTGCCGCCGCTCTCTATAGTAACAGAGCAGAGCTGTGCTGCAGCTTCTATCAGAAGTACACCCGGCATGATCGGAGTGTCGGGGAAATGACCCATGAAATAGGGCTCATTTATCGACACATTCTTGATACCCTTGGCATACTCACCGTCCCTTATCTCAACGATCTTTTCGATCATCTGAAAAGGAGGACGCTGCTTTATTCTTTTCTGAACTTCATTGATATTCAACATGATAAACACCTCATCCGGCGCTTCGCGCCACCTGTCTGCGCTTCGCTTCGTGCAGACGTTTTGCTCCCCACAAGGGGAGGGCAAGTTAAAGACTGAGACCACCGTCCAAAACAAGCACCTGACCGGTCACATATGAGCAGGCATCGCTTGCAAGCATCACAACCGCATTTGCAACTTCTTCCGCAGTGCCGAATCGTCCGAGAGGAATATCCTTGATGTACTGTTCTCTCTTTTCCTCGGGGATCGCTTCGATCATCTCGGTAGCGATAAATCCGGGAGCAACCGCATTTACTCTTATTCCATAAGGAGCAAGTTCCTTCGCCATGGTTGCCGTCATGGAGTTTACAGCGCCCTTTGTAGAGCTGTATACCGACTGTCCGGGTACTGCGAGCACCGAACTAACGGAAGAAACATTAACAATGCATCCCTTCTTTTTGGAGAACATCTTAACGGCTGCCTGCTGTGAGCAGTAAAGATATCCTTTTATATTGAGATCAAGGCACATATTGATCGTGTCGGGATTCATCATCATCACATACTCGTCTTTAACGATCCCGGCATTGTTTACAAGAAGATCGATCTTGCCGAAAGTCTTGGCGAAGGTACGCATCATATCCTGTACTTCCTTGAGGTTCGAAACATTCGCCTTGATGGCGATAGCTTCACTTCCTGCTTCCTCGATGATCTTAACTACTTCCTGTGCTGCTGCCTCATTGGAGTTATAGTTTACGCCAACCTTGTATCCGGCCTTTCCCAGTGCAATGGCACAGGCTCTTCCTATTCCGCGGGATGCGCCTGTTACAAGTGCAGTTTTTACTTCCTGATTATTCTCCATGTAGCTGGTCTCCTTTCCGATTTCATACATAGATTATTAGAGACTTTCTTCCGTTCGAGGTTTTACTTCTATACTTTCTTAAGTACTACTGCGCAGTATGATCCGCCTTCTGAAGTAGCGGTAGCAAGTACATACTTATATGCAGAAGTATCTGCTTTTCCTTCGGTCACTGTATCGCCGAAGTAATATGCCTTCTGTTCATTTCCAAGCTCACCGCTGAGAGTGAGGGCTGCTGTAGCAACGGAAAGTGCACTTGCTGCGGCGCGGCTCTCTCCTACATATGTTCTTACATTGTGCACAGGCATCTTAGCGTCAAAAAGCTTTTTGTATACATTCTTTTCGACTGTATCTACTTCGCTGCAGCCGTTTCCGAATCCGTAAACAGCATCGATATCGGAAGCGGATATTCCCGCATCCTTAAGTGCGATGGCGATTGCTTCCTCAAGGCCTTTCTCGGTTCCTGCCACTTTGCCGTACTCGGTGATGGCATGAGTCATTCCGTATCCGGCCACCTGTGCGTACTTCTTTGCGCCCCTTGCGTTTGCGCTCTCTGCACTCTCGAGTACCACTGTGGTGCTTCCGTCAGACATTGCTATCCCGGTATCTCCGTAAGGCTTTGCCTGTCCGTTTGCCACATGACCGAGCTGACGGTAGAGCTTTTCCATGATGTCGCTGTTCTCATCGGTTCCGCTTGCAAGCATAACCTTTGCATGATTCTGACGGATCTCGTTGTATGCATAGCAAAGGGAACTCATTCCCGACTGCGCACCGTTGGTAACGGTAACGTTAACGCCGCGCATATTTGTCTTTATGGAAAGATATCCGCCGGCTGCGTTGTATACAGTGTTGGGGAAGTTGAATGCGGAACCGCTCTTTGTTCCGTTCGCGCTTATATTCTCCTGGAATTTGTATACGGTGGTAAGAGGGCCGTCATCGGTACCGATTATCATACCGTAATCCTCAGCCTTCTCATCGGCTATCTCTATTCCTGCCTTATCAAGTGCCTCAAGTCCGGAAACCACCTGCATAAGGCTGAGCTTATCCAGCTTGCGGTAGAAGGCCATCTTTACGTCATATCTGTCATAATCCTCTTTTGTAGTCTCGGCAAATACGGAATCGGAGCTGATGCCCTCTCCTGCCTTAACCTTCTCAATATAATTATCTACGCCGTTTCCTAAGGGGCTTACAATACCCATTCCGGTGATGTAGATAGGCTCGTCATTTGCTGTCTCCGCAACGTTTCCCGCACCCTTTGAGAAGATGATGCTTGCATTGCTTCCGCCGAATGCAAAGGAATTGCTCATTACAAAATCGAGCTTCTTTTCCTTCATAACATTAGGCATGAAATCAATCTTTCCTGCCTTTTCTTTAAGTGCTTCAAGATCCTCATCCGAGTATCCGATCGTGGGCGGGATCTTGTCCTCAACAAGTGCTTTTACAGCGTATACGGCTTCGATGGCTCCCGCTGCTCCGAGGCAGTGTCCGACCATGGCCTTAGTGGAACTGACTGAGAGATCTCCGCCTGCTTCGTCAAATATCGCATGAAGTGAAAGAAACTCAGCTTCATCATTCTTTGCGGTTCCCGTTCCGTGCGCGTTCACATAGTCTATATCCTTGGGCTCTATCCCGGAATTGGCGATTGCTGTTCTGATAGCATACATCTGACCTATTCCGTCCGGTCTGGGAGCGGTAATGTGATGTGCATCACTGCTTACACCTGCTGCCAGCACATCGCAATATATCTTTGCATTTCTCTTCTGAGCATGCTCGTAGGACTCTACAACAAGAGCTCCCGCACCTTCACCGAGTGTTATCCCGTTTGAGTGATTAAAAGGTGAGCAGGCCTGCTCGGAAAGAGCATGCAGGGCGTGGAATCCGGCAAAAGGTACTGCCGCAAAAGCATCCGCACCACCCACGATGAACACATCCGCAACGCCGGCTCTTATAAGCTCACATGCATAAGCCACGCTGATGCTTCCCGCTGCGCAGGCATTTCCCACATTAGAGATAACTCCGCCCGCACCTACGCGATTTGCCACATGGTTTGCTATGGGGGAAATGGTCATCTTTCTGATGTCTTCGGTCTTTTCTCCGTTCACAACATAATTCTCGATGCTCACCACTCCGCCTACGCAGCTTCCCATTACCACGCCGAATCTGCTGGCGTCAACCTTTGACACATCCAGTCCGGAATCCCTGAGCGCTTCCTCCGATGCCTTGAGGCAGAGCTTTGTTGCTCTGTCAACGCCTTTATAATTCTCCAGCTCATCGCAGGATACCTCTGCACCCAGATCCACATAGCAGTCATCTGCTTTTACCGATTTGACGGATGCGATCCCGTTTTTTCCGGTAAGGGCATTTTCCCAGCATTCCTGCACATTGTTTCCTATAGCGTTGATCATTCCCAGTCCGGTGACAACGCAGCGTGTTCCCAATTGCTTGTTCATGACATGATCCTCTTAATGAATTCTACTTATTAAATGTGTATATAT
>DFKZ01000027.1:1668-2669 GCA_002373975.1 Lachnospiraceae bacterium UBA3632 | reverse complement strand
TTTCTGGCAAACAGCGGAAAGAAAGCTCTTCAGATATTAAAAGAGAGGGAGATAGATGTTGTACTGCTCGACTATATTATGCCGGGGATGGACGGGCTTGAGGTCTATAACCAGATGCTTGGAGATGAATACACCTGCAATATCCCGGTTATCTTTCTCACGGGGGTCAATCAAAAGCAGAAAGCCCTTGAAGTGCTGCAGACCATGCCTTTCGGATATGTGCTTAAGCCCCCGGACAGGGAAGAGCTGGAAGACAGGATAGAAGAGGCTGTGGCAGGTACAATTTGATCCGATCCTATGGCGAATTGCAAAGGCTGATAAAAGCTTTTGCAATTTGTGCCGTAAATACATATTTTTTGCTTGATTTACGCAGTCTTTTATGGTATCATTTCATTTCGTGATATATTTTCCTTGCTCGCATTAAAGGGCGGGCCAGAGACCAAAAGGAGGTAACAGATGAACAAGTATGAATTAGCCGTTGTTGTCAACGCTAACCTCGAAGACGAAGCAAGAACCGCTGTTGTTGATAAGGTAAAGGCACTTGTCGAGAGATTTAAGGGCAACATCACAGAGGTGGATGAATGGGGCAAAAAGAAGCTTGCCTATGAGATCCAGAAGATGAAAGAAGCATACTATTACTTCATTCGTTTCGAGGCTGATGTCGACGCTCCCGCAGAGATCGAGAGCAGAATCCGTATCATGGATGGCGTCATCAGATACTTAGTCGTTAGACAGGACGAAGCTTAAGAAAGAGAGTAGAGTATGAACAAAGTAATCCTTATGGGTAGACTTACCCGCGATCCGGAAGTCAGAGTATCAACAGGTGAGAGACAGACCAACATCGGAAGATTTTCGATTGCAGTAGACCGCCGTTTTAAGAGAGAGGGTCAGCCTGACGCCGATTTCTTTAACTGCACCTGCTTTGGCAAACAGGCTGAGTTCATTGAGAAGTATCTTCACAAGGGAACCAAGGTCGTTGTTGTGGGCAGTGTACAGAATGA
>DFKZ01000027.1:0-1547 GCA_002373975.1 Lachnospiraceae bacterium UBA3632 | reverse complement strand
TTTGCGGAGAGCAAGAATTCTTCCGAAGGTTCAGGTGCAGGATATCAGCCTGCTCAACCCTCAGCCGGAGCAAACGACTTCATGAATATTCCGGATGGTATAGTTGAGGAATTACCGTTTAATTAAGTGTTGATTTTCAGGAGGATTTATTATGGCATTCACTAAGACCGAGCGCCCTGACGGCCCTGCTAAGAGAAAAGGCGGAATCCGCAGACGCAAAAAGGTTTGCATTTTCTGTGGCAAAGATAACGTTATAGATTATAAAGATGCAGCAAAGCTTAAGAAGTTTGTTTCCGAGAGAGGAAAGATCCTTCCCCGCCGTATCACCGGCAACTGTGCTAAGCATCAGAGAGAGCTTACCGTAGCCATCAAGCGTGCACGCCAGCTTGCGATTATGCCCTACGTACAGGACTAATACTGCAGTTGATCCAAGGCACCCTTCTTCTAATAAGAGGGGTGTCTTTTTTTACTCACTTGTGGTAGAATGATGATTGGTGAGTTTTGTTTTTTAAACATAAAAATATGAAGATTAAAATGAGATTGAAGGGGCGTCTGAGGACCTACCTTCGCTTTACAATTTATCTTGGCATACTGCTTATAGTGATAGGTATTGCCGCATTTGTGCTCAATAAGACAGCAGGTATAATGCTGGCTTTGTTTACTCTTGTCTATTTTGCGGTTGTGCTTATCCTTTATTTCTACAACAAGCCCGTGATAATGAACGAGCTAGTGAGCTTTGCCACGGAATACGGACAGATACAGAGAAAGCTCCTGAGAGAGCTGGATCTTCCTTATGCGCTTTTGGATGAAGACGGCAAGATCATGTGGACCAACCGTGCTTTCGAACGCACAGTTCACCAGCCCAAGGGTTATTCGAAGGGCATACAGACCCTTTTCCCCACCATAACTGAGGACAGGCTGCCCGGCATCGAAAACGATCAGACAGAATGCGAGATCGAATTTGAGGGAAGGGATTATACAGCCAAGTTCCGCAAGATTCCGCTCAAGGAGATGGCAGAGCACAGCGATATCATAGAAGCTAAAGACTATGACGGCTTTCTTATCGCATGCTTCCTGTTTGACGAGACAGCACTTCACATTGCTCTCCAGGAACTGGATGATCAGAGCCTCTGCGTCGGAATGATCTATCTCGACAATTATGACGAGGCCCTTGAGAGCGTCGAGGAAGTAAGGCAGTCCCTACTCGTAGCGCTTATCGACCGAAAGGTGAATAAATATGTTGCAAGTATCGACGGAATCTGCCGCAAGATGGAAAAGGACAAATTCCTTGTTATCCTCAGCAAGAAAGCAGTCACCCAGCTTCAGGAATCACATTTCGAGCTTCTCGAAGATATCAAGACAGTCAACATCGGAAATGAGATGGCCGTGACCATCAGTATAGGTCTGGGCGTGGACGGCCTCACTTATGCGCAGAATTATGAATTTGCGAGAAATGCCATAGATCTTGCCCTCGGAAGAGGAGGAGACCAGGCAGTTATCAAGACTGCGGAGGCAGTTACATATTATGGCGGAAAGAGCCAGCAGGT
>DFKZ01000084.1 GCA_002373975.1 Lachnospiraceae bacterium UBA3632 | reverse complement strand
GGTTCTTTATCCGCTGCATCGCTTCGATATGCATGATCCAGTGTCGTGAAAACGGCATCTGAATAAGGCCTTTTATGTCCTTGCCACACCAGTAATCGATCAGCCAGAATGCATTTTCGTCCTCGCTGACACATTTACTCTCCATCAGCTTCCGTTTCGTTTCTTGCGTAAATTTTCGTTTCAGTTCTTTGTACTGCAATTGCGATATGATCCGGTCACTTGATTCTTTTACGGCTTTCGCATAGAGGTAGAGCTCCTGCACATTCAGCTTCCTCGAGAACCAGGCGATTTCTTCACCCTCAAGTTCATTCCCGGTCGTAATGATCGGAGACGCGATCTTGCTTAGTTGATCATCCCGAAACAATATCTGCTCATCCCCTGCGATCATCTCATGTGCTACGATATCCTCTATCCGGAAGATATGCCAAATAGAATATGCCAGCGTCTTGCTGTGATATCCCTTTGCACCTGCAAAAGGCATTTGGTAAAAGGCCTTCTCAGGATACCCTTCTACGATCCAAGTGATCTGTTGAAACAATTCTCCCCGGAATTCGATCAGTTTTTCAATGGCTTCATCAAAAGTGGATTCTTTTGACAAAAGCCTCTGTATTTCCTTATTCTTTTCCGACCAATCTTTATCCATAAACTTACCCCGATTTCTTCTCCGATTCTTTGATTCTATAGTAATCCTCCGCATCAATTCCAATTTGAATATAATCTTTCGGCATCGAAAAATTCTTACCCAAGCAGACTACCGTCTCAACTGCAGTTTCATTGATTAACCACTTTTCCTCTCATTTCTCGGAACAATCATACACTTCCTCCCGGATTTTCCTCATTCTCGACCACACATTATCACCGTAATTACTGAGAATAACGGTGATCATTCCATTATTAGGATTGTATTCAGAGATTGCACTCACTCCATCATCGCAGCCCTGCATATACACATAGTCCTGTCCATCTGGATTGTCGATGATCCATACTCCGTATCCATAGTATCCCTCTTCAGGATCTTTCCCATCACCACTTTGTTTGGAAAACATCGCCGATACCATTTTCTCAGAAAGCAGCTTATGCCCGATCAGTCCTTTCCAGAACTTTACAATGTCCTCTACCGTAACAAATGCTCCTCCGTCACCGGTACCTTTGGCACCAACGGAATAAATATTTGTGCGATAATCTTTTGTATCAGGACAATAGATATAGCTGTTTGCACATTTTGCCGGCAGTTTATCAAATTCGAAGTATCCAGTAGAATCCATACCACACGGATCGAAAACATTTCTTTTCAGATATATGTCGAAATCTAAACCCGTAATCTTTTCCATGATCAGAGCGAGCAGTACATACCCGGAATTATTATATTGAAATCTCTCACCCTTCGGATACATCATGGGTTTCTCTATAAACAGCGGGAGCATGTCCTTATTATGTCTAATTCTGTAATTAGGATAATCTGTCCAAAGCGCCTCGTAATCATCCATGACTGACTCATCGAAATAATCCGGAACACCTGATGTATGATTCAACAGCTGTTCTACCGTAATCCCCGGATCAATGCTTTTCAAATTGATATCAAGGATATCCCCCAGAGTATCTTCAAATTTTAGTTTTCCGGCTTCGATCAGCTGAAGGATTCCCACGGCAACAAATGTTTTACCCATGGATGCAGTTGCAAATCTTGTATTAAGAGTATTCGGTATCTCATTCGCCAGATCTGCAAATCCACCGCTGTAACTCAAAATCACCACATCATTGTGAACGATATATGCATTCCCTCTGAAATCCTTATCCATTTCCGCTTTCATAATAAACCTCTTTCTCCGGACTATTTGTGAATTGTTTCAATCTTATCATACCGATTTTTCTCCTTTTGTCCGTGCGTGGAAACATATCAACTATCACAAATGCCCATTTTAAGCCATTTTCAAGAGTTTTGTCTCTTTTTGTCCCTCGTAATTAGGACACAAGTTTCGACGTTCTGTTACGTGGGCAAGAAACTATATGTCAGTATTTCTCATATACCGGGCATCTTTATATGTTCCGATCTTTTTGATCTTATTATCCTTAAGCATCTTACCCAGAACCAGTTCAACTGTTTTTACGCTAACATCCGGAAGTTTTGCAATAATATCCTGCTTTGATACCGGTACTATCGCTCCCATCAAAATACTCTCAACTCTCTCGGACTTCTTTGCCTTTTTCAAAGAAATATCCGTAAAGGACTCATCCAGATCTTTGAAGCACTTATAGAGGACCTGTAGGAAATTCACAATAAACGGAACATAGTCATTTTCATTCTCATGCCATTTGTCAGATGACACCCTAAGTGCCTCATAATAACTGTCCTTATACTTGTTGATCTGTCCTTCAAATGAAATGTATTTTACGATGTCATAACCGGACTTATATAGAAGCAGAACCGTCAGTAATCTGGAAATTCGACCATTACCATCCATAAAAGGGTGAATGCATAAGAAATCCAGAACAAAACATGGAATAAGTAAAAGCGGTGAAATCTCATAATCCTGTCTTGCATCATAATATGCCAAAAGAAGCTGTTCCATCTCTTCGCTTACTTTTTCGGCAGAAACAGGCTTAAATCGAACATGCCTGCTTCCGTCCGGTCTGATTTCCATGATAAAGTTATCGCTCGTTTTATATTTGCCGGCTTCACGAGGATTTGTCTGAGCCAAAAGCATCCTGTGAAAAGAAAGGATCGTTTCCTCTTTAATATCATGATTCGCTTGTTCTGTATGTATCAGATTAAGTGCATCCTTATACCCCGATATCTCCATTTCATCATGCGTCACAGGAGTTGCACCATCCACAATATCCTTTATCCTTGCATCTGTGGTAACAATTCCCTCAATTGCATTACTGCCTTTAACAGATTCAACAATTGCTTTATGGCGCAAGATTTCAAATGTTTCGCTATATTGAAGTTTACGAAACTCTTCTTTTGACCTGAGATCCGATATGATATCTGTCAATCCGACTATATTGCCGGGAACAGATTTTTTCAGAAACGAATAATCATATCTGTGCATATCATTTCCTCCATATACAAATTTACTACCTAAAGTTTATCATTTTTTAGGTAGTAAATCAATTCATTGTCTATTCTTAAACTTATACGAGAAGAGATGGTTTTTTCTTCCATTATCAAAACCAAAGCACGATCTCATAAATTACTTATCCATCCCTATCCATTGTATGAAAGCCATTTTGTCACTGCTGTTATATCCGGCCTGCTCGTAGAAATGCAGCGTCTCCGCTTTCTTTGATCCGGTAAGCAACATCATTTTATAACAGTTTTCCTGCTCAGCAATTTTCTTTGCATATGCTAGGCATTCTCCAAATGCTTATCATGCGCCCCGCGTCCGTTATTATTCCCCTATCCTGTCAAACGCCTCTGAAAGCCGGGTAATACTCTCCACACCTTCAGGAATACTCTTTCCGAAGCGGTTCAGCCACAGGGCTCTGATCCCGACCTTTGCCGCGCCATGCACGTCACTGCTGACGGAATCACCGATATGGATCACTTCATCCGGTGACAGACCGCTTGAGCTCAATGCAAGTTCAAATAATCCTTTCCCCGGTTTATAACTCTTTGCATCCTCGGAAGTAAACACTCCCGCCGGATGCAGATCATGATATGCGATCGCCTGTAAGACGTCGGAAGTATCAATGTTAGAAACCACATATACCGGCAGAGGACTCTTTTCGAAAAACTCCTTCGATTCTTCAAAGATCGGCGGTTTGACCCAATGGGCGAACATCATATTGCTCAGTTCTTTTGCATCGGCATCGGAACCGAAGCGCTCCAAAGTATGTACTAATGATCTTTCCTCCAGAGCCCTCTGTGTTTCAAAGCTTTCACCAAAGGAATTCATAAACATGGTCTGAAAATCCTTCCACCAGAATGTATCCACTTCCGAAGGATCTTCCACTCTTCCGCTTTTGCATATGATATCCGTGATCTTTTTGATCACTTCACCGTCTTCGTGTACGATGGTTCCATAAAAATCCACAAAAAATGCTTTGATACTCATATGTACAATCCCCTTTCAATCATCCCGAAGTGCTTCATCAACACTTGGAAATCTGCCTAACTGTTTCGGTGTTGTTTTCTTCAGGCAACCTTTTCCGGATTTAACATTCGTCCTTATCATTTACGTCGATTCAGCTTTGCCCTAATCCGGCATACGGTATCGATCCGATGAGACAGCGTGCGGCACCCTCAATATCTTCGTAATCAAGCTCTTCGCCTTCTCGTTCACAGCATTCAAACTCATCAACGATATTCTCGATCAGCACCATATCGATAAACAGCGGCAGCTTCTTAAGCATCTCCTCCGGAATATCTGTTTCGCTCCTGTAGCCCAGCAATTGAAGTTCGAAGCATTGCTGCATCAGTTCGAAGCGCTTGACCGGATCGTTTTCCTGCCTTGTCCAGCCTTCATTGTGGATCCAGAGGTTGGCAAGGTCAAACATATACCAGCAGTTCATGCAGTTGTCAAAATCGAATACCTTGATCGCGCCCGTATCCAGGTCGACATGGTAATTGCCATCGCTGAAATCAAAGTGAACCAGGCCATAGCAGTTTGAATCCTTCGGGAGCGCATGAAATGCGTCCAGACGTTTGGTTATCGCCTTCTTCAATTCACCGTATTCGTCAGGGATCAGTCTGTTTAGGCATGTCATATTATACTTGTCAAAATAATCCGTGCGCGGATGAAGCGGCGTATATAATCTGGAAAGCCTGTGGATCGCGCCCAGAGTCTTGCCGGTGTTATAGAAATATTCACTCAAAGGTGCTCCTTCCCGGTAACGGTAGCCATTATCCGCAAGGAGCATTCCTTTGGCATATTCAAAAAGAGAAATAAAAACCGTAGCCGTATCAATATCTTCAACAAGCCTGCCGTTCACACTCGGGATCACATCCGCCACAGGCGCACCGTTTTCGGCAAGATAACGGACAAACTCTGTTTCGCCGAGATAGTCGGCCTCGCTGCGGTCCCCGATGTCCGAGATACGAAGAACATATTGCTTGATCCCGTCCCGGCTGACAATAAAGATCCGGTTCCGACCGCCTTCATGGTCGGAAACCGGGGTAAAAATGCAATCTTCCAGGTTGTAAAGGTGTTTCAACTGTTCAAGTACTTTCTTCAATCAGATACCTCCCCGTATAACATTTATATATATAGTGATCGATTATAATCATTCTTTGCATAAATCTCAGATCGCCTTTTACCTGTGTTTTGTTTTACAACGCGATGCCATCCTTCGATCTTCCGATTGCGAGATCCTTGTAATGATCCGCTGCTCCGTATTTACAGATCATGCGCTTATCTTTCCTTATTCCCGCGCCATGTAGGCATATAGTGTTACCCACTTATTCTCTTCTCCGACGTTTCCGACCTTGAATGCAGGTACGCTTTTTGACGCCGTCAGTACATATCTGCCATTCTCCAGCCTGTGCTGATCCAGCAATTTGTACCCGGCCTGCATGGCTTCCGAATCCGGCTCGCATCCCAGTACACGCAGAGCATATACAATCTGATGTGCTCCGATTTTTATGGGATCGGGCGGAAAGAAGGTCCCTAACATCACATCTACCATGGGCGTCTGCATATCATCTGTCCGGTAGAAAATGTTTCTTTTGGCAAAATAATGTACCAAGGCATCAGCGCATTCCGGCCTGTAACCTTTAAGCGATAGTTCCGCAGCCAGCAAAAGGTATTCAACCGTCAGTCGAGCGCAACTCTTATGCGGTTTCCTAGGATCATTGATCTTTTTGTTGGTGCTGATGCACCCAAATCCGCCGTCCTCCTTGATGAGTTTAAGAACACTGTCCATCTCTCTTTTTACGACTTCTTCCTGACCGTATCCCAATTTGACCAGATTCCTCAGCAATAACGGTTCACCGCACAGCATTTTGAAGCCTGTGCTTTCGATCAGGCCAAACACCTCGTCATCGATGTCCTTTCCGATATCGTCCCTAGTCAATCCCCATTCGGCAAAGCCAAGGATTGCATCATACTTGTCCCAGTTTTTTTCTTTTCCGAGTTTTTTAAGTCCGCGCTCGTATACTTTGCTGCCAA
>DFKZ01000003.1 GCA_002373975.1 Lachnospiraceae bacterium UBA3632 | reverse complement strand
TTGGGGCAGCTTGCGCTGGAATTTCCGGATAAGATCCTGACTATCGCAGCTGTGTATATTGTCATCCTGATACGCAGGGAGAGCAAGGACAATAAAATAGTCAGCCATGTGGGGAACGCAGGTGCGGCATTCCTGCTTTGTCTGCTTCTTGGCCTTTCATTCCATACTACAGTCAGAGCCGATGACAGCGCTGCGTCATATACCACCGATTATAATGATTATGTTCAGAGCGTATACAGCAGCAATAACGGCCTGCCCTGCGGAGAGGCAAACGATATCGTACAGACCAACGACGGCGTGATCTGGATCGGTACATATGCCGGACTGTACAGATATAACGGGCGCGAATTCCACTGGGTTGACGATTATGAATCCGTAAGGAATGTCAACTGTCTCTATGTGGATGAAGAGGGCCGACTGTGGATAGGTACAAACGATAACGGACTCTCTATAGTTATCAGGGAGAAAGTCGTTAACGTGCTTGATGAGACCAGCGGACTCCCCTCCAATTCCGTACGCTGCATTATCCGTGCCGAGGACGGATACTACTATGTGGGCACTACCACCAGCATGCAGATACTGATGATGAATAACGGACTAAAGGCAGCCAATACTCTTGAGGAGGTGTATAACGCCGACAGTATCACGGCGGACGAATCCGGACACGTGGCCACCATAGGCGGTGACGGAAGGCTTTTCCTCATAAAGAACGGGGATATTCTCTCCAGCCTGCAGTCACCGAATGAACAGGATGCATTTAACTGCTGCGCATTTGCACCCGACGGAAAGCTGATGGTGGGAACCACCACCAATCACATCTATTACTACGAGATAGTGAACAACGGCTTTGAACTTCAGGGTGTACAAACCTGCGAAGATGTGGCCGGGATCAACAATATCAACTACATCGACGACGGTACGCTTTTTATCTCCACCGACAGCGGAGTATCCTATATCGATGACAGCGGATATCATCGCATTAACACCAACGATTTTAACAATTCAATAGATAACATGCTCTACGATTATCAGGGCAATCTGTGGTTCACTTCTTCAAGGCTCGGACTGCTCAGACTGGCCAAATCCCCCTTTAAGGACATATATGGCTCGATCGGAATGGACCGAAGAGTTGTAAACGCCATTGTTTACTGGCAGAACTGCTATTATATAGGCACGGATAAGGGGCTTGATATAGTGGACAGATCCTGCAGAAGGCAGGTAAACAATACTCTTTCCGGAGAGCTGGAGGGTAAGCGTATCCGCTGTATGTACACGGATGATGTCAATCATCTCTGGGTATGTACATACGGGAACGGCCTGATGGAGTTTTCGCCGGGAGGTGAATCCTGGGTATATAATGCCGAAACAGGGAGTTTTGGAAATCGTGCACGTATCATAACCGAGCTTTCGGACGGGACCATCCTTGCCGCAGGAGACACAGGTATCAGTTATATCAAGGATCATAAGATCACCCACACCATACGAAATGATGACGGCCCTATCAATTCCATGATCCTGACACTTACAGAGCTCAGTGACGGAACTGTCCTTGCGGGAACCGACGGCGACGGCATCGCTGTGCTTAAAGACGGCAAAGTGACAGATATGATCACACGTGAAAACGGGCTCAGCAGCAATGTTATCCTGCGCACGGTAAAAGATCCCAAGACGGACGGTATATTTATCGTTACCAGTAACGGACTCTGCTACCTTGATGTTGACGGCTCTGTCCGCATACTGGAAAACTTCCCTTACTTTAACAATTACGACATCTGGGTCAAAGATGAGGATACACTGTTTGTCATGTCCAGTGCCGGAATATACGTGGTGGATCGTGACGGTCTGGTATCGGACAAAGATATGGGATGGGAACTCCTGGATGCAAGGCGCGGCCTCGGAACATCGCTGACAGCCAACTCATGGAATTACTACAACGGAAAGGGTGAGTTATTCCTTCCCTGTGACACCGGTGTATATGTAATAGATGTTGAGAAATACAACAGTGACGTCCGTTCATACAGAATGCAGCTGGCAACGGTAAGGCTTGACGGAGTGCTGCAGCCTATTTCAAGGACGGGAGCCATCACCGTCGGACAGGATGTCAGCAGAGTGGAGCTCGGCCCCGAGATACTCAACTATACCATTCAGGAACCCAATGTGGGTTATTTTCTTGAAGGGTTTGATCCTCAGTGGACTATAGTCCCTCAGAACAGCCTCAACAATATCATATACCCCAATCTTCCTGCGGGAGAATATACTTTTCATCTTGCGATTTTTGACAGTTCCGGAGAGAGGCCGCTTGAAGAGCGCAAATTCGATCTGATAAAAGAGGGCGGATTCTATGAGAAACGCGGATTCCTCTTCTATATGTTCATGCTGCTTTCGATGATACTTGTGTGGTTTACCTGGCTGATAGTCCAGCGCCAGCTTCATCAACAGCAGGTTAAGATAAACATGGCAAATGAGACAGTCATGGCTATCGCAAATGCAGTCGATGCCAAGGATGTCCGCACGCATCAGCACTCAACGCGAGTGGCGCAGTATTCCATGCTGATAGCGGAGGAGATGAACTGCTTTAAGTGGTGGCAGCGAAGGAAGGCTATTTCCAATCTGGGAAAAGCCGCGCAGATGCACGACATAGGAAAGATCGCCATACCCGACAGGGTGCTCAACAAGGTGGGAAGGCTGGATGATGAAGAGTATGCTATGATGAAATCCCATGTTACCCGCGGTGCCGAGATACTTAAGGATTTCACTCTTGTGGACAATGTTCAGGAAGGAACCCTTTATCATCATGAGCGATACGACGGAAAGGGATACCCTAAGGGCTTAAAAGGCGAAGAGATCCCGCTTTTTGCAAGGATCATCAGCGTGGCCGACACCTTCGATGCCATGACATCCAATCGTGTATACCGGCACCATATGGACACCGATTATGTTATGAATGAGATGAAGAGGGGAAGGGGGACGCAGTTTGATCCCGATGCGCTGGATGCTTTCCTGAGGCTTGTGGACAAGAAAGTGATCAACATCGACGAGCTTTATGCACAGAAGCGGGCGGATGTGGATCAGGCCGATCAGGAGGCTCAGGAAGAGCTTAAACGCCGTGCCGAGGAAGACAAAAAGATTCAGGAAAAAGAGATGAAGGGAGAAGAGGAAAAGAAGGAAAATGAAGAAGAGGAGGACGCAATGATATGAAACGGGTTTATATCACGACTATCCTGACCTGTGTGATCATACTGGGTGCTATTGTCGGCGTCCTTCATCTTTTGAACCTTTCCGGCGGAAGAGATCATATAAAGGTCGGGTTCATCTATGACAATGATGAGAGCACACCCTACACCTATAATTTTTCTCTTGCTAAAGACGCTGTGGAAAAGAAATACGGCGAAAAGGTCGAGATAATGACCTGCAGCAATGTACTCGACGACGAGATGGAGGAGCCTCTCAGGGAGATGGCCGATTCAGGATGTGACATTATCTTCTTTAACGGGTACAGCGAGCTTGTGCCAAAGCTTGCTACGGATTATCCGGATGTGCAGTTCTGCCAGACATCGTACATGGATATGTACGGGAAAGAGGTGCCGGCCAATTATCATACGTTTAAGGGCGAAGCCTATCAGGGAAGATATGTGAGCGGCATAGCTGCGGGAATGAAGATATCCCAGATGATCTCGGATGGTATCATTTCGGAAGACCGGGCGACGGTTGGATTTGTTGCGGCGTTCCCCACTTCGGAAGTAATATCCGGATACACTGCTTTCCTGCTGGGTGTGCGTTCCGTCGTGCCTTCGGCAAAGATGTATGTATGTTACACCGGCACCTGGAGCAGCTATGCTCAGGAAAAGAGCGCAGCACAGAAGCTTATAGATAACGGATGCGTAGTGATATCTCAGCACACAGACACTATAGGCCCGGCCATAGCCTGCGAGGAAGCTTCGGTTGAAGTACCCGTCTACTTTGTCGGCTGGGGGCAGAGCATGTCGGAGGTGGCACCGGGTTCATCCCTCGTCACCGCCAGGATCTGCTGGGAACCATATGTGCTGTCGGCAGTCGAAGCGGTCCTGATGAACAAGAGGATCGAAAAGATCGTCATCGGTAATGTACACGGGTCCGATATATCTGCCGGCTTTGAGAGGGGATGGGTTGAAATGGTCGACCTTAACCTTCAGGTCGCGGCTCCCGGAACCCAGGAGGCAATGGACAGTGCGATAGATAAATTTATTAAGGGGAATGATGATTTTGTTTTCCGCGGTGATTATAAGGGCGTAAGCTCCTCCGATCCGTCGCAGACTATCGACCTTACCAACGGATATATCGAGAACGAAAACACTTCTTACCCTCTGTTTGATTACATCCTCACAGATGTGATCACTGTCCTGGAATGACCCTCGTCAGATCGCCCATGGGAAGGTTTCAGAC
>DFKZ01000053.1:28554-52854 GCA_002373975.1 Lachnospiraceae bacterium UBA3632 | reverse complement strand
ACCATTGAACTACACCCGCATAAAGAAAATATGGATTTGTCGTGCAACAAATGATATATTAACTTATAGAGTCGGCCTTGTCAAGAAAAAAATATATTTTTTTGCAAGTCTTTTGCAAGCCGGCGATTCTTTGGCAAATAAGCAGGAATTAAGAAAGAAAAATACAGGGGCCAAATGAAAAAGATTCTTATCATAGGCGGTACATACTTCCTGGGAAAAGCCTTTGTGGAGCTGATGCTGAATGAGGGTGACGCCGAACTGATACTTTTGCACAGGAATGGCCGTGAGGAAATAAAGCACAACAGAATAAGGGAAGTATTTGCCGACAGGCACGACACCGATAAGCTTGCCGGACTGGACTTGGGAGAAGAGATTGATGCCATCGTCGATTTCTGTGCATATGCGGAGGGAGACATCAAAAACCTTCTTGGAAACATAAGTGCCCACGTAAAGCAATACGTTTTCATCAGCACTTCGGACGTGTATAAAAGGGGCACAGGTAAGCTTCTGAATGAGGACGCAGACTTTGAGGAAAGAGATTTCGGAGGAGATGCAGGGGCGTATATTTCCGGAAAGGTTTCTCTCGAAAGGGAGATAAAGGAAGCCTGCGCAGAGAAAAACTGCAGATATACCGTACTTCGCCCTGTTTTTATCTTCGGGGAGAACAATTATGCTCCCAGGGAAGGAATATACTTTCAGTGGATACTAAAAGCGGGACAGGTCCTGCATCCCGCAGATGCGGATGGGGAGTTTCAGCTTGTGTACGTAAAGGATGTCGCGAAGGCTATCGCCATTGTGATCGGAAATGAAGAAGCCTGTGACAGAGCGTTTAATGTGTGTGAAAATAAAATGTTCACCTACGACAGCTTTGAAAAACTGTTGAAAAGCGCCACCGGGACAGATTTTGAAAGAATAGATACAGACGTGGCGACAGTAAACGAAAAAGGGATCCCACTCCCATTTCCTCTCACTAAGGCAGAGTCAAATTACTATGATGGCAGCAGTCTGATCGAACTTGGAATGACATTCACTCAGGCAGAAGAAGCCATGAAAGATACATATGAAGCATTCCTTTCTGCACAGCAATAAGTGCTTCAAAGGATTATTATAGGAGGAATCAGATAATGAAATATTTGTATCCGAACGGAAAGCAAAAGGCATTGACATTCAGCTATGATGACGGGCAGAAATATGATATCAGGCTGACAGAAATACTCAGAAGCCATGGAATGAAAGGAACTTTCAACCTTAATTCCGGAACCCTCGCCGATACTGCAGGCGGAAAATATGTGTGCAAAAAAGACCTTGATGAAATATACAAAGGCCACGAGATAGCGGTTCACGGAGTGGAACACAGGAACCTTTGTAACATTACCGATGAGGAGATATCGGTCGAAATAATGGTGGACAGGCAGAACCTTGAGCATCTCACCGGCAAGCCCGTTCATGGAATGGCGTATGCTTACGGTGCTTATGACGAGAGAGTTATACGTATCATAGGAAGCCTTGGAGTGCATTATTCCCGTACCGTAAACGAAAACCACTATTTTGAGGTTCCACGGAATTTCCTTGCATGGGATGCTACATGCCATCATAATAACGATCTTCTGAAGCATGGAAAAGAATTTCTTGAGCTTCCGGAGTGGAAAGAGCTTCCGCTTATGTATGTGTGGGGACACTCATATGAATTCGGAGAGCCGGATGACTGGAGCGTTATTGAAAAGTTTACCGATATGATGCAGGGGAAAGATGATATCTGGTATGCCACAAACGGAGAGATATACGACTACATAACAGCCATCAGAAGGCTTGAGTTTACCGCCGACGGGTGCTTCGTCAAAAATCCCACTTCGACGGATATCTGGTACAGAACAAAAGAAAACGCGCCGAAAAAGATCGGCGCGGGAGAGTTTGCAAAGATCATTTAGTGCCGGCGGCACTTTCTATCAGATCCATTATCGCCTTTATGGAATCCTGCTGAACTGCGGATGACATGGAGGCGATATATTTTTCTCTTTTTTCGTAGACCTTGTTCACGGTCTTTAGCAGGAGCGAAGGATTCAGCTTGTCCTGTTCAAGTACAACCGAGTAACCCGACGCTTCGAAAGATTTAGCGTTCAAAAGCTGATCGCCACGGCTTGACTTGGAAGGCAGCGGGATCAAAATATTAGGCTTTTTAAGGGCCAGTATCTCACATATCGCATTTGCTCCGGCACGGGATATCACCACATCGGCCATAGCAAACAGATCTTTCATTTCTTCCTTTATATATTCAAACTGGCGGTATCCCGGAGTGTCGGAATAAGCCTTGTCGAGCTTCCCTTTTCCGCAAAGATGCACAATATTGTACTTTTCAAGTAGCTTTGGAAGCGCCTCACGTACAGCGAGGTTTACCCCTTCTGCGCCCAACGAACCGCCGGTCACCATTATTACAGGCTTATCGTCATTAAAGCCGCAGAACTTCTTCCCGACGGAAGCATCCCCTGTAAAAAGCTCTGCTCTTATGGGTGTACCTGTAAGTACTGCCTTTGAAGAGGGAAGCATTTTGACGGTTTCGGGAAAGTTGCAGCATATCTTTTTTGATACTCTGAAACAAAGCTTATTGGCAAGCCCGGGTGTCATGTCCGATTCGTGGATGATACAGGGAATTCCGAGAAGCGCCGCCGCGCGGACCACGGGCACGCTTACAAAACCGCCCTTTGAAAAGACCACATCGGGTCTGTTCTTTTTCAGGTATTTGGTTGCTTCAATAAATCCCTTGTTTACACGGAAGGGATCGGTAAAATTCTTCAGATCGAAATACCTGCGGAATTTGCCGGTCGATATACCGGTGTAGGGGATTCCGTAGTCATTCATAAGCTGCTTCTCGATGCCGTTGTAAGAACCGATATACGAAATCTCGTACCCGGCTTCTCTCAGGGCAGGCAGCAGTGCTATATTAGGAGTTACGTGCCCGGCGGTCCCTCCGCCGGTAAGAACGATTTTCTTCATTATTATTTCTCTGAGGGTGATTCTAATTCTTAAGTTTTGTTTAATTCTTTCTTCATAATACCACTATAATCTTGAAATTTCTATATTTCTTTGGTAAACTACATGGGATTGTGCGGTATACGCGGAGGTTTGCATGAAGATAGTTGTGCTTGAAAGAAACAGCGTTGGCCCCGATATTCCGGTAGACTGCTTTAACGAGCTTGGAGAAGTTACCTGTTATCCCAACACGGTGACTGTCGAAGAAGTCAGGGAGCGGGTTAAAGATGCTGATATAGTTGTGGCAAACAAATCCCCGATGAACGAGGAAAGCCTGAAAGATGCTACGTCTCTGAAGCTCATCTGCGAATTTGCAACAGGGTATGATAATTGTGATCTTGCTTATCTTAAGAGCAGAAACATACCGGTTTGCAACGTTGTAAACTACTGTACGGATATGGTGGCACAGCACACGTTCACCATGGCACTTGCACTTTCACAGAGCCTCGCGCACTATGACGAATATGTAAAGAGCGGCGAGTACAGCTCGCAGGACCGCTTCTCCAACTTCGGCGTTCCCTTCTATGAGCTTGCGGGAAAGACCTGGGGCATTGTGGGAATGGGCAATATAGGAAGAAAAGTTGCCCAGATAGCTACTGCTTTCGGGTGCAATGTGATCTTCCATTCAGTGACCGGGAACAGCAAGGTCACACAGTACCGCAGGGTGGATAAAGACACGCTTCTTGCGGAGAGTGATTTCCTCTCGATCCACTGCCCTTTAAGTGATCTTACAAGGGATTTTATCAATGCCGCTGAGCTTAAAAAGATGAAAAAATCGGCCATCCTCATTAATGTCGCGAGGGGTCCGATAGTAAATAACCCGGCACTGTACGAGGCACTTGAAAACGGGGAGATAAAGGCAGCAGGGCTTGATGTTCTTGAGAAAGAGCCGCTCAGGCTTGAGAATCCGTTATCTAAGATCAAGGATTCCAACAAGCTGATAATCACGCCACACCTTGCATGGGGAAGCGTTGAAGCGAGAACCCGCTGTGTGCAGGGCGCATATGATAATATGAAGGCGTTTATTGAAGGTCATCCCACTAATGTGGTTAATGGAGTCTGACCTTAACAGGGAGTAATAATGCTAGAATCATTAAAGAAAAACGGAAAAGGAATAATTCTTTTGCTTATATCCGCATTCAGCCTGGCACTTGGCCAGCTTCTGTGGAAGAAGCCTCTTGAGAATGTTGATGTGGCTGCTGCTCTTGCTCAGGGATTTATCGGAATTCTTGGAGTATTCGTAAAGATTTTACCGGGTTTTGTTGTGTATGCGATCGGAGCAATCGTAATGACAATCGGGCTCGGATACGGAGAGCTTTCCGTACTTCAGCCCATAAATTCAATGAGTTATGTGTTCGCCCTTATACTTTCGGCGATCTTTTTCCCCGCTGAGAAAATATCCTGGATCACCATAGTGGGAGTTTTCGTTGTTATTGCGGGAGTAATTGTGATAGGAGGTAGCAGCAAGAATGATGCCTCTGACCACTAAGGACATTATCATTATAGTAGTGATCCTGCTCGTGGAGACATTCCTGTCTTCACTTGCGAGCTACTTCCTAAAAAAAGCATCCCCCGCGGATGGCGGAAGCAAGATAAAGCTTCTTCTTTCCCCATTTTTCTACCTTGGCGGAGTGATGTACGTTATTGCGGCGCTTGGTAATATATATCTTCTCCAGAAGCTCCCATACGCGGTCGTACTTCCCTTGGGATCGATCACCTACATCTGGACGATGTTTCTTTCCAACAGGCTTCTTGGAGAGAAGATCACAAAGCGCAAGATTCTCGGCATGATCGTCATTATCGTAGGCGTTACGCTGGTTGCTTACGGAAAAGGAAAATAAAAAAAGGTTGTATTACTTGAAAAAAGTATTATAATAAACTGTTGTTTGATTTAAGTTGTTTCTAAAGAAGGAGATTTACAATGAAAAAGAAAATGATCGCTTTGCTTCTCTGCTCAGCAATGGCACTGACCATGCTTGCAGGATGCGGCAAAGACAACGGCGGCTCAGAGCAGGTTCCCGATGTAACAGCAGAACCGATCGGTGGCGTAAAGGAAGAAGAACCTGAGACCGAGAATTCTGATTTCTCTGTTCCCGAAGATGATACTGCAGAGGAAGATGAAACTGCGAAAGCAGAGCTTGAGCAGAAGAGAATTGACGGTATTCTTACTAACGACAAGGCTCCTGCAGGAAAGGTGTTCAACGAACTCTCCGGGCTTCTCATCGATGAGAGCCTAAAGGATCAGAGGCCTATCGCTGTAATGGTCGACAACGAGATCACAGCACAGCCTCACTTTGGTCTTAACAATGCGGACATCATCTTCGAGATGGTTAACAGCACAAAGAATGACCGCGTAACCAGGCTTATGGCTGTTGTTAAGGACTGGAAAGACACTAAGCAGCTCGGAAACGTCAGAAGTGCAAGAACCACTAACTGTATCCTTGCGGCTGAGTTCAATGCAGTGCTCTGCCACGACGGAGGTCCTTACCCGATCCCCGAATTCTCAGATTTCATGAATTCTGCAGAAGTGGATCACTTAAGCGGTGTATTCTCACGTATAGATAACGGAAAGGCAAGAGAGTTTACGGAGTATGTTACTTCTTCCGATCTTGCATCTTACATAACAAATTCTTCAAGTATCAGCGAAACATATAATCAGTACTACACCGGAGAGCACTTCAAGTTTGTTGAGTCTGATCCTATGAGCTACAACAACTTTGCGTTCACATTTGATGCACAGAAGAGGATTTCACTTCCCTTCTACCACAATAAGTCAGAGCTGAAGTATAACTCTTCCACCGGAAAGTATGACTACTATGTATACGGTTCCGCTCATCTTGACGGAGCAACCGGCGAGCAGCTTTCATTCGATAACCTTATCGTTCTTATGGCCGATATTCATGAGTATGGTGAAGGATATCTCAGATACTATCTTGAGGGCAGGACCGGTGTTGGATACTACATCAACAAAGGCGTAGCAGCACCTCTTACCTGGTCAAAGGGAGAAAAGCTTACCGATAACATTCAGCTTACCGATTCCGATGGAAATCAGGTTGTTATTCAGGCAGGAAAGACCTACTTTGCAATCGTTCCTTCAGATTCAGGTTCCGAGATCGTGATCGAGTAATCAGTATTCCAGGGTAATACAGATTAAAAGGATATATACAAAAAGACTTTGTCCGGATGGATTCATCTGAACAAAGTCTTTTTTTGATTTGCGAACAATTAGATGAACAGATACTCAAAAACCCGAAAAACGATTATTTGAAATATCTGTCAAGCAGACCCTTGAGAGCCTTGCCGTGTCTTGCCTCGTCGCGTGCCATCTCATGGACGGTATCGTGAATGGCGTCGAGGTTGTTTTTCTTAGCGCATTTAGCAAGGTCGGTCTTTCCTGCGGTTGCTCCGAACTCGCAGTCAACTCTCCACTTGAGGTTCTCCTTGGTGGATGCGGTCATCTTGGACTCCAGATCGGATCCCAGGAGCTCGGCAAATTTAGCGGCATGCTCAGCTTCTTCATAAGCTGCCTTCTCCCAATAAAGGCCGATCTCGGGATAACCCTCTCTGTGAGCTATTCTTGCCATGCACAGATACATTCCGACTTCCGAGCACTCTCCGTCAAAGTTAGCCTTGAGCTGCTCGAAGATATATTTCTTATCTTCTTCGCTTATCTCGGGATTGTTCTTAACGGTCTGTCCGTAAACGCCGAACTCGTGCTCTGCAGCGAGGGTGAGCTCGCCTTCAACTACCTTAAACTTGTCCCCGCTTACATGACAAACAGGGCACTCTGCGGGCGGATTGTCACCTTCATGAACATATCCGCATACAGGACATACATATTTCATTTTGATACCTCCTTTGTGTGTCCGCCGTCAGGCGGAAGATTCTCTTGAGCAAACTTTACTTTAAAAGCGGTATACAGTCAATCTAATCTTGGTTAGACATGTCTGTCAATGAACAGTATAACCCACCTACAGGCATTGAACCAACAGATAATGATAAAATTTATAATCTTTTAAGACTTAGTTTCGCTCGTTTTTATTCTACTGTGATATACTTAACAATATGAAAATCAGAACAAAGATAATAATTGCATGTATAATTTCAATAGTGGTTCCGCTCATGTTCATGTTGCTGGCCTTTGTCGGCATCGGCCGGTTTGTCGGAGGTATTACGCCGGAAATGCGCTTTACATTCGACAAAGTCACCAAGAGCTGGATGATCGATCTGCTGGTAGCCAGCGGCCTCATTATGCTGGTGACCGGTCTGCTTGTATCGGGATGGATACACAAAGGTATCTATGAACCTGTAAGCAAGCTCAATGAGGCCATGAAAAAGATCCGTGAAGGTGATTACAGCTATGTGCTTGAGACCGATGCGGAAAATGAATTCGGTGACCTTTATCGTAATTACGAAGACATGCGCATGAGGCTTAAGGAGACTGCCGAGGAAAAAAGCCGGCAGGAAGAGAAAAACCGCGAGCTGATAAGCAACATCTCTCACGACCTTAAGACCCCCATCACCGCTATCAAGGGTTATGCGGAAGGGATCATAGACGGAGTGGCCACCACGCCGGAAAAGACCAGCAAATACGTCCGCACCATATACAACAAAGCTGTTGATATGGACAGACTGATAAATGAGCTCACCACCTATTCGAATATCGATAACGACAGGATCCCCTATAAGTTCCTTCGCATCAACATAGCGGATTATTTTGACGACTGCATTGAGGAGATAGGCCTTGACCTGGAGCAGAGAAGCATTGTATGCAATTACACCAATCTGGTCCCCAAGGATACGGTAGTTATAGCTGATCCCGAGCAGCTTAAAAAAGTAATAAACAACATTATCAGCAATTCCGTCAAGTATCTTGATAAGGCAAACGGAGTGATAGAGATCAGACTTCTGGACAAAGGTGACTCCGTCATGGTTGAGATCGAGGATAATGGCTGCGGGATTGCTCCGCACGATCTGACAAAGATATTTGACAGATTTTATCGTTCGGATGCTTCAAGGAATTCGGCTCAGGGCGGAAGCGGAATCGGATTATCCATAGTCAAAAAAATAATAGAAGATCACGGCGGATATATTTGGGCAACAAGTAAAGAAAAAGAAGGAACCTGCATGCACTTTGTGCTCAGAAAATACATTGAATTGTAAGAAGTACAGGTTCGGAAAGGTATAAATATGGGAAAAATACTGATTATAGAAGATGAGGCGGATATAGCAGATCTTGAAAAAGACTATCTTGAGATGAACGGACACGAAGTGGACGTTAAAGGAAACGGTGCCGAAGGCCTGGCTGCAGCCAAAGCAAATCCCTACGATCTGATCGTTCTTGATCTTATGCTCCCTGAGATGGATGGATTTGAAGTGTGCCGCGAGATCAGAAAGGAAATGAATATTCCTGTCATAATGGTATCTGCCAAGAAAGACGATATAGACAAGATAAGAGGACTCGGGCTCGGGGCGGATGACTATATGACTAAGCCTTTCAGCCCCAGCGAGCTTGTGGCAAGGGTTAAAGCGCATTTGTCCAGATACGAGAGACTGGTAAGCGCAGGACAGCAGAAAAATGAAAATGACGTGATCGAGATCCGCGGCCTTAGAATAGACAAGACAGCCCGCAGGGTGTTTGTGGAAGGCGAAGAAAAGCCCTTTACCACCAAGGAATTTGATCTTCTCGCATTCCTTGCCGAGAATCCCAACCACGTATTTACCAAAGAAGAAATATTCAGGAAAATATGGGATATGGAATCCGTTGGCGATATTGCCACCGTAACTGTCCACATTAAAAAAATCAGGGAAAAAATTGAAAAAGATAATGCAAATCCTGATTACATCGAGACTATATGGGGTGTGGGATACCGCTTTAAGATATGATTCCGACAGGATTATTCATTACCGGTTTGGCCCAAAATGTGGCAAAAATGACAAAAAAATGCATAAATATTCGGTAAAAATGTTGTAACACTTTTGAAAAAGTAATATAATCAAGTAAGTTGTTTGTAACGCTATAGTTCATTTGGTTTTATCTCTAAAAGGGAGGCAAGAGAAATGACTTACGAAAAGATTGTTGAGAGATTACAGAAGGCATACGCTAAAGCAGAAGGATGGGATATCAGCGGACACAAGGCCATCCAGATAAACATCCGTGGCGAGGGCGAAGGTGCTCTTTATATTGAAGTCAGCGAAGGTAAATTCAACGTTCAGCCCTATGAATATTATGATAATGATGCATCCGTGACCATCACATCCAAGCTTATCCTGGATATCCTTGATGGAAAGGAAGAACCCGGAGATGCATACGGAGCGCAGAAGTTCTCCATCGTCGGAGATGTGGAAGTGGCCAACAAGATCCTTTCACTTCGTACAGTCAGCCCGGTTAAGAAAGCTGTAAAGAAAGCAACCGATGAGACCAAGAAGGCCGCAAAGAAGGCCACTGCAGAGACTAAAAAAGTAGCAAAGAAGGCTACTGCAGAGACCAAAAAAGTAGCAAAGAAGGCTACTGCAGAGACCAAAAAAGTAGCAAAGAAGGCTACCGCAGAAACCAAAAAGGCAGCAAAGAAAGCTACTGAGGAAACCCAAAAGGCTACAAAGAAGGTAGCTGAAGAGACCAAGAAAGTAGCAAAGAAGGCCACCGAGGAAACTAAAAAGGTCGCAAAGAAAGCCGCAGAGACAGCCAAGAAGACGGCAGATACAGCTGTAAAAGCAGCCAAGGAAGGGACCAAGGCTGCAGCAAAAGTCATCAAGGAAGAGAAAGCCAAGAAGACCGAAACCAAAAAAGCAGATCCCAAGAAAGCAGAAGCTAAAAAAGCAGAACCCAAGAAGGCAGAGCCTAAAAAGGTAGAAGCTAAAAAAGCAGAACCCAAGAAGGCAGAGCCTAAAAAGGTAGAAGCTAAGAAGGCAGAACCCAAGAAGGCAGAGCCTAAAAAGGTAGAAGCTAAGAAAGCAGAAGCTAAAAAGGCAGAGCCCGAGAAGGAAGAAGTAAAGAAAGAGGCTCCCAAGGCTGCACCCGCTGCAGAAGCTCCTTTTAAGCCCTTCGTAAGACCTCTTGCGATCAAGCCTGCCGATGATAATAAATAAGGTAAGACCAACATGGAAAAAATTACCAGTTTCACAATAGATCATATAAAACTCCAGCCCGGAGTGTATGTGTCAAGAAAAGATCATGTCGGAGCGGAGACGATCACGACTTTTGATATCCGCATGACCAGTCCGAACGAAGAACCTGTAATGAACACCGCAGAGATACATACAATAGAGCATCTTGCTGCGACATTTCTCAGGAACCATCCGGATTATAAAGATAAGACAATTTACTTCGGACCTATGGGATGCCGTACAGGTTTCTATCTTCTCCTTGCGGGCGATTATGAATCGAAAGACATAGTTCCCCTTATGGTGGAAATGTATGAATTCATAAGAGACTTCAAGGGCGAGGTTCCCGGAGCTTCTCCCAAGGACTGCGGTAACTATCTGGATATGAACCTGGGAATGGCAAATTACCTTGCAAAGAAATTCCTCGACAATGTGCTCACGGACATAGGCGAGGACAGACTTATCTATCCACAGTAAAACTAATATGCCATCGGTTAGTAACAGCCGATGGCATTTTTTGAAAGGAATACAATATGGCAAAAATCGGAATTATCGGAGCTATGGAGCTGGAAGTTGAAACTCTCAAGAAAGAGATGACCATCACGCGCAAGCTGACAAAAGCCCGTATGGAATTCAATGAAGGAAAATTAAACGGTGCGGATGTAGTAGTGGTCAGAAGCGGCGTTGGTAAGGTTAATGCTGCCCTCTGTGTTCAGATACTTGCCGACATATTTGAGGTTACTCACATCATAAATACGGGAGTTGCCGGTTCGCTAAATGCAAAGCTGGATATCGGGGACATTCTTATTTCCGAGATCGCACTTCACCATGATGTAGATGCGACCAACTTCGGATATCCCATAGGAGAAGTTCCTCAGCTTGGAATAAAGGAATTCCCCGCGGACAAAAAAATGATAGAGATAGCACAGAAAGTCTGCGCAGAAGAACTTCCGGAACTCCACACCCTTGTTGGAAGAGTGGTAAGCGGAGATCAGTTCATAGCTGCAAAAGATATTAAAGAGCGTCTGATAGAAACCTTTAAGGGCGACTGCTGCGAGATGGAAGGTGCATCGATTGCCCACGGGGCTTATCTTAACGGCATTCCCTTTGTGATCCTTAGAGCCATTTCCGACAAAGCCGACGATTCCGCGCAGATGGATTACCCGACTTTCGAAAGACACGCGGCAGAGCACTGTGCAAAACTGGTAAGCGCCTTTGTTCCAAAGATCTGATACAAAACATATTTAAACAGATAAAGAAAAATCCGGAAGCATCAGCCTCCGGATTTTTAGTATAACTTCCCTGATCACACGATTACTTTGTCACAATATTAAACCCATCAACGGTCCCGAATCTTTCCAGGTCGGGATCCTGATTTAAACGAGCCTGAACGCTGATCACATTGTTCATTGTGCGCTCAAAATTGTCAAAAGCTTCGTTTTCTTCTTCGATAGTTCTGGTTCTTGCTTCTGCTACTCTCTCTTCCTTCAGAGTATCGTCTGCCTGAGTCTTTTTATCGTCCTCCTTGGAAGCAGGGCCGACTGCGGAATCCCGAGTCTCCTGAACGGCCTTCTTTTCCTCGGCTTCTTTTGCGGCATCGTAATCATTCGCTGCCATTCCTGCAGCTTCTTTTAATTCTTCTCGCTCCTTGATCTCTTTGTCGCGCTCCTGCATAGAGATCTTTCCCTCGCGGTATAGTGCATCGAGCTGCGATTCCGAATAACCGTTAAGGCTTTGAACGTTGCTTTCCTTTTCCCGATCTTCTGCGGCCTGCTCTGTCGCAGACATCTCGGGGCCTTTGGGCAGTACCATACCATCGTTTAAAGCTTCGATGGATTTCTCACTTGCTCTGACGGTATCTCCGTCACGCGATTCCGAAATGACCTTACCTTTGGTCTCGTTCAAAGTATTTGCATCGGCGGCTTTGCGCTGCTCCTCAAGAATAGCTTTAGCGCGATCTTCCTTCTCTTCCCGGTCAACATTTTCGGGACGCGCGTTTTGTAAAATATCAACTCTTCCGGCCGCATTCTTCTGATCGGAATTACGCTGAACAGACTCCTGTGCCCGGCGAACGGTCTCGTCCTGAATGACCATTTTTGTACCTATATTAATAGCCATGGCAGTACCTCCAATATTACTAACCCACACACCCGGCCATGCGGGTGAAATTTTCAGCTACCTATACATCTTCATAATAAGCATTTCGGGCGGATAATGTCAAGAAAAACCTAAAAAGGTACGCCGAAACAGTAGAAAAGGTTTGTTGAAACAGTGAAAAAATAGTATGATATAGGGTATGGACAGAATAAAAAACCGACAGTCAAATATAGAACTTCTTCGCATTATCACTATGATAATGATCGTGGCCCATCACTTTGCGCTTCACGTTTCCGTACCTTCTGCGGAAAGCTTCGGTATCGGCCGCATCTGGATGGATCTACTTCTTATGGGAGGAAAGATAGGCGTTGATGTGTTTATTCTGATAATGGGGTATTTTTCGGTTACCTCACAGGAGTATCCATCGGGAAAGGCTATCCGGATATGGCTCCAGCTTATTACTTATTCACTGGCGGCGCTTTTGATATCAAAGATATTTTTCCCGTGGTTTATCAACACCAAACAGGTTCTGCGCTTCGTGTTCCCTATCGTCCGCGAAGAGGGTCACTGGTGGTTCGCATCCACCTACTTTGTGCTTCTCTTGTTCTCACCCTTCATGAACAGGCTGCTTGTCTCACTTCCCAAACGGGCATACAAAACAATGCTTATACTGTTGGGGATAATCTGGGTGATCATTCCCACCTTTACGGCGCAGCAGTTCCAGCGAAGTGGTCTCCTATGGTTCATGGCTGTATATGCATTCGGAGGTTATATCAGGCTTCATGCCAAAAAGACCCGTATAACCGGGCCGGTATATATCCTGCTTTCCGTGGTGGTGACAATTCTTAACCTCGGATTCGCATCACTTTGCGAAGCTCTCGGCAGGACAAGTGAATTCTGGGCAGATAAAGTGGACTACCTTTACAGTGAGGAAAAGCTTCCTATAGTCCTTATTTCCGTATTTTTATTCCTTGGATTCTTAAAGACTGATCTAGGGAAAAACAGAGTTATCAATCTTATTGCCGCGGCATCATTCGGAGTATATCTGGTGCATAATAACGACCTTGCCAAAAAGGTCTTATGGGAAGCAGTGTCTCTTCGCATGACGGAAGTAAACGGTTTGATGCTTATTCCGGTTTCGATAGGGATTATAGCGGCGGTTTATATCGCTTCTACCGCTGTCGAACTGTTTCGTATATACGTGATAGAAAAAAGATACGAGAACGGAATAGCAAAGCTCGGGATCAAAATAAATAAATCTCTCGACAATGGCGCTCAGAATGATTAAAACCTGCGCCGGTCATAATGCAGAAATATATGTCTGATTTTTTACCTGAAGAATTTAAAAACAGAATGAAAGAAATTCTCGCTGACGAATATGACGCATTTGAAAAGTCATACGAGAATGAGAGATATCGTGCGCTGAGAGTAAATCCGCTTAAAAGAAATATAAACGGAAAAAGTGCATCGGAAGAGTACCCTGAAAAGAATTGCCGGGAGCCTGTGGAATGGGCTTTAAACGGTTACTATTATGACGAGGCATCAAGGCCCGGAATGCACCCTCTTCACGAGGCCGGAGTATATTATATCCAGGAACCCAGCGCGATGCTTCCCGCTGAACTTCTTGATGCAAAACCGGGAGAGAGAATACTTGATCTCTGCGCTGCTCCCGGCGGGAAAAGCACACAGATAGCGGCACACATGCAGGGGCAGGGATTGCTTATCTCCAATGAGATCAATCCTTCAAGAGCAAAGATCCTCTCCGAAAATATAGAGAGAATGGGAATAAAAAACTCAATCGTGATCAGCGAATCTCCCGCGTCTCTGGTAAACAGATTCGAAGGCTATTTCGACAGGATAATGGTTGACGCGCCCTGCTCGGGTGAGGGAATGTTCAGAAAAAATGAAGAGGCGGTAAATGAATGGAGCCCCGAAAATGTTATCGCCTGCGCGGAAAGACAGGCACAGATACTTGACTGTGCTGCAGCCATGCTTAAAAGCGGCGGAAAGATCGTCTATTCGACCTGTACTTTTGCACCGGAGGAAAATGAGGAAGGGATAAAATGCTTTCTTTCAAGAAATCCGGATTTTACACTTATTTCACAGCAGAGACTGTGGCCGCATAAAATAAAAGGCGAGGGACATTTTGCGGCTGTTCTTGTTAAAAACGGACAAAACATCACATCTGCCGATGCAGGAAATTCCACCTGCTCCCAGGTTCCGACATCGATGTCAGATCTTAAAAAGATCAGATCCTATCTTGTCGATATACTGAAAGACGAAGCTTTTGAGGAAGGCGGATTTTTCGGATACGGAAAGCTCATTGATTTTGGACAGAGCGTATACTTTCTTCCATCCGGATCCCCTGCACTTTCGGGAATAAAAGTGCTGCGCCCGGGGTTATGTCTGGGGACGCTTAAAAAAGACCGCTTTGAGCCGGCGCATTCTCTGGCTCTTGCCATAGATCCCGCATTTGCTTTGAGAACAGAAAACCTTGACGAAAAAGAATCGGCGGATTACATCAAGGGTTTGACCAGACCCACAAAGACGCGATCGGGATGGACTCTCGTCTGCACTGAGGGCTATTCTCTGGGCTGGGGAAAATCCGCGGGGGGAACTCTCAAAAACCATTATCCCAAGGGACTTCGTAAAGGATAAAACACCATAACATGAATATAATGAAGGCAATCAGGGTAGCCGAGCTGAGAAAAAAGCTCGCTGTGATCCCGGCAAAAATAATAATATCCGTGATACTCACATTCCTCGTGTATTGGGACACGAGCATCGGTACTGTATGGAACAATGCGCTTCAGGCACCCTCCAAGTATCTGATCACGCTCTTTATCGCATATGGTGCAGTGTCTTACGTGTGCTTCTTTATCAGGCTTATGCATAACTGGATCCTTGGGTTCGTGATAGCCATAGGCGTGGCAGCTCTTGTTACTACGCAGACTGCAAAGCTGGGGGACAAGCCATTTCTTATTGCCTTTGCCATCATGCTTCTGGGCGGTCCGGTTCTTGATATCCTCAATCTGATGCGATATCACTCACTCAAAAATGAAGTCATACGTGCGGAAGAGGAGAGAATGAACGCCAGATATGACGATGGATACGAAGATGGGTATTATCGCGGAATGCGCGATGAGAGAAGATACAGAGACGAGATAGAAGAGGAAGAGTATCGCAGGGAAAGGCTTGAGCGCCGCAGACACATGCGGGAAGAGTACGATTACCGGGATGAAGATTACGAGGATTACATCGAAGAAAACGATTACGGCTACGATCGCGAAGATGAATATGATGAGATAGAGGATCATGCGGGTTACGAATATTATGAGGAAGAGGACCGCTATGAAGAGGGCAATTCCGAAAACGCCGCAGGATTCTTTGCAGACTGCAAAACACCGGCGTCAATAAAACGCAGATACCATGATTTGTGTAAAGTATATCATCCCGACAGCGGAAACGGATCATCGGAGATCTTTTACAGGATCAAAGATGAATATGACAGACTTAACTCCGGAGCATGATATTTTTCGTGTTCGGTACGATTTTTTGTAAATCTTGTATGGAATAAAAAACTGTGTTATAATCTTCAAACACGAGTGAAACAGGCTAAAACAGGAGCATACAAGATTTAGTAGTGGACATAGGATCAGAGCACAAGAAGAGTTTTAAAGCAATAAAAATTATTGGCGCAGTTGTCGGTGACAGTGCGCTTATTTTTGCTGTTACGGCATTATCTGCCGTGCTTTTTGTCATGCTTGTGATGTATACACTCACTCATGGCCCTTCGGAACAGGCTAAATACATATTTGTCAACTCCTGTAACGAGACAAGTGCTCTCAAATTCCTGCCTCACTGGTTCCTGAACGACGAAGAAGTATTCAGGCTGCTTTCACCCACAGCAGAGGACGGTTTTGATTATCTTGACTTCAAAAAGGACACTGCCGTGGCGGAGATAGAGAACGAAGAAGCCGCCGCAACCGACCCTTCGGTAATATCCGAGGATGATGGGTTTGTTGACGGTATCAAGATAGAAGACATAGGCGGGGAGACCTTCCGCGGGAAAGTCATGCTCGTCAGGGACCCAGAGAGGGTAACTATCGGAGTGCTTCCTTCCTATGGCGGCGGAGGCAAGTTCCTTTACAGCTTCATCGAGGACTACGGAGCCATTGCCGGTATAAACGGCGGAGGCTTTGCCGATGAAGAGGGAAAAGGAAACGGCGGGTGTCCTGACGGGGTTGTCATAAAAGACGGAAAGATTCTTTTCGGTACGCCCGGAGAGGTATATAATAATGTTATCGGTTTTGATGCCGATCATAATCTGATAAACGGCAGCTTTTCACCTGCCGGAGCCCTGGCTTCGGGAATAGTCGAGGGTTTCAGCTTTACCATGGGTAATGTGCTTATCAAAGACGGAGTTGAGGCTGTGCGGCTCGGGGGAGGATACAATCCCAGAGCGGCTATCGGTCAGACAGAGGACGGAACCATCATTCTTCTTGTTATTGAGGGAAGGACTGCGGCAAGCCTTGGTGCCACCCGTGATGACCTTGTTAAGATCATGTCGGAATACGGAGCTGTCAACGCGTCCATGCTTGACGGCGGTTCATCTGCCGAGATGAGATATAACGGAGAGCAGCTTACCAGAGGTTCCGGACTTATCGGAATGAGGGGACTCCCCGATGCGATCCTTGTCATGCCGGAGGTTGATGAATAGTGAAAAATCCGGTGTTTCGAATGATATTCTTTATCTATCTCGGAGTCTTGCTTGTCGCAATTCTCGTTACCATGGGGATACTATGGAAAAAGCTTTCCGAATACCAGGATAAATATGAGCAGAATGAATTCACGAGGGAACGGATAGAGGACGAAAAAAGATCGCCTCAGCTGACCTTCGAAGAATATGCCGAAGGGATAACATCCAAAGATCTTGCAGCTCTCTGGATAAGCGATCATCCGGGGACATTCGAAACGCAGGAGACAGTTACCGCTTATTATGACAGGCTAATTGCTTCCGGTGAAGATGGGCTTGAATACTTCAAAGATGATTCCTACACGGATGAGATACCTGTTTTCAAAGCCTCTGTCGGAGATGTGGATGTATATAGAGTAATCCTATCCGGACGCGGAGTTAACTGGGAAATATCGGAAACCGCTTTGTTTGCCGAAGGCGAGGAAAGCGTAGATGTGACGGTTCCCGAGGGCTTCACGGTCAAGTGCAACGGAAAAGCACTTGATGAAAAGAACATCACAAAATCAAAAATAGTCTGCTTCCCCTATGACAGCGAGAGAGAAAAGTACGGTTATGATCAGCTGATGCAGGGGGAGGTATTTCTTAACGAGTACCACGTGGGAGAGCTTCTCTGCACGCCGGAGATAACGATCGCGGACAGAAACGGAAATGAGGCTCCGTATAGTGAAGGATCGGAATATCTTATATATCCCGACGAAGAGACCACGGCATCCGTTGAGGGATGGTCACTTGCTTTTCTTAAGAGCTATCTGAACTATTACATCTACGGAAAGGCGGGAATCGATGAACATCTCGCAGCTGCCCAGAGCTATACATTCTCGGGAAGCCCTGCGTGGAACGCTCTCCTTAACGCATACGAGGACAGCGTCAGCTGGGCCTATGGTCACAGCAATCTCCGAAACGAGATAATCGCAGTTCATAAACCTGTCATGTGGGCGGATAATCTTTGCTCCATAGACATTACATATCATGCCTACGCGATGAGAAATGGGCAGGAACTGGACTATTCCCGTCAGGACGAAAGGATCCGCATGATCCTTGCCGATTACGGATACGGCTTTCGGATATATGCTTTTGATGTAACTCCGAAGGGTGAGTACGGGGAAGAGGAAACTCTCGTAACACAAGAATAAACAAGCTGTGCAGATATGATAGCTGTACGGGCAAAATTCAAATAAAAGAACGAAATCATATTAAAGAAAAGAGGAACTAACACAATGCAGAACAAAGGTCCATACTATCTCACAACGGCGATTGCCTACACTTCCGGCAAACCGCATATCGGAAATTCATACGAGATCGTGATGGCGGATTCCATTGTCAGATATAAAAGACAGCAGGGTTATGAAGTGTACTTCCAGACAGGAACGGACGAGCACGGACAGAAGATCGAGGAAAAGGCAGCGGCAGCAGGCGTCACTCCCAAGGAGTTTGTGGACAATGTGGCCGGTATCATCCGCGGTATTTGCGACAGCCTGCACGTTTCCTACGACAGATTCATACGCACCACCGATCAGGATCATGAAAAACAGGTCCAGAAAATATTCAAAAAAATGTATGAAAAGGGAGACATCTACAAGGGCTCTTACGAGGGACTTTACTGTACTCCCTGTGAGTCATTCTGGACAGAAAGCCAGCTTAAGGACGGAAAATGTCCCGACTGCGGACGCGAAGTGAAGCCTGCAAAAGAGGAAGCTTACTTCTTCAAAATGAGCAAATACGCCGACAGGCTCATGAAATACTACGACGAGCACCCGGAGTTTATCCAGCCCGTTTCCAGAAAGAACGAGATGGTGAACAATTTTCTTAAGCCCGGCCTTCAGGATCTTTGTGTATCCAGGACATCCTTCAAATGGGGTATCCCGGTTGATTTTGATGACAAGCATGTCGTTTATGTATGGCTTGATGCGCTTTCAAACTATATCACCGGTATAGGATACGATGCAGACGGAAACAGCACCGAGCAGTATAAGAAGTTCTGGCCCGCAGATCTTCATCTTGTAGGAAAGGATATAATCCGCTTCCACACCATTTACTGGCCCATATTCCTCATGTCTCTTGAGGAGCCTCTCCCCAAGAAGGTATTCGGACATCCCTGGCTTTTACAGGGCGGCGAAAAGATGAGCAAATCCAGGGGAAATGTTATTTATGCCGACGATCTCATCTCGCTTTTCGGCGTGGACGGAGTGCGCTACTATGTGCTTCATGAGATGCCCTACGAAAACGACGGTACCATCACCTGGGAGCTCATGACCGAAAGATACAATTCGGATCTTGCCAACATTCTTGGAAATCTCGTTAAGAGAACCGTATCCATGACCAATAAATACTTTGACGGCGTGGTAAAAAAGACCGGGGCGGAAGCAGATGTCGATGCGGATCTTAAGGCTGTCGTGACCGCTGCAAGGGATAAAGCCGCAAAGAAGATGGATGACATGAGGATTGCGGATGCCATCGATGAAGTGTTTGCCATATTCAAGCGTGCGAATAAATACATCGACGAGACAGAGCCCTGGGTGCTTGCAAAGGACGAAGCAAATAATGACAGGCTCTCCGAAGTAATGTACAATCTTACCGAATCAATAGTGATAGGTGCAAATCTTCTGTATCCCTATATGCCGGATACTTCCGACGCGATCCTCGGCCAGCTTTGCGAGGAGGAGATGAGAGATTACGAAGACCTTGACAAATTCGGTTTATACGAATCCGGAAAAAAAGTTACCGCCGAGCCCGAGATTCTCTTTGCGCGTCTCAATCCGGATGATATAATGAAGAGAGTGGAAGAGATCCGTGCCGCACAGAAGGCAGAGTATGAAAAAGAAAACGGCATAAGTGCCGAAGAAGCCGAAAGTGCGGAGAAGGAAAATGACGACAGCGTCATAGATATCGATCCCAAGGAAACCATCACCTATGATGACTTCTCGAAGCTTCAGCTTCAGGTGGGTGAGATCATCGCCTGCGAAGCAGTTCCCAAGTCAAAGAAGCTTCTTTGCTCAAAGGTGAAGATCGGGAGCAGCGTGCGCCAGATCCTTTCGGGTATCAAGGCAAGCTACTCTCCGGAAGAGATGGTCGGAAAGAAAGTAATGGTGCTCGTTAACCTTCAGCCCAGAGAGATTGCAGGTCTTATGAGCGAGGGGATGATCCTCTGCGCGGAGGATGCGGAAGGAAAGCTGGCCATTATGGTTCCCGACCGTGAAATGTCCGCAGGTGCCGAGATCTGCTAAGTAGATCCTGCAGAAAGGAGCCCACGTGAAAAAGGAAGAATTTTACTTTGAATCCAGAGACGGAAAGACTCAGATCCACGCCATCCGCTATACGCCGGATGCCGGAGAGATAAAGGGCGTATTCCAGATCATCCACGGAATGAGTGAGCATTTTTCCAGATACGAGGATATCGCTGAATTTCTGACATCAAAAGGATTTGTTGTAACAGGCGATGATCATCTCGGTCACGGAGGTTCGGTGGGTGAAGACGGACTGAAGGGATATTTCTGCGACCAGGATCCCGCTACGGTTGTAGTGCGGGATGTGCACAGGCTGAAGAAAATGACTCAGGAGCTGTACCCCGGAAAGCCCTATTTCATCATGGGCCACAGCATGGGCTCTTTCATAGCCCGAAATTATATAATGAGATATGGAACAGGAATACAGGGAGCTGTTATAATGGGTACAGGAAACCAGTCCAAAGCTCTTATAAACGTTTCCAAGTTTGTGGCAGGTTTCCAGAAGCTGTTTTTCGGTGACAAACACCCTGCCATGTTCATTAACAACCTCGCATTCGGAGGATACAACAAACGGATCGAGAATCCGAAGACTCCGTTTGACTGGCTCAGTGTGAACGAAGAAAACGTTCAGAGATATATAGAGGATCCCGACTGCGGATTCCTGTTTACCGTTAACGGATTCAGGACCCTCTTCGAGCTTATCGGCAGGCTCCTTTCCAAAAAGAATCTTGAAAAAGTTCCCGCCGGTCTTCCCCTGCTTTTTGTATCGGGAGCCGAAGATCCTGTCGGAGATTACGGGAAAGGTGTTACTGCAGCAAAGAATGCCCTGACTGCAGCCGGTGTGATGGACATCGAAATGAAACTCTATCCCGGGCTTCGCCATGAGATCCTTAACGAAAAAGAGCGGGATGAAGTGAAAGAGGACATTTACAATTGGCTTCTGAAAAAGATGTGACATCAGGCATGAATCCCATAGAGAAACTTCCCTGCGAGATCAGGTGGGCGAAGGTGGATGACTGGAAGCCTGCGATGATGATGGTCTGGAAGACATTTATGAAATTCGAATCTCCCGACTATTCTCAAAAGGGTATTAAAGAGTTTTTTGAATTCATAACCGATGATGATATTTACAAAGCTTTTCTGAAAGGAACCTACCGGATGATGGTTGCCGTGGATGGTGACAGGATAATCGGAGTATGTTCCCTTCGCAATATCAACGTCATCTCGCTTCTTTTTGTTGATGAGGAGTACCACAGGCAGGGCGTGGGAAGAGCGCTTCTCGAACGCTTCGAAAAGCATGTGAAAGAAAAAGAGGGTGAGTATTTTATCAAAGTAAATGCCGCACCCTATGCCGTCGGGTTTTATGAAAAGCTCGGATTTACCGCAACCGCAGCGGAGCAGGATAAAGGCGGAATCAGAATAACGCCTATGGAAAAGGTGTTATGACGGAGATAATGAAATGAAGATTTTTAATCCTGACAGCCCATTTATGACGGTGCTGTCAAGAATTGGCGATATGGTGATCCTTAACATTCTGACCGGACTGCTCTGCATCCCGGTGATCACCGCCGGAGCCGCATTTACGGCCCAGTATTATGTTATGCTCAAGATACGAAGGGATGAGGACAGCGGGACCATAAAGCTGTTTTTCAAATCTTTCCGCGAGAATTTCAGGCAGGCGACAGTTATATGGCTCATAACCATATTTGCCATCGGCCTTCCTGTCATATCACTGAAACTGATTCAGGGTTTCTACGCAGATGCGGCGCCCGCCTACATCAAAGTGCTTCTCTCGGGAGCGGTACTTCTGGCGGCGTTTCTGCTTGTTATGGCGTTCCCGGCGCTCAGCAGGTTTGACGGTACCGTCGCAAGTACGCTTAAGACCTCCATTATCCTGGCGGTTAGTAACCCGCCCAGGACATTTCTCATAATAATACTTTTGGTTGCACCTTTTTATCTGACATATAATTTCCCGGTGATCCTGCCGATACTTATACTCTTTGGCTTTTCACTCCCGGCTTTTCTTGCAGTGCTTCTTTACAACAGACAGTTTGCAAAGCTGGAGGCAAAGTCCAACGAGGCTGACGGGATTCCGGTGCCCGGATCGGAAGACGAACACATATTCAACGATGAAATAAGCGGAGAATGAAGATGAAGAGTAATTCGGAGAGTAAACCGAAAACTGATCCGAAGGGGAATCCACTTACCAAACTGCTCGTGATAGGTGGAGTCATAGTCACTGCGGAAGTACTTCTGGGCTTTCTTTTCCTTGGGGTATTTGCGAGAAAAAACAGAACTATTTTCTCGGATATAGTTCTCACCGAATACAACCGTGAGATCAAGGAAAACGCCACTGAGATATCTAACAGATTCAACGACGTCAGGGACTATATGGTCCTCTCATCACAGGTGGCAGAGGGCGATATCGACACCTTAAAGAGCGAGGAGTATCTATCAGTAATCACCAAGACCACGGATAGTTTCAGGACTGTGTATGTCGACGAAAACGGTATTGCCTATGATGATGTGGGAAATATCAATGATATCTCGCAGACCGATTACTACAAGACCACGAGAAGAAAAGAATTCCGGGTGGCTTTTACCATGGATGACGGGTTTAACAATACACCGGCATTCGTAGTGGCCTGCAAGCCCAACCCCGATGTGAATGAATATCTGTTTGCCTACCTCTCACCGACTGTTTTCAGCGATGCCGTGTCAAAGGGAACATTTTACAGTTACAGTTTTTACGTGATACTGGATGAAAACTACTACACCCTTGTACAGACCGGTCGCACATCCAACCAGCCGCTTCTTGAGGGTAAATTCTGGGACAATCTGCAGAATACAGTACCGACACAGAAAGTATGGGCAGAATTTCAGGAAAAGGTTAAAAAGAATAATCAGGCTAATCTGCTGGTTACATCCGAAAAGAAAAAGAGATATATCGGATTCTATGCTATCCGCGGAACCGACATGACCCTTGTGGTCGCATGCGATAAAGCCATCATTGACAGAAACACGCAAAACTATAACGACCCGATGACGGCTATGCACACCGAAATGGTATTCTGCCTTATCGCTTTTGCCGCTACATATTTTGCGATAATCATTCTGTACAGAGTGCGTGCCAACGAAAAGAGTAAAGCTCTCACCAGCAAGGCTGAAACAGACCTTCTTACCGGAGTGAACAACAAGCTCTCCACAGAGACAAAGATCGAGGATTATATCAATTCAAATCCCGGCGGTCAGGGCGTACTCATTCTGATCGACGTGGACAATTTCAAGAAGATAAACGACAAAATGGGACATGCCTTCGGAGATGAAGTGCTCAGGAATCTCGGAATGAGACTGAGATCCCTCTACAGGGCTTCGGATATCATCGGAAGGATCGGGGGAGACGAGTTTATCGTGTTCCTTAAGGACATAAGTGACATGGAAGTGATCGAGCGCGAGGCCCGCAAGCTGGAACTCTTCTTCCAGAGCTTCGAAGTGGGCGAATACACCAGATACTCCGTCACAGCCAGCCTTGGCGCCGCCATATACAGCATAGACGGCTCATCCTTTGAGGAATTGTACAAAAACGCCGACAAGGCTCTGTATTTTGTAAAGCAGCACGGCAAGAAACAGCTGGTGTTCTACAAACAGGATCAGAAATTCAACAAAAAGGAAGAGGAAGAATAAAACTCTTTCTACAATCTGTCCAAAATGCCAAAGAATCTTTGTTTAATTGTGTTATGGCAAGGACAGCGATAAAAGGTTATACTATCATTTGTGAGTATTTCGCAGGGGCGAAGTAAAATAGAAATAACATTCAGAAACTGAAAGGAGTTACAAAAATGGCAGGTTTGTCTTTAAAAAATATCTGCAAGGTTTATCCCAACGGCTTTGAGGCAGTTAAGAATTTCAACCTTGAGATAGCAGACCAGGAATTCATTATCTTCGTTGGACCTTCCGGATGCGGTAAGTCAACAACACTTCGTATGATCGCAGGATTGGAGGATATCACTTCCGGTGAGCTGAGAATCGGCGACAGACTGGTTAACGATGTAGAGCCCAAGGATCGTGATATCGCGATGGTATTCCAGAACT
>DFKZ01000053.1:28280-28493 GCA_002373975.1 Lachnospiraceae bacterium UBA3632 | reverse complement strand
GAACTACGCTCTGTATCCCCATATGTCCGTTCGCGATAACATGGCATTCGGACTTAAGCTCAGAAAGGTTCCCAAGGATCAGATCGAAAAGATGGTTAATGAGGCAGCTAAGATCCTCGACCTTACAGCACTTCTTGATCGTAAGCCGAAGGCTCTTTCCGGTGGACAGAGACAGCGTGTTGCCATGGGACGTGCAATCGTTCGTAACCCTAA
>DFKZ01000053.1:0-28191 GCA_002373975.1 Lachnospiraceae bacterium UBA3632 | reverse complement strand
AACCTCGATGCAAAGCTTCGTGTACAGATGAGAATCGAGATCGCAAAGCTTCATCAGAGACTCGGCACCACCATCATCTACGTTACCCACGACCAGACAGAGGCTATGACCCTTGGCGATCGTATCGTAGTTATGAAGGACGGTGTTATCCAGCAGGTAGATACACCTCAGAACCTCTATGAGAAGCCCGCTAACCTCTTCGTTGCAGGATTCATGGGATCACCTCAGATGAACTTCCTTGATGCAACAGTTAAGGTTGAAGGCGAGACAGCAAGCCTCGAGATCGCAGGCCACTCAGTTCCTCTTCCTCCCGCTAAGTCAAAGAAGCTTATCGAGGGCGGTTATGACGGAAAGATCGTTACCTTCGGTATCCGTCCTGAGGATGTATATGATTCCGAGATGTATGTAAGCGCATCACCTCAGAGCACTTTCGAGTCAACCATCAAGGTATACGAGCTTCTCGGTGCAGAAGTTTATCTCTACTTTGATCTTGAAGAGTTCCCGATCACTGCAAGAGTTGATTCCAGAACAACTGCAAGACCCGGCGACTCCATCAAGTTTGCTATCGACGTTGAGAAGATCCACGTATTCGATAAGGAAACTGAGAAGACCATCACCAACTAACATTAAATCAATGATACGAAGCCCCGGCTTGATAAAGGTCGGGGCTTTTTTAAAAGTAGTGAGACAATATGATTTCTAACCAGGTAATTCAAAGCTGCATAGACGAGCTGTACGGCATCATGAAAGTCAGTCTTGCCGTGTACGATCCGCAGGGAAACACCCTTGCAAGTACCGGCGAAATGTCCTTAGACAAAAAGCTGCTTAAAAGCTTTTCCGATTCTTCCGCCGACAGCCAGGTGATCGGAACCGATCATCTTATGAAAGTGTACGAAGAGAGCGAGGCTCTTTATATCATTCACAGTAAAGGCGAAGGCGAAAATGCATACAATGTCGGACGCATTGCTGCCGCCCAGATAAGAGCCCTGCAGCTTGCATATCAGGAAAAATACGACAGGAACAGCTTTTACCAGAATCTTCTTCTCGATAATATGCTTCTTGTTGATATATACAATCGTGCAAAAAAGCTCCACATAGATGCTAAAGCATGGAGAGCCGTATATCTGATAGATGTTAAGCGCGAAGTAAAAGGAGTGGCGGCAGAGCTTCTTAAAGTGGTGTACACATCCCAGACCGGAGACTTTGTAACCGCGGTGGATGAAGAGCGGATAATCCTTGTTAAATCCTTTGAGAAAAAGCCCGAACCGGAAGACCTTGAAGAGATAGCCCGGACAGTGGTATCACTTATCAACACCGAAGCTATGACCAACGCCAGAGTTGCGTACGGCAATCCCGTTTCGGAACTTAAAGATGTATCCAAATCATACAAAGAAGGTAAAATGGCTCTCGAAGTATGCGGCATCTTTTATGAGGAGAAAAATGTCGCAGCTTATTCCGCACTGGGAATAGGAAGGCTGATTTACCAGCTTCCCGTCAATCTTTGCGAGATGTTCATAGACGAAGTATTTGGCGGCGGTATCCCTCCCGAACTGGACGAGGAGACCATCGCGATGATCGGCAAATTTCTTGAGAATAATCTTAACGTATCTCAGACATCCGAGCAGCTTTACATGCACAGGCACACCATCCTCTACAGGCTCGATAAAGTGCAGAAAGCAACCGGACTTAACCTTCGTGAATTTGAAGACGCCCTTACATTCCGCATTGCAATGATGGTAGAAAAATACCTTAGCAGAATGAAGAATCATGATGCGGAATAAAGGGATAAACAAAACAATATAAAATCATCCTCTCTGAGGAAGACGCCTGCACAGTTCACCCAGCGCCCTCACGGCACATGGAGCATCTGCTTAGTGCTGCTTCGTTCCCGACCTGACACGGTTCACAGCGTCGCATTGCGCGAGACCAGATTTCGTGTCACAGACGTATTCCTCAGAAAGGATGATTTTTTTGTAAGGTTTATTCTAAAGTAAAAGAAAGACACTGTCAAGAAAAAAGTACCACAAAAGAATCGTTTGTGCTATTATGTTTAAAAAGAAATCAGGAGGTATAAATTATGGCTGATAATAATAATCTCGGAAATGAATGGAAAAATACAGTATACAATCTCGGAGAAGCTTTTTTTGAGCTGGGAAGAACCGTTGTTCATTCCGTTAAAAAAGGCGTTGACGTTGCATACGATTATATGAACGAAAAGGAAGATGACAAAAAGAAAAAGAGCTCATCTAAAAAGCATTCCGCACCTTCGGATGAACCCGAGAAAGTGGACGGAATAATCATAGAAGAGTAATAGATATATATAAAACATCATAATATAAATATATAAGAATGATGTAAATGAATTATGTAAGAGCTGAGGTTGTGCGCTATGAAAAAGAAAGGTCTGACGGCATCTGCCGTCAAGCTTATCGCACTGATCTGTATGATTTTGGATCACTTCGCAGCTTCTGTGTACCAGGGTCTGATCCTGTCCCACAAGCTGTCATCAGGCATCACATTTATGGACAGTTTTGTGATCTATGATAAGGCATTCTCATCCCCGGAAGGCATCGCTTATCTGGTAATGAGAATGATCGGAAGGATAAGCTTCCCCATATACTGCTTTTTTATAGTTGAAGGATACAAGCACACGAGAAGCAAATTAAAATACCTGATACGTCTGCTTGTATTTGCGGTGATTTCCGAAGTGCCTTTTGATCTTGCGATATTCGGAACACCTTTTTATCCTCTTTATCAGAATGTTTACTTTACGCTTGCAATAGGCCTTGCAATGATATGGGGAATAGATGAACTCACATCACGTGAGCTTCGCAGACCATTAAATATACTGTTGATGATCGGCGCCTGCATCACTTCTTCGTTCGTGCTTGCAGGAATGCTTATGAGATTCGGCCTGTCCTTCTTCGCTTCTGCCATTGATGAAATGTCAAATGATGAAAGACAGCGGATCGTATCCACAGTGTTTGTCTCACTGTGGATATTAGTGGCTTTAACGGTTCTTGTGATGCTCCTTTTAGTGAGAAGATCAAACAGGGAGCGATTCATAAAGATGTCAAAGATCATCGCCGTTACCGGGCTCGCCTGCATCCTTGCGGACCAGTCGGATGTACTCGGAAGCATGAGCGATTACGGTGCAATGGGGATCATCACGATCCTTATCCTCTATCTGCTCCGCGAGAGGAAAACCCTGTCATCAGTGTGGGCATGTGCATTTTTGTCGATATCGCAGTTTTCCGAGATAACCGGTTTTGCAGCGGTACCTCTGATACGCGCCTATAACGGAGAAAGAGGAAACTACAATAAATACATTTTCTATGTTTTATATCCCGCGCACCTTTTGATATTAGGGCTTGCAATGATTTTTATCGGAATAACACCATTCGGATAAAAAATATCGGATAAAATACTAAAAGATATCAACACGGAGGAAGAAATGTTAGTTCAAAAATATAAGGATATGCTCTCGGGGAAATCAGTTATAAGAGAGCTTTCGGAATTTGCAACAGCAAGAGGAAAAGAGATCGGATACGAGAACGTATTTGATTACAGTCTGGGAAATCCCAGTGTACCCGTTCCGCAGGGATTTACCGACACCATGATAAAGCTTCTGCAGACTATGGACACCCAGTCACTTCACGGATACAGCCCCTCGCTCAGCATTCCTTCCGTAAGAGAAAAAGTAGCCGCATCACTTGAAAGAAGATTTGGGATCCCGTACAAAAAAGAGCATGTGTTTATGACAAGCGGAGCAGCGGGAGCCATTGCGCATGCAGTGAGACTTGTCACCGTTCCGGGCGATGAGATACTTACATTTGCTCCTTTCTTTCCGGAGTATCATCCTTATGTTGATCTGAGCGGAGCAGTGCTGAAAGTGGTACCTCCCGAGTACGAGAATTTCCAGATCAATTTCGAAAAAGCAGAAGAAATGATGACGGAAAAAGTGATGGCTGTTCTTGTAAACACACCTAACAATCCTACGGGTGTGGTTTACTCCGAAGAGACATTAAAAAAGCTTTCCGCACTCATGACAAAAAAATCAAAAGAGTACGGACACCCCATATATCTTATCACCGACGAACCTTACAGAGAGATCGTATTCGGAGGAATAGATGCGCCCTGCGTTTCGAAATATTACGATAATTCTCTCATGTGTTATTCCTTCTCAAAATCACTTTCGATACCGGGTGAACGTATCGGATATCTTGCGGTAAATCCCGCATGTGAAGAGGCGGAAACACTGATCAATATGTGCGGTCAGATATCAAGAGGTATCGGTCACAACTGTCCTTCATCCATCATACAGCTTGCGGTCGGTGAGTGCGTAGATATGACAGCGGACTTAAGTGTGTATGAAAAAAATATGAATCTTATCTACAATGAATTAAAAGATCTCGGTATAAAAGTTGTTAAACCCGACGGAACATTTTATATCTTTCCGAAGGCACCGGAAGATGATGCAAAAGCATTTTCAAAAAAGGCATTAAAATATGATCTGATACTGGTTCCCGCCGACACCTTCGGAGCACCGGGATACTTCAGAATGGCTTACTGCATCGACACCGAAAAAGTAGAAAGATCACTTCCTGTTTTAAGGAAATTCATAAAAGAAAATTATTAAAAACAGGAATAAAAAACAAATAAAAAAACTACTCAAAAAATCATAAAAAAACTGAGCGAATTTTTTTATAAAGATTTATATTTTAAATGTAAAAAATTTAAACACAAAAAAATATAGAAGAAAGTTTAAAAAATATTTTGTCAAAAGTTGACAATTGACAAAAAAGGGGTTACTATTTCAATGTTATAAATTCAAATTATGTAACCAAAAAAACTTTTTTTATCTTACGTTTTAAAGAAGGGAGATGTCATTATGGCAGAGACCAAGAAACCTGTAGCAACTGCTACACCCGCAACAGAAGTTAAGGCTGAAGCCGCAGCACCTAAGGCTGCAGAAAAGGCACCTGCAAAGAAGGCAGCAGCAAAGAAAGCACCTGCAAAGAAGGCTCCTGCAAAGAAGGCAGCAGCTAAGAAGCCCGCAGCGAAGAAAGCAGCTACAGTTAAGAAGGAGGCTCCTGCAAAGAAGGCTCCCGCAAAGAAGGCAGCAGCTAAGAAGACTACCGCTACCGCAAAGAAAGCTACTACAGCAAAGAAGGCAGCACCTGCAAAGAAGGCAGCAGCTAAGAAGCCCGCAGCAAAGAAGACAGCTAAGAAGGCAGTTCTTAAGACCAGCGCAGTATTTTCACTTGAGGGTGGAAAGAACGTTACAGCAGACGGACTTTTAAAGCAGTATCTCAAGACCGCTAAGGATCGTGCTAAGTATGATCTTAAGATCAAGACTGCTGATATCAAGAATATCGAGATCTATGTTAATCTTGCAGAGCAGAAGGTTTACAGCGTTATCAACGGCGAGATCAACGATTCCTTCGATATGTACTACAACTTCTGATTGAATAGGATCTTCTTATTCATATAATGAAATGAATCATTAAGACCTGTGACAAATGCCGCAGGTCTTTTTTCTATATGGGAAAGATCTTCTGCTTTCTTGTTTTCTTTATAAAATTTATATTTCTTTAATATTTTATCGGTTGACATGACAGGTACATAGTGCTATTTTAGATACAGATGTTAGCACTCTACAATATCGAGTGCTAACAAAACGGAAAAGAGATCGGATGCGGAACACTTTAATATACAGTTCACGCAGGATTACACAGAAAGGCAGCAAACACAGGATGGACTTGGATGAGCGCAAAACAAAAATCCTTCAGGCAATCATCAAGAACTACCTTGAGACCGGAGAGCCGGTAGGAAGCCGTACAATTTCAAAAGATACCGATCTGAACTTAAGCTCCGCCACCATCAGAAACGAGATGTCCGACCTCGAGGAGATGGGGTACATCATTCAGCCCCACACTTCGGCGGGAAGAATTCCTTCCGATAAAGGATACCGCTTCTATGTTGATACACTAATGGAAGCGAAGGAAAGGGAAGTGGCCGAGGTCAAGGATATGCTCCTTGAAAGGCAGGATAAGCTTGAGGACATGCTCAAGGCGGTCGTCAAAGTGCTTGCCAGAGATACCCAGTACGCCACAATGATCACCGCTCCCACCACACACCTTAACAAGCTTAAGTTTGTGCAGCTCTCGAGAGTGGATTCGGAACACCTTCTTGCAGTCGTTGTTATCGAAGGCAATATAATAAGAAACCGGATCATAGATGTGTACGAAGAGATAGATGACGAAACGATCCTTAAGCTCAACATGCTGTTAAACACACAGCTTGGCGGACTTGCCATCGAGGAGATAAACCTCAGCATGGTGGCAAAGATGAAACAGCAGGCCGGAATACACAGCGATGTTGTGAGCGGAGTGATAGACGAAGTTATCCTTACATTATCCGAAGATAAAAACCTTGAAGTATACACAAGCGGAACCAACAACATATTCAAATATCCCGAGCTTGCGGATCACGAAAATGCAAGCCGTCTGATATCCGCCTTCGAGGAAAAAGATGTGCTGGGTGATATCATTCAGAGCGAAAGCGCTTCGGAAGAAACAGGCATCCAGGTGTACATCGGCGGTGAGAATAAAGTACAGAGCATGCAGGATTGCAGCGTGGTCACTGCAGTGTATGATCTGGGGGACGGCATGAAGGGAACCATCGGAATCGTCGGACCAAAAAGAATGGATTATGACAAGGTTGTCGGAACACTTAAAACCATCAAGACAAAACTCGATGACCTGTATCATAAATAGATCATCCTGACGGGATGGAAAGATAATCAGTTCGAAAGGAATAGGACATGTCAGAGGAAGAAATAAAGAAACAAAATGCCGAAGCTGAAGAAAGCGCGGCAGAGAAAGAAGCTTCCGACAGTGCTGAGGAAACTCAGAATGAAAAAGCAGAAGATCAGAAAGTAAGTGAAGAGACTTCTGCCGGAGAAAAGTCCGAAGAAAAGCCGGACACAAAGCAGGAAGCGAAATCCGAAGGAAAGAAATTCAAAAAAGAAAAACCTTCAAAAGTTGATAAGGAAAAGGAAAGCTTAAAGGAACAGGTTGCCGCACTTGATGATAAAGTAAAAAGGCAGCTGGCGGAATTTGAAAACTTCCGCAACAGAACGGAGAAAGAAAAAACCGCAAGCTATGACAACGGATCGGCAGCAGTGCTAAAAAAGATACTTCCCGTGCTTGACAACTTTGAAAGAGGTTTGGCCACCGTCCCCGAGGACAAAAAGGACGATGCCTTTGTACAGGGAATGGACAAGATCTACAGACAGCTTGTTACCGAGCTTGAGAATATGGGTGTGGAACCCATCGAAGCTCTCGGCCTTCCCCTCGACCCCAATCTCCACAATGCGGTAACACAGCAGGAGAGCGAGGAATACGAGCCCGGAACCATCTGCGCCGAACTGCAAAAAGGTTACAAGTACCACGACATCGTGCTCAGATACAGTATGGTAGCCGTTGTACCCGAATAGAAACGAACCGATGAACTGCAATGCAGATCATCGGATGATATAAACAATTAACAATAAGAAATAATCTGATTCATAAAAGAGGAGGCAATCAATTATGAGTAAAATAATCGGAATCGACCTTGGTACCACAAACAGCTGCGTAGCAGTTATGGAAGGTGGTAAGCCCACCGTTATCGCTAACGCAGAAGGCGCAAGAACAACACCTTCGATCGTAGCATTTACAAAAAATGGCGACAGACTTGTCGGCGAGCCTGCTAAGCGTCAGGCAGTTACCAATGCGGAGAAGACCATTTCTTCCATCAAGAGAGATATGGGTACCGACAGAGGCCGCAACATCGACGATAAGAAGTACAGCCCTCAGCAGATCTCGGCTATGATCCTTCAGAAGCTCAAAGCGGATGCTGAAAGCTATCTCGGTGAGAAGGTTACAGAGGCAGTTATCACTGTTCCCGCATACTTCAACGACGCACAGCGTCAGGCAACCAAGGATGCAGGTAAGATCGCAGGCCTTGATGTAAAGCGTATCATCAACGAGCCCACAGCAGCAGCACTTGCATACGGACTTGACAACGAGAAAGAGCAGAAGATCATGGTATACGACCTCGGCGGCGGTACATTTGATGTATCCATCATCGAGATTGGCGACGGTGTCATCGAGGTTCTTGCAACCAACGGTGATACACACCTCGGAGGAGATGACTTCGATAACAAGATCATTAACTGGATGCTTGATGAATTCAAGAAGGCAGAAGGCGTTGATCTTTCAAATGATAAGATGGCAATGCAGAGACTGAAAGAGGCAGCAGAGAAGGCAAAGAAGGAGCTTTCCGCTTCCACTACCACCAACATCAACCTTCCTTTCATCACTGCAACTTCAGAAGGTCCCAAGCACTTTGATATGGATCTTTCCAGAGCTAAGTTTGATGACCTCACAAGAGACCTTGTAGAAAAGACAGCGATCCCCGTACAGAACGCTATGAAGGATGCAGGTCTTACCAATGCGGATCTCGGACAGGTACTCCTTGTCGGTGGTTCCACAAGAATCCCCGCAGTACAGGACAAGGTTCGCCAGCTCACCGGAAAAGAGCCTTCCAAGACACTTAATCCTGATGAGTGCGTAGCTATCGGTGCTTCCATTCAGGGTGGTAAGCTCGCAGGCGATGCGGGCGCAGGTGACATCCTTCTTCTCGATGTAACACCTCTTACCCTTTCAATCGAGACCATGGGCGGCGTAGCTACTCACCTTATCGAGAGAAACACCACAATTCCTACCAAGAAGAGCCAGGTATTCTCCACCGCAGCCGACAACCAGACTGCAGTAGATATCAATATCGTACAGGGCGAGAGACAGTTCGCGGCCGACAACAAGTCACTCGGACAGTTCAGACTCGACGGCATCGCTCCTGCACCGAGAGGAATCCCTCAGATCGAGGTTACTTTCGATATCGATGCCAACGGTATTGTTAACGTATCCGCTAAGGATCTCGGAACCGGAAAAGAGCAGCATATCACCATTACTGCAGGTTCCAACATGTCCGATGCAGATATCGACAAGGCTATCCGCGAGGCACAGGAATTCGAAGCACAGGATAAGAAGAAGAAAGAAGCTGTCGAGACAGTAAACGATGCAGAGAGCTTCACACTTCAGACAGAGAAGGCTCTTTCCGAAGTAGGCGATAAGGTATCCGCTGACGAGAAGAGCAAGGTACAGGCAGATGTTGATGAAGTAAAGACCATCCTCGAGAGAGTAAAAGCTGATCCTGCAAACGCTACCGATGCAGATATCGATGCACTTAAGAGCGCTAAGGAAAAGCTTACCAACTCCGCACAGGGTGTATTCACCAAGATGTACGAGAACATTCAGCAGCAGCAGGCCGGCGCTCAGGGCGCAGCAGGTGCAGGCCCTCAGTCCTACACCGAGGCTCCCACCGGCGATGCAGGCGCATCCTCCGGCAACAACGATGACGTTGTCGATGCGGACTTCCGCGAAGTATAAGCAATCGACATCATGTCCTTTATGATGTCGATGGAAGGTCTCGATGCCCTAACGAGCCTTCCATACGGAGCGAAGCGAAGTATTGCGCAAGGTGCTGCGTACTTTGCAGCACCTTGTAAGCGATCTGCTTCGCTATAAACCCACCGCTGTATTTACGGCGGTGGGTATCGGTGTATAATAACAAAGGAAGATTAGTATTATGGCAGACAAGCGTGACTACTACGAGGTACTCGGCGTAGACAAAAATGCGGATGAAGCCGCGTTGAAAAAAGCATATCGTGAGCTCGCAAAGAAGTACCATCCCGATGCAAATCCGGGAGACAAAGAAGCCGAAGCGAAGTTCAAAGAGGCATCGGAAGCATATGCCGTTCTATCCGATCCCGAGAAGAGAAGACAGTATGACCAGTACGGACATGCTGCATTCGAAGGAGGAGCAGGCGGATTCGACTTCAGCAATATGGACTTCTCCGATATATTCGGAAGCTTTGGATTCGGAGATATATTCAGCGGTATCTTCGGCGGCGGCAGAAGCCGCAGTGCCGGCAACGGCCCCATGAAGGGAGCAAATATCCGCACAAGAGTCGATCTCGATTTCCTTGAAGCTGTCTTTGGATGCGAGAAATCGATCGAGCTTACAGTCAAGGAAACATGTACTTCCTGTAACGGAAGCGGAGCAAAGAAGGGAACATCGCCCGAGACCTGCCCCACATGTAAAGGTCAGGGACAGGTGGTCCGCACCAGACAGTCCATGCTCGGTATGATGAGAAGCGTAGAGCCTTGTCCGGACTGTCAGGGAACAGGTAAGATAATCCGTGAGAAATGCCCTGATTGCAGAGGAAGCGGATTCATTCCCATGAGAAAGAAATACTCTGTCAACATACCCGCAGGTATCGATAACGGTCAGGCTGTCAACATGCCCGGCCTGGGAGATCCCGGAAAGAACGGAGGCCCCAGAGGAGATGCGAGAGTTGAGGTGCGTGTAAGGCCCCATCCCACATTCCAGAGAGACGGCTTCGACATCTATTCCAATGTTCCCATCTCTATCGCAGTGGCTACACTTGGCGGAGATATCTTCATTGATACAGTGGACGGAAAGGTTGTTTACACCGTTAAGCCCGGTACGCAGACTGACACACGTGTCAGACTCAAAGGTAAAGGAGTTCCTTCGTGGAGACAGAAGGGTGTGCGTGGAGATCACTACGTTAACCTTTATATCAAGACTCCCGAAAAGCTGTCCCGCGAGGCAAGAGAGCTGCTCATCACATTTGACAGCCTTACGGGCGACAGCCTCAATGAGGTGGCTAAAGCAACAGCGGACAATAACGGAGACGATCCCAAGAGAAAGAAACGCTTCGGAAAGTAAAAAATGTGAGGACGATAATGTCACAGGAAAGCAAAGAGATACAGGAGCTCTCAACAGAGATCCTCAAAAGCTACGAAAAGAAAAGCATAATCAATCCGGAGAAACTGTTCGAACAGCCTGACAGAACCGCTGTCAACGATATTCTGGACAAACTGGTAAAGATCATTTTCCCTGCTTTTTTCAGGGAAAAAGAATATCGTTTCTACAACATCAACACCAGGCTGAACGTTCTTATCGAGGATGTTTATTACAACCTTAATAAGCAGATTCCCATCGCCCTTCGTCAGAATATGGACAACGATAAAAAAACGGATGAGGAGATATGTGCCGAGAGCAAAAAGATCACATCCGAATTTCTGAGCCGCATTCCCAAAGTAAGGGATCTGGTGGAAACGGATGTGCAGGCTTCATTTGACGGAGACCCTGCGGCGTTCAACACCAACGAGATCATTCTCTGCTATCCCGGGCTCAGAGCTATCGCTATCAGTCGCCTCGCCCATGAGCTTTTCCTGCTGGGTGTTCCCCTTATTCCCAGGATGTGGACAGAATATGCACATTCGCGGACAGGAATAGACATCCATCCCGGAGCCTCTATCGGAAAGTATTTCTGCATAGATCACGGGACGGGAATCGTTATAGGCGAGACCACCATTATCGGTGATTATGTAAAGGTATATCAGGGCGTTACAATAGGTGCACTCTCAACAAGAGGCGGACAGAGCCTCAAGGGCACCAAGAGACATCCCACCATCGAGGACCGCGTCACAATATATGCCGGAGCTTCGATACTTGGTGGAGAGACAGTTATCGGACACGATACGGTGATTGGATCCAACGCATTTATCACCGCGTCCGTCGGACCCAACGAAAAAGTGAGCATGTGCTGCGACACTCCTAAAGTATAATGGCTCCTGAATAATAAGAATTCCTAAAGAAAAAGATTTAAGAGGGACGCTCTATGATCACAAAAAGAGCATATGCAAAAATCAATCTGTCCCTTGACGTAACAGGAAAGCTCGAAAACGGTTATCATCAGGTCTGCATGGTGATGCAGACGGTGGATCTGTTTGACGAGCTTTCTTTTGATATGACGGACGTAGGCGACCGCATACCGGACAGAATACAGATCATAACAGACAGTGAAAAAGAGATCACTGCGGACAAAAAGGACAATCTTATCTACAAAGCTGCCCTGCAGTTATTGCCATGCTTTCCGGAGGATAAAGGCGTAAAGATCGTTCTCAAAAAGAACATCCCCATGGCAGCAGGCATGGCAGGCGGAAGTACAGATGCCGCGGCAACCCTTCGCGGAATAAATGAACTGTTTGATCTTAAGCTTTCCGACGAGAAGCTTTGCGACATAGGTGTCAGAATAGGCGCGGATATACCCTACTGCATAATGGGCGGAACCATGCTTGCGGAAGGAATAGGCGAAAAGCTTACCCCGCTTCCGCATCTTAAAGGGTATAATCTTGTGATAGCAAAGCCGGAAGCCGGCGTTTCCACAAAGTATGTATATGAGCATCTTGATGCGCTTCCAAACCCGCCTCATCCGGATACAGCTTCAATGATAGAACTTATCAAAAAGGGTGATCCCGACCCGGCCGGGATTTCCGAATATCTGGGGAATATCCTCGAGGAGGTGACTATCCCTGCCTGCCCCGAGGTACAAAAGATCAAGGAATCCCTAATGGGTTACGGAGCTCTCGGAGCTCTTATGAGCGGTAGCGGGCCCACGGTTTTTGCGATATTTGAGACCAAAGAAAAGTCGGAAGCGGCTGCAGAGCTTTTGAAAAATGAGCCCGGATGCCCCGCAAAAAGCATTTTTGTAACTGAGATGATCTGACTTTCGGACCTGCGTCGTAACCCATGCCGGATGTAATTTGCAGTATTGCTTATTCTCCGGCATTTATGATAAAATAAACTACGTATGGCCCCTTGAAAAATCTGTGGGGCGGAATAAGTTTTAGAGGTAATAAAAATATGACTACTTACGGATTCTTACTTTTTACGATGACACCTCCGCTGATCATAGCACTGGCTGTTACGGTAGTGCTTATAGCGCTTATCATCGTAATGTATTTCCTCGGAAAGAAAGCACAGAAAAAGCAGGAAGAACAGCAGCAGATGATGCAGTCGACCAAGCAGTATGTCACCATGCTCGTGATCGACAAAAAGAAACTCGCAGTCACAAAGTCAGGACTGCCGCAGGCTGTTATCGACCAGACGCCCAAATATCTGCGCTGGCAGAAGCTCCCTGTTGTAAAGGCAAAGGTCGGTCCCCAGATCGTTACCATGATCGCGGACGATAAGATATTTGCCGACATACCCATAAAGAAAGAGATCAAGGCCGGTGTGAGCGGTCTGTATATCGTTGACTTTAAGGGCGCTCACGGAAAGCTCGCAGCTCCCGAAAAGAAAAAGAAAAAAGGCCCTGCAGCCTGGGTTGAAAAGCTTCAGGAAAAAGCAGGAGCAAAGCCTTTGTGATCATAAAATAATAAAGGTATCATCATACGCGCAACAGTATTATGCTTTGCGCGTATACGTGTTTATAAAAGAGGGATAGATTTATGAACTGGCCGCAAGTCTGGGATGTGACCAAGATCACATGGCACATCGTGCTCCAGACACTGATAGTATTTGATATCATATTTGCGCTGATCGTAGTATTTTTTGAGAGAAAGAACCCAAAGAGCGTGTGGGCCTGGTTGCTTCTGATGCTGGCTGTACCCTACGTCGGGTTCGTGCTGTACCTCCTTGCCGGAACTACACTCAACAAAAGGCGAATGTTCCGCGATAAGGGCTTTGAGGAAATGCTCACAAACCGTATTCACGAGCAGAAACTCGAGCTCGAGAAGGCCGAGGAAGGCACGCTTCCTTCAGAGCTGGTAGACCTCAAATCGCTCGTTTACTACAACATGCACAACAGCTTTTCCGTGCTTATGAAGGACAACGACATCAAAGTCTTCACAAGCGGACAGGAAAAGTTTGCCGCACTTAAAGAGGATCTCAGGTCGGCAAAAAAATTCATAGATTTTCAGTACTACATCATACGAAACGATGAGCTTTTTGACGAGATAGCCGAGATACTCAGACAGAAAGTGGAAGAGGGCGTTGAGGTAAGAGTACTTTACGACGGCCTCGGATGCCGCAAGACGCCCAACCGCTACTGGAAAAAGATCCGCAAGATGGGAATCAAAGTCGGCGGATTCTGGCCCGCGCTTTTCGGAAAGATACAGTTCCGCATCAACTACCGCGACCACAGAAAGATAGTTGTTATAGACAACAGGATCGCATACGTGGGCGGATTCAACATAGGCCGCGAATACATCGACATGGAGGAAAAGTTCGGACACTGGCGCGATACTCATCTCCGTATCCATGGTCCCGCGGCATACATGCTTCACGGCTGCTTTGCTCTCGACTGGGCTTATGTGACCAAAGAAAAGCTCTTCGACCGGGAAGAGATGCAGCAGATCCCCACTCATGACAGCAGGGATAACTGCTACATCCAGATAGTAAGCTCCGGCCCCAACAGCGAAGAGCAGCAGATAAGAGACAACTACCTTTTCATGATAAGCCATGCAAAGGAGTCCATCTACATTCAGTCGCCTTACTTCATTCCGGATGACAGCATACTCACCGCACTAAAGCTGGCGGCGCAATCGGGCATCGATGTGAGGATCATGATCCCCTGCAAGCCCGACCACCCCTTCGTTTACTGGGCCACACACTGCTTCGCAGGGGAGCTTGTGATGGCGGGAGCTACCTGTTACAAGTATCAGGGCGGATTCCTGCACGCAAAGGGACTTATCGTTGACGGCAAGGCATACACTTACGGCACCGCCAACATGGACATCCGCTCCTTCGCACTCGACTTCGAAGTCAATGCCGTTGTCTATGACAGAGCAAAAGCGGAAGAGATGACGAACATCTTTATGAACGATGTAAAAGACTGCTCCGTCATGACAAAAGAAGACTACAAAAAACGTAAAGTATGGATACGCATTAAAGAGCAGATATCGAGGCTTCTCGCCCCGGTTCTGTGATGAGAATAGCTTTAAGGAGAATTGAAAAAATGGCGAATAAAAAAGAGGAAGAAAAAAAGCCGGAATCTGTAGAGGAAAAAGTCGAAAAGAAGGAGCCCGAAAAGAAAGAGGCCGAAAAGAAAGAATCCGAAAAGAAGGAATCTGAAAAGAAAGAGGCTGAAGACAAAGAGCCCGAAAAGGAAGTGTCTGAAAGCAAAGAACCCAAAAAGGTCAACATATGGCTGATAATCGTATGTGCTGTCCTTGTAGTGGCTATTATCGTACTTGTGGTTCTGCTGCTTCTTAAAAACAAAAAGAACGATCAGGTAGAGGAACCTGTTGAAACGGTAGAAACCGTCGAGACTGTGGAGACAGTAGTCGAAGAGCCCGCAGACCCCGACGAAGGTGTCACATCCGTGCTGGCCATCAAAATCGAGGATTACGTTCAGATCGACGATTACAAAGAGATCGAAGTGACCATTCCGCCCGTAGACGATTCCATGGATGCTTACGCAGAACAGCTTGCAAGTGATCAGTATTCACAGCTTGCCGCAAGTGTTACCGCAGATGATTTCATCATGGACAGACCCGTGGAAAACGGAGATATCATCAACCTCGACTATTCCGGAAAAAAGGACGGGGTAGCATTTGATGGAGGAACAGCACAGAACCAGGCGCTTTGGATAGGATCCGGAACATTTATCCCCGGTTTCGAAGAGGGGCTGATCGGAGTTTATCCCGGGGAGACAGTTGATCTTACACTAACGTTTCCCGAGAGTTATTCAAACGCCGATCTCGCCGGACAGGAAACAGTCTTTACCTGCACCGTAAATGGGATCATTCCCGAGGAAGCGATAATCGCCGCATGGAACGGAAACGCACACGAGGGAGCACAGGTCGAGGACTACGCAGGCTTTGTCAAATTTATAAAAGATTATGTAAATGCAATGGTCCAGGAGCAGAATGATGCCGAAGTAAGCAACTCCATCATCGACGAAATGATAAACAGGACTGAATACAAGAAGGAGTTCCCTCAGTCACTCATCGATAAATACAAGGGCGAAGCAGAAACGAACCTTACTTCCGAGGCTGTAAGCTACGGATATGACAACGATTCGTACGCCATGGCAGCATACGGAATGTCCGCAGAGGATTACATCACTACCAACAGTTACAATCAGCTCAAGATGGACGCTTCCCTTGCGTATATTGCAAAAAAAGAAGGAATAGAGGTGACCCTCGAAGACGCCAGGGAAAGGCTCAAGGCCATGCTGCTGGAGTACGGCTATGATGATTATGATTCCGCAGTGCAGGAGCTTGGTCTAGATGAGGAATTATACAGGGTATACTTCCTTGAAGAAGACGTAATAGCATACCTTAAGACCGTGGTCAAGAAAGTTCAGCAATAAAACATAAACAAAACAGCCATAAATCATACATAATGAAAGAATCACAGGAGGATTTCAAATGGGTTTTGAAAAAGAAAACGGAGCATTGGTCTTTTACCATAACGGCGAAAAGCTGATGATCGAGCCCTGGGGCAAGGACTCTCTCAGAGTGCGCTCCACAAAGCTCGGAAAGTTTACCGAAAACAGATGGGCACTTACCGAAGAGCCGGCAAAGTGCGAAGCAAAGATAGAATTTTTTGAGCGCGATCACTGGGTAGGTGACGGCACCATCGACAAAAGAGATTACGCTTCCATCACCAACGGAAGGATCAAAGCCGAGATCAATTTCGTGGGAATAATCTCCTTCTTCAGAGATGATAAGCTCATTCTGAGAGAGTACTACCGCATGTATGACGGCACCATCTCACAGGGAAGCCGCTGCCTTAAGGTAGTAAACCGTGAGTGGAAGGGCATCATCGGCGGAAGCGACTACTCACTGAACGTAAAATTTGATGCAAATAAAGGCGAGAAGATATTCGGAATGGGACAGTATCAGCAGCAGGATCTGGACCTTAAGGGCTGCGTGCTTGAGCTGGCACAGAGAAATTCACAGATATCCGTTCCCTTCATGACCTCATCCCTCGGATACGGACTCCTCTGGAATAACCCCGCTGTGGGCCGTGTCACCTTCGGAAAGAACTACACCGAATGGATCGCACGCTCCACCAAAGAGATGGACTACTGGATTACCGCAGCTGACGGTCCTAAGCAGATCCTTGAGAATTATACCGCAGTTACCGGTCATGCTCCCGTGTTCCCCGAGAACCTTATGGGACTCTGGCAGTGCAAGCTGCGCTACCGCACTCAGGACGAAGTACTCGAAGTTGCAAGAGCATATCAGAAGGAAGGCATCAAGATCGACCAGATCGTTATCGATTTCTTCCACTGGACAGTGCAGGGCGATTGGAAATTTGATAAAAAATACTGGCCCGATCCCAAGGCTATGGTGGATGAGCTCCACTCCATGGGGATAAAGGTCATTGTTTCCGTATGGCCTTCCGTTGACAGAAAGAGCGAGAACTTCTATCCCATGATGGAAAAGGGACTCCTTATCCGCACAGAGCGCGGAGCGGAGCAGACCTACGACTACCAGGGCGACTGTGTCGAGATCGATCCTTTCAATCCCGAGTGCCGCGAGTACGTATGGAATGTGTGCAAAAAGAATTATTACGATTTTGGCATCGACGCTTTCTGGCTTGACAATTCCGAGCCCGATTACGGCGTATATGATTTTGAAAACTACCGCTACAGCGCAGGCCCCGCACTTCAGGTCAGCAACATGTACCCTCAGATGTACAGCCGCGTCTTCTATGATAAGATGAAAGATCTGGGTGACGGTACTGTCGTAAATCTCCTTCGCTGTGCATGGGCGGGAAGCCAGAAGTACGGTAACGTGGTATGGTCAGGCGATGTGCCTTCCACCTTCCAGGCATTTTATGAGCAGGTTCAGTGCGGCCTCAACATGGGTCTTGCCGGAATCCCCTGGTGGACCACCGATATCGGCGGCTTCATGACAGATGATGTTAACGATCCCGATTTCAGACAGCTTCTTATAAGATGGTACCAGTTTGCGGTTTACTCTGCAGTGCTCCGTATGCACGGCGACAGAGGCCCTTACAATATCCCGCCTCTCGATGACAGAGACTGGGGCGGCGGATACCTCCACACCGGTCAGCCCAACGAGCTCTGGAGCTACGGTGAAGATAACTATAAGATAATGAAGAAGTATTACGACATCCGTGTCGGAATGCATGACTACATCAAGAGCCTCTATGATGAAGCGAGCAAAAACGGTGCGCCTCTCATCAGGACCATGTTCTTTGAGTTCCCCGACGATCCCAAATGCTGGGAGCTTCAGGATCAGTACATGTTCGGAAGCGATTATATAGTTGCTCCCATCTTTGAGCTGAACAAGTTCGAAAGAGAAGTATATCTCCCCGAAGGTGATTGGGAACTTACTTCAAACGGCGAGCTCTATAAGGGCGGACAGACTGTGCTCGTTGATGCCCCGATAGACTACATGCCCGTATTTAAAAAGAGATAAACATAAGGGCCGGACTCGGTAAAATGCCGTGTTCGGCCGATTTTGGCAAAAAATTCACACAAAACCCTTAAGAAATATAAAAATCATCCGATAAATTTACTGTAAAGAGAAAAATGGCTGTGGAAAGCAGCCGCGAATCAAAGGAAATTTCCACAAGGGAGGAAATCCTTATGCGTATCGAATCATACACACAGGTACAGCAGCTGTACCAGACGCAGAAAGCCCGTCAGACACAGAAGACCAATCAGGCATATCGTCCTTCTGATCAGATCTCGATCAGCAGCTTCGGCAAGGATATGCAGGTTGCTAAGGCAGCTCTCGCATCCACGCCCGATATACGTGAAGACGTTACTTCCAAGCTCAAGGAGCAGATCAACAACGGTACTTACAGCGTCAGCACAGAGAGCTTTGCAGAGAAGCTTTTGGAAAAGTACAAACAGGGACTTGCGTGATAAACGAGGAGAGCTATGGCAAGTTTGATGGAAAACTTGATAGAGATTCTTAACAAAGAATCTGACAGCTACGATGGGCTTCTCGAAGTATCCCGGAAAAAGACAAGCGCTATTGTCAAGGGAGACTTGGAAGCCCTTACTGGACTCACGGATGAGGAACAGGAACGCGCAAGCGTAATCGCCAATCTCGACAAAAAAAGAAACGAGGTCATGGCGGACATGGCAAATGTGCTTAACAAGGATGTTAACACTTTGAAATTGACGGCACTGGTAGAAATGCTTTCCACCAGGCCGGAAGAGCAGAAGGCACTTGCAGAGGCGATCGAAAGGATCAAGAGATCCGCGGGAGCGCTTCAGCAGGTTAACCGTCAGAACGGAGAGCTGCTCAAAAACTCCATCGAGATGGTGGAATTTGAGCTCAGCCTTTTACAGGCGATGAAAGCCGCTCCGGAGACGGCAAATTACTCGCGTGGTGCATATAACACCGGAGAAACAATGGGTGTGGCCCGCGGAGGATTTGATGCCAAACAGTAGGTAATTCTAATCGGAGGGTTAACAAATGTCTTTGTGGAGCAGTTTGTTCGTGGGTACATCGGGTCTCCAGACAAGCAACAACGCGCTCAATACCGTTGCACACAACTTGTCTAATACCGACACCGAAGGCTACACACGTCAGCAGGTCGAACAGTCTGATAAAATCTACGTTACCCTCTCTAAGTCTGCCAGTGCGGTTTCATTCCAGCAGGCAGGTCTCGGCGTTACATATTCCAATGTAAAACAGATAAGAGATTACTTCCTCGACAAGACCTTCAGACAGGAGTCGGGCAGAAGTATGTTTTATGAGGTATCGAGAGATACCCTTCTTGAAGTGGAAGATCAGCTCGGTGAGATGAACGGAAAAGCATTCCAGTCACAGCTCTCCGACCTGTGGGTTGCAGTGCAGGAGCTTTCAAAGGATCCCTGCAGCAGCGTGACACAGAGCACCCTTATACAGGAAGCGGCTGAATTCCTTACAAGAGCCCAGTCCGTATATGACGGGCTTTCAAGCTATCAGGACAATATCAACCAGCAGGTAAAACAGCAGGTTGAAAAGATAAATGACATCGGCGTCAAAATTCTCGATCTGAATGATAAGATAAGAACCATCGAGTCCGGAAAGATCGAGCATGCCAACGACCTCAAGGATCAGAGAAACCAGCTTCTCGATGAACTCTCAAAGCTCGTTGACATGTCATACGACGAGGACATGTACGGCAACGTATCCGTACAGATAGAGGGAGAAGACTTCGTAAAAGGAAGCATGTGCTATAAGATCGGACTCGACATGAGCTCCCTCACCGGATTCTACACCCCCTTCTGGCCCCAGAACGCCAACACACTTCCCGGAAGTGACGAGTTCCCCAACGGAAAAGACATGCTGATCACCACCGACGGAGTACTCACAAGAGAAGTTACCAGAGATGGAATAGAGCAGCAGCTCAAAAAGACATTCAAGCTCGATAACGCACTTGTATTTAATTTAAACAGAGAGATATCATCCGAGCTCAAGACCGATATTGGCGGAGTAAAGGCAATGCTCCTTGCAAGAGGAGACCATAGAGCAAATTACGCGGATATCGAAGCAGGTGATTACGATAAAGTTTCACAGTCAGTGCTCATGAATATCCAGGCCGAATTCGACCAGCTCATTCACAACACTGTAAAATCGATAAACGATGTTCTGGCAGAGGCAGCAGGCGTCAGGGAAATGAGCGCTACCGGAGCCACTGATGCGGACGGAAACCCCGTTACCATCACCGGCCCCATACATGCGGTTGCGGTAGATCCCGAGGGATACCTGACAAACAGTGAAGGAGTTCCCTACCAGATATTCACCAAGATCGCAGGTGACGGATACGAAAAGATGAGCCTTACCGGAGTCACCTACACCGATGAAGCAGGAAACACACAGACACTTCCCGATGGTGACTACTGGGTATACAAGGAGGAGCAATACGATCCCGAGCACATATACACGCTCTATTCACTCTCCAATATCCAGATGAACAAGGAGCTGATGCAGGCTCCGGGAAACCTGGGATTCAGGCTGCCGGACGGATCGGAGGATGTGGACACCATGAATAAGTTAAAGCAGGTGTTCACTGACGAGAAATATACATTAAACCCCAACGTACTTAAGAGCGTGAGCATCCTCGGATACTACGACGATCTCGTATCACAGATAGCAAATTCATCGTATGTATACAATGCGATCCACGCCAACCAGGAAACAACAGTTGAAGCAGCGCTTTCCGCAAGAGACCAGATCACGGCGGTTTCTTCCGACGAAGAGCTCTCCAACATGATCAAGTTCCAGAGTGCATACAACGCATCAAGCCGCTTTATAAACGTGGTGGACGAGATGCTCGAACATCTCCTCACATCACTCGCATAAATGCCTTCCCGTTTCACGGAAGGGGCGCAAAGCGCCGAATGAGGTGATAACATGTCATCAACATTTTTCGGATTAAATATTTCATATTCAGGCCTCCTTTCCAGCAACGCCTCCCTCAACACCACGGCGAACAATATCGCCAACGTGCAGACGGAAGGCTACAGCCGTCAGGAGGTTAAGACCCAGGCTGCTCAGGCTATAAGGACCTTTGCCACCTACGGATGCGCGGGTGCAGGTGTTGATACTCTTGCGGTAGAGCGTATGCGTGATGAGTTCTACGATGCTAAATTCTGGAACAACAACGCCAAGGTGGGCGAGTTTAATATGAAAGCCTACTACATGGAAGAGATGGAAGGCTACTTCTACGATTCGGGTGATAACGCAGGCTTCTCGCAAGTGTTTGACAGATTCGCCATCACAGGTCTTCAGGAGCTCCTCAAGAACCCCGGAGATGCATCAGCCAAGTCACAGTACATCGGATACGCGGGACAGCTCACCGATTATTTCAACGGCCTCTATGGCAACATGCAGGCAATGCAGAAGGATATCAACTCCGAGATAAAGCTTCAGGTCGATCAGATCAATTCGTATGCAAGTGAGATCGCATCACTCGATAAACAGATCAACACCATCGAGCTCTCGGGACAGAAAGCAAATGAACTCAGAGACCAGAGAACAAGACTGGTTGACCAGCTCTCGGAGATAGTGGATGTCACCACTCAGGAATTTCCCGTGACCGATGCCAACGATCCAACAAGGCTTACCGGAGCATCAAGATTTATCCTCAAGATAGCAGGTGGCCAGACACTCGTTGACATGAACGAGTACAACAAGCTGGAAGTTGTTGCAAGAGATCAGAGCGAAAAAGTAAACCAGACGGATATCGACGGATTATATGATGTTTACTGGGTTTCTTCCTCACTTTACACCACTTATCAGTCCGATGTAGTCAACAATCCCAAGCTCACAAATGCAGAAAAGCAGAGCTGGAACGATTACGTTAAGGACCGCGGACAGAAGTTCAATCTCGACAACGCAGCTCTCGGCGGAAAGCTCCGCGGGCTTGTTGAATTAAGAGACGGAAACAACGGAGAATTCTTTACAGGTACCATCACGGATACAGCGATGGACGCATACACCGATCCCGACGGAAAGAAGCATGATACAGTAAAGATCGATGTTACAGCCGAGTGGCTCACCGACCTTAACAAGAGCAATCTTTCGGATCAGGGCGGAATAATAAACCTTGGAAACAAAGAATACAAATACGATTCCTGGACGCTCAACTATGATGCAGGCACAGATAAATACAGTTACGAATTCGTGCTTTCCGCTATAGAAGAGGGCGGAAACAGCAGCCACATCACAATTGACAGAGTAGGGAAAAACGCCAAGATCGGAGCCAATTTCGATTATCAGGGAATCCCCTACTACATGCGACAGATGAACGAGTGGTGCCGTGTATTTTCCGCAGCATACAACGATACCCTCAGCAAGGGAAACGACGGAACAATGAACACCGAGCTTTTCACCGGTCAGAATCCTACCTATAACGAGGCAGCAGGTGAGAACTCACAGTTCCTTTTCAGCAAAGAATACGGAACCTACGCAGTGGATGCGAGCGGAAACAGGATTTCCTACTCCGTGAACGTGGCGGATGACAGCTACTACCGCCTTACCGCAGGCAACTTTGCAATAGTTACCGCAATGGCCAATGATCCTTCACTTATGGCCAACAAATTCCACACGGCGGACGGCGTGGAACAGAACGATCTGCTGGAGCATTTAAGGAAGATCGCAACCGACAAGGATGTCCTCTCATTCAGAGGAGCATCGGCAAGCGAATTCCTTCAGTCGGTACTTTCCGATGTTGCTCTTAACGCAGCAAGCGCAAACACCTTCCAGGGAAGCTACACTAACATTTCCAACAGCATCGACATGAAGAGAGAGTCAATCTCGGGTGTTGACGAGGATGAAGAGGCGGTTAACCTGGTTAAATTCCAGAACGCATACAACCTTTCATCCAAGATGATACAGGTATTCCAGGAGATTTACGACAGGCTCATCAATCAGACAGGAGTATAAATACTAAGTCAAGACTAAAGCACAACTCAGGTCGACAAAGCCGACCTGAGGCAGGAGTCTAATACAGGGGTATAGCCTATGAGAATCACAAACAAGATAATGCAGAGGAATTCCCTCTCAAACATCAACGACAATAAAGTACTTCAGGATAATCTTACGACACAGATGTCAACTCAGAAAAAGATCAACCGTGCATCCGATGATCCGGTTATCGCCATCCGTGCCTTAAGGCTTCGCAGCAATGTTACCGAAGTGACCCAGTACTACAGCAAGAATATTCCCGATGCGGAAAGCTGGCTCAAGATCACAGAGGATGCATTAAAGTCCACTTCATCTGTAGTTACCAGCATGATCGAGCAGGCAACAAGAGGATCAAACGGCGACCTTACCAGCGAAGAGAGAAAGATAATCGTCGAGCAGCTCAAGGCTCTCGGAGAAGAGGTGTACAAAACAGGTGATGCAAGCTATGCGGGCAGATACGTGTTTACCGGATACAGAACCGACACATCCTTAAGCTTCCAGCAGGACACCAAGAATACCACCTATAACCTCACCGAGCAGCTTGATAAGACAGCGATCGATCAGATAAAGCACGTTAATATCGGAGCGCTTTCAGATTGGACCAATGCAAACTACGCTACTGATGCAAACGTGTCTGCCATGAACGAGACCTTGGTATCCACAGCGGATGTGTACAGATTCAGGCTTGCCTATAACGATATTGATGAAGTCGAGCCGGTTATAGAATATGTTGCACCGGGTGCGGCAACTGATCCGGCAACAGGGAAAAAAGTACGTACTTCCATTACTGCTGATGATACGGTCCTTTCCAATAGTACAGGAGCACCATATACCCCGGATCCATATACGTATGTTTCAAATAATCCTGATGCAGTTCTTCTTGTAAAAGATACAGGGGAGCTTCTCATCGGAAAGAATGTATATGATAAGATGATGGCTACCAAAGATGATCCTACATCTTCCTTGGATAACGAGGCGGAGATCCGCATCACCTATGAGAAGACCAATTTCACGGGCAACGACCTTCGCCCCGAGCACTACTACGCATGCAAAGCCACCACATGGGAGACCGATGCCAGCGGAAATTACGTGTTGGACGGTGGCGGAAATAAGATCCCCAAGGATCTGCCCGTCAACCCCATAGAGTACAATCAGGACTATCTCAAAGGAGTTGTGGACAAGCAGTCCATCGAATATGATGTGGGATTCAACCAGACCATTAGAGTCAACTCCACCGCCGACGAATCCTACAACCTCGGTATCGGAAGAGAAGTGGATGATCTTGTATCCGCGCTCCAGAGAGTGATAAATCTCGAGGACCTTAAAAAGAATATCGAGAACAAGATAGCCACAACAACCGACGAAACCGCACTTGGATACCTCAAAAACCAGCTCACCGCCACCGAGAAGGCCCTCACATTTGAAAAGGATACCTGCCAGAAGAGATTTGAAAAAGGCATCACATCCTTCCAGGGATTCCTCGATGACACATCACTTGCCATCACAAATGTGGGAACCAGATCCAGCAAGCTTGAGCTCATAGAGAGCAGAATGCAGAATCAGAAGACCACATTTGAGACCTTAAAGAGCAAGAACGAAGACATCGACATCACCGAGGTGGCCATCCACCTGAGCAGCGCGGAGCTCACTTATTCCGCAGCGCTTCAGGCAACGGGAAAGATAATTCAGAATACTCTTCTCAGCTACCTTTGATGTGGTATAATAAACCTTAGTTACTAAAGTAAATGAAACAGGCATTTACTTTATAATAAATCAGTGCATGATGCACAGGAATACATGAAGTATTCCGGAAAGGAGAATCATGAAGATTAACACAAGAATTTTCGGAGAGATCGATATCGAAGAATCAAAGATCCTTACTTTCGATAAAGGCATAATCGGCTTTCCGGATCTCAGGCTCTTTACTCTCATTCATGATGAAGAGGTTGGAGCAAACGCAGGTATCAGGTACCTTCAGTCAATGGACGAACCCGGATTCGCTATGCCCGTTATGGATCCGCTCATTGTAAAGCCGGACTACGATCCCGAGGTAAACGACGAGCTACTCAGCGGACTCGGTGAGTTAAATCAGGAGAACATCCTCGTGCTGGTTACGGTATCGGTTCCTTCAGATCTTACCAAGATGACTGTCAACCTTCAGGGCCCCATCGTTATCAACGCTGACGAGCGCAAGGCGGCACAGATCATCGTAGACAGCTCGGAATATCCCGTAAAGTTCCCTGTATACGATATTCTCAAGAGCAGAAAGGACGGTGAATGATATGTTAGCACTGTCCAGGAAAAAGAATGAAGCCCTTATCATCAACAACAACGTGGAAGTAACCGTTCTCGAGATAAAGGGCGATCAGGTAAAGATAGGTATCAGTGCACCCAAGGAGATACCCGTCTACAGAAAAGAAGTATATCTTCAGATACAGAACGCAAACAAAGAGGCCGCTTCGGATCTTAGCGGACTTGAAGCACTCAAAGGTGTGTTCGGTTAAAAGTCATTACTGGCACGGCTGGAACTTCAGCCGTGCTATTGACATTTTAGCCAAATGAAAGTAAAATAGTCGGGCACACAGATGTAGTGCGGCTGTTTAATGAATATACGGTAATAAAAGGAAAGGGACTTAACAGAGATGGAAAAGAAAAATATCCTTACTTACGAAGGTCTCACCAAGTATGAGGAAGAGCTCCACAACCTTAAAGTAGTAAGGCGCCAGGAAGTAGCCCAGAAGATAAAGGAAGCCCGTGAACAGGGTGACCTTTCCGAGAACGCAGAGTACGACGCAGCCAAGGACGAGCAGAGAGATATCGAGGCACGTATCGAAGAGCTCGAAAAGATCCTTAAAAACGCCGAAGTAGTTGTTGAAGAAGAGATCGATCTCGACAAGATCAATGTCGGATGTAAGGTCAAGCTTCTTGACATCGAGTTTTCAGAAGAAATAGAATACAAGATCGTAGGTTCCACCGAGGCAAACAGCCTTGAGGGAAAGATCTCCAACGAGAGCCCTGTGGGCAGCGCACTCATCGGCCACAAGATCGGTGATGCCATTGACGTTGAGACACCTGCAGGTGTATGCAGCTATAAGATCCTCGGAATCGAAAGATCTACGCAGTAATATAACGGTAATGGGAATAATGCATCCGCCCCGGCGAAACCGCGGGCGGAGTAGCTTTTTTAAGGAGAAAACATAATGTCCGAACAGAATCAGAATAAGGCGGAAAATCAGCAGCCCCAGCAGGACCTCAACCAGCTTTTGAAGGTGCGCCGCGAAAAGCTCGCAGCACTGCAGGAAGCAGGTAAGGATCCCTTTGTGATCACAAAATACGATCAGACCTATCATTCCGACAGGGCAAAGGAAGAATATGAAAAGCTTGAAAAAGAGCTTCTCGGAGACTGGTCGGATCCCGACACAACAGGCATGGACGAGCAGGCTGCGCGCGAAGCAAAAAAGAACGCTTATAACGAGCGCCGCGCAATAATGGATGCACATCCTATCGAGGTAAGCATCGCAGGCAGGCAGATGTTCAAGCGCGTGATGGGAAAAGCATCGTTCTGCAATCTCCGTGACCTTAAGGGTGACATACAGGCCTATGTGTCAAAGGATTCTGTCGGAGAAGAAGCCTATGCTGATTTCAAGAAATCTGACATTGGTGACATATATGGAATCAAGGGCTATGTGTTCCGCACCATGACCGGTGAAATATCCGTTCATGCCTCAGAGATCACTCTTCTTTCAAAGAGTCTTCAGATTCTTCCCGAGAAGTTCCACGGCCTTACAGACACCGATATGAGATACCGTCAGAGATACGTGGATCTGATCATGAATCCCGACAGCAAAGAAGTGTTTGTTAAGCGCTCAAAGATGATCAAGGAGATCAGAAATTTCCTTGCAGGAAGAGACTTCATGGAAGTAGAAACACCGACACTCGTGTCAAATGCGGGTGGTGCGGCTGCGAGACCTTTTGAGACACATTATAACGCACTTGACGAGGATGTTAAGCTCCGTATTTCCCTTGAGCTTTACTTAAAGAGACTGATCGTGGGCGGCCTTGAGAGAGTGTTTGAGATCGGCCGTGTGTACAGAAACGAAGGTATCGACACAAGGCACAACCCCGAGTTTACACTTATGGAGCTCTACCAGGCATATACCGATTACAACGGAATGATGGAACTCACCGAGAGTATGTTTAAGTACCTTGCGGAGAAGGTAAACGGATCAACAACCATCACTTATCAGGGCACCGAGATCGACCTTGGAAAGCCTTTTGAGAGATTAACCATGACCGATGCGGTCAAGAAATATGCGGGAATAGATTTTGATGATCCCACGCAGGTTCCCGATGACGAGGCTGCAAAGAAGCTTGCAAAGGAAAAGGGCATCGAATATGAAGAGCGCCACAAGAAGGGAGATATCCTCAATCTCTTCTTTGAGGAGTACTGCGAGGACAAGCTGATCCAGCCTACATTTATAATGGATCATCCCATCGAGATATCACCTCTTACCAAGAAGAAGCCCTCCGATCCTTCCAAGGTTGAGCGCTTCGAGCTTTTCATCAATGGATGGGAGATGTGCAATGCTTATTCTGAGCTCAACGATCCCATCGATCAGAGAGAAAGATTCGCAGCTCAGGATGCCAATGCGGCAGCAGGCGACGAAGAAGCCGAGCACACCGACGAGGACTTCCTCAACGCACTTGAGATAGGTATGCCCCCCACAGGTGGTATCGGATATGGGTTGGACCGCCTCTGCATGCTGCTTACGGACAGCGCAAGTATCAGGGATTGCCTCCTCTTCCCGACAATGCGTCA
>DFKZ01000023.1 GCA_002373975.1 Lachnospiraceae bacterium UBA3632 | reverse complement strand
GAAGTGTGGGATGCTGAGTATGTGAGCGTTCCGCAGTACACTGGTTATTACACCATGTGGCAGCATTCATCAAAGGGTCAGATCGACGGAATAAACGGAAACGTCGATCTGGATATATATTATTACTGATAATCAGAACTAAGATACGCTTTGCAGATTGGTTATAATGTTTTTGCAGAAGTAAGACGGGTTAGAGAAAGAGGTTACTTAAATGGGAAAAATTTACGTCGAAGATTGTGAGATCGAAGGGCTTAAAGTGGTGATCCCCGAGGTTCACGGTGATGCCAGAGGCTATTTTACAGAGACGTATAACGCCAGGGATATGAAGGAAGCCGGAATAGACAGAGTGTTTGTTCAAGACAACCAGTCCGCGTCGAAGGGCGGGGTGCTCAGAGGCCTTCATTTCCAGATAAATCACCCGCAGGCCAAGCTTGTAAGGGTCATAAAAGGTGAAGTGTTTGACGTGGCCGTAGACTTAAGAAAGGGAAGCGCCACCTACGGAAAATGGCACGGAGAGGTTCTTTCCGCAGAAAATCACAAGCAGTTTTACATTCCCGAAGGCTTCGCTCACGGCTTTTATGTAATGAGCGACTATGCAGAGTTTTGTTATAAATGCACAGATTTTTACACTCCCGGCGATGAGGGAGGACTTATGTATAACGATCCCGATATCGGTGTCGAGTGGCCGTTTGTGGACGGTCTGGAGCTTACTCTTTCGGAGCGTGACACCAAGTGGGGCGGAATAAAGGATCTTACAAGATGAGCAGTTCCCGCAGGCAAAATCGAAGTATACTTGCAGAGGGCTTCCGGGGAAGAAAGCTCATCTGGAAGCTCGCAAAGAATGATTTTAAAAAGCGCTATGCAGGTTCATACCTCGGAGTGGTCTGGGGGATGGTGCAGCCGCTCGTAACGGTAGCGCTTTATTTTGTTGTTTTCGGACTTATTTTCCCGAGCCAGAGATCCAGCGGTTCGGACATTCCTTTTGTATTATTTCTCACATCGGGTCTTGTGCCGTGGTTCTTTTTCAATGAGGGAGTCATGACCGGCACAAATGGTCTTATCGAGTATGATTACCTTGTAAAAAAAGTGGTTTTCAATATCAGTATCATCCCGATGATCAGGGCTGTGGCAGCCACATTTACGCATCTGTTTTTCATTTTTGTCGTTATCATCATGGGATGTGTCTACGGGCATTACCCAAGTTTTTATACGATACAGGTCATCTATTACAGCCTTTGCATTTTTGTGCTGGTGCTTGCCATCAGCTATGCAACAGGCGCGATCTGCGTTTTCTTCAGGGATCTGAAAGAGATAGTGACAATAGGGCTCCAGATACTTATGTGGGGGACCCCTATTATGTGGGATCTTTCTTCGCTCGGTAACGAAACCGTAAAAAAGGTGCTGATGATCAATCCGCTCGTATATATTGTTAACGGATATCGCGAGTCGATCTACGGCAGGACTTGGTTCTTCCAGCACGGCTGGTACACGCTGTATTTCTGGGCCGTGGCCGCACTCCTTATGCTGGCTGGCACTGCGGTATTCAAGAAACTGAGAGTACATTTTTCGGATGTATTATAAGCAATCGCATTTTGTTCTTTGAAATGCGATCGAAAGCGTGATGCAGATGGATAAAAACGATTATGCCATCCTTTTAAAGGATGTTACAAAAGTATATAAGCTCTACAACAAGCCTAAGGACAGGCTTTTTGATGCCTTCGGGCTGCTTCGCGGAAAGAGGAAGCCCAAGCTTAACCGTGCTCTTGACGGGGTCTCCATGGAGATCAAAAAGGGCGAAACCGTAGGCATCATCGGAACCAACGGATCGGGTAAATCCACCATCCTCAAGATCATAACCGGTGTGTTGTCGGAAAATTCCGGAGATGTTGAGATAAACGGAAGGATATCCGCACTTCTCGAGCTGGGAGCAGGATTCAACCAGCAGTATACGGGAATTGAAAATGTGTACCTTAACGGTACGATGATGGGCTTTACGGATGAGGAGATAAAAGCCAAACTGCCCGAGATCCTTGAATTTGCCGATATCGGAGATTATGTGTATCAGCCGGTCAAGACATATTCCAGCGGAATGTTTGTACGTCTTGCTTTTGCGGTGGCGATAAACATCGATCCTGAGATACTTATAGTAGACGAAGCCCTCTCGGTCGGAGATGTTTTCTTCCAGGCAAAGTGTTACGCCAAGTTTGAAGAATTCAAGCGTAAAGGAAAGACTATAGTATTTGTCAGCCACGATCTTTCAAGCATCGCAAAATACTGCGACAGGGTGTATCTTTTAAACAAGGGAAAGATGCTGGGAACCGGCTCTCCCAAGGAGATGATAGATCTTTACAAGCGCGTGCTTGTGGGACAGTATGACAGTGAGAGTGATACAGCGAGCGAGGCTTCGGAAAGGACTTTCAGAGTAGGAGATGACACTCTTGAGTACGGCACAAGGCAGGCTGTTATCGAGGATGCATATATCACGGATGAGGGTGGAAGGAAGAATTCCACTATCATAAAAGGGACAAAGTTTACGATCCATCTGCGGGTGAAGTTCGAGGACCACATTCCGGGACCCATCTTTGCATATTCCTTCAAGGATGCTAAGGGAACGGAGATCACGGGCACGAATTCGATGTACGAGAAGGCGTACACGGGATGCGGCGAAGCAGGTGATGTGATGGATATCACCTTTACGCAGGTGATGAGTCTGCAGGGCGGAAATTATCTACTCTCATTCGGAGTGACAGGTTTTTCCGGTGCGGATTTCGAGGTTTATCACAGATTGTACGACTGCCTGGATGTGACTGTTGTTTCCGACAAGGATACAGTCGGGTACTATGATATGTTCTCGGAAGTTACTGTAACTAAACAGAGTTAATTGTTTTACAAGTTAACTTACTAATAGTTTTATGATTTAACT
>DFKZ01000017.1 GCA_002373975.1 Lachnospiraceae bacterium UBA3632 | reverse complement strand
TGCTCCCGATAAGGTTCTTTTTACCGAGGTTGTCAAGTCCCATTCTGAGCTCGGGCTGCAGTACAAGCAAAAGGGCAATGATCGCGTAGTTAACCACGTTCTGCGCTATCCACAGTATCGTATCCAGCTTAAGGATCGATGCCGTGAGCAGGAAGATGGCGATCATTATGATGCCCTTTAAAAGCGACCATGCATGAGTCCTCTTCATCCAGGCCAAAATATAATACAACAAAAACGCAATGATCAGTATCTCCAATGCATCGCGCCATTGTATCGTAGTCATATATATACCTATGCTCTTAAGGTAATTTATGGCCCTTGTAAAAAACTCCATTAAAAACCGTCACTCCGTGATGTCCCGGTGAGGCTCCATTGCAGCTTACTGCCCGGGATCCCCATCGTAATTTTCTTCGTAATACTCTTCAGAATCGTATTCTTCGGATCCTTCCTCGTAATACTCATCTTCGCCATAGTCGTAATTTTCGTCTATGCCGTCATCATATACTTCCTGTCCCCAGCTGTCGATGAAAGGCTTGCGCTCTCTGCGGTTTATGCGGCGCACTCTTCCGATCTCTTCACCGCCCACATTTATCTTGGGAACAGCCTTTACGTAATAGTAATAATCGTCGTCTTCGAACTGCACTCTCTCCGTCCTGTTAAAGTCCACACAGAACTTAAAGAACTTGAGTGCAAAGGCTATAGCCACTCCCAGCAGCGATCCGAGGATCACGTTAAGGGGTGATATTCCGGTATCGAGCTTCACATCTCCAATGAGCAGGATGAGTATCTGTATCACGGCGCCCGCTCCGATGGCGATCTCCCAGTTGCGCTTGATGGGAAGCCTGCGGATAAGATAAACCACGATGATGGTGACCGCAAACGCCACGACCACGATGATCATTCCCTTATTCGCAATGAGTGAATCGACCAGCAGCTTGAACTGATCCTGAATATCCGACAGCTCCATGGTGGCTATGGTGGCAGAGTTGGAATTGATGATGTGAAGGAAGTAGTAAGCTACCACTCCGCATCCCGCTGCCACTACAGTTCCGGGTGATGCCGCAAGCCCCAGGATTATGGGGAGCATGTAGGGGATCTTCCAGAGCATGAGCACGGGAAGCGCAGCCACCACCAATGACGACTTGGGCGAAAACCGCAGGAACAAAAGATACAACACGATATAAAGCACCGCGCCGAGGCCGGCCACGATGAGTGAAAGCCCGTACATATGCAGTAGCGAAAAAAGCCCCGCAAAGACAAGGATCATTCCGCTGGGCAAAAATGAGCAGAGCAGTGATGCGATAAGCTCTACCGCCACGTTGTCTATCTTTGTGAAATACCCCATCTTGGAATTGAGCGTATGGAGCACTATGAATGCGACTATAAGTTTTAGCACGGGAAGAATGAATGCATCATATTTGTAGTAGAGCTCTATAATCTTCTCCCGTATTTCGAATACTTTTTTCATTTCTCTTTTTGCAGCTTTCTGGTCATTTTAAGGTTGTCTTTATATTTGCGGACATTGGTCCTTGCGACTATATATTTGATGAACGCAACTATATATGATATCGCCACGTATATGATCAGAGATATCAGGTAATATTTACCGAATTTCTTGGCCAGACCCATCATGTCCATCTGGTAGATATTTTCCATGAAATCCTCAAAATTATAATAGATGTACAGCGCTATCACAAACACAAACGTTATCGTTACAGCGGCCGCCGCTTTCAAAATGGCAGCGCCTATATAATCGCTTCTGAAATAGCTGCATATGCGCAGGTGCTCCTTACCCTTCCCCTCCTCGTAAGAAGCCATGCGCGTCATAACAATCACTTTTTCCTGGTTAAGCATAATTAAGATCCTTTAAAAGGCTTCATTTCGAGCGATCCCGATCACAGGAATCTCATTCTCGGCCCTTCGTCGTTTTTGGCTGCTGCCGCATCGGCTGCTGCTTTCTTGGCCGCATTGTAATCCTTGGTCATCTGACCGAAGGAATTTGCAACGCTGTTGCGGCATTTATCACAGAACCTGCCGGATCTGATGGGTGCGCCGCAGCTCTCGCAGTTAAGCATAAGCGCCGAGCTCTCGGTAACCTCAAGCCTGTCCTCCCTGAGCCACTGTGTGATCTGCTGGGGCTCAACATCACATGCCTCGGATACTTCCTGAATGCCGGCACCCTTGTGCTCTCTGATATATTCCTTAACTTCCTGGAACTTTGCTTCCATTGCGTCCTTACATGAAGGGCAGATGGGAATACCTGTAATATAGTTGAACATCTTTCCGCATTTACGGCAATTTCTTACATTCATAACAGTACCTCCGTTATAGGATTCTCGGGATATTGATCCCTTTTGTCTCAGAGTGATGCTCCACCTGCAAGCGCCACAAAATACACCTCAGGGATCCCTGCCTCGTGAAGGGCTCTTGCCGCTTCGTCCATGGTGGCTCCTGTTGTGTATATATCATCGACAAGTATTATCGTCTTCAATTTTACACTATTTTCGCGCACAATAAAAGCATTTTTCAGATTTTTTTGCCTCTCCCCGGCAGATAAAATCTTCATGGGCGCGGTGTTTCTTGCTCTGATGAGCAGATCTTTGATTTCTGGAATGCCCGAAAGCCTTGAAATCTCACGGCTAAGGAGCTGTGCCTGATTGTACCCGCGCTTTGCATATCTCTTTTTGTGAAGGGGAATGGGGACGATAGCGTCCGCATTAAGATTTCTTAAGAATCCCCCCAGATACTCATTTATCTGCTCCGCATAGGCCCTGGCATACTCCTGTCTGTTCCCGTATTTGAAGCGGTAGATCGACTCTGCCGCAGATCTGTACTCATAGAGGCTGCGGCCTCTGATAAAGCCGTGCCTTTTCTCCCTGCATCCCGCGCAGAGCTTTCCCTCGCTCCCCACGATGGCCGTTCCGCATTTCATGCAGTAAGGCGGGGTCAGCAGCTTCATCTTTTCCAGGCACCGCGTGTGGATCAGCTCTCCTCCCGGGGGCAGGATGCCGTCGCAGTAGGGGCAGCGCCGGGGATATATGAGGTCTAGTATGAAGTTAAAGATTTTGGAAATTGTCATGGGCACCTCAGCTTATCTCTCTTATCCTTGTTGCAAGAGTTGAGTACCTTCTGTTTTCGCCTCCGTTATCTATCATCTGCCTTACTATGGCGCTGCTTCCGAGAATGACCACACAGGACTTTCCTCTGGTTATGCCTGTATAAAGCAAGTTTCTGTACCTCATAAGGGGCGAAAAATCAAGCAGAGGCAGTATCACAGCCGGGTACTCCGATCCCTGCGCCTTGTGAATGGTTACAGCGTACGCCGGCTCAAGCTCATCGAGAGAATTAAAGGGATAGCGTACAGTTTTCTTATCATCAAATTCAACGATAAGCTCCGATGCCGCTTCGTCTATCTCCTTGATCCTGCCGGTGTCCCCGTTGAACACGCCAAGCCCAGCGTCGGCCACAATGCCGTATTTGCCGTATATCTCCCACTCCAGCTTGTAATTATTCTTTATCTGCATTACCTTATCCCCCTCGCGGAAAAGGTAATCTCCGGTCATGTGTTCATTTTTATCCGGAGCGGGAGGGTTTAGGCAGGCCTGCAGGTATCGGTTCAGCTCAATGCAGCCCAGTGCTCCCTTTCTCATGGGCGTCAGCACCTGTATGTCAAACATGTCTGCGTTGCAGTAGGCCGGCAGCTTTTCCTTTATCATCCACACCATTA
>DFKZ01000012.1 GCA_002373975.1 Lachnospiraceae bacterium UBA3632 | reverse complement strand
CCGCTCTCAAGTCGCCGTTTGACACATAAAGATCAAATCAGCGTCTTTTAGCTTCTTCAAGGCTTTTTCATGCCATTTATCCCGATTATTTACGGGAACAGATTCGTTAAAAAAATTAGCTTTTGAAATTAAACCTGCTCTTTGAAGAGAAGCTATTGAACGATTACCGGTAGCAATACCATATAGCTTTTCGGCAAGAGGTGGATCACAGTCCGCTAATTCCCTAGGAATAAGATGTTTACCGTCGTTTTCTTTAAAAGATCCATCATCGTTCTTTTCAATATCAAGTTCAGGAACACGATACCAGTTTATTCCTATTCTGAATCCGTGCTCCTGCAGGCACTTAAGTAATGCAATTTTTCCGTAATCTCCGACATCACCGGCGTATCTATCTTGCATAAGTACACAATTCTCGCTGTCGCTTTAACGTCCACTAAGCTCATGCCATGTTATATATTATATCCAGAACAAAACCATCGAGTACATGTCTTGTAACTCAGCTTATATCATCTATTATACTCGCATACTGTCCAATACTACGGACATCAAAATTCCTCTACTTCAGCGTCTTTAAATACGCTTTATGTTCATCCGATACTCTGTATCGCTTTAATCTAGAAGCTCTGCTTTCTTTTTGTTATACTCTTCTTCGGTAATAGCACCCTGATCAAGCAATTCTTTATACTGCTTGATAGCATCTGCGCTATTCATCGAGGCTTTAACCGGTTTTTCTCCATTGGGATGAATGACACACGCAACAATAAGTCCGACTAATGTGCAGAAGAATCCAAAGAGAAACCACTTGCCGGTATACCCTTTTTTCACAGCAATGTTCATTGTGATAATTCCAAATACAACCGGAACTGCAATAGAAACTGAAATTCCCAGAATAATAAGTAACGTAAGTAATAAACCCGACCTGGATGAAGCACTTTCAGCAGCAGCTAACAAAATCATTTGATACTTTCCTCCTTTATGGATATCTTTACTTCAGCGTCTTAAGATAAGCCTTATGTTCATCCGATACTCTGTAGCTTTCGATTGCTTTCTGTATCGCCTTTTTATGGGTCCAGTCCTCAAGCTTATGCTGCTCGATATATGGAACCGTCTCGTCATATCTCTTGGCAAGCGCGGTTGCGAAGTACCATGCCACCATCATTTTGATGTAATAGTCCTCTCCCTTTACAGATGCGACCCATTCAAGGTATTCTTCCTTGAAGTCATCCCCCAGGAATTCATTCATAAGCATCCTGATGCCGAACCGCGCTGTATACACATGGTCGGAAGCTATCCACTTTCTAATGAGCGGAAGCAGCTCTTTATGTTTTTTCTTAAACACCTTAGGGCTCGACTGGTCGCATACAGGCCAGCAGTCAACGTACGGAAGGAATCTCTCTACTTCTTTTACGCATTCGTCAAAGTCCTTTATCATGGCGATCATAAAGAAGTGAACCAGGTTTTCCTCGTAATACTTGTGCGGAAGTTTGGATAAGAATTTATTGCCTTCCGGTGTATTGTAGAATTCCTTGGCAACCTGCCTCATCTGAGGTGTTCTCACACCTATAATCGTTTCTTTATCAATGTTGGGAACAAGCGGGCTCTGAAAGTCCCTGTATTTTAGATCCTGATATGAAAACAGTGCATCTTTAACCGTCATGATTTAGCCTTCTCTCCTTTTGTACCGAATACTGTTACCCAATATTATATTTTACCTAAAAAAGCGCAGATACTCAATAAGTATCTACGCTTAATCATCCATGTTTTCGTTTCTTTATGATCGACTCTCTGATAAGTCACAATACTAATTGTATAACCTTTGGGATATACAATCTTTTTTCATTGTTCGTTAGTCTATGCTAACCACTAAAATATTATACATACTTGGGTGCCTTTTTACAAGTTTTTTATATCTTTATTCACATGCGCTTTTTGACGGCATCAAGTGGAAACGGAATGACATTTGTCGGTTCATGTTGATATGCATACCATAGTGTTAGCTTCTGTTGCATATTCATCCAGCTCTCTACAGATGTATTAGTCGCCTTGCTGATCCTCAATGCCATTTCAGGACTTAACGAAGCCTTTTCATTCACAAATTCTGACAAAGCCTTCCTACTCACACCGAGCATGTGCGCTGCTTCTGTTACCGTCAGATTCAACGGTTTCATTATATCCTCTAAGAATACTGCACCCGGGTGAGTTGGTTTTCTATCCATAAATTCTTTTAATCCTTTGTGTGCGAATGATTTAATCATATTATAACCCGTAACGTTACACGGGTCAACCCAATTGATTGTATAATGTCAAACAACCAATTCTTCAGGTTGACATTCCAATGCAGCCGCTAAAGAAAAAACTGTTTCGGCTGCCGCCTTTTTAACGCTTTTTGTTCCTGCCTCATATTGTTGTAAAGTTCTGATATTTACTCCTGAGGCTTTAGCTAATTGAGCCTGAGTCATTCCGAGGCGTTTTCTGTACTCTTGTATCCTGCTTAGTTGTGAAGTTTCCCTGTAGATTCTGAGGATTACATCCACAGCGTTATCTTCTGCCACAGTGTGTAATGAGGGATATAATCTGAGAATATCTTTCGCCTTAACTTTTGAAAGAATAGATCCAAAAGAATAACCGGTTTTCCATTGAAATAAAGCCAGTATGTATCCCAACCAATAGTATTCTTCTGTCTCGTATTTGACTATTGGGTTGGGCCAAACACTCAGACCGGCACAACATTTTTCTGCCGAATATATATACAATTCTGTTCCTGATGTTCCTGAAACAACTGCCGGATCACCCACTTCAAATCTTTCAGCGTAACCGCTTATTATAAAATACCTAAGTGCTCTATCCGGATCAACACCGCATGCGTCATGTGCGTATTCTGTCATTTCCCCAAGATTCATCATGGCATCAGATAAATACATTTCATTATATGCGTAGCTCATCTGCAGTCATTTCCTTTCCGACAATATCTCTGGCAAATATACCTTCTGAAACACTTTCTTCAAGTAATCTATAATAATCTTCTCTGGCTTTGTAATCTCTCTTCATTCTTTTTGAATAGTATTCATCTCCCGGTACCTCATCAGCTTCCACAAAGCGTATCCGTTCAAAAGCTTTTTCACTCTGTATAAATATCTGCATCCCAAGATTTCCAAGTTTCATGGCCTGAGATAATTGTTGAAGCGAAATGGTATTTGATAAAAAGGCTCTGACATATGAAAAATAAGAATGCTATTATACCACTATAGAAGTAGTTTATCAATAAATACATATTCCCGGCTATAGCCTTGTAACAGCTCCGGATACACTGCTTATAAATTTGAACACATTCATATCAAAAAATGATTAGAATGTTTGCGGTGGCGGAATTATGATATTATAGTCAAAATAAGAAATACTGAAGTATACGATACGGAAGCACACATTACTTATTCACGGAGAATAATTTATGAGACTTGATACCGCAAAAGGTTATTTCAGAAAAGACGGCATTAATGTGATGGTATTTGATGATATTTATCCCGCAGGGCACCAGTCCGGCGTAAGTATCATCATGCATGATAAAAGGATCGCCACCAACGGCGACCTGCGTTTTGAGCAGACTCCGGGCCAGTGGCAGCCCGTTCCCAAGCAGACAGACAGGCAGGTGGATGAAGCGTCAAACACTATAAAGGTTTCCCTCGAATATCCCAATGATGAGGGTAATCTTACCGGCATGAATCCCATGATATATCCCGACCTTGACCTCAAATACGAGGTATCTGTCAGAGGCGAGGATTCTTCCGTGTTCGTTACGGTTGATCTGAAAGATCCCATCCCCGTGGAGTTTGACGGCAAGGCATGCTTTAATATGGAGCTCTTCCCCGGTGAGCTTTTTGGAAAGCCCTGGATAATGGATGATAAGCAGGGCATATTCCCGCGCCAGGCTAACGGACCGGTTAAGATTCAGCACTCCAATTTCCTTCACTCCGGGCACAATGCAAAGCCCCTTAATGAAGGGAAATATCCCGCAGTAAGGGAGCGCCTTGCAGGCATTCCTGAAAAGGGGGATGCTTATTATTCCGACCGTAACGTACCCCATGAATATAACCCCATCATCGCTGATGATATGATTGCCCTTGAATACGCTTCCGGGCGCACCTTTACTCTCTGCCCCGATGATCCGTATAAAAGGCTTAAAATAGAATGCCTTAACTCCGATACCGACCTCAAGCTCTATGATGGCAGGCTTAATCACAACAACGGCTGGTTTGTTATAAGCAGTGAGATCCCCACCGGCAAGACCGGGCAGGTATTAACCTGGAAGATCAGCCCCCATTCGGTTCCCGAGTGGCGTTACAAGCCCGTAGTGCAGGTATCGCAGGTAGGCTTCCATCCCGGACAGAATAAATATGCCGTGATCGAGCTCGATGCGCGTGAGAGCGGATCTGCATTATATACGTGCACTCTTTACAGACTCACCCCGGACGGTGAGGAAGCTGTGCGTACTCTCACGCCCTCCAAATGGGGAAACTTCCTCAGATATTTTTATCTCAAGGCAGAGTTTACGGATGTGAAAGAAGAAGGTCTGTACTACGTAACATACGGCGATTCCCGTTCGGATCTGTTCCGCATTGCGGAAGATATTTACGACCGCGGCGTATGGCAGCCTGTGCTTGAATATTTCCTGCCCGTTCAGATGTGCCACATGCGCGTGAATGAGAAATACCGCGTATGGCACGGGCTCTGCCACAGGGATGATGCCAGAATGGCAAAGACAGGCTTTAATCACTTTGACGGATATGCTCAGGGGTCTTCCACTCTCACGAACTACAAACCCGGTGATGCGGTTCCCGGGCTTAATAAGGGCGGCTGGCATGATGCGGGTGATTTTGACCTTCGTATCGAATCCCAGGCGGGTGAATCATATATCCTTTCCCTTGCCTTTGAGGAATTTAACGTAGATTATGATGCCACCACCATCGATCAGGATAAGCAGATTGTCGAGATACATCAGCCCGACGGAAAGAATGATATTCTCCAGCAGATTGAGCATGGCCTTCTAAGCGTGCTCGGCGGATACCATGCACTCGGAAGGCTCTACAGAGGTATCATCTGCAGTAGGTTAAGGCAGTATGTGCTGCTGGGGGATCCCGCAAATATGACGGATGGCATTGCAAGCGACGACGACAGATGGGTATTTACCGAGGAAAACCCTTTCAGAGAGTACTTCACCGTGGCCCAGCTTGCAGGCTCCGCAAGGGCCATGAAAGGTTATAACGATTCTCTTTCGGAGGACTGCATTAAAACAGCCAAAGAAGTATATGATGAATGTGCAAAGAATTATACCGATCAGGGTGATAATAAATGGCTGCGCATGGCTCATTTTCATGCAGCGGCCGAGCTGTATATCACCACCAGGCAGTCCGAATACAGGGATTATATTTTAAGCGAAACCGCTTATGTTTCCGAGCATTTTTATGAGGTTGGCTGGATAGTTGCCAGGATCATAGATCTTATAGATGATAAAGACTTTACGGATGCTGTAAATGCCGCCCTTCCCGCCGCAGCCGAAAGGTTCCGCGAAGAATGCAAGGAAAACCCTTACGGGATCCCCTATCACCCTTATATCTGGGGCGCAGGCTGGGGCATCCAGGGCATGGCCAGACAATATTATTATCTGCATAAAAGATTCCCTGACAAATTTGGCAGGGAACCTCTTGAAAGCGCTCTTAACTTTATTCTCGGATGCCATCCGGGAAGCAATACCGCTTCCTTTGCATCCGGTGTGGGCACCAGGTCTGCCACTACCGCTTACGGTATAAACCGGGCCGACTGGTCATACGTTCCCGGCGGTGTAATATCGGGAACCGCCCTTATACGTCCCGATTTTCCCGAGCTGCTGGAATTTCCTTTCCTGTGGCAGCAAACGGAATACGTGCTGGGCGGCGGATCATCGAACTATATGTTTCTGGTACTTGCCGTGCAGAATCTACTCTAAGCTTGATACGATGGGTCTCTGCAAACATCTTAGTATTGCTGATCCCCCCGCAGGGCCCATCTGTATCTTTTTAAGTCTGCAGCGTCTCAACCAGCGTAAGCAGAAACTGCTTCTTGCGTGATACCACGCCGGGAAGCGTTACAACATTATCCTTTGCGTCCTGACCGAAGGCATTTTTCAGGGTCTGAAGTGCTTTCGGTCCCGCAAATATCACATCGGAGGATCTTTCCGTTATGTTGGTGAGCATAAGGAAAAGCATATCCAGGTTTTCCTTGTTTCTGGTAACATCAAGTTCGGGAAGAACCTCCTCTTTTATTGCATCCAGCTCGTCATCGCTCATGGAGTTTACCTGACCGATGCCTATTGTCTGCTCATCTACTGTAAACACCTTATAATCAAGGTGTATTATCTCATCAGCCGATTTGTCATTCAGCTTTGCTCCTGCACGGAACATCTCTTTTCCGAAATTTTCATAATCGATACCTGCGATCTTTGAAAGCGCAAGCACCGCCTCCCTGTCCACCTCGGTGGTGGTGGGTGATGTGAGTATCAGTGTATCGGACAGGATCGCCGCCACCATTAGCCCTGCGGTGGTTTTGTCTATCTCGATGCCATTTTCAAGGTACATGCGATAGATTATCGTGCATGTGGAACCCAGAGGCTGATTTCTGCAAAAGATCGGGCCCGAGGTCTCTATGGATCCAAGCCGGTGATGATCGATTATTTCAAGTATTTCAGCCTCTTCGAGGCCGTTGATCGCCTGGCTTCTCTCGTTGTGATCCACCAGTATGAGCTGTTTTTTGGCGGCGCCCAGCAGGTTTCTGTGGCTTATCATTCCGATGTATCTGTCGAACCTATCCAGCACAGGGAAGTATTTATATCTCTCTGTCCTAATGGCTTCTCTTACATCTACCACAAAATCATCCAGATGAAAAGCTGTGGGTATGTCTCTGTCCATCACATGGCCTACGGGAATGCTCTGGCTTATAAGGTTGGCAGCGATAAACATTTCATGAGGTGTGATGATCAGCTTAAAGCCTTTCTCTCTTGCCTGCTTTATCACCGCTTCGGGTGCCTTTTCGCAGCCACACACGATTATGCAGCTTACACCGCTTTCCGTTATATGCTCCGGCAGTTCATCACATTCACATATAAGCACTATATCCCCGGATTCAAGATTAAGATCGGGATCCTGTGCCGATGTGGATATCACTATCTTTCCGCTGGTTATCCTCTCGGATGCATCGCCCAGTATCAGCTCTCCGTCAAGAGCTTCCACCACGCTTCCCATGTAAGCTTCCGATTTGGAAAGGAACTGCGGATCTCTTATCTGCATGTAGGTGGCCACGATATCACTCATGGTGATGATCCCCAGTAGATCTTTATCATCTGTTACGCACAGAGTAGTCACGTTGGAATCATGCATCCTGGTTCCGACACTCTTTATCGAATCGCCCGTTTTGGCGGCATCCACCTGCCTTATCTCAATGTCTCTCAGGCGTGCCCGCACATCTTTGATAAGGGGAGGTTCATCCACATCGAAATAAGATAGGACAAACTGAGTCTCTTCGTTCAGTCTTCCGATACGGCATGCAATAAAGTGATCTCCCTCGATCCTGCTCTTTAAATGGGCATAGGAAATGGCTGCACATACTGAATCGGTATCGGGGTTTTTATGTCCGGTGATGAAGATCGGTCGCTGTCTCGTCATGCTGGGCTACTCCTTATTATTCTCAACCGTTTACGCTGTGGATGACCTTTAGACGGTATTCAACGTCATAGTTCTTATTACCTGAATAATCGGATACTCTCCTTTATCTGTCAACAATATATCGTATCACAATCGTGGGATTATTTCCAGTTTTTAAAGCCCATAGAGCCATTTTCGAGCATTTTTTGAGATACTTTAATGCTTTGTCGGGAAAAATTGTCAGAAAAGTGATATGATTGTATTGTTAATAGTCTGACAGTCCGAACATAAGGAGAATTGCACTATGGCAGAAGATTCAACCAATAAAAAACGTCCGATTCCCAAGCCGACACCCAGGAAAGGCTATACTCACCGTTCCGTGCGTAAAACCTATCCGGATCATCCTTCCAACAATATGCCTGCCACATATCAGAAGTACCATCTGGTTCCCTTTGATCAGGTGGACGGCTATGATATCAGACCGGGCTTTTATGATATCAACGGTGCGACCGCTATCCCGGGCGGTGTTAATTTCACGGTTCATACCACAGGCGGAACCGCTGTGGAGCTGCTGCTCTATCCCCGCGGCGAATCGGAGGATAAACCCTTTGCTGTCATTCCTTTTCCGCCTCATTACAGGATCGGAAATGTGTTTTCGATGATCGTGTTCGGACTGAATATTTACGACTTTGAGTATGCCTATCATGTTGACGGACCCTACGATCCTTCAAAAGGCCTTATCTTCGACAAGACAAAGCCCCTGCTCGATCCCTATGCCAAGGCCGTCGTGGGCCAGAGCGTGTGGGGTGAAAAGGGCCCTGTGGGAGATCTGTACCGTGCCAGAGTGGTAAAGGACGACTTTGACTGGAAGGACTTTGCGGATCCCTGCCTCCCCATGTCGGACCTTATCATCTACGAAATGCATGTGCGCGGCTTTACCAAGGATAAATCCTCCGGCGTTGAATTCCCCGGCACATTTGACGGTATCCTGGAAAAGCTCCCATATCTTAAGGAACTTGGCATCAATGCGGTGGAGCTGATGCCCGTCTTTGAATTTGACGAAACTCTGGATAAGCGTGAATATAATGGCCGTCAGCTGTGTAATTACTGGGGCTACTCCACCACAAGCTTCTTTGCACCCAACACAAGCTACGCCGCTCATGTGGAGTATAACCGCGAGGGTAACGAGCTTAAGCAGCTTGTCAGTGAGCTAAACAATAACGGTATCGAAGTTATTCTTGATGTTGTGTTTAACCACACTTCGGAAGGTAATGAGCACGGCCCGGTGATATCATTCAAGGGCTTTGACAATCAGCTATATTACATGCTCACTCCCGAGGGCTTTTATTACAATTTCAGCGGCTGCGGAAACACCATGAACTGCAGCAATCCCGTTGTGCAGCAGCTTATTCTCGAGTGCCTGCGCTACTGGGTCATCACTTACCGTGTTGACGGATTCAGATTCGATCTTGCCTCCATCATGGGCAGGGCCGATGACGGTTCGCCCATGGCCAATCCCCCTCTTATGCAGTCCCTTGCTTACGACCCCATTCTGGGGAATGTAAAGCTGATAGCGGAAGCATGGGATGCAGGCGGGCTTTATCAGGTCGGTACCTTTGCCACCTGGAACGACAGATGGGCTGAATGGAACGGAAAATACCGTGATGATATGCGCAGATTCTTAAAGGGGGATGAGGGCTCAATATTCGGCGCAGCGCAGCGCATCATCGGATCTCCCGATATTTACAAGGGTAATCCCTGGAACTCATCCATCAACTTCATAACATGTCACGACGGCTTCACGCTTTACGACCTCTGGGCATACAACGAAAAGCACAACGAGGCAAACGGATGGAACAACACCGACGGCTCCAACGACAACAACAGCTGGAACTGCGGCGTTGAGGGTGAAACCGACGATCCCGCAGTCATCGCACTCAGAAAACAGATGATGAAAAATGCCTTTGCTGTGCTGATGCTAAGCCGCGGAACTCCCATGTTCCTGGCGGGGGATGAATTCGGAAACACGCAGTTCGGAAACAACAATCCCTACTGTCAGGATAATGAGATATCCTGGCTCGACTGGACCCGCCTTAAAAAGAATAAAGATGTATTCAACTTTGCCAAAAAGGCCATCGCTCTCCGCAAGGCCCATCCGGTACTCAGAGAGCACCTTGGCCAGTGCGGCTACGGCTTCCCCGGTGCATCCTTCCACGGCGTACACCCCTGGCAGGATCAGTTCCAGAATTACGACAGATATCTCGGAGTAATGTTTGCCGGAAAGACTGCTGACGGCACCGATGACGTGATCTATGTGGCTGTTAACTCTTACTGGGAAGATCTGACAATAGAAATGCCCCACCTTCCGGAGGGGCATATATGGAAAGTTTGCCTTGACAGCAGCAACAAGCCGATGAAGGACGGCACTACCATCGGAGAAACCTTTGTCTGCAAGGCAAGAAGTGTAGTGGCTCTTATCTGCGAGCAGTAAAGCATTATAAGAGGCCCCGGAGATTGTCTCGGGCCTCTTTTTTATTTGCCTGCTCAGTTGTGATCATAAGGATAAATCGTATCGATGGTTCCGTCCTCGCGGATGTTAAGCTTGGTGTACTTAACGCATCTTTTATGTGAGATACCGCCCGAGAACTCCGCATCATGATAGAACAGATACCACTCGCCTTCTATCTCTACGATGGAGTGATGGGTGGTCCATCCGATAACGGGCTCCATTATCCTTCCCTTGTAGGTGAAGGGACCTGCGGGGTTATCGCCTTCGGCATAGCAGAGGTAATGTGTTGTTCCGGTTGAATATGAAAGATAATACTTTCCGTTAAACTTGTGCATCCAGGGGCCTTCGAAGTATCTTCTGTCCTCGTCTCCCGCCTTTATCACTTCCCCGTTCTCATCAAGGATCTGCACCATCTTCGGTGCCGACTTAAATCCGCTCATATCTTCCTTGAACTCTGCAAAGAGGGGGCCGAGTGAGGGCTCGTCTCCCTCGGGGCGATGCTCGTTCGGATTGTAGCTTCCGGACTGCCACATTTCAAGCTGTCCTCCCCAGAGGCCGCCGTTATAGCAGTAGATCCTTCCGTCATCATCAAGAAGCACTGCGGGATCGATGCTGTAGCTTCCCTCAACATAATTATCCTGAGGCTTAAAAGGGCCCACGGGTGAATCCGACTCGGCCACGCCGATGCGGAATATTCCGTCCTTATCCTTAGCGGGGAATACAAGATAATACTTGCCGTTTACTTTCACTGCATCGGGAGCCCAAAGCTGTCTGCTCACCCAGGGAACATCCTTTTCGTGAAGAGCGATCCCGTTATCCACACATTCACTGTCAAGTGAATCCATGGAGAGGATGTGATAATCTTCCATCTTGTACTGCTCTCCGTCGTCATCTTCCGGGCAGTCCCAGTCAAAATCGTGGGAAGGATAGATATATATCTTTCCGTCAAACACATGAGCCGAAGGATCGGCTGTGTAAATGTTGGTTACAAGTGGCTTTCTCTCGTTTTTTCTCATTTCTTTTCATCCCTTTTAAAACATGTTTCTAAAGTTGCCGCTTATGCAATAATAAACCCGCTTATCCGGTCCGGGGTCACATACTGCATGATCTGTACTATATCTTCTCACATATTTATTAAAAATACTTATTAAATACTGACATAAACTATTCTAATATTGCTATTTATTCTTTCTAATGTCAAAAAATATGATATAATATTTCTTGGTTTCAAAAAATTCCATTTAGGAGGTATTTCTATGAGGTACACAATTGAAGGTGAGCCGTTACCGGTAGTGATCTGCAACCTCGACGCAGGCGAAACTATGATCACCGAAAGCGGCGCAATGAGCTGGATGTCTCCCAACATGAAGATGGAGACAACCTCAAACGGCGGTGTGGGCAAAATGTTCGGCCGTGCATTCTCGGGCGAAAGCTTATTCCAGAACCGTTATACCGCAGAGGGCGGCGAGGGAATGATCGCATTCGCATCAAGCTTCCCCGGCTCTATCAGAGCTTTCGAGATCAGCCCCACCAACACCATCGTGGCACAGAAAAAGGCTTTTCTTGCTTCCGAATCAAGCGTGGAGCTTTCGGTCTTCTTCCAGAAGAAGATCGCTTCGGGCTTCTTTGGCGGTGAGGGATTCATCATGCAGAAGCTCAGCGGACAGGGTACAGTATTCCTTGAGTTTGACGGGTACATCAAAGAGTACGAGCTTCAGGCAGGCGAAAAGATGATTCTCGACAACGGATATCTCGCAGCAATGAGCGATACATGCAGTGTTGACATTCAGACAGTTCCCGGCCTCAAGAACATGTTCTTCGGCGGTGAGGGTCTCTTCAATACCGTTATCACCGGTCCCGGACACATCTGGCTCCAGACCATGCCTGTTTCCCAGATGGCAGGTACTCTGGCTCCTTACCTTCCCGGAAAGAACTGATGTAGCAAGAGGGCATAAATAATAAACACACTATGAAAGAATTACTCAGAACATACAATTCAGCGCGTGTCCTAATAGTGGATGACATGCCGGTAAATACCGCCATTCTTTCTTCAATGCTCACCACAATGGGCATTTCATGCGATCTGGCCGAGAGTGGTCAGGAATGTCTGGATATGTGCCGTAAGAACAGATACGACCTGATCCTTCTTGACCACCGTATGCCGGGTATGGATGGCGTGGAAACTCTTTTCCGTCTCAAGGACATATTCCGTCATGTCGGTGTGGAAACACCCGTCGTCTGTCACACAGCGGATGAAGGGAAAAAATACATTAATCTCTACAAGGCTGCCGGTTTTGCGGATGTTCTGATAAAGCCGGTGGATCCGGGTAAGCTCATGTTTCTGCTTATGACATATATTCCTGACGGAAAATATGTTGTTCCTTCCCTTGTTGAAAAAAAGAAGCATATAGAGCATGAGCTTGCATCTCTTCCACCATGGCTTAAAAATATACCCCAGCTGGATCTAAAAAGCGGAATCGAGCATTGTGATACCGCATCCGCTTTTCTTGACACTCTGAGAGTATTTACACAATCAATAAAGGGAAAGATTACCGACATAGAAAAGTTTGAAAATGAAGAGAACTGGCCTATGTATCTGCTATTGATCCACTCGCTCAAAAGTACGGCAAAGCTTATAGGAGCCAATTCCATCGCAGACAAAGCCGACGACCTTGAATATGCCGGATCGCATAATGAGCATGCTCTGGTGCATGCTCTTACGCCGGCTCTGATCGATGAATACAAAAGCATGATACCCTGCTATGAAAAGCTGATCTCAGAAAACAATTCAGTCCCCAAATGCACGGATCATACTGTTCTGTTTATCGTAAACGAGCCCGGCATTGTCGGAAAGGGTATAACAAAAGCCCTCGAATATAAGAGCTTTGATGTGATGATCATACCTGATGATCCGAAGATCATACTTAACCATCGTGCGGATTCCGATATTCTTATCTACTATCCCAGCGGTGATAATGATCACATCAAATCCGTTTGTACCATGCTTACCGAGATGTGCCGGGACGACAATAAGATCCTGTGCCTCGCAGGGGATTATCTTGATATAGAAACCGCACAGGAAATACATGACAAAGAATGCATCAAGTCCGTGTATCCGCGCCCCATCAATCTCGAGATATTGGCTGCGGATATCACATCATACCATGATAAGCTGCATGGGAACGAGCGTATACGCACCATCCTTGTGATAGATGACGATCCCGACTTCCTTCACATCATGGTCAACTGGCTTTCTGCTTCGTACAATGTAGACTGCTCTCATTCGGGTGCAAGCGCGCTTGCCTATCTCGACAGGAAGCGTCCCGATCTGATACTGCTCGATTATGAAATGCCCGGAATGAACGGTGAAAAAGTACTGCAACGGATCAGATCAAATCCGGTCAATGAGCGTATACCGGTAGTATTTCTGACAGGTATGAACGATAAGGAAGGGGTACTTAAGCTGCTGGAGAATCGACCCGACGGTTATCTTTTAAAATCGATACCCCGCGAGGAGCTTCTTGATTCCCTTCAAAGATTCTTTTCCGAGAGCTCTCCCTCTTTCCTGACCAGCTCTTCGAACTGATCTGCCGGAAGCGGCTTTGAAAAATAAAATCCCTGAATGATCTCACAGCCCATGCTCTTTAATATATCGAGCTGGGCTTTTTCTTCTACTCCTTCAGCCACTACCGAGACGCCGAGGAATCTTGATATATCCATAACCAGCTCGCACAGCTTAAGGCTCTTTTCGTCCTTTAGCATATTGCTTACAAATTTCATATCCATCTTAAGCACATCTATGGGAATAGTGGTAAGCATGTTAAGTGACGAGTAGCCGGAGCCGAAATCGTCCATCTCAATTCTAAAGCCCTTATTTCTCAGATTGTTCACCACCTCTATCAGGCGGTCGGCACTGTCCGAATAAGCGCTTTCCGTTATCTCAAGCAAAAGCTCATTTGTGGAAAGGCCGTTTTTATCCAGCAGATTCATCAGCCTGTCTTCTATATCCGGATCAAAAATATCTATCCTCGATACATTGACCGAAATCGGCAGTGTAAATCCAAATTTATCCTTCCATTCCGCGATCTTTGAAGTGGCTTCCTCCCAGACAAACCGGTCAAGTTTCTGCACCAGTCCGTTACTCTCAAACAGTGGAATAAAATCAACGGGGTTTATCATTCCAAGCTCGGGATGCTTCCACCTTATAAGAGCCTCTGCGCTTTTCAGTACAGGTCTCTCCCCTGCTATTCCGTACTTGGGCTGGTAATAAACAGTAAAATCCCTGTTATTAATCGCACTGTCTATATCATGTATCAGTCTCTCGTGATACAGCTGTCTGTCGTGGGTTGCAATATCATAGTATGCCAGCTGCTTTGTATAATCTCCGCGAAGCCCGTCACATGCCAGCTTGGCATGATCGAACCACTGCTCCGGCGGTTCGTTTCTGTCCACGCTCTTGTTGATCCCTATTCTAAGTCTGATATTGGCACATTTAAAAGAATCCGCAGCTATTTCCCCCAGTATGCTTTCGGCAAGTGAGCAATAATCCATTGTGCACGCATGGTAAATATAGAATGTGTCGCCACTCCTGCAGGCTATACCATAGCTTTTATTCAGTTCGCTTCTTATCATCGAGGCAACTCTTTTAAGGATCCTGTCACCCTCACTGCGCCCGTAGATCTCATTGATCAGACGGAAGTGCTCTATATCCATCACAATCGCATCCATGGGTGCTTCACTGTATCTTTCAAGCTGCCTGATATATTCAAAGAAAAAATCGCAGGTATACAGGCCTGTCATCGGATCATTTTCAGTGGAATCGATGATCCTCTTTTTTTCATACAGGTCTATGATCCTCTCGCATCTTGCCAGCACTACCTCGGGCATGTTGTAGGGCTTTTTGATAAAATCGTCCGCTCCGGCACGTATGCTTGATACCTCTGCTTTTTCTTCCTGTGTCATAACGATCACCGGAATACGTGAAAGATCTCTGTCGGACTTACACGCCTTAAGCACTTCCTCACCGCTCATAACAGGCATCATGAGATCAAGCAGTATCAATGAGATCGAATCCCCGTCCCTGCGGATGGTATCCATCGCCTGCTGTCCGTTTTCGGCAAAGATAACATCATATTCCTCAGAAAGCATATTGGCAAGTATCTCGCGGTTGATCCATTCATCCTCAACTACAAGCACCTTTCTTTTTGCTCCTGAGCTTTGCAGTAATTCCTTCATTTCTTATTCCTTTCCCCATCTTCACGAATGGCTATCAGCTCTTCAAGGCAGCCATACAGTCTTTCGGGCTCAACAGGCTTGGTAAGATGCGCATTCATTCCCACCTGAAGCGACCTCTGAACATCCTCATCAAAGGCATTGGCAGTCAGGGCTATTATGGGAATGCCCGCTGCGTCATTCCTGCTTAGAGCCCTGATCGCTTCAGTAGCCTCAAGACCATCCATCTCGGGCATGCGCACATCCATAAGGATGGCATCATAATACGATTCGGGACTGTCACGGAACATTTCCAGCGCAACCCTTCCGTTAACGGCGGTCTCTGTCACTATTTGCCTTATGTCCAGCATTTCCTTCATTATCTCGGCATTGATCTCCATATCCTCGGCAAGAAGTATCCTTTTTCCTTTAAGATCCACAGTCTTTTTGATCCGGATGTCTCCCGGATTATTTTTGCGGATGATCCTCTCAAACTCATCAAGAACATTAGAGGCAAAAAGAGGCTTTGTGAGGAAGCTGTCCACCCCTGCGTGAAGAGCTTCATCCATTATCTCATCCCAGTTGAATGAAGTGAGTATTATTACCGTTGTTTCGCTGTCATAGCGTTCCCTGATCCTTCTGGTCACTTCAAGTCCGTCCATTTCGGGCATCTTCCAGTCAAGAAGTACAAGACCGTAATGTTCATGCTTTGTATGTGCCACATCAAGCATATCCAGAGCTTCCTCTCCCGACAGGGCTATATCGGATTTCAGCCCCGCTTCTTCCAGAATCATGCGCGCATGCTCCGCAGCCACCTGTTCGTCATCCACCACAAGTATCCGAAGATCCTTTAGATTCACTGTATTACTGTCTATATTTGAATTCTCACAGTTGTTAAGCGTTATCATAACCGTGAACCGGGTTCCCTCTCCCTTTTTGGACTCGACAGAAATAGTGCCATTCATCAGGTCGACAATACTCTTGGTGATTGCCATGCCCAGACCGGTGCTTCCGTATTTATTGTTACGGCTGCCATCCTCCTGTGTAAATGAATCAAATATCTTGGGTATGAATGACTCGTCCATTCCTATACCGGTATCACTGATCGTAAATCTGATGGTGCTCCTGCCCTCAAATACATTTACACGCTCAACCTTAAGCGTGACGCTTCCCGGAGCGTCGGTAAACTTAATGGCATTGCTCAATATGTTAATCAGCACCTGCTTAAGCTTCATATCATCACCGATGTAATAATCGGCAACTCCCCCCGTCAGGACGCAATCGTAGGTAAGCCCTTTTTCACTGCACTGTGACATTACCATAGTATTTATCTGTTCAAGCATCGACCTGAAGGAGAATTCTTCCTTGCGAAGTACCATGCGTCCTGACTCAATGCGGCTCATATCAAGAATATCGTTGATAAGTCCGAGAAGATGCCTTGCGCTGTCTCCTATCTTACCCAGATACTCCTTTGTTTCGTTGGGAAGCTCATTGTTTCTGAGCGCAAGAGAATTAAGCCCGATGATGGCGTTCATCGGAGTCCTTATCTCGTGGCTCATATTTGAAAGGAACACTGTTTTGGCCCGGCTTGCCTCCTCGGCAGTTTCGAGTGCATCTGAAAGTGCCTGGTTTTTGGCAAGGGATTCTCTCATTTCAGCATCGATATCGGTAAATCCCGCTCCTACTGCGTGAACGATATGATCCTCCCTTTCATTGGGATTCCTTACGCCTGCCATACGCAGCATCTCATAGGTTTCCTCTCCGCCTCTCCTTACAAGGTATCTGAGGCTGATTATCAGCTTGTCTTTAAGCCCCTCTCTTATAGCCTCCGGATCGGTGAACCTGAGGAATGCATCACGGTATTCTTCTGTGACGTATTTTTCAGCATAGCTTTTTATCGCCTCGACATATTCAAAGCTGTCACCTACGCCTATTTCATCATCCTCCACCCTGCAATCATTTCTGTAGCACATTCCCTGATCATTGTCCAGATCGACATAATAAACGCTGCGATAGTCGGATGCCAGGGCAGTGATCATATTGTCCTGCCTGTGACTCATCTGCTCCTGCGCCAGCAGCTCGTCCTGAAGGGCGATCCTTTCTTCCAGCTCCTGCTGCATCATCTCGGCAGTTTCTCTCTCGGAAAGCAGTTTCACGGTTTTTCTGGTCTGTACTACAAGATATACCGTTATTGTCAGCATAACAAGAGCCGTGATGATAGAAAGGATCAGGCTCCTTTTTATTATGCCTTCGGAGATATTATCTATCTGGTCACTTATCACGCTTTCCCGTATCAGGTACGTAAGCATCCAGTCGGTTCCGTGAATAGGGGTATAGCTAAGCGTTTCCTGTATTCCGTTGTAAGTAAATGAAACTACACCGCCCCTGTTATTCTCAAAATTCGACAATACTGTCTCATAGTCGTATCCGGCATCATAGTCTGCGGTTTTCATGGCTTTAAGCAGATTATCCTCGGCAGAAAGGCCTCCCAGCACCAGACCGGTAAAGGAGGTCCCGTCGGCTTTATAAATATTACAGAAGGTGGTACCATTATTGCCTGTCTTAAGGGATATCTCATTAAGGAAACTGTCCAGATCCATTTCCATAAAGCATGCAACCAGTATATTGCCGCACAGATCAAAACGGTCCACCGGAGCCGCGATCACGATCCTCCTGTCGGCATTTCCGATATCCCTTACGGAAATATCCGGTCCTGAAATGGTTTTATAGTCGAAATCATAAAGCTCCGTATCGGTTCTGGTCCCTCGGGAGGTATAAATAATCCCGTTTTCATCAATGAATGCAAACTTTTCGAGATTGTAAAGAAGTTTCATCCTCGACTGATATGCCTGAAGATTCTCTATTGAAGAAAGATCACTCTTATCCAGCAGTCCGACAGCTGTGTCCAGATCCCTCACACGATCGTCAAGAGCCTGTGCCACCACCTGCTCACGCCTTCCGGCAAGCTCATCCAGATATAAAAGGCTAACATTCCTGACTGCCTTGTTGGCATCCCTGCTCGCACTTCTTCCCGTCCATATGGTTCCAATTATCAGTATAGCCGCTACCGCCAATACTCCTACAATCGCTGCGGATATCAAACCGCCTCTTTTACCGCCGGTAAAAGATATCTTTGATCTTAAAGATCCCATTTTATACTATCCTCATAACAAAAATAAAAACAATAATAACGCAACCGGCTCATTCTTCAGGTTATTTACAGAGTTCTGCCAGTCTGTCCCTCTCTTCAAACAGTTCAGAAAGAAGCCTCGTGTAATCGGTATCTGTCCTGTCTCTTAGCAGCTCCGTGATCTCCGAAGCCTTGTCATAAAGGGGCGTCAGTGCCAGATTGCCCAGCACGCCCTTTATTGCATGTGCCGCATCAAAGGCCTCATTCAGGTTTCCTTTTTTGATGGCATCCGAAAGAGTCTCGAATTTACTCTCAGTCGGAACAGAGCCGACAAGCCTCAGATAAAGCGCCTCATTACCCATGCACATTGCCAGTCCCTTTTCGGTATCGGCGCCGAAACTCTTTAAAGCTTCCAAAGTGATCATCTTATCTCCTCCTTGTCGTCCTGCCTTATTTACACATAAGTTTATTATACTAATTTATGCCTGCGCTTCCAAGCTTCTTTTTGATCTTCCTATTCCGGAAACATATACATCCGGAACCTTCCCCAGCTGCTTCAAACTTAAAAATCAGTATTTCCCGGACAAGAAATAATCTACATTCCAACCAAGGTATAGCGGAATGCTGTAAGAGACTGTGGATTCACAAACATTTTCGGCTATATTCTTTTCGGATAGCTTAATGCCTTTCTTCGGCTGATACTTCTTGCAGAACTGCTTATAAATATTTACCTGCAAACTCATTGACTATATACGTCTTGCCGCATTGCCTGACTCCTGTAAGAAGAAGCGGTTTGCGATGTGCTTTGCCTTTCCATTTTTCCAATTCTTTCGTTATTTCTCTATACATAGCGCCTCCATAGAGTCTCCATAGTCCTATCTGTTTTGTACTTATTGTAGTAAAAGTCCTATGGCTTTTGCAAGCGCACTTGCGAAAGTCATAGGACTTTTTGTATTTACTGTGATACAGTTAGGGGCAAAGCATCTCCCTAAAAATATCACCGATGAATATACAATCTCGTCTGCTCCGGTTCATCATCACCCTGAGCCATGCAGAAAAACTCCCATCCGTAGCGCTCATAAAAACCGGTATGATCGGTTACGAGATAAATAGGTGAAACGCCCTTATTCTTCATATCGTTCACAACAATATCAAGAAGTTTTCCGGCTATACCCTGCCCGCGATGAGCTTCCTCTGTATATACAGCACATACATTGGGGCTCAGATCCTTTCTGTCGTGAAAATCATTGTCTATTACTCCCAGGCCTCCCACGATCTGATCTCCGAGCATACACAGATACCATCCGTTTTCCGTTTTCCCATCAAGATAAGCTGTCATACATTCCAGATATGCTTCCTTTGGCACACCCCACTTTTTGTGAAACCAGTCTGCCGCCATATCGATCAATTCGGGTCTTTCTCTCAATTCAATATATGTGTATCCTACATTAAATAATAAACTTTGTTGTGCTTTCTCTTGTATACCGGTCATGCGTACATCCTTCCAACGAATCATTCATCGGAGCCTAAAACTATGAGCACGATATAGCCCTCATATTCAATGAACACCATATCAAATATGATATAAGTATAAAATTCTGACAGGACTGATATCCTCTCATCCAGAGGCTTTTTGACAGCATAGAGTTTTTTATGATCACCAAGCTGGAATCCAACAGAATCAAGGAAGTATTCGATCAGTTCCTTTTCCTTTTGGACATGGGCCGTTTTATATGAATCAACTAATACTTTAAAGTATTCCGGCAGACTCTGCGATATTTGCTCAATATCAAAGATGACCTTGTCAATCTTCTTATCGATGCCTTCATCTCCCGCTGAGTACAGCTTAATTCGATTTTCTTTCTGAAGTTTTCATCATTCGTATTAAGGCCCTCCGTATTTCAAATTATCCGATATCATAATATCCTTTATTTATTCGGTTTTTCTGCTCTACTCACCTTCTTCGCATCATTAGAAATCCTATCCATCAATTCTTTTCCTCTAATTGCCAAAACGCGAATCGCGTCTTCATCATACTTAGTAATGCATGCTCTATGAACAGTCTCGTTTCTGACTTCCTTCCATTCTCGTATTTCTCTTACTGTTGCCAAAGAAACCTTCTTTCCAATAATCGGATGCTTTTTTCCAATTTGATTCTCTATAGAATTCAATTTGTTAGATAACTTCTTTTCCCATCCCTTGTCAGTTATTCCGGCATGCAAAAGTATTGATGCTGTACGATCCTCAATGATGGCATATTCAATCATGCATGCTTCAAACCAAAACTCTCCCACAAGTGATTTTTTAAGTTTGGCTTTCAATCGGATATAATTCTCGTGTTTTTCCTCATTTGTAATCATTTACCCCTGTTTTCCTCTCTGTTCATTCTTATAACATAACAGTGGGAGACCACCAGTTGAAAGACCCTCCAAATTTGGAGGGTCGTATTTGAAAGACCGCCGAAGCGGTCTCTTATTAGCATAAACTATCTTAAAAAATAAGCGATTAGATATATTAAACCCACACCGCACACAACGGCTGCTGAAAGAATAAGCATTTTAATAAATCCAATTTTATAAGACTTGTTGACGTTTGCGAGCCTTTCCTGTTCAGCTAATTGGCGTCTTTTAAATTCTTCTTGGGCTAATCTTATATTTTCAGCTCTCTGCCGTTCTTCCTCTTCTTTTTGCGCCCTTATTCTGCCTTTCTCAAAGTTAAATCCATCTTCTTCGGAAAGTTGGTCTCTTTTCTTGACCTCATCATCAATTAAGAATGTAGCCCCACAGTAATTACACGTTCCTTGTGTTAATTCGGAATTAACTTGTATGTTTGCATTACAAGTAGGACATTTTAAAGTAACCAATTGCATAAAATTGCCCTCCTATAACTATGATAGCATAAGAGGGGTATTTTTCAAGTCTTAACTCATATTTTACCGAGGATTCCACCGGAAAAGAGCTTACCAAAAGGACAGCAGAAATACTTCAAGAAGTCTCTTGCTGAACGACTCTCCAAAATTGGAGGGTCGTATTTGCTTGTGGACTTCCTTCTGTTTTTTCTATTATTCGCTTTCTGAAAATATATCAAGTATTTCTTCGCAAGCAATTCCGTCTTCCGTCACTTCATATTCGGGTGGGTCCTCGAATCCATAACGTTGCAAATACGATGAAACCTTTTCTAATAATTCAACAATATCATCATCTGACACAAAATCCTTATTTGCGTCAAGACCTATTTTACTTATTATATTTTTTTGTGTCGGTTTTTCAATTACCATTTTTTAATTTCTGACTTGTCCATCTATTAATACTCTATTATCTTATACAGCGCTTAGTATTTATGGTTATTGTATTCGTCTGGATACCAGTACCAGCCATTATTCTCTTCCCAGTAATCCCACGTAGTAAGCTGAATTTCCCTATATTGATCCCATTTATTATCAAGCACATAAGACTCTTTCACAAAATATAATTCACCCGACGCGCGTAAAGAAAAGGATACTGTTTTATCAAAAACTATTATTATGTCAAAGGGCGCCCGTGAACTATAACCATCATAATACTCTACATTAAAATCGTCACTTGCCCCAATAAAAACATATCCTTCACCATATAGATGGCTGACGCTGCCATAAACAATGCTTTTATCATTTTCTTCCAATACCACTGGATCATCCCATATTTCATTTATATTATCAGATGTTACTTCTATAACAAGATACTTTTTATTTCTTGCTTCCTCCAAGTTTTCCTTCTGAACGTAACAAATGTCTGCCAGAGTTATTTTCCTGATTCCATCCTCAATACAGGCAGTTCCAATTTTCTCTTCACCCAGATAGAATACACCATCCTCAACCCACATTTGGGTAAGTGTATCTCCCCATTGCATTTCTCCATCATTGCTAATTTCCAATGTGTAATCACAACCTGGGCGTTCAGCGCACCACGTTCCCGTGTATGCCTTTACTTCATCTACTTGTGCCAGGATTTCAACAAGTACATCATAATTAGAAACAGCGGCTTTCTCCTTTTCAGAAAGATGCTCATAGGCTGAATTTATCGAATACGCCATCCATTTAAAAGTATTAGAACTCTCTGTAGCAAGCTGCGTAATCTGAACTTCAACGCTTTTAGCTTTACTGGTTTTCCCTGAAGAACAGCCGCATAACAGTAATAATAATGAAACAGCAAGACAAATGACATGTTTTTTCATAATGTAATCTCCAAGAATTTTTCAATGCACTAGTTTATCAGCCTTTTAAATTATTAAAAGTTGCATTTTCCACATAATAAGTGTTGTTAATGTTATAGTTATTTATCGCCTTCTCAACGATAAAAGGCGTACCGCAAAAACTACATATAGCAGAATCTTTTGAGTTATCAACCTCAAGAGCTGATCCGCAATTTGGGCATTGAACTTTTACAAATGGCATATCGCACCTCCAATAGTTCATTATATCACCATTGGATTAATCATCCAATTACAAAAGAAGCCCCGGTTATCAACATCATCCACCAGAATCATCTCTTTTGCCCCCTCATAAGGAAGCTCCATTGATGCGTCCGGCATCAGCTTCACCGCTGCCGGAACAGGTTTAGCTTTAGGAATTTCTTATCGTTCATCTGTTCATTCGTGACATACTCCCCATCATGGAACAGAGCATAATTCGTGATCGGAGTTGGAGCATTCTGCGCTTCATCCCTATTCTCTATATGAATTGCCCGGAATGGGATACCGTTCTCTTTAGCTGTCTGCTCCAAAACAGGTACATACTTCGCATTGAACGGACATTGGTTTGTATAGTACAAAACATATCCCTTCTCATCTATATGTGGATGTTTGGCGCATTCTTTGAATCGTGGTGCGCCCGCCTTCTCTTCAAACGTCAGATACCATAGCTGGATACCATTATCAGCTTCATCCGCAACGGTAAAGCCCTTATATTTCAGGAACTTCGGATCAGCCAGAAACGGCTTTTTCTTAGCTGCACATAAAATACAAAGCCCCTTCTTACCTTTTCCTTTACTATCTTCGATGCAGGCAGTAAGCAGATCCGTGGAATATCCATGCCCTTTGAAAGAGCCGGACACCCATAAGCAGTCAATATACATATATCCATCTGCCTCGATCGGAATCCATGCATTTTCCGCCGGTATATATTCGATAAAGCACTTACCGCGCTCCACGCTTTTCAGAAAGACAAGACCTTCATCAAATCTGCCCGCAAGCCAGGCCTTCTTTGAAGATACCTGCACATCTTTGTTATTGGAAATCGCACAGCAGATGTGTTCCTTTTCCAAATTGTCCTTTGTTACCCTGATGTATTCCATATAAACAGCCTCCTTCGCTTTACAAATCGAATATACTCATCTGCGGATACTTATCCGGAAGTTCTTGCATAAATCTGAAACACTCATCCGGAGTTGATAGTATCCCATTGTCCTTACAGATTCTCTGGAATATCCCTGTCAATTCGTTTGCTTTTGGACTTGGCAGTTCATACGCATTTCCATACCTTTTGATATACCGCTCTTTCATTCCTGGAAAATGCTTATCAAGCGCCTCATAATAATATTCACGATCACCTTC
>DFKZ01000083.1:9740-10660 GCA_002373975.1 Lachnospiraceae bacterium UBA3632 | reverse complement strand
TATACAACGTCGTCTGTCACACGGGGATTCTTGGGATCGCTCTTGTCGATGACACGATAAGGAGCTTCAATGAATCCGTACTCGTTAATACGTGCATAGCTTGCAAGAGAGTTGATAAGTCCGATGTTGGGACCTTCGGGAGTCTCGATGGGACACATTCTTCCGTAGTGTGAATAGTGTACGTCACGGACTTCGAATCCTGCACGGTCACGTGAAAGACCGCCGGGACCGAGTGCGGAAAGACGTCTCTTATGAGTAAGCTCACCGAGAGGGTTGTTCTGGTCCATGAACTGCGAGAGCTGTGATGATCCGAAGAACTCTTTTACAGCTGCAGTAACGGGTTTGATATTGATAAGGCTCTGAGGAGAAACTTCCTCAGCGTCATGTGTACTCATTCTCTCACGTACAACACGCTCCATTCTGGAAAGACCGATACGGTACTGGTTCTGAAGGAGCTCGCCTACGGCTCTGATACGACGGTTTCCGAGGTGGTCGATATCATCGCTGTTTCCGATGCCGTACTCAAGATGCATATTATAGTTGATGGATGCAAAGATATCATCCTTTGTGATGTGCTTGGGAACAAGCTCGTGAGCATTGCGCTTGAGAGCCTCTCCGAGCGCTGCGGGATCATCGCTGAACTCATCAAGTATAGCCTTGAGCACAGGGAAGTAAACCTTCTCGTGGATACCGAAATCAGCGGGGTTGCAATCGATAAAGGTGGTGAGCTCAACCATCATGTTGGAGATCACCTTCTCATTCTTTTCCTCGCCCTGTACAAGCACGAAAGGCACAGCGTTATTCTGGATCGTTTCCGCAAGCTCGGCATCAGCCTTGGTTCCTGCCGCAGCGATCACTTCACCGGTAAGAGGGGATACCACATCTGCTGCGATGACTTTTCCTCTCAGACGGTTCTTGAA
>DFKZ01000083.1:0-9519 GCA_002373975.1 Lachnospiraceae bacterium UBA3632 | reverse complement strand
GTCTTGTCCGTGATGGAAGGATCCTTTGAAATGCTGGCCTCGATCTTTTCCTCTTCGCCAAACATCTCGCGGATCTGCTCATTGGTACCAAGCCCGAGCGCACGAAGCAGAACCGTTACAGGCACTTTACGTGTACGGTCCACTCTTACATAGAATACATTATTTGAATCCGTTTCATACTCAAGCCATGCGCCACGGTTGGGTATGACGGTACATGAAAAGAGCCTCTTTCCGAGCTTATCATGCCCGATTCCGTAGTAGATACCGGGAGAACGGACAAGCTGGCTGACTATAACTCGCTCGGCACCGTTTATAACAAAGGTTCCGGTCTCGGTCATAAGCGGCAGATCGCCCATGAAAATATCATGCTCCTGGATGTTCTTATCCTCTTTGCTGTGCAGGCGCACTTTAACAAAGAGCGGAGCTGAGTATGTAGCATCACGTTCTTTACATTCTTCAATAGTATACTTCTTGTCCTCTTCGTGAAGCCTGTAGGATACGAACTCAAGGCTCAGCGAATCGCTGTAATCGGAGATCGGCGAGATATCGTCGAACACTTCCTGGAGTCCCTCATCCAAAAACCACCGGTAGGAATTCTTCTGAACTTCTACCAGATTAGGCATTTCCAGAACTTCCTTCTGTCTCGCATAGCTCATACGCGTGACTTTGGAGTTACCGGCAGGACGGATTCTGTACTTTTCCATTGACCTTACACCTCATTTTATTTTATTTACTGTGGCCGGTGAGAGCCTTTTGAGCATAACACCGCACAATAGCGCACTATCCATAATAACACGCCACTGTCAATAGGTCAAGGAGTTTTTTTATTTTATGGGAATATATTTTGTCAGAATAGAACAGCCCTAAAAACAGGCTGTGAAAAAAGCACAAGACGGGCGGCTTTGAATGCCGCCCGTTAATAATCCGTTCAAGGTGATGATTACTTAAGAGTAACCTTTGCACCAACTTCTTCAAGAGACTTCTTGATGTTCTCAGCGTCGTCCTTGGAAGCTGCTTCCTTAACAACCTTGGGAGCTGCCTCAACAAGATCCTTAGCTTCCTTAAGTCCGAGACCGGTTATCTCACGAACAACCTTGATAACCTTAACCTTCTCAGCGCCTACCTCGGTAAGCTCTACATCAAACTCTGTCTTCTCTTCAGCTGCTGCGCCTGCGCCTGCTCCGGGTGCTGCCATAACAACTCCTGCTGCTGCAGATACGCCGAACTCTTCCTCAGCTGCCTTTACAAGATCATTGAGCTCAAGAACGCTGAGCTCTTTAATAGCGTCTAAAATTTCCTGAGTGGATAACTTAGCCATTTTAATTTCCTCCATTAAACATTAAATAAATAGTCAGTGATTATTCTGCTGCTACGGGCTCAGCTGCCTCAGCAGCGGGAGCTTCCTCTTTAGCAGGCTCTTCTGCGGGTGCCTCAGCTGCTTCTTCCTTAGCGGGAGCTTCGCAAGCAGATGCGCCGCCTTTTTCTGCGAGCTGATTCATAACGCGCGCAAAATTGGTGATAGGATTCTTGAAGCTTCCAAGAAGCTTTGAGAGAAGCTCGTCCCTTGAAGGGATTGCTGCGATGGTTCCCATTCCCTTTGCATCATAAAGGGTTCCCTCTACGATACCGGCCTTGATCTCAAGTGCCTGCGCGGTCTTTGCAAAGTTTGCAAGTACACGTGCGGGAGCGGTAGCGTCGCTCTTTGAAACCGCAATAGCGGTAGGTCCTTCAAGATACTCCTGAATTCCTTCGAACTCAGTCCCCTTGATCGCTCTGGTGATGAAGGTATTTTTATATACCTTGTAGATAACGCCTGCCTCACGAAGATTCTTACGAAGCTGAGTATCCTGCTCAACGGTAAGTCCGCGGTAATCAACGACAACCAGTGACTGGGCATCTTTGATGTTCTCGGCGATCTCGTCCACGATGGGGGCTTTGATTTCAACCTTAGCCATTTCTTTTCCTCCTTTATTTTTTTGAGGTAATAAAAGGGCTCGTTAAGGCTCTGCATAAAAAAATCCCATACTGCCTGACAGCATGGGAGATAATCACAGTAATCACAATTACTTCAGATCAACCTCGGCGGGATTTACGCGGCTTTGCCGCACCTGCTGTCTTCGGCCTCTTTTAAAACCAAAATAGAAAATATCATATTAAGCAATAGGTGTCAAGCGTTTTTTCGTGTTTTCTCCGTTTTACGCTTTTGCACTCCGGTTTTTACACCTTTTCACCGGCTGCGGTGGCATCAGGATCTTTTTTGATAAATACCGAATAGGTAAAATGTGCCCATGTCGCCACATAAATCATGGGATCGATAAATGTGAGATGGTCCTGGAATATAAGGTAACCCGGATACGACTTAAAGCTCATCAGTATGCATATAAACGCATATTTAAAATTCTTTTTGTCCATAAATGCCGCAATGAGCATCAGAATATCCATCAGATATGCATATCTGTCATGCATTGCGGGAAGCACCAGCACACAGCTGAACACAAACCATATCGCCGATGTCAGATACTGCGCAGGATCCTCGATCTTCTTTTTTCCGCTTACGATGATATAAAAGCCCACCAAGCAAATGGAGAAAGCCAAAAGAACGGCAAAGTTTTTGTATCTGGGGTAATCGTTTCCGAACAGCTGCCAGATGCTGGGGAAACTCATGTACATCTCACCGTAGGTATTGGTCTGCGCAAAGTAAAGTGTAAACGGAGCATAAAGCGGTCTCCCGTTAAAATAGGCAAATATTCCGCTCAGCCAGAACACACCGATGGAAATAAACAAGTAAAAGATCGTAAATCTTTTCTTGTAAAAATAATACGCCAGCACAAAAGGCAAAAGAAAAACGGTCTGGAACTTAAAGGCAAGCGCTATTCCATAAAAGACAAAGGCTCTTATGTATTTTTCCTTATAGAAAAAGCATATAAAGAGCACTGCGAAAGTTGAATAGATGGAATCGCACTGGGACCACTGTGATGAATTCATTATTACCGTGGGCAAAAACAGTACGATCGCATAAACAAGCGCAAATGTGTTTCCAAAAAGCTTCTTTCCCTTAAGATTGCATACAGTGTATGCCACAGCTCCTGCCAGCGTAAAATCAAAAATGCAGGAAAGAGCCTTGTAGCAGTACATGATCTTGTACTGATCGTCACCTATAAAAGGAAGATAGGTCATAAAAGCGATAAGAGTCTGATAGAGAAGGTTGTAATCCCCTATCTGCTCTTTAAGCGAAGCAAGACCGCCGTTGTTCCTTATCTGTTGGAACCACGGGATCAGGAAATTGCTAGAGTCCCCCGAAAAGAACTTTCTCGAATCAAATCTTATTACAATCGCTACGATAGTGGCGATGGCGATCATAAAATAAGGGGCAAATCTGATTATCCAATCCGCAATCTTACTTTCTTTCTTTAACACTTTTACGACCTCTTCAAAAAAATCTTATAGTGATAAAAAAGCCCGGAATCCAAAGGACTACAGGCTTTTTTTGAATATTAATATTTTGCAGTGTTTACTTTCACTCCGGGGCCCATGGTGCTTGTAAGGGTGATGCTTCTTAAGTACTGGCCCTTAAGTGCGCTGGGTCTTGCCTTTGTGATAGCTTCGAGAAGAGCATCGAAGTTCTGCTGGAGCTGCTCCTCAGTAAAGGAAGCCTTTCCTACGGGAACGTGTACGATATTGCTCTTGTCGAGTCTGTATTCAACTTTACCTGCTTTGATGTCGTTAACTGCCTTGGCAACATCCATTGTAACGGTTCCTGCCTTGGGGTTGGGCATGAGACCCTTAGGTCCGAGCACCTTACCGAGACGACCGACAACGCCCATCATATCGGGTGTTGCAACAACAACATCAAAATCGAGCCATCCTTCATTCTGGATCTTGGGGATGAGCTCCTCTCCTCCAACGTGATCTGCACCTGCAGCCTCAGCTTCTGCCAGCTTATCGCCCTTAGCGATTACCAGTACTCTTACTTTCTTACCGGTTCCGTTAGGGAGAACTACTGCGCCACGGATCTGCTGATCTGCATGACGTCCGTCACATCCTGTTCTGATGTGAACCTCTATGGTCTCATCAAACTTTGCGGTAGCGGTCTTCTTTACGAGTGCGATCGCATCCGCGGGTTCATACTGTACCGAACGGTCAACAAGCTTTGCCGCTTCAGTATATTTCTTTCCATGCTTCATTGTTTTTTCCTCCTAAGGTTCTAACGACAGCTTATGCTGTCTCCCATTTTGATCTGATCAGTCCTCTACGGTGATACCCATTGAACGTGCTGTACCTGCGATCATGCTCATAGCTGCCTCAACGCTTGCAGCGTTAAGATCGGGCATCTTGATCTCAGCGATCTCTTTAAGCTTAGCCTTTGAGATCGTAGCAACCTTTGTCTTGTTGGGTACTCCGGAACCACTCTTGATGTTGCAAGCCTTCTTGAGAAGAACTGCAGCGGGCGGAGTCTTGGTAACAAAACTGAAGCTTCTGTCAGAGTAAACTGTGATGATAACGGGAATGATGGTATCTCCCTTATCAGCGGTCTTTGCATTGAACTGCTTTGTGAACTCAACAATGTTCACGCCGTGCTGACCGAGCGCGGGACCTACCGGCGGTGCAGGTGTTGCCTTGCCGGCCGGGATCTGTAACTTGATGTAGCCTTCTACTTTCTTTGCCATAATGGCACCTCCTAAAAATGTGGTTAGGCGCATACCCTATGCATGCTCCCACTATATATCAGGGAATAGTCCCGATATAACCAAACTTTAATTAACCGAGCTTTCTTACTTCGGCAAAACTGATCTCTACAGGTGTATCTCTGCCGAAAAGCTCTACATTGATGGTTGCAGTCTGCTTGTTCATATCAAGCTTCTGTACAACTCCGACCGTATCCTTCCATACTCCCGCAACAACCGCGATGGTATCGCCCTCGCCGAAGTCTATCGTTACATTATCGGTATGGATACCGAGGGGTTTCATCTCCGCATCGGAAAGAGGAACAGCTTTGCTTCCCGGTCCTACGAAGCCTGTAACGCCGCGGGTATTGCGGACAACATACCAGGTTTCATCATTCATGTCCATATTGACAAGAACATATCCGGGGAAAAGCTTCCTGGAAACAGTCTTTTTTACGCCGTTTTTGATCTCGACTACGTCCTCCATGGGAACGCGGACTTCAAGGATCTGCTCGGCAAGCTTCTTATTGTTCTCGATGGTCTTCTCGATGTCGACCTTTACTTTATTCTCATATCCGGAATAAGTATGTACAACATACCATTTCGCCTCGCCCATAGGTCCCTCCTTACAGTCCGTCGTTTGTCTGTTCAACTCCTATGTTCACCACAGCTTTCACTCCGCGTGTTACTCCAAGGTCCAGCACGGCGATAAGAGCTCCGACGAGCACAGAGATGATCACTACTGCAACAGACTGCTTTAAAGTTGCCTTTCTGTCAGGCCATGTAATCTTACCGAACTCAGACTTTACGCCCTTAAAAAAGCCCGGCTTGTTCTTCTTAGCGTCTTCCATAATTAACCTCCGAAATGATTACTTGGTTTCCTTATGAAGAGTATGCTTTTTGCAGAAACGGCAATACTTCTTGATCTCGAAACGATCAGGCATGTTCTTCTTTTCCTTTGTGGTATTGTAGTTGCGCTGCTTGCACTCGGTGCAGGCAAGAGTAATCTTGGTACGCATGATTCTTCCTCCGAAAATTAACTGTATAAGTTTACACTAAAAAAAGAGTCTGATTCTGACTCGCCCGATTACTATAGCATATAGAATCCGGCGAGTCAACTGTTTTTTTATAAGTAATTATTTGGTTTTATAAGTAGTCCAACGGGTTAACGGCTGTACCGTTAATTCTGATCTCAAAGTGCAGGTGAGGTCCGGTGGAGTTACCTGTGTTACCGCTGTATGCGATCAGGTCGCCCTGGTTCACGTACGCTCCCACGGGAACAAGAGTCTTGCTAAGGTGGGCGTATCTGGTCTGTCTTCCGTCAGGATGGTTGATGAATACCGCATATCCGTATCCTGCAACCCATCCGGATGTGGCAACCGTACCACCGCTGGATGCGTAGATCGGGGTTCCTATAGGCGTAGCCCAGTCGATACCCTTGTGATTGGTGCTTCCGATTCCGCCCGGTGACGCTCTTCCTCCGAAGTAAGAACTGATTCGTCCGCCGCTGAGAGGCTTGATATATGTAGGAGGTATCTTTGTTCCTCTCTCTACGATCTTGGGAACCGCTTCGAGAAGTATCTGCTCCTTGATAACCTCTTTGGATATTTCCTTATCATTAGTATAGTGAATATCCAGTATGGCTTTTCTGTATCCCGATGAAGGCTGCTGCAGGATCTTTGTCTGCGTCGTATACCATTCATCATTATCTACATATATTACTTCGGCGTCATATACTTCCTCGACATACTCACGTTCGATCCTTTCCACCGAAAGCTCCGGCTCAGGTATCGTGATGGTGAGGATATCGCCCACATGGATAGTCGAATTTACATTATCCAGCTTTTCGGGGTTGAGTGCCACCAGAGTCTCCATAGGGATATTGACCGCCATGGATATTCCCGAAAGCGAATCTCCCGATTTGATCTCGTACTCTCCGGGTGTTTCCTGTTCCTTGGTAACATTCTCTATCGCGGTGTTCAGATCCGTAACCTGTGAGCCCGGAAGGTACCCCTGACAGATCTCGACATCTTCTATAAAATTCATATTGAGGACTCCCAGATCAAAATCCTCAAAGTCCATGGATTCTACGTCCGACACATCGGAGAGGCCCCATTCATTGATAAACTGTCCGGCTCCCCCCACGGGAAGAAGTTCTTCCACCGGTTCGGTCTCCGTTTCTTCCTCCTTGGCCTCAGTATCTATTACGGTGGGAGTGATCACATCAAAGTCCCTGTCTCCGACATTTGCGAGCTCTACCTCGAATCGTCCGGATGTATCATACAGATCCAGCGCAGCCTGAAGCAGCCGCCTTGCCTCATCCAGATCCCTCAAGGTAACCATGTATTCCTCTATCTTGACAGTGCAGGTTCTCTGCATCGACTCGTTTATCGTGCCCCTGAGAACCCCTTCGATATTACGGATAACGTCTTCTTCCTCATCCACCCTTCCAAAGAGCCTTTCCTCTCCGACGGTTTCAAGGCTTCCGGTCATAAACACAAGGGATCCGTTTTCCGCAGCAACATTTCTTCTTGCTTCGATCAGAAGGTGCTCGGCGCGGCTGTCATCATCAATGACTCCCACAGCTTTGCCGTTCACATATATATTGAAGAAATTATTTCCGGTCTTTTTGAAACGGCCGATACCGTTTGTGAAAAATGTGCACACGAATAGAGCCGCAAGGGTTGCGACAACAAATCCGTATTCAATTCTTTTATGTGTTCTTCTTATAGCTTTTTGGTTCATATATAAAAGGTAGGTCAAAAGGCTTAAATAATGCCGAGTATGTTCAGTATAAGAACAGCAAGCGACGCTGTGGACATGACAAGAGACACGATCGCTATAAGCCTGAGTCCCCCGATTTCCTTCAGTATCTGCTTCTTGGTCTGGATCACGGTCTCCTCCACAGGCTCAAGCTCATTTACTATTGCTGCCTGAAGGTTCTTATATATCCTGACACCTTCCTTGTGGAGTTCATCCTCCATTCCCACTTTTCCGAGGATCTCGCCCTGCATATCCTTAAGCTGCTTTCCCGTGGAATCGGAAAACTCCTTAAGATTACTGCTGGTGGCATCCGATATGGCATCGAGCTTGCTACTGGTAGTCTGGGACATCTGATCCAGCCTGCTGCTGGTGGTCCTCGAAAGCTCATCCAGTCTGTATGTGGTCGTCTGGGTCATTTCATCCAGCCTGCTGGTAGTGGTCTGAGAGAGCTCCGCTATTCTGCTGTCGGTCTTCTCCGAAATCTCGTCGAGTCTGCTGTCGGTTTTTCTTGAAAGCTCAGCAATAAGGCTCCCTGTTCTCTGGGAGAATTCCTCAAGCTGGCTTCCGGTCTTTTCCGAAAGCTCCTCCAGCCTTTCCTTGATAGCATTAATGGTTTCCTCATTTGCCGCACTCTTATCGGGAAGACTCAGCGAACTGATACGATTTTCAAGGTCACCCAGTTCTCCGCAGACATTTTGAAGTCTGTCAAGGCATCCCTGATATTCTCCTACCTGAACTTTGAGCATATCCATCTGCTGTGCTTCCGCCTCACCGTTGGCACGTATCATTTCCTGTGCATTAAGCTTCTGTGCGAGCGTATCCATCAAGGTATCCATAATCATTTCCTTTCTGCTGATAAACAGACATAGTTTCAGACATTCTATGATTTTACCATTTCTGCAAGCTTTTTACAATAAAAAAAGCGTTTATTACTCTTTCAGCCGTGTTGGTGTAAATGCTCCCGCTTCTGCTTTGTGCATATTGCACAAAAAATGACTGCATTTTTTTATTTCATAGGGGAACTTTACTAACTTTTTACAGGTTGTTCATACTTAGTTCATAATTGATTGTTATATTGATAAAGAACAAAGCAAAGTGTTATTCGATCATTTTTTCATAATCGCCCGGGTTCCGGAAGGGACTCGGGCACTCCTCATTTTATGGGCACATATTTATACTCCGCTATTGTTAACGGATAATTGCATTACAAAAGAGCGGCCATCAGGCAGCCGCTCTTTTAAAGTCCGGAATCTATTCCGGCTTCCGCGAGAGTTCCATTATCTCGTCGTTAAGTTCCAGCATCTTGTCATCCAGATCACTCACCATCTTGGCACAATCCACAAGCTCCTGGCAGATCCTTTCGGGAACATCTCCCTCAAATTTGTAATTGATCTTGTGCTCAAGGCTCGCCCAGAAGTCCATGGCAACGGTACGTATCTGCATCTCGACCTTGGTATCCACCTTCCTGTCGGACAGATAGACAGGTACCGTTATTATCATATGATAGCTCTTATACCCGCTCACCTTGGGGAAAGTGATGTAATCCTTTACCTGTATTACCTGAATGTCCTGCTGATGCTTGATCATCTCCGCTATCCGGTATATGTCTGAGGTAAATGAGCAGATTATCCTGATACCTGCAATATCGTTAACATAATTGACCATGTTCTCGATGGTGGAGTCATATCCATGACGTTTAAGCTTCTTGACAATACTTTCCGGGGTCTTGATCCTGGTTTTGATATGTTCTATCGGGTTATACTGATGCGTATGCTGAAATTCCTCGTTGAGGATCTCAACCTTTGTCTGCATCTGACGGAGTGCGGCATTATAAAGCAGGCTTACTTCCTGCCATGTCTCAATCCCGTCATTACTTCCTATAAGATCCATTTTTGTATTCCTTTACTGATTTCCTTTACTAATTCCTTTTAGTTCACAATATATATCTGATAAACAGTTTGTTTTCTGAACTTCTTATTCTTCATTTCAATGCCATATGCTATAATCATAATATCATATTACAGATGGAATTGCATAATATTTACAATTTTTTAATCGTTTAAGTTGATTTTTTGTATATATTGCACATAAA
>DFKZ01000086.1 GCA_002373975.1 Lachnospiraceae bacterium UBA3632 | reverse complement strand
AATGCCCACACGACCTCGGATGAAAGGGAAGGTTCTATTTCTCTTGCCTCATCTCCGCTTATAATGCGAAGGTCCTTTACCTTGTTTTGCTGGCCCTGATCATAGAGCTTCTGAAGGCCTTCCTTTCCCTCATCATCAAAGGAAAGGACCATTGAACCATTTCTTTTGAAAGGAAAATCCAGCTCTTCCGACAAATGCTCCATCAGGATATTTCCCCTGACATTTAAAGAGGCCTTCAGCGTGCCCGGTTTAGCATCGTACCCGGCATGTACTATTCCGCTGTTGGCCTTCGAAGTTCCTTCGCAGACATCCGAGGCACGCTCCAAAACAAGCACTTTCAGATCATATTTTGAAAGCTCTCTTGCTACTGCGCAGCCTGTTACTCCTGCTCCGATTATTGTGATATCGTACATATCAGTACCCCTTTTACACTGCTCGTCAACTCTTGATACATCCCCCGCTTATCCATAAGTATACAGGAACTGCGGGTGCTTTTCAACTCAATGCTGAGTAGGAAATCACGGCTTCTGCCCGCGGTTTCCCGCAGAATAAAAAAAGACGGGACCGCTGAAGCGATCCCGCTTAAAAAGTTTTTTTAAATTTTTAATCGATTACATTCTTTACTCCGACAATGTTCATGAAGTTAATGCTGCTGATCACGCATCCAAGTCTGGAATTAGCTTCGTGAACGATCTGTCCGTCTCCGATGTAAAGTGCCACGTGGCTGCATCCGCCATCACCGAAGCAGATGATATCTCCGGGTTGAGCCTGATCAAGGCTAATTGCCCTTCCTGCACTGGAGAACTGGCTGGAAGGCGTTCTTCCTACGGAGTAACCGAAGTTGGCAAGTACATAGCAGGTAAATCCGCTGCAATCGGTACCGCCTGCAAGGCTCTGGCCTCCCATTACATATCTCATACCGACATACTGCTTTGCAAATTCTACGATGCTGCTTCTGAGCTCCGCATTAGAAGAATAGGTGACTGCTGTGCCGACGATGGTCGTATCTTCCTTGAGGGCCGCTGCCGCAGCTGCAAGTCTTGCTTCTTCGGCCTTCTTCTTTGCTTCGGCCTCAGCTATCTCTTCCTCGATAGTCTTGGCGGTTACATAGCTTTCTTCTATCACGACATAGTTAAGAGCAACATAGCCTTCCTTATCGCTGGTATATCTTACCTTAACCCACTTGAGTTCCTCTTCTTCGGGGTCTGCAGTCTCAGCATCTTCGCTGTCCGCATCTGCATCATCACTGCCGGCCTCTTCGGAATCAGCTTCATCACTGTCCGAATCTTCTACTGCTTCTTCTTTATTCTCAGCAGCCTTGAGTGCCTTGAAATCTTCCTCCTCGGAAAGCTCAAGCTTATCGCCTGCGGTAACAGTACCGACAACAGACGAGTCCGTACTTGCCTCCGAGCGGACATTTAACGCGTTACACTGTACCACTACGACTTTCTTGACGTAATCCTCGATCACTTCAAGGGCCTCATCGCCGTATGTGAAGAAATCGGAGCGCACATATCCTTCGACATTTCCCGACACAACCTTGAACCAGACTCCGTCTTCTTCCTCGACCCTCTCAAGGATCTCGCATACAGAACCGTTGTACATGTGACCGACAATACCCGAGGTTGTGTTGGACTCAGCACGCACGTTAACAAAATCATTGACCTTTGCTATCGCGAAGTTTGCGTACTCTTCTTCATATATGGAAATGTCAAATGCGATGTCGAGCTCGGCTGCCTGGTCCACAACAATACCCATAACGTCCGAATCTACAGTCTTCTTATCATAGGAATTGCCGAGAACAGAAAGAAGGGATGATATTCCGCTTTCACCCGACTCGGTGGTCTCCGCGTTACTTGTAAACGAAGGGATCATTCCGAGAACTGCCGCAAATACGGCTATCACAGTCCCTTTTATAAAGATTTTCTTGATGCCTTGTAACATTTTTTTAATATTTGCCTTAAAATTCTTAAACAATTCGTAACAAACCTATGTTACAATACATCTATGAAAAAAATCAAGCCTTTATTACTAATTTTACCTATTTTTCTTGTAATTCTTGCAGTCGGAGGAGTTATCTTCTTCTCGGACAGATTCGGATTAAGCTGCTCGAACAAATCGGAAAACATCGCTGAAACTGAGGAAATCAGCGGATCCGAGCTTGTCGTTCCCGAGCCGGAACCGGAGCCCGAACCCGAGCCTGAACCGGAACCCGAACCCCCTTTTGAAGAATATGATATCCATCTTCTTATGGTCGGAGACAATCTCTATCATACCGGCGTTATCAGATCCGGCGAAAGGGAAGACGGAACAAGAAATTACGATCACGAATTTGTGGGGATCGCTGAATTCCTCGACCTCGCCGACATAAAGATCATCAACCAGGAAACTCCATTCGGCGGAAACGATAAGGAATTCCAGAGTTATCCCGTGTTTAACACCCCTACAGAGGTGGGTGATGCCATTGCCACCGCAGGTTTTAACGTAATGCTCGGTGCCACCAACCACGCTGTCGACATGGGAATGAACGGACTGTTTCATTTCTATAATTATATGCATGATAATTATCCGCAGATCCTCATTGCAGGCATCCACGGCGAAAATATAGAAAGTAAGCTTCCTCATACCGTTACCGGAGAGGAAGGCGTACAGTTTGCTATAGAAGAGGAAGGAACTGCTTCCGATCTCACCCCCGAGGAACTTGAATCCTGTGCCATAGTTTATGACAACAAGGATTATTCCAGGATCGGCCTTATCAAGATCAAAGACAGAACTTTTGCGGTACTTAACTATACCTATGGAAACAACACCGAGACTTACCCCACCTTTGAGGAGGGTTATCTCGACTTCCTATGCACATGGGATCCTAATTCCAGAGCCATCAATTTCACCGAGCTTAATCCTCAGGTGCTTGATGACATCAGGCTTGCACATGAGGTGGCGGATTTTGTTATCGTCTGCCCTCACTGGGGCGTAGAGTACACCACAACCCCCACCGAATACCAGTATTCATGGGCAAAGCAGATGGTTGAAGCCGGTGCGGACCTTATAATCGGCGCTCACCCTCATGTTCCCGAGCCTGTTGAATGGGTGACTTCCGATAACGGTAATGAGGCTCTCTGCTATTATTCATTAGGAAACTATGTATCGACTCAGAACCAGTCGACTGACGTTCTTCTGGAGGGCATGGCCTGGGTTGCCCTGCACGTAACGGAAGATGATGTCTACTTAAAGAAGGAGGACTGCGGAATAGTTCCCCTTGTCAACCACTACACATATGGACCCTTACGCTATCAAAAGACCTATCTTCTCGAGGACTACAGTGCAGATCTGGCCGCACAGCACGGTGTCGCCGGTCACGGAGGCTTTGCATTAAGCTACGATAAGCTTCTTGAGCGTTCCAACACCATCTTCGGTGATATGATCATCACGCGTGAGAAGATCATGAGTGAGTTTAACTGATTCGATGCCGTCACTAAGTCAAAAAAGAACCGGTCTTAGGACCGGTTCTTTAATATGTATTGATCTTATCACTTCTTACTGTCCAAAAACTGCGAATCCACAAATGCCGAATTACTCTGCACCTTATAATAATTCATGGCAGCTTTGGAATTGATGCGCCCTTCCCTGACTTCAGTCCTGCGCTTTCCGAAATAAGTATCGATCAGACTCTTATTTCTCTCTTCCTGAGCCTGAATAGCAGTACTCTTCTCTGTTATCTTCGTGATAAGGCTCTGCATCCGCTTTATCTGGTCGGAATACTTCTCCCGATCCGACTTCAGCTCATCAGCAACCTTTCCGTAAAGAGATTCAAAGCCATCATCAAGCTTTTCGAGCTCTTCTATAAGCTCTCCTTTCCTTGCTATGAAAGGATCGAGACTCTCCAAAAGCTTCGACTCGTCGGTAATGCATTCATACTGTCCCTCGCTGAGTGTTTTCAGTTCATCAAGAACCTCATTCTTCTTTACAAGGGATTCTTCCAGGATATCCAAATAATTCTGATCCATAAACCCATCCTTACATTAAAGCATGCTGCTGGCAACACCGTTCTTTCTCATAACTTCTTTCCATGTGTCCCTTACGGAACGAAGGTGCGTAAGCATCTCCTCAAGGATTTCATTATCCTTTTTGATGTTCGCTTCGATAAGCCTCTGTGAAAGATATGAGTAGATGTTCTCAAAATCCTGCGCCACGGGGTATTTCATGTCAAGGGTCTGGCGAAGATAATCGATTATCTTCTGTGCCTTGATTATATTTTCGTGCGCCTTCTGAATATCTTTATTGTCAATAGCATCCTTTGCAATGTTGCAGAACTTTATAGCTCCGTCATAAAGCATGAGCGTGAGTTCTGCAGGCGATGCCGTAAGAACTTTACTGTTTTTATATTGCGCATAAGCCTGGGGTAAAGGCATTTTTCAAGAACCTCCAAATACTTATTGTGCAGATCCGATGAGTCCGGAAATTGCATTGGTCTTTGACTGAAGACTTGCCAGGGCCTTTTCCATTGCGGAATACTGCTTGTAAAGCTTATCTTCGTAGGCATTGACCTTTTCTTCCATATCGGAAATCTTGTTCTTGTAGGAATCGATATCCGTCTTCATCTTCTTATCTTCGAAGAAGCTTCCGTAGGAGCGCTTATCTGCTACTGAAGATGAAAGCTTATTCATTCCGGTATACAATTCCTGAGACAGTTTCGTGAAGAACGAAACCACCTTATCAGGATCGGAAGCAATAAGGGCTTTAAGCTTATCTTCCTTGCCGGCTGTGTCACTGTCGTCAGCATCACCGTCGATGTGGTAAGCATGTCTCTCATTGTCTGCCGCAAGAAAATATCCCAGTGTGCCTATTCCGAAATCGGAAAGGTACGTGGACTTTCCTCCGACATCATAACCCTTTGACATAGCGCCCGTGAGGGTGTTTATGATATTGCTTACGGTTTCATCACGTCTGAAGAGTGAATCCTTGATCTTCTGCTCATACTCTTCCACTTCCTTATCGGAAAGAGCGGCCTTTTCTTCATCAGTAAGCGGATTATAATCTTTCGCCGAAGCGGCATTATAATACTTATCCAGCTTGTTGATAATGTTGTTGTAGGACTTCAGGAAACTCTTGAGAGAGTCGTAAATACCGCTGGTATCATTCTCGGTAGTGAGAGTGATCTCTTCATCACCGGTAGTCTTTCCCATAGCAGTGATGGTAAGACCGTTTATCGAGAATGTATTTGTGTTATTGGTGAATTTGGCTCCGTTAAGGTAGATAACCGCATCATCACCCTTAATCTTGGTAGCCATAGTGTTGGTCGGATCCTCTTTGCCTTCAGGCTTGATCTGCAGTCCGAGATTCTTAAGTGCATCACTGTTTCCGCCGATCTCAAAGTCATAATCGGCACCCGACTGCTTTGCACTGATAAATAGCCTCTGATTCTTTTCATCAAAGCTTGCGTTTAAGCCTGCACCTTTAAGCTTTGTAAGCAGATCGGAAACGGTGCTTTTACCGGTAAGATCGAGGGATTTACCCTCTGTTCCAAACTGCTTGCCTGTGAGCTTCAGCGAACTGATATCTTCTTCGCTGAGACCCAGATCGGAAAGAGATGTCAAAGCAGTTACTTTTGCTTCCGGGTCAGTCTTGTTGGAAACTACTCCGCCCGTGAGATACGCTGTCTTTGCAAGACTGTCGATCTTGAGTGTCTGAACGCTGTCAACAGTTCCGTCGCTTGCCAGCACACTTACTTTGCTGGAATCGGAAGGTCTCACTGTCTTCTTTGAATAAGATGCAGAGAGACGGAGATTTGATACCGTAGCTTTTAAGCTCTTCAGATCCTTATTAAGATCCTTCCATGCATCCTGCTTCCAGGAGAGTTTGGTTCTGTCACCGATCT
>DFKZ01000019.1 GCA_002373975.1 Lachnospiraceae bacterium UBA3632 | reverse complement strand
TGAGTAAGACCAGCGCTATGCGTTTATTGTCTTACGACCACAGGGAGTAAGACCAGCAATATGCGTTTCAATCTAATGTCTTACGACCATCGGGAGTAAGACCAGCAACATGCGTTTCCTATAAATGGCCCAGTAGCTCAGTTGGTTAGAGCGCTGCCCTGTCACGGCAGAGGTCATCGGTTCGAGCCCGACCTGGGTCGCTATATGGAGTCTTAGCTCAGCTGGGAGAGCATCTGCCTTACAAGCAGAGGGTCATAGGTTCGATCCCTATAGGCTCCATTTACCGTATGGTTTTGGAATAGAGTTTTATGCCGATGTAGCTCAATTCTTGACAACAAGCTTTGCTTGTTGTAGGAAGAGCAGCTGATTACAAATCAGCTGGTGAGTTTTTTAGTATGCCGATGTAGCTCAATTGGCAGAGCAGCTGATTTGTAATCAGCAGGTTACAGGTTCGATTCCTGCCATCGGCTTTTAATAATTTTATTATGGGTGGATTCCCGAGTGGCCAAAGGGGACAGACTGTAAATCTGCTGCAAATTGCTTCGGTGGTTCGAATCCACCTCCACCCATTCTTCTTTATCCTAAGGTTAAAGAAGTTTTTTATTGTCGCGGGGTAGAGCAACCCGGTAGCTCGTCGGGCTCATAACCCGGAGGTTGTAGGTTCAAATCCTGCCCCCGCTACGCAAAACGCCTATCGTTTATGCTCCGCATAGACTCAGGCGCGAAACGCCTATCGTTTATGCTCCGCATAGACTCAGGCGCGAAACGCCTATCGTTTATGCTCCGCATAGACTCAGGTGCAAAAACGCCTATCGTCCAGACCTTCGGTCTGTCCGATAACGTTTGTCGCTAAAGCGACAAACTTGCATAATCAAATTCTTCAAGTCCTGTGACCGCAAGCGGTCAAGTCCTTTCAGAATTTAATTATGGCGTTTTGGTTTTTGCTCGTTATTCGCCTAGATAGCTCAGTTGGTAGAGCGGAGGACTGAAAATCCTTATGTCGTTGGTTCGATTCCGACTCTAGGCATTTCCCGGTAATCCGGGATTTTTTTATTCTGTTTTATTCTTTAGAAGCATTCTTTTAATGCAAAAGAATCCCCATTATGATAAAATTAAATATAGAATGGTTTTCTTATTTCGCGTGTTTTAAGGAGTAATCAAGTATGTATGATATAGAAGATAAAGGCGAGGAAATATATAAACTGACTGAAAAGATATTCCCTATATGCAGAAGCATTACCGGTAAGGGTGTGCGCGAGACTTTATCCATTATAAATGAGTACTTAAGTCCGGATAATATTCAATTAGATGTAAAAGAAGTACCTTCGGGAACAGAAGTATTTGACTGGACTGTTCCAAAGGAATGGGATATAAGATCCGCATACATAGAAGATGAAAGCGGAAAAAAGATAATAGATATGAAGGATAATAACCTTCACGTGCTTGGCTATTCAGTGCCAATCGATAAATGGGTAACCCTCGAAGAACTCAGATCGATGGTATATACCCAGCCGGACCAGCCCGATCTTATTCCTTATGTCACATCGTATTATAAAGAAAGATCAGGGTTCTGCATGAGTCAGAAAATGCTGGACAGCCTTCCCGAAGGCAAGTACCACGTATTTGTCGACAGCGAACTGTTTAACGGGAGCCTTACTTATGCCGAGCTTATTCTTAAAGGGAAAACATCCGAAGAGATTATGCTCTCAAGCTACACCTGCCATCCCTCTATGGCAAACAACGAATGTTCAGGCCCTGCTCTTCTTTCCGCGATCATTAAATATGTTAATACGATCAAGGACCGCAAATACACATACAGATTTGTTTTAAATCCCGAAACTATAGGTGCTTTGACATATCTGAGCATCAATTCGGATCATTTAAAAGAGCATTTAAAAGCAGGAATCGTTCTTTCCTGTGTGGGGGATGACAGAGACTACTCAGTTATCCATTCAAAATATGCGGATACAATAACGGATAAATCTCTAATGGCCATATTAAAGCACAAACCAAAGTGCTCCGAGTATTCTTTTTTAAAAAGAGGTTCGGATGAAAGACAGTATAATGCTCCCGGGATCGATCTTCCGGTGGTCGGTTTTTGCAGGTCAAAATACGGTGAATTTCCCGAGTATCACACTTCCGCAGACAATATGGACATAGTTTCACCCGAAGGTTTCCAGGGCTCTTATGAGACACTTGTTCAGTGGATCGACTGCATGGAATTAAATGAAAAATACAGGATAAACGTGCTCGGAGAGCCTCAGCTCGGAAAAAGAAATCTTTATCCGACAATAAGTCAAAAAGGCGCGCATAACAGCGTAATGACAATGAGAGATTTTATTGCATACGCAGATGGAAGAAATGATCTGTTCGATATTGCAGAGATCATAGGTGTTGATCCGTGTGAACTTCTTCACGTAGTAAATCAACTATTAGATAATACCCTTATAGCTGCAGTTTGATAGGAATGTTAAAATGAGGACAATTGAAGAGTATAAAAAAACAATGATGTCTACATTAGACAATAACGTATTTATTTATACATCGGATAATAAATACACATATATGGAATTCTGGAGCAAAGCATACGTTATATCAAATAAGATAAGAGAAGGCTCCTATAAGGATATCGTCGCTGTAATGAATAATGGGTTTAATCTGTTTGTTTTGTATTTTTCAGCGATGTTGTCTAACCGAACCCTAATACCAATCGATCCGCTGAAAGCAGAAAATGAGATTAATCATATATTAAGCGAGAACCCATCAGCAGAGATTATCCGAGACAACAGCTTATTATTCGACGATAAAGAAAGACAAGTTACTCAAAGCGAATTAAAAGAACGAGTAAATGAAATAGATTTTAAAAGAGTATACTTAATAACATATACATCAGGTAGCACAGGACACCCCAAAGGTGTGAAGCATTCCCTGCAGAATCTATTTGCGGCCGCAGATTCATTTGGCAGCGCGGTAGGTTTAGGTGAAGGTTTTACCATGTGTCATGTAATGCCAATGACGTATATGGCGGGTATTTTAAACACTATTATCTTGCCGTTTTTATACAAATGCAAAATAGCTATAATGCCAAGATTTGATGTGATGTCAGCTCTCAGCTTTTGGAAAGATGTGGAACGAAGCGGAGTTAATGCGTTTTGGCTGTCACCAACTATGCTAAACATCCTCTTGATGATAGACAAGAAAGGAAAAGCCCGGGAGTACCTATCAAAACGTGAAACGTTGTTTTTTATCGGAACCGCTCCACTATATGAGAATACCAGGACTGCTTTCGAATCCAGGTATGGAGTAAGGCTTCTGCAAAGCTATGGATTATCTGAAACATTATTTATTTCAACAGAAACAAATAATAATTCAAAAGCTCTGTCATCTGTGGGACGTATCCTACCGGAGGCTGATGTTCAATTTGGGGAGGATAGTGAGATAAGAATAAATGTTCCGTGGATGTTTTTAGGATATTCTAATGAAGAAACAAATGCATACTTTGATAAGCAGTATTATTTATCAGGTGATTTGGGCGTGGAGGATAACGGGAATCTATACATTACCGGAAGGAAAAAAGATCTGATTATAAAAGGTGGAATGAATATTAGTCCAAAGCAGATAGAGGATGTGATAATACGAAATGATTACATCCGGGAGTGCGCAGTCTGCGGAGTAGAGATTAATAATGAAGAAAGAATAGTTTGTTGGTATATATCATCAGAAAAGGATCCCAGTATTGAAAACACGATTAATAAGCAGGTTGAAAAAGAAATAGGAAAGAATAGCAAGATAGATTTGTTTTTGAAAGTTGAAGAAATACCTAAAAACATAAATGGAAAAATTGACAAAAAAAGGTTAAAGGAAGAATACATCAATGATTTTAAAATTTGATCATATAGCGTTTTCATGTGACAAGAAAGCGATAAATGATTTTTTGAAACTAATTGATGGCTATGAAACTGTTTTCTACGAAGAAGGGATAGAGAATCCCCGGATCAAGGAAGCACTAATGGCCTCATTTCAAAACAACCATACAATAGTGTTAATGGAAAAACAAGATAATCTTCCTATTGAAATCACAGCATATGATATTACTCATAAGGGAGAACCGAAATATCGGTTTTCATGTGATATTCCCCACAGGATAACTGTAAATACTTGGGATGAAAATGAAAGCATTTCATTTTACAAGAGCATCGGCTTTACAGAAAACTGTGACCGTATGCTTAAAATGAGCTTTGCGGTAGGATTGCGTCATTTGGAATTACAAATAGTAAAAAATTATAGACCTACAGAAAACAAGCTAGACACAGAAGGGTACTGTTGTTTGGCTTTTGTGACTAACGACGTAAAAAAAGAAAAAAGAAGGCTAGAGGAAAGAGGTTTGTGTGTCACGGACATAGGGACGGTTCAACTAAATAATAGAATTATGGAAGTATTCTTTGCTAACAATGCACAAGGCGATACATGTGAATTTATACAGATCTGTAAAAAGAAATAGTAAAAGAGGTGGATGAAATTGAAATTAATAGATCTTTCACTGACAATTGATAATGAATGCATGACATGTGGTACTCCGTGGCACGAAAAAATAGTTATAGAGCCACTGGGAAAGATTGATAAGGTCGGAAGAAACACTTCGAGATTTGTTTTGGGTAGTCATTCGGCCACGCACATGGACGCTCCGTGTCATTTTATAAACGACAAATTTGGAATCGATGAGATAGATTTGAATAAATGCGTAGGAGAAATAACCTGCGTTGACCTTACGAGAAAAGGGCATGGAGAGGTTGTGCTTGCGAAAGATCTGGAAGGGATACGAATAACTAAAAGAATGCTATTTGTATTTGGGTGGTACAAGAACTGGAAAACTAATGAATACTACAATGGTTTTCCATTCTTTTCATCGGATGCGATAGATTGTTTAATAAGGGGAGGTATGGAATTTATGGCTATGGATACTCCTTCACCGGACGACGGAAGTGCTATACAGCAATTGGACGATTCTCCAAATCATAAAAAACTATTGTCTAAAGATATCGTTATAGTTGAATACCTTACAAATACCGAATCGATAGATTTTAACAAGAAGCATGAAATAATAGCACTCCCACTAAAGATACTGGGAGCTGATGGTTCACCCTCAAGAGTAATAGTAAAGGAGTATGAGTGATGGAGAAAACATTAGAATGGATAATGGATTGGTTTGAATCTAATACAGAAGCCGATCGCAACGAGTTGGAATCCAATATTGACAGTAATTATTTTGAGAAGGGATACATAGATTCATTTGAGTTTATCAATCTAATCGGTGATATAGAAGACACATTTGGAGTGCAATTCAGCAACGACCAGTTTGAAGATCGGACTTTTTCAACTATTTCCGGGCTGGCCAGAATTATAGAGGCGGTAAAATGAATATGGGTTATGATTATTCATGTCAGGATCTGGAAAACTCGCTAAAAGAGATTGGTATTTCAGAGGGCGATAACGTATTTATCCATTCTAATATAGGTTTTTTTGGTCGTATGAAGGATGTAAAGAGCGCGGATGAACTATGTGATAATTTCCTGTCTACGATAAAACAAACAGTTACTAAAAATGGAACTATAGTTTTTCCGACCTTCTCGTATTCATTCTGCCATAATGAGGTGTATAATCCTCTGATAACTAAAACAACTTGTGGAATGCTATCAGAATACGCGATAAAACAACAGGACACGATAAGATCATTGGATCCTAATTTTTCGATTGTAGCATGGGGAGCGCTGGCTGAGAAATATACGGAAAATCCAACGCATGAATCCTTTGGAAAAGGGTCATTTTGGAGCAGACTTCTAAGTAGTGGCGGAAAAATAATATGTATGAATTTTGATTGTGGATCTACATTTGTCCATTATGTAGAGAAGGACCAAGGTGTTTCATATAGATTCAATAAATCGTTTAATGGTGTGATAGAAATGCCGGATGGCAGAAGAATAAGAGACTATGCAGTTCACTTTGTATTTGAAGGAGAGAGAGATTATCCCACATTTGAGAGGCTTGACAAAAAATGTAGAGAGCAGAACATCTGTAGAATAACCAATTTAGGTAAGGGAACGATTCTCGCCATGGATATTAAGGAATACTACAATCTGATCTGTGATAGTTTAGAACAAAACCCACGTTTTTTGACTGTTGGAGAATGAGAAAATGATTTCACCTAAAATTTTAGACGTTACTCTACGAGATGGAAGCTATGCAATAGATTTTCAGTTTTCGTGTATTCAGCAAAAACTGATAACGGAAGGCTTAGAAAAACTAGGAATAGAGTATATCGAAATAGGTCATGGTATGGGGATAAATGCCAGCTCCCCAAGAAATGGGTTGGCTCTGCATACTGATGCAGAATACCTGGACACTGCTAGGAAAACATTAAAAAAAGCTAAGTATGGAATGTTTTGCATACCGGGAGTAGCAAGACTTGAAGATGTTGATATTGCAAGCGACTATGGAGTTGGGTTCTTACGAATCGGAACAAATGTAACAGAAGTTGATAGTTCAAAGCCCTATATAGAAAGAGCAAAAAAGCGCGGACTTCTTGTGGCTACGAATTATATGAAATCGTATGCTGTTGATCCTGCAGAATTTGCTGAGCAAGTGGTAAAATCCGAGTCTTATGGTGCAGATCTTGCCTATATAGTTGATTCTGCGGGATGTATGACTCCGGACCAATTAGAAAGATTCTATGAAGCAGTTAGAGCCAAAACCAGCATCGCCCTAGGTTTTCACGGCCATGACAATTCGGGACTCGCTATGTGCAACAGCCTAAAGGCTGCAGAATTAGGTTTTTCATTTATTGATTGTTCCTTGCAGGGGATGGGTAGAAGCTCAGGTAATACATCAACCGAGCAGTTCGCGATATGTGCCAACAAGATGGGATATGGTATAAATATTGATATTAAGAAGCTTTTAAGATTGAGTAAGAAATATGTTTATCCGCTGTGTAAAAGAATAAATGTTATAGACACAATGTGTGGTTATACCGGATTTCATACAAGCTATCTTCGTGACATTCATCAGATTGCTGGAAAATACGGTGTAGATCCATTGGAACTGATCGAAGAGTATACTAAAGTAGATCAGGTTCACATGAATACAGAGGTTTTAGACCGAATTGCAGCAACGTTAGATGAAGACATGGAAGGATTTACGGTTTGTGATTTCAATGGTTATTTTGGACACGAACAGAATTAGTAAAAACATACTGCGTAGAAAAGGATCACATCTTTAGGAGACTGTATTGAAAAGTATATATGTATGCCATACTTTTTACCATGTATTGATATCGGCGGTAAAAGAAATGAATAAGGATCCCCAAAAAAGAGGTGAGGCTACCGTATTGTTAAGTACAATGTCTTGCGATTTTGGGAGTTTAAAAAAAAGATTGGTAGAAAGCGCATTATTCAAAAATGTTATCGAATTTGATGAAAAAAGAGATGATTTTTTTCCAGAACTGGCAAAGTATAAAAAGGACAAGGGAAATGTAGTTTGCAATATGATATCGAGAATCAAATATACAAGAAGATTTGCCAAGTTGGAGGAAAGATTTATACCTGTTGATTTTAAATCTTACGATGAGATCAATGTTTTTTGTGATGCTGATCCGATAGGAATCTACTTAAGCCAGAACAGAATCTATTATCATGCAATAGAAGATGGCATGGACACTCTAAGCACATTTATCCATGCAAAGTACGAAAATCGAGGATATTTTGGTTTAAAAAAATTCCTAAGTCTAAGGCTGAACTTAATATTTATACGTGATGGATATAATAAATACTGTATCGATATGGAAGTAAACGATAGAAGTAAGGTGGATGATGATTTTGGCAAGTATGTAGAGGTATCCAGAAAAAAACTGATGGATTCACTTTCAGATACAGACAGAAAAACACTGGTGTCTTTGTTTGTTAGTGATATAGACGGCCTTAATGATTTCATCAATAAAGGGGTTAGTGATGGCATTCTGATCCTTACGGAACCCTTATGTACTTTGGATATCCGAAAGCAGATATTTACAGATATAATAGATCAATTTAAAAATGAAGGGGTTATATTTTTAAAGCCACATCCGAGAGATGATCTTGATTATAGATCATTATTCAGTGAATACTGGATTTTCGACAAAACCATACCCATGGAGATACTTGGTTTGTTCAAAGAGATTCATTTCAAAAAAGTTGTAGGAGTATATACGCAGCTTGGACTTATTGATTTTGCAGACGAGAGAATAATGCTCGGAAGTAAACTTATGGATAAATACGAAGCTCCGGAAAAACACTTTGCCGGATGGCGAAAGGACTGAAAGATGAGTTCTGTGGCAATAATCACTGCCCGCGGAGGCAGCAAAAGAATCCCGCGAAAAAACATAAAGGAATTCCTTGGCAAACCGATAATCGCATATTCCATCGAAGCGGCCATAGCATCAGGTGCATTCGACTCTGTCATGGTTTCGACGGATGATGCGGAAATAGCGGAAATATCAAAAAAATACGGTGCGGAGATCCCTTTTTTAAGGAGCGATAAAACATCAAACGATTACGCGGTCACAGCGGATGTAATATCTGAAGTGCTGGATGAGTATAAAAACCTCGGTAAAGAATTTGATTTTTTTGCATGTATATATCCGACGGCTCCGTTTATAACAGCGGAAAAGCTCCGGGAAGCCGTAAAGGCGTTTAAACAGAGTGGGGCTGACAGCCTTGTGCCGGTTGTGAAGTTTGATTTCCCGCCTCAGAGAGGTTTTGTATGCGAGAACGGATTCATCAGATATCAGTACCCGGAGTATGCAAACACGCGAAGTCAGGATCTTGAGCCGATCTATCACGACTGTGGACAGTTTTATATAAGCAGTTCAGAAAGCTTTTACAGAAGTCATACTCTGATAGCTGAAAAGACTGTTCCGTATATAATACCCGAGACAGAGGTTCAGGATATAGACACGGAGACAGACTGGGTAATAGCCGAGGAAAAATACCGCAGATTGTATTTGGGTACATGAGGAGATAAAAATGTTCCATTTATACGAAAAAATAAAAAACGGCGGAGTGTATATCATAGCGGAGATGAGTGCCAATCACGGAGGAAGTTATGATAACGCACTTGAGATAGTAAGACAGGCGGCAAAGGCCGGGGCAGACTGCCTGAAGATTCAGACCTATACTGCCGACAGCATCACGATAGATTGTGATAATGAATATTTCAAGGTTAAGGGCGGACTTTGGGACGGATACAACCTTTACGATCTGTATAAAGAAGCCGGAACACCTTATGAATGGCAGGCCGGAATAAAAGAAGAATGTGAAAAATGCGGGATGGATTTTCTTTCCACACCGTTTGATAATGATGCGGTGGATTTCCTTGAAAGAATAGGTGTGGAAGCATATAAGATAGCAAGTTTTGAGCTTAATGACATTCCTCTTATAGAGTACGCGGCTTCAAAAGGAAAGCCCATGATAATGTCGACAGGCATGGCTGATCCCGATGAGATGCAGGAGGCTATAGACGCCTGCAGAAGAGTGGGAAACGAGCAGATAGTTCTGCTGAAGTGCTGCAGTGAGTATCCTACACCATGGGAGAGCATGCATCTTGGCAATATTCCCGATATGAAAAAGAGATTCGATGTTCCGATCGGATTATCGGATCACAGCGCAGGAAGCCTGGGGGCTGTAGTAGGAGTGGCGCTTGGAGCCTGTGTCATAGAAAAGCATGTCATGCTTGACGGAGTGGAGAGTGCGGACAGCAAATTCAGCATGACCATGCAGGAATTTGCTCAGATGGTCAAAGATGTCAGAGCAACGCAGCTTATAGCAAAAGGTCCTGTATACGAACTGTCGGATAATGAAAGATCACAGAAGGTGTACAGAAGGAGTCTTTTTATTGCCCAAGACATAAAAGCCGGAGAGGTATTTACCGCCGAAAACGTAAGAGATATAAGGCCGGCATACGGGGTTTCTCCAAGGTATCTTAAGGATATGATGGGAAAAACATCCGACAGAGATCTGAAAAAGGGCGATCCGGTAACAGAGCAGTTGCTTAAATCGATAAAGGTTATTTAAATGTTTTTATTCAGAGCGGACGGAAACGAAAAAGTGGGAACGGGTCATATAATGAGATGCCTTTCCATCGCAGACAGCCTGAAAAGAAAGGGCGAAGAATCCGTATTTGTATCTGCCGATGATAAGATGAAAACGCTTATTGAAAAAAGGGGATATGAATGCATTGTACTTCATACTTCTTTTGATAATATGGAAGCAGAGCTCCCTGCATTAAAGGAACTGGCTGCTTTCAAGTCGGCACCCGTCGTTATCGTTGACAGCTATTATGTTACGGACAGTTATTTCAGCCTTATTGGGGAGAGCAAAAAAACCGTATATATCGATGATCGGACTTCAGATGCATTCGAGACGGATGTGCTGATAAATTACAATGTTTTTGCTGATCCGGAAAAGTATAAAAACATCTATAAGAATGATAATATAAAAGAACCCGAATTCATCCTGGGGCCGGAATACGCTCCGCTCAGAAAGGAATTCGGAATAAAAAAAGAACGCGGAATAAAAGAAATTGCAGATAATATCCTGATAATGACGGGGGGTGCGGACCCGACTCACGTAGCGCCAAAGCTTGCCCAAAAGATCATAGATGATACAGATCCTAAAGCTTTGTCCGATATCCGCTTTCATTTCGTGATCGGCTCAATGTCGACGGATTACGAAAAGATGACAGAGCTGGGAGACAGATCAAACGGGAAAATAGAAATTCACAGGAATGTGACCGATATGAAGTCTCTTATGGAGGACTGCGATATGGCGGTATCCGCAGCCGGCAGCACACTGTATGAGCTGTGCGCATGCGCAGTACCCACTGTTACTTACGTGCTGGCGGACAATCAGATCCCGGCGGAAAAAGCTTTTTTGGAGCGTGGGGCTATGCTCTCCGCAGGTGATGCAAGAGAAGGCGATATTTTCTATGATAGACTTTACGACAGAATAAAGAATCTTATCGGTGATCCTTCGGAACGCGCCCGTCTTTCAATGTCTGCGGCCTGCATCACCGACGGAAAAGGTGCCGAGAGAATAGCTGATAAACTGATTGAAATGGCAGGTTGAATCCGGTTCGTCCCACAGGGTATAGAGATGAAATTAAGTATTATTGTTCCCGTCTACAATATGGCGGCGGAAGGAAAACTTGAATATTGCCTGGATTCCCTTCTCTGTCAAACGCTGAAGGATGAATATGAGATAATTGCGGTTGATGATGCATCGACAGACAATTCACTCCAAATACTGCGAGAGTATGAAAAGAAGAATCCTTCTGTAATACGCGTGATATCTTATCCCGACAACAGACATCAGGGCGGTGCAAAGAATGAAGGAATAAAAGCCTCCCGGGGCGAGTGGATAGGATTTGTCGACTCGGATGACTGGATCAGCCCGGTTTATTACGAAAAAATGATACGTCGTGGGGAAGAAACAGGGGCTGATATTGTCGGCTGCTGTTACTCGCTTGTATATGAACACACGATGAAGGTGGGGAAAACAGTAAGGCCGGACCTTTCAGATATAACCGGTGATCTTACCCCGGAAAAAAGAAAGAAATACCTGAATAATCTTTCGAGCATGGTAACAAAAGTGTACCGTGCATCTCTGATAAAGGATAATAATCTGTCATTCCCGGAAAACATCTTCTATGAGGACAACGCGGCAGGACCGGTCTGGGCTATGTATTATGAGCATTTTGAGTACATAGACGAACCACTGTATTATTATTATCAGCATGATTCCTCAACGGTACATACTATCACCGAAAGAAGATGTTTTGACAGACTTGAAGCCGGGGAGATGATGCTCTCCGAAATGAAAAAAAGAGGTTTTCTGGAAGAGTATCGGGAAGAGATAGAGAATATTTTTACCACCGTGTATTTTACAAATACGGTCTTCTCCTATATGAGAATGAAAAAAGGTAAAAAGTATTCCGTAATAAAACACATAAAAAAGCGCATGCTGGAAGAGTTTCCGGGTTTCAGGAGCAACAAGTTTTACGGCAGATTTATGGATGATGAACAGAAAAGTTATACGGATCTTATGATGAAGAATTCTTTTTTGTTTTTCATAAAATACTCCCTGCTGTGGAAATACCGTGAAATGGCAGGAAAAGGACGATAGGGATCCATCAGATGAAATATATTATTTTTTCCGACGTTCACGGCAATGATATTGCTCTTCGGAAACTGCTTGAAGAGGAAAAGCCGGGCAGCGATAAAAAGTTTATATTTTGCGGGGATGTCTGCGGATATTATTATGGTGAAAAGGAGTGCGTCAGACTGCTTGAAAGCATTGAGGATCTGACGGCAGTCAGGGGAAATCACGATCAGTATTATATCGATGCGTATGACGATACAGAGACTACGGAGAAGCTGATAAAAAAGTACGGATCGTCCTATAAATGCAAAGATGATTCCGTTTTGGAATACGTGCAGCGACTGCCGTTAAGAGCGGAAATCACCATCGGGGGCAGATCGTTTTCAGTTGTTCACGGAACTCCGGAAGATCCGTTGGAAGGACGCATATATCCCGACTCCGGGATCGATCGCAAGGAAAAGGGATTTGCATGCATTTCCGGACATACTCATTATGCGATGTTAAGAAGAGAGGGAGATATCCTCTGGATAAACCCCGGTTCACTTGGTCAGCCCAGAGACGGAAAAGGATTCTCTTACTGCAGCATAGATGACAGGACAATGGAGATCGCCTTCCGTCATTTTGAGATCGATACAAAACCCATAATAGAAGTTGCGAGAAAGAATGATCCCGAAAACAAATATCTTGAGGAGATTTTTTACAGAAGATCATGAGGAGAATACTTATTACCGGAATAGGCGGGGACGTTGCCTGCTCAATAATCAGATGTCTGAAGGACAGTAATGATCCCGATGAGTTATACGGGATGGATATAAAAAAGTACACCCCTTATATGGATGTTATAAAAAAAGCTTTTGTCGCACCAAGGTATGATGACGAAAGCTATGTTCCTTTTGTGGAAAAGCTGCTTGACGAGTATGGGATAACGCATTTTCTCCCTACAACGGAATATGAGATCTCACTGTGGAATGAAAGACGGGATTACTTCGAAAAGAGAGGTATAAAGCTCCTTATCAATAACAGAAAGATAATCGAAATCTGTATGAGCAAGTATAAGACTGCAGGGTTTCTCAAAGAAGCCGGTATCGACACGCCGGAAACATATTATGCGGAAAGCTACAAAGGCGGGCTGAGCTATCCTTTTATCATAAAGTCGGACAGTGGCTGCGGGAGCAAAAAGCTTAAGACGATACATGACGAAAAAGAATGGGAAGAATGTGAAAAATCCGGAATGATCTGTCAGGAACTTGTCGGGGATGTCGATAACGAATACACGGTAGGCGTGTTCTCGGACGGATCGGTGATCAATTCCATTACTTTAAAAAGACAGCTGGGATACGGAGGCCTTTCCGTTTTTGTTGAAGTATGCAATATCCCCGGGATCGGGGAACTTGCCGCAAAGGCGGCAAAAGCCTTTGATCTTAAAGGATGCTTTAATATACAGCTTAGAAAGCAGGGAGAAAAGTATTATGTGTTTGAGATCAACCCAAGGCTTTCCAGCACTACGGGGTTCAGACATAAATTCGGATTCACTGATGCCGTATGGTGGGTGGACTCCTCGGACGGTATACCGGTTCCGGGATATATTAATAATGCTGAGGGCATGATCGGCGTAAAAGTTATGGACGACGTAGTGCTTGGCAGACAGGGCTAAAAAAGGGCGCGAGCTCTTTTTTTTTTGCCCGAAAAATGTTAGAATATACTATGTATGATTGGGCGTAGTGTAGCCCGTGGAAAGGTGATGTGGGCGGCAGGGGTCTATGAATTTATACGAAGAGCTGACTGAATACGGACACAAAGATATTTATCCCTATCACATGCCCGGACACAAAAGAAAAGAACAGAGTTTTCTTCCGGAGAAAACAGCACTGATAGACCTGACGGAGGTGCAGGGGACCGATAATCTTCACGCCCCCACAGGGATCTTAAAAGATGCTCAGGAATACTGCGCCGGGGTAACCGGCGCGGACCATTCTTATTTTTTGATAAACGGAAGCACAGCCGGTGTGATTTCCGCCATATTTGCGGCGGTATCCGAGGGCGGGAAGCTGATAATAGTCAGGAATGCACATAAATCCGCCTACCACGGGATGGCGCTCAGAAATGCGATCCCGGCATATATTTATCCGGAGACGGAAAAAAAGTGGGGCTTTTGTAAAGCCGTGACGCCGGATGAAATAGGAAAGGCAATGGAGGAGAACCCCGATGCGGAGGCTGTGTTTATTGTATCTCCGACCTACGAGGGATGCCTGTGCAAGGTGGAAGAAATAGCAAAGATCGCCCACTTGCGCGGGATCCCGCTTATAGTGGACGAAGCCCACGGAGCACATCTTCCGTATCTGGGCGGTAAATACAGCGCCTGCAGAGCCGGGGCAGACATAGTGATCCAGAGCACGCACAAAACTCTTCCGGCCCCCACCCAGACAGCGCTTCTTCACGTAAACGGAAGCCTTGTAAAAAAGGATCGTATTGAAAGATATCTGAGAGTATTTCAGTCCAGCAGCCCTTCCTATCCGCTTATGGCGGGCATTGACGGAGCGGTGAGGCTTATGGCAGCCCGGGGCGGTGAGCTTCTTGAAACACTGGAGAATAATTATGCCGGGCTGGTTTCGAAAATAAACAATGAGCTGAAGTATATCAGCGCATACCCGTTTTGCAAAGGCATAAATGACGCCGGAAAGCTTTTGCTGTCGGCATCGGATGGCAATAATATATTCATGACCGGTACCGAATTATCCGAGATCCTGAGAAATGAGTACGGAGCGGAAACGGAAATGAGCTCGGAGAGATATGTTCTTGCGATGTTTACCGTTTCCGATGACAGGGAGGCTTACAAAAGGCTCTTTGACGCTCTTGCAAAAATCGACGAGACCCTCCGCAAAAAGGCAGAGAGCGGATGCACCGGTACTGTCATAACGGAATATTATGATATCCCACGTCCGAAGATTGCACTGCCGCCGGGAAGTGCATGGAAGACAGAGTCGGAAGAGATCCCCGTCGAGGAATCCGCGGGAAGGATATCCGGGGAAATCGTGGGATTATATCCGCCGGGGACTCCTCTTCTTGCAATGGGAGAGATAATAGAAAGAGAACACGTAAAGCTTATAAAAAGATACATCGGCGAAAAGCTGGAAGTGTCCGGGATAAAAGATGGAATGATAAGCGTCCTTAAGGGCGAAGGCTTATTAAAACACATCTGAACAAAAGAGGAAAAAATGGGAACAATCTTCTGCCTGATGGGAAAAAGCGCATCGGGAAAAGACACAATATATAAAAGAGTCATTGCCTGTGAAGAACTTGGGCTTCACGAAATCGTTTCCTACACCACAAGGCCTATCCGTATAAAAGAAGTTGACGGAAGAGAGTATCATTTCACGGATGAAGAGGGCTATGAGAAGCTAAAGAGTGAAGGCAGAGTTATCGAGACGAGGATATACAATACCGCAGCGGGTCCGTGGAGATATTTTACGGTGGATGACGGGAACATAAAGGAAGATGAGAATTACCTGATAATCGGTACGCTCGAGCAGTATCATGGCCTGCGTGAGTACTTTGGCGAGGGAAGAGTGATACCGGTTTACGTGGAACTTGATGACGGAGAAAGACTTCAGCGAGCCCTCAAGCGCGAGAGGAAACAGGAAAGACCCAATTACAGAGAGCTGTGTAGAAGATTTCTGGCAGACGATGAAGACTTTTCGGATGCCAATCTTGAGAGAGAGGGAGTAAAAAGGCGTTTCAGAAATGAGAATGACAGTCTGGACGGATGTGTTTACGAGATAAGTGATTATATTAAAGGAATCGTAGATTCTGCGCGAGGATAGATCAGGGTGGATATAAAGGTTAACCAGACTCAGCAAGTGCAGCAGGTACAGCAGACGCAGGCCCCGCAACCTACCGACGGGACATTCAAGTTTATGCTTGCCAGCAATATCGCGGAAAGCGAGCTTCAGGCTCACTTAAGCGCGCTTATGCAGGAGATCACCGAAGAAGGAAAAAAGCTTGCAAAAAAACGTGATGTCAAAGATATGAAGCATTATCGCGGGCTGGTAAAAGATTTTTTAAACGAAATAGTATCGAGATCTCATGAATTCTCGAGAGAGAATTTTCTGGATAAAAGAGGCAGACACAGAGTATACGGGATCATAAGGCTGGTGGACGAGAATCTGGACGCTCTTGCCCAAGAACTTATGAAAGACGAGAAGGACAACATGGAGATCCTCGGCAAGATCGGTGAGATACAGGGGCTTTTGCTGGATATCTTCACCTGACAGGGCAGCGGGAGAAGAAATGAAAAAGCCATATAGAAAGGGCAGGATATGTCGACGTTCCGGGATATTATCGGGCAGGATCAGATCAAATCGAATCTGAAAAATGCCATCAAATTCAGTAAAATTTCACATGCGTATATTATCAGCGGCGAAAGATCAAGCGGTAAAGAGTTTATCTCCAAAGTTTTCGCTCAGGCGCTCCTTTGTGAAAAGGGAGGAGACGAGCCCTGCGGAGAATGCCATTCCTGCAAACAGGCTCAGTCGGGAAATCATCCGGATATTAAATATGTCTCACATGAAAAACCTGCATCTATCGGTGTGGATGACGTGAGGGAGCAGATAAGCGCTGATGTCTCGATAAAGCCTTACAGCGGACCGTATAAGATCTATATCGTGAGTGAGGCGGAGAAGATGACTGCCCAGGCGCAGAATGCCATCCTCAAGACATTGGAAGAACCGCCGGAGTATGTGGTCATAATGCTTCTTACCACGAATGCCGCAGGTTTTCTTCCGACCATCAGATCGCGCTGCATTGAGATGGAAATGAAGCCGGTTCCGTCAGATGTGCTTAAAGACTATCTGATGACTGAGATGAAGATACCCGATTACAAGGCAGATGTCTGCGTTGCCTTTGCTCAGGGAAATGTCGGAAAAGCCAGGGAAATGGCATCCAGCGATGATTTTACCGCAGTGCAGAACGCCACGCTTAATCTGGTAAAAGGGATCCGCGATATGGAACTGCCCGATGCGGTGGCGGCGATAAAAGCCATGTCCGAGTACAAGGTGGATCCGGGAGATTATCTTGACATCATTGCCATATGGTATCGGGATGTGCTTCTTTTTAAGGCGACGGGAGAGACCGACAAGCTGGTATTCAGAGAGGAGCTTTCCACCATACGCCGTGTGGCTCAGAGGAGTAGTTACGAGGGCATAGAAGAAGTGCTGGAGGCTCTTCAGAAAGCCAGGCTCAGGCTCGGAGCGAATGTCAATTTCGAGCTGACAATGGAGCTTCTTATTTTGACGATTCAGGAGAAAGGATAAACACAAGGTTCAGGATCTATGATTAAAAAGATAGTGGGAGTTAAGTTCAAAAACTCCGGAAAGACATATTTTTTCGACTGCAGGGATCATATTATCCAAAAGGATGATCATGTGATAGTCGAAACGGGAACAGGAATTGACTATGGTACGGCTGTTACCGGAATGAGAGAGGTCGATGAGGAAAAGTTTTTCCAGCCCCTTAAGCCGGTGCTCAGAAAAGCAGGGGAGAAGGACGAGGAACAGGTACAGGAAAACAAGCGAAAAAGCAAGGATGCTTTCGATATATGCCTTGAGAGGATCAGAAAGCACGGCCTCGACATGAAACTGACCGAGGTTGAATATGCATTTGACAACAGTAAGATACTTTTCTATTTCACATCGGACGGATACGTTGATTTTCGCGAGCTTGTAAAGGATCTGGCAGGGACCTTCAGGACCAGGATAGAGCTCAGACAGATAGGCGTAAGGGACGAAGCAAGGGCTATAGGGGGACTCGGAGCCTGCGGGCGGCCTATGTGTTGCGCCTCATATCTTGAGGATTTTGTTCCGGTTTCGATCAAAATGGCAAAGGAGCAGAACCTTCCGCTGAATCCGACCAAGATCTCGGGTGTGTGCGGACGGCTTATGTGCTGCCTTAAATACGAGGAGGAGACCTATGAGGAACTCAACAAAACCATGCCTGATGTGGGTGATTTTGTTGAAGGATTCGACGGACTTCAGGGAGAAGTGTTCTCCACAAATGTACTCAGACAGACCGTAAAGGTTGTGGTAGAAGAGGGAGACGAAAAAGAACTTCACGATTACCCGGCTAA
>DFKZ01000089.1 GCA_002373975.1 Lachnospiraceae bacterium UBA3632 | reverse complement strand
GGAGTCAATGGCTCATATATATTCCACGCCGGATTGTATCAAATCATTTCTCATTTCCGTGACTTTTGCCTCGGGGAATCTGCTTGCGATGCATTCTTTAAGCGCTTTGACCTTGATGCCTGTTTTTATCGCGCCTTTTGCCGTTGCGCCCACGCAGCCGCATTCATCGAGCCCCATCAGGACAACCTCGCGGTATCCGGCATTTTCCATATGCTTTTGAAATGGCTTTGAGGTATAGGCATCCGGTTTGCTTTTCTCAAAACAAAGATCTGAAACGACAGCGAGCCCGTCGTACAGTTCTGCGCCTTCAGTTCCCTTTATCGAGTAACCGACGCCCCACATCAGCTTTGACAGAATGTGCTTTATATAAATAATGTCATACCCTTGGCCTTTGTATGCCTGGATCGCGGAATTGACATTATTTATGAGCTTTTCGGTGTCATAAGTAAAGATGGATTTCCTCTTCTCCCAAAGATAATCATTTTGAAGATCGATGATCAAAGCTGCTTTCCGCTCTGCCATTTTTGAAGCCCCCTCTCAATCGCTGTTTTTGCCATGAATATGCATCATGGCAGGATTTTTGTCAAACTGCCGTGTACCTGCCGTGATACAATGAGCCCTTGACTCCGTCCCCGTGGACCATTCAATGGCTCATTCTTGACGCACTATATTCATACCCATATAATAAAAATTTAAGGTTATGAGGGTGGATCCCTGCGGTTTGATCTGAGCCTTCGGCTTGTTATTTGCCGGGGGCTTCTTTCAGGAGTCGTTAAATGAAGTTTTTACACACATCTGACTGGCATTTGGGTATGACATTCCGGGGAGGGGTTTCATATGCAACAGATCAGAGATTTTTTATTGAAAAGATATGTCAGATCGCGGTTGAAGAGAAGGTTGACGGAATACTTCTCGCCGGTGATGTATTTGACAAAAGCATAGCATCATCAGAGGCGCTTCATATCTATGATGAAGCTATGACTTATATCTGCGCAGATCTTGAGATCCCGGTCTATGTGATCGCAGGGAATCATGACGGGGCTGAGAGGATATCCCAATGCAATGAGCTTCTTAAGAAAAGCGGCTTGTATATAGCGGGTTCCCTTTCGGATGAGCCGCAGGTGGTCAATAAGGGTGATGTGGATATCTATCTTCTTCCATGGATCTCCACGGACAGGGTAAGGGCTATATATCCTGACAAAGCCGATGGGATCAATTCCATGGAAGATGCTTACAGGGTGGTTCTTGACAGGTATCGGGAAGCTTTTGTGAATGGGCGCAAAAACATCCTTGTGGCTCATGCTTTTATAGTCAATGCAAAAACGTCCGTCAGCGACAGAGCCGCAGAAGTCGGTAAGGCTACCATGATCGGCTCATATGTATTTGAGGGCTTCGATTATGTTGCATTGGGACATCTTCATGGACCGCAGCAGATCAACGGGAATATCAGGTATAGCGGTTCCCCGATGGCTTATTCCTTTGGCAAGGAGGAAAAGCAGGAAAAGAGCGTTACAATAATCGATACTGATTCCTTTGAACAAAAGATAATACCTTTGCCTCAGCTTCATAAGAGGACTACTCTTACAGGAAGCTTCGAGGATCTGGTCAGGGCGGATTATGAAGATGGGATCAGGGACGGATATGTCCGCCTCGAGGTTTCGGACAGCTATGTGGGCATGGATTCCATGGCTGCTTTCAGGGAGAAATACAGGAACCTTCTGGAAGTAACAGGCAGGAGCTTTGACAGGGACGATACCAGGATCACCATGTCGATCGAGGAGTTTGAGAATGCCGATACGGATCCCGAATCGGTATTCGCGCAGTACTGCAGGGATATGCTTGATGAGGCACCCGGTGAGCATCTCATCTCGCTGTTTAAGACAGCAGTAAAAGAATATGAGAAGGGGGTAGTTGAAGGATGAGACCGATAAAAGTCGAGTTCCAGGCTTTTGGCCCCTATGCAGGGCACGAGATGGTTGATTTTGAAGCTGTTTCCTCAAAGGGCCTGTTTCTTATATGCGGTAAAACCGGTATTGGGAAGACTATGATCCTCGATGCCATGACGTTTGCGCTGTTCGGTAAGAGCAGCGGACATGGAAGGGATGATTTTGAGTCCATGCGCTGCACAAATGCGCCTTTTGATGCTGCCACGTTCGTAAGGTTTGAATTTGAGAATAATCGTGAATACTATCTCTTTGAACGCAGGCTGGAGAGAAAAAGAAAGAATCTTTCCGCAGCATATAATGTTTCCCGGAAAGGCGGGGATGGGATATGGCATCCCCTTATGGAAAATGCAAAGGAAAAAGATGTAAACGCCAAGGCAGCGGAATTGATCGGACTGGAATATGAGCAGTTCCGTCAGGTCATAGTGCTTCCCCAGGGGCAGTTTGAACGCCTGCTGACTTCGAATTCCGATGAGAAGGAGAAGATACTTACCAGTATTTTTGGTGAGGACAAGTGGCAGGTGATCGCGGAACACTTCTATGACAAGGCGGAAAGCCGGAGAAATGAGCTGAAAGGTGTTCAGGAAAAAATAAAGAACAGTCTTGCAGAGGAAAACTGTGATTCCCTGTCTCAGCTCGAATCAGCCTTAACTCAAAAGAAGGAACGGGCAGAATTACTTGATAGCGAGTATCAGAAGGCGGATCATGAGAGGATCATAAAAGAGCAGCAGGAAATCCTCGCGATCGCGAGGCGTTTTTCGGACCTTCATAAGGCTGAAGAAAAGGTCAAAGAGCTTGAAGCGAAAAAAGAAGAGCGCGCCTTATGGGAAAAGTCCTTAAATGATGCCAGGCGCGCTGAAAAAGTAAGGATATTTACAGAGTCTGAGAAAATATCAGCAGAGGCACTGCGGAAGCGAAAAACAGAGGAAGAGGCGGCAAGAAAGACGGCACAAACAAAGAAGAAGTCCGCAGAGGAGGCGTCGGAAAGATTAATGCTCCATATTGATAGGGAAAAAGATATGGAAGCGCTTAGGTCCAGGAAGATTATTTTTGAAGGCAAACGAAAGGACTATGACGGGCTTGAGGAAGCGGAGAGGGAACTGAAGGAAAAGAAAAAGGCAGCTTCTGATGCATTGAAGGCAGAGGAAAAAGCCAAAGAGTCAGGCAACTCGTTCGCAGGAGCGATAGTTAAGCTTCAGGAAGAATATACGACGCTGCAGGCTGAACACGGAGACCTTTTAAACTCATATCTTGCCGGAATAACCGGCGAGCTTGCAGAAAAGCTGAAGGAAGGAGAACCTTGTCCCGTCTGTGGGAGCACGGAACATCCGAACAAAGCGAAGGCCGCTGAAAACAGCGTTACCAGGGCTATGGTTGATTCAAAGAAGAAAGCTGCAGAACAGAAGTATCGAAAACTGCAGGAGAAGATCTCTGAGCAGGAGAACGCAAAAAAGCTTGTAGAGGAAAAGCATGCTGAAGTAGAAAAGGCCAATACTGAGGTGACTGCACTTTCCGAACGGTTGGACAGCAGAAGGAAGAACCTTGCTGAAGGCATTGCAACAGCGAAAAAGCTTGAAGAAGAGATAGCAAAGCTTCAGGTAGCTATTTCGGATTATGAAGAATTGAAACAGAAGCTGCTTGCGGCTGAGAAAGCAGCCAAGGAAGCTTATCTCGAATCCGAAACAAGGATAGGCTCAGCTGAAAAAGAAACGGAAGCTGCCGGTAATGCTTATAAAGATGCTGAGATGGCACTGGAAAAAGCTTTGAAAGACAACAAGTTTGAGACCTGTGATGATGCAGAAGAGCTCATGCTTTCCGAGGGGGAGATGGAAGCCCTGTCTTCCCGGATCGCAGCATATGATGCCGATCTCAGGACCGCAGAAGAGAATCTGAAAACGATAAAGGCAGAGCTTGACGGCAGGGAGGAGCCTGACGAAGAAAAGTGCCGGGAAATACTTAATAACGCTAATAATGCGAAGGGCGAATACAGAGAGAAAAAGGGAAAACTATCAACGGAGATCGAGAGGCTTGACAATAAATTAAAGGCTCTTCAGAAGGAAGGACAGGGGATCGAAGGGAAGATCCGTGAAGCGGAGGAGGATTTTGTATTTGCGAAAAAGCTCCGCGGAGATTCGGGTACAGGACTCCAAAGATATGTGCTTGGCATCATGTTTTCTTCGGT
>DFKZ01000124.1 GCA_002373975.1 Lachnospiraceae bacterium UBA3632 | reverse complement strand
TGAGGATTATTTATGCGATAATCCCAACGAGATCCCGGAAACATTTTATGATAACGGAAAATTTGCATACATGATCCTTGATGAGTTCGATGATCTGCTGGAAAAATACGGACTGTGGTATGATCTGGGTTTTTCCTGGAGCTTAACAACATATAGAATTTAGTGTTTTTTATCCGAGGAGGTATAAATATGTTTATTGAAATTTTTTATGGAATGAATGTATTCTCAAGATTACATATCGATTATGATAACGAAGCAGTCGATATCGAAGTTCAGCCAAATAGAGATATCAAATTTATTTCCGATATATTTATCTATCCTGGTAGAGGTTTTATATTTGACTTTAAGACAATTTCTATTTTTCTTAAAAATAGAGGTATAACAGCAAATTCAAAAGAGGGTGTATATACAAATATAGATGACCATATCAAAATTGTTGTACTAAAATAATGATGCACTGGTTCCGGTGCATCGTTCAACTTATTAAAACGGTCAAAGGAGAGCCAGAAATTGTTCACATGTATTATGGTCGCTGCCTTAATTTCGGAAATGGGAAATCATATCTATATTTTGCGTTTGCAAAATTTGTGTTGACATCACAAATTTACATATGATATTTTAGGGTTGGACGGAAGCAGAGCCGTTCAACCTTTTTTGATTAAGAATCGGTAAATGTTCTTATTACAAATGTACTTATAAACGCAACCGGGGGTATCGATCATGACTATGGAAGAGTCGTTCAAACAAAAATATATTCAGGTCAGAGTTCCGGACAAGGCAATGCTGGCGATGCATATACGGGAAGCAAAGGGACCCGAAAGGAACATGGCAGAGTTCGCGAAAGCATGCGGAACCCTTACACCATCCTCCTTTTCAAGGATCATACACGGAAACCTTAGCAAACCCCTAACTGCAGAGGTGATACAGTCCATCGTCAAAAATGCGGATCCTAAGGCTAAGCTTTCCTATAAGGATATGATGTATGCCAACGGGATGGTGCCGGAAAACGAGGACGGGGAATCGGAAGTCGGCCGCAAAAGAAGGATCCTTTCCGCTGAAAGAAAAGAGATAGAGACAAAGGTAAGAAATGTCATTGTCGGAAGGCTGTTTGAAAAAGGGAATATGCTTCTGGCCATGGAGAAATTCGGAATGGGAGAGCTCGACATCACCGAAGGCGCACCGGGCCTGAAGCAGGTAAAGAAGAGCCCCAGGAAGCTTGGGATACCGGGTAAATTTACATTGCGGATCCAGGGAACAGAACCCTTCTATTATAATTATGAGATTATTATTCCCGGGCCGGAATGGAGTAAGCATGGGTATACGGGCTGGTGCACCGATTATGCTGAGTTCTTCCTGCGAGATATGTGGGAACCGGACACACTTGAAGATATAATGCAGAACTTCGTGTTTACCGAAAGGGATTCATATGATGTTTTTTGGGAATTCCTAAAAGGGGTGAAGGTAAACAGCTATATGGCTGCAATCCTGGTGGACACGGAAAAGGGCAGTATAGATGAATACAAGCAGATACCAAGGAATGACGGAAGGAAGATAAAGAGCATCTACTAAATATTTCGCAAACGAAAAACAAAATAATACAAAAACAAGAGTGCAGATTTGTGTATTTTTCACAAATTTGCACTCTTTTTCATTTTCCCCCAAAAAACCGTTTACAAATTTTCTCCAAAATGATACTATGCGTTCACGATAAAAACTCACAATTAAATTTTGTAAACGCAAAAGAGGCAGGCAAACTGCCGCGGAAAAGGAGAAAATTATGAATAATACTGTTTTTGAAGGTATCGACGAGGTTTTTGAAGGAATTAAGGAGCGCCTGGATCTTCTTCCCACCCTCCACAGGGACGTAATCGAAATGTCCTTCGGTCTTGACGGCGGAAGCCCGATGAGCGTAAAGGATATCGCCTGGCAGCTCGGTGAAGAGTATATTGAACTTACTCCCGAAATAGTAAAGCTTATTCAGGAAGAAGCTCTTCGTATGCTCAGCAATACTGAAAAAACGGACGAGTGGAAACTTATCCCCGGAGAAAAAGAATACGATCCTGCCGGTTTTGCTGCCCTGACCTGGCCCGCTGTTGATTGTATGGCTGTTTCCGCATACAAAATCGATGAGATCAGGGAGAAATTAAGAAAGCGCTTCGCAGGTTCCGATTACGTGACAATTCCAACACTGTCGGAACTGTATGAGTATGACCGGGACCTTTGGGGCTTTTATGATGAGGATCCCGTAAAACCCAAAGCAGAAGAATACGAATCTCTTCAGAACAACATGTATAACGTAGTAAATCTCCTTGAGGGAATGGGTAAAACCCTTCTTCCGAACAGAAAAATCAGTGGCTCTAATGCAGCGCCTCTAATTTTCGATTACAGCTATCTTGACATCGAAACAGCAGAGAAAATTGTTCTTTTCAACACCCGCTTCACAGAAGTTCCTTCGCCCGTACGTACCATCAAAGGCATGTTTGACGAAACGGATTATAATGGTGTGCTTGTTTTTTCCGGCTGGTATGAGCCCACGGAACAAGATGAAGCCGACTATGAATACAGATGCATAATGAACTGGGACGAAAAAGATCTGGATGATCTCCTTCAGGATTTCAGCGATTTTTACCTTAAGCTTCTTGAGCTCGGGGAGGCGACGAAAGTAAACTTCGATCCCAATAAACTGGATAAGGAACTTGGCAGTCTTTACGAGACACTTTTTCTGTATGAGCAGTGCGGGAATACATATTTTGAAGGAGACTCCCCTGCCATAGATATGATCATCAGACGATCGATCAGGTTTATCACGCTTGTAAAAATAGGTGCACCTTTAATAGTGCAGTGGGGTGAGGCTTCCTATATCGCACAGGCATATGCGATCTATAAATGCGGTGACGCTAAGTCATTTGAAAAGATTCCCAAAGAGGCGGTGTAAACCGCCCTCCCCTTAGGGGGAAGAAGGTTAAGCTGAAAGGAGAAAACAATGAGATATTATGCATTAACCCTCAGGACAGATATGGATCAGATTGAAAAAACTCAAAAAATCCGATTGAAGGATTACGGTTATTCCAATGCGATAAGCGGAATGAACGGGTATATATATAATTCAATCCGTAATGATGTTAACTTTGTTGCATATCGTGAGGAAGGAAACAGGGTTTTAGCTGTTTTTTCATTTAATGAACAGGCTGTTTCCTATGACGCTGCACTCAGCGGGCTCTTAGAACAATTAAACAGCTGTTTTGAATACAACGGTCTGTTATCGGAACCATACGAGATAACTATGTTGGAATACATAGAAGCTATCGGAGAATGCAGGCGCCGCGATTATATGGAACGCTGGAGTTCGTCGTTATACGATAATGCAAAGCTGTGGCTGTATTATTATATGAAAATGCATGACAAAAAGGATCTTCCTTATGAGTACTCAGAGATACTTATATCAAAAGAAAAGACAGATATAATGGACATATACGATGAGTCACTGAAAAAGGAGCTTTTAAACATCAGGGAGCACAGTATAAAAGAGGCTGACAACGGAGTGATGGCCCATTATTTTGTATCTGCGGGCAGTTATAACGCAGCGACGGAAATGATAAAGGCTCTTGCTCTGGAATTATACAATGCCGGACGCATAACGACAAAAAGGATAAATGTAGTTTCCGATATGGCCCCCAACCTTTACGGCAGGGACAGTACTTTTGAAGATATGATAGAAAACAGCTATGGAGGAATGGTTGTTTTCTATCTGAAAGAAAAACTGGGATACAGATCGAGCTCCTATGGAATGAACAGTAAGTATATAGGCAAGATGTTCCGGCAATATAAGAATAAATGTGTATTTGTCTTTGCTTATGAAAAGAACAATACCGGGTTTGCATATAAACTATTGCCAGGAATAAGGAAAAATGCAATATGCGTAGAACTGAAAGAAGGAAAAGGAGATAAAAAAGCTGCAGAAAAATACCTGAAAAACATAATTAACGAGTCGGATTATCCCGAAAATGTATCTTATGCAAAGGAGTTCATAAAAGAGTTTCAAAGGGATGATTATTCGCAGACCGATGTTTTTGAATTATTTGAAAAATTTGAACCCTGGTGCCTCAACAAAAAGATGCAGGGTATGTACAATTTCGCTCCGGAAGACAACTTTATTATGGACCGGGATGGCGAAAACATATCTTCCTACGACAGGCTGCAGGATCTGATAGGTCTTAGCAAAGTTAAAAGGCAGATAGACAGTATACTTGATTCCCATCAGGTTGAACTGATGAGAAGAAAATACAATAAAAATGACTTTGAATCCGGTTCGTTACATATGATCTTTGCGGGTAATCCGGGAACCGCTAAAACAACTGTGGCTAAACTGTTTGCAGGGATAGCAAGAGAAAAAGGAGTACTTTCAAGCGGTGTATTTGTTGAGACCGGCGGTATGGATCTGAATTTACCTTTGCCGTATATAATACGTGATAAGTTTGATGAGGCAAAAGGCGGTGTTTTATTTGTCGACGAAGCTTATTCTCTGGATGATCCCACATGCGTAGCCACTTTTATTCAGGAGATGGAAAATCACAGGGACGAAGTAATAGTGATCATGGCCGGGTATAATAAAAAGATGGAAAGATTCCTGAAGCTTAACGAAGGCTTAAAAAGCAGGATACCTCATTGGGTGGATTTCCCTGATTATGATGCCGATGAGCTCACGGAGATTTTCAAATATATGGCAAAGCAGCGAGGGTTTTCTATAGATGATGATGCCGTAAACGAGGCAAAGTACATTTTTAAAAAAGCCGGCTGTATAGAAGATTTCGGAAACGGAAGATACGTGAGGAATGTTCTGGATCAGGCCATAATCAACCAGTCCTCACGGCTGATGTCTGAAAAGAAAGATCCGTCCTCAATAACAAGATCGGAACTCTTTACCTTGAAAAAAGAAGACATTAAATCTCCTGACGATAAGCAGAACGCGGACGAAAAAGCTGATGTCAGTGAGCGAAAAGAAGGTGATGCAAGAAAAGAGCTTGATGAAATGATCGGTTTAGACTCGGTAAAGGATATTATTCACAAGGCTGTTGCCAATGCGAAGCTTAATAAAATATGTATGGATAAAGGCATAAAGAGAGAAAAGACCTCCATGCATATGGTATTTACCGGTAATCCCGGAACAGCCAAGACTACCGTGGCAAGGCTTTTTGCAGAGATCATGAAGGATGAGCAGATCCTGGATCTCGGTAAATTTGTCGAGGCAGGCAGAGCGGACCTTATCGGAGAACATGTTGGATCAACTGCCCCTAAGGTGCGGGAAAAATTCCGGGAGGCTCAAGGCGGAGTACTCTTTATCGACGAAGCATATTCCCTTTTGGATAATGCCAGGAACAGTTTTGGCGACGAAGCTATAAGTACCATAGTTCAGGAGATGGAAAACCTTAGAGACAAAGTAGTCGTTATCTTTGCAGGCTATCCGGAACCCATGAAAGAGTTTATAGACAGAAATCCCGGTATGAGATCAAGAATAGCTTTCACTGTGGATTTTGACGATTATTCCAAGGAAGAACTGCTTGGTATTACAAAACTCATGCTTTCGAAAAAACACTATACTGTCACGGAAGATGCTAAGAAAAAGATTGAAGAAATCTTTGACAGGATCACCGATAAGGATGATTTCGGAAACGGAAGATTTGTACGCAAAATGATCGAAAAGGCCGAGCTGAATCTTGCCGAAAGGCTTGTGTCCGTGCCGAAAGAAGAGATTGGCGAGAAACTGGTCAGTACCTTAGAGGCAGAAGACATACCTTCCCTTGATGAACTTGATATGAAAGATAAAAGTAAAAAAAGAGTTCAGCTTGGCTTTACAGTCTGAAGTGAGATGGCAAAAATCTAAGATTAAACATCTTAATCAAATCTTAAACTGTTTGATACTTTTTTCTTAAACACATACTGTGATATTATGACACGGTAAGCGATATGCGAAATTGCTTACCGTGTTTTTAAATGGTTAACCAGAACGAAAAAGAAGTAAAAAGTAACAAGGAGTAGAGAAGTGTACAACATACTTATCTGTGATGACGACAAAGATATCGTGGGAGCATTGAAGATCTATCTTACCAATCCGGACTATAAGCTTTTTGAATGCTATAACGGAAAAGAAGCGGTAGAGGCAGTGAAGAATAACGATATAAGCCTCATCCTTCTTGACATCATGATGCCCGTGATGGACGGTATCGAAGCCATGGTAAAGATCAGAGAGTTTTCCAATGCGCCCATCATTCTTCTTACAGCCAAGAGTGAGGACAGTGATAAAGTGCTGGGGCTTAATGTGGGAGCAGATGATTATGTTACAAAGCCTTTTAATCCTGCGGAAGTGATCGCCAGGGTAGGAGCGATGCTCAGAAGATACACAAAGCTCGGTTCCGATATTGCTGACAAAGACCACATTGTTGTCGGAGGACTTGAGCTTAACAACGACAGCAGACAGATCTTTGTAGACGGAGAGGCCGCAAATCTTACTCCCAAGGAATTCGAGATTCTCAGATTCCTGATGATGAACAAGGGAAAGACATTTTCTCCTGCAGAGATATATAAGGCTGTTTGGCATGAAGAGCCGCTCTCAGGAGATAAGACTATCGCGGTTCATATCAGGCACATCAGGGAAAAGATTGAGATCGACCCGGCCGATCCGAGGTATATAAAGGTTGTTTTCGGAAGAGGTTATATTCTAGAGGGATAGTTGATACGAGGAGCTTTAAGATGGAAGAGAATACAGTAATTCAAAACGAAAAGATAAAAACAAAGAAAAAGGGAGCTAATATCTGGGTAAAAACCGGAGCCTTCATAGCAGGCCTTTTACTCTCATTGGTGATCCCGGTATGCGCAATTATTGCGGTATATGCAGTTGATCATGACTATTACACACAGAGTTTTCAGGATATTCTACGTGAAGCCATGCATCAGCAGATCTGCGAAGACGAAGTGAAACTGGCCGAGAGATATATGAACGGCGATGAATCTGCGATGGAGGCGATTGCCAAACAGGGAAATATCATTTATGCCGAATTAAGAGAGCACTACTCCCGCAACGGAAAAGACAGTGAGATACTCTGGAACTGGGGAGACGAAAAAGTAACCGATACTTCACTTTATTCATATACGGATACAATTACGTATTATGGTAAGGATTATAAGTGCAGAATAGCGCTTGGATATGATCTTTCAAACGAAGATGCGTACAGAAACATTTTCCTTCAGGCCAATATGGTATATTCACTCAGATATTCGGTGTATTTTATCGCATTGTTTGCGTTTATAGCATGTGTATTCCTGCTCATATTCCTGCTTGTAACCGCGGGATATAACGGAAAAAATGATGAACCCAAGCCCTGTTTTGAATCTAAAATACCATTTGAGATCAGTATACTTGTAACCGGACTTATCCTGATGGCTTTGGTAGGCGGCACATACTTCGCGGTATCCGAAATATCGGATATCATTGCGATGGTTGCAATTATCGCAGCGCCGCTTTTATTCGAGACGGTTGTTGTTCTGTGGCTGATCTGTCTGGCAATCAGGATCAAGACCGGATATGTTTGGAGAACGATGGTCCTTCGCTATATCATCAAGGGAATCAGATGGCTTTTTGCTCACATTCCGGTTATCTGGCAGGCGCTTGTATTCTGCCTCGGGACAGGGTTTTTATTCTTCATGAGTAAAAGGTTCTCAAACAGATATTTCTTGAGCAATTATTATATTGCAGGATGGATTATTTTCTTCGTGGCCGGAATCGCAGCATTTGTCTTTATAATGTACCTTGCTTATTCATACAATAAGATGTACAAGATGACGGAAGACCTTGCAAACGGAACCATCCCCGAAGATGTGAATACCAAATACATGATTCCCGTTTTCAAGAAACATGCAGCAAATATACATACCATTTCAGAGGGAGTTGTAATATCCAACGAAAAGAGATTCGCCAGTGAAAAAACGCAGGCAGCGCTTATTACAAACGTGTCACACGATATTAAGACTCCGCTTACTTCGATCATTAATTACGCCGATCTTATAGTAAAAGAAGACTGCAGCAATGAAAGAATAAATGAATACGCGGAAGTACTCGGAAGACAGAGCAAAAGATTAAAGCGCCTTTTAGAGGACCTTATCGAAGTATCAAAAGCCCAGTCGGGTGCGCTTGAAATCAACTTAGAGCCATGTCTTGCCGCCACATTCCTTACACAGTCGGCAGGAGAATATGAGGAGAGGCTGGAGAAAAAGAATCTTACCGTCATCACCAAAAATACGGAATCAAATGCCATGATCATGGCTGATCCCCGCAGAATGTGGAGAGTGTTTGACAATCTGCTGGGAAATATCTGCAAGTATTCCCTTGAAGGGACCAGAGTATATCTCACTCTGGAAGAGGATGCGGAAAAGTGCAGGATCATATTTAAAAATACATCCGAATCGGAGCTTGACATGAGCCCGGATGAACTCATGAAGAGATTTGTGAGAGGAGATGTATCAAGAGAGGGCGACGGAGGAAACGGACTCGGGCTTTCCATCGCATCAAATCTGGTGACACTCCAGAAGGGAACTATGGACATTTCCATTGACGGAGATCTGTTTAAAGTAACGTTGGAATTTGGCAAGATCAGGGGCACCGAAGACGGAAACCAAACGAAAACCGGGAATTAAATCCAAGCTTATTAAGATTTCATAAGATATGATACAAAGAGTATAAATTGTGCTATCATTGTCAATGGTTGTTAAAAAATTGACAGGAAACTGATGCACCTTACCTGTCACAAGATCTGCAAAGGAGTGTAGTTGTAATGAGAAACAAAATAATACCCGGCAGTTCAAAAAACGGGTTAAAAAGATTTGCTGCGATAGCAATGACGGCGGTACTTGCGGCAGGAATGCTGGCGGGCTGTTCCCAAAAAGGTGAAGGCGCGCAAGGAAAGACAGGAGGAGACGGAAAGACCGCAGACGCTAACCTTTCGGAGTATGTATATGTGGCCGAATATATTCCGATTGAGGGCTTTTCAGGTGATGACAACGAATATTTGTCTTTCAACAATCCCATTGTCAGAGGGCATAATATTCTTACAAGCCATCAGGTATATGAAGAGAACGGTGATGGCGTAGCTGCACTTTCGTATGTGGAGTATGATCTTGAAACCGGTAAGATAGTAAATGAGGTGAGCGTTCTTGATAAGGCTGCCGGCGTTATCGATGCCGCTGCGCTCATCCCCGAGGGATCTGATGCCGCGAAGTTTGCCACAGGTATTACCGCCAACAGTGTATCGGCACTTCCGGGAGATAAATATGTTGGGATCATAACTGCATATGCAAGTGAGATAAGCGAAGATAATCCGGATAATAACAACTATTTCAATAAAGATTATCTGGTGATCTTTGATAAGGACTTCAACATTATTTCCGCAAATGAAGTGGATCCCAAAGACATCATAAATTCGGACGACTCTTATTTGCAGGGCGTTTACACCGACGGAAAAGGGAATATAGCCATTACGGCGTCCTCATACAATGAGCAGGGCAATCAGTTTGGAATGGCTTCCTGCAGCGAAGACGGTGTCATCGGACAGGTATTTCCTATTCAGGTCAATCAGATAAGTGAAACCATCAATATGCCGGACGGAAGGCTTTTGGCACTTACTTATGATTCCAACTGGGAACAGAAATTCTCGGAGATGAATCTGACAGACGGAACTTTCGGAGCACCTATTGAAGGTTTTTCCGACATCAATTACGTGGGCTGCATAGGAACCATAGAGGGTGATAATGACCATCTGCTTGTTTCCACCGATGATACGCTTAAAAGATTTGACCTGAAAGCGGGAACAAATGAGGACATTTTTAACTGGTCCGATGTCGATATCCAGGGCGACAACGTGATGATGGTGCTGGGAACGGAAGGCGGGGACTATCTTGTGGCTCTCAACGACTGGCAGAGTAACGGCAGAGAGTTTGCCAAGGTCTCAAAGAAGAATCGCAGCGAAGTTGCCGAGAAAAAGAATATCACGATAGCTACTTTTTATGATGATTATCGCTTGAAGAATGCGGCAATATCATTCAACAAGGAAAACCCCGACTATCATGTGAGTGTAAAGCAGTATTATGACTGGTCAAACGAAGATGCATCGGAAGAAGATGCAAGAAACACCATGATCAACGATCTGCTGAACGGAAATAATGCGGATATCGTTAATCTGGCGGACTTTTCACTAACAGATCTTGTTAAGCAGAATGTTGTCGAGGACATAACTCCTTATATCGAGAGCAGCTCCGTACTTGATCTTTCGGATTACAACGAGAGCATTCTTAATTGCTATCGCAAAGACGGAAAGATCATTGCTGTTCCCAAGACTTATGAACTCACCTCTCTGGTAGTCAATAAAGATGTATTCGGTGATAAGAAAAGCTGGACTGTAAAAGAGATGATCGAATTTGACAAATCTCATCCGAACAGCGCTATCACGGATTATTCTTACAGAATGTCAATCCTTGAGCTCTGCCTTTTCAACAATATGGATTACTTTGTGGATTCCGAAACCGGTGAGTGCAGATTTGATACGGATGATTTTAAAGCCATCCTTGAGTATGCGGCATCTTATCCTGAAGATTATAACTGGGATACGGTTGAATCCGGTTCCTCTCCCATTGAGAAGATAGGAAGCGGTCAGATCCTTGCCGAGCCTGCATACCTTTACGACATAGAGTCCATACAGGAATACTCTGATTACCTGTTTAACGGAAAGGCTAATTTCATAGGCTATCCCGGCATAAACGGCGAATCGGCTTCGCTTATAGAGCCCAGCGGAGCATATGCTATATGCAGTAAGTCCGCTAACAAGGAAGATGCATGGAAGTTCATCGAATATGTGCTTACGCAGCCTTTAGGCGACAATGATTACGGTTTCCCTGCCAATGGTAAGGAACTGAAGAAAATATTTGACAAGGAGCTTGAAAAAGCAGGTCAGAAGACCGGTTCCGCAGTGGGCTGGGGAGACGGAGGTACGTACGAGTACCATTACGCTACTCAGGAAGAGATCAATCTGTTCTATGAGATCCTCGGAAAAGCAAAGCTTTCTCCCAGAATTAACGGTGATCAGGAGATCTACAACATCATCGAGGAAGAGATCGAGAGCTACTTCTCGGGTCAGAAATCAGTAGATGATGTAGCCAAAGTCATCCAGAGCAGAGTTAATCTGTATGTAAAAGAAAACATGTAATACAAGGTTCACAAAACAAAAATAGCGAATCATGCGTGCATGAATGAGCGTTTTTGTTTTAGTGAACCGCCCAAACATGAGCAAGCAGCGGTTTTCCTGCATTGCAGGAAAGCCAGCGGATTGCGAATGCTTGGAGGATTGCGGGAGCAGCGAAGCTGCGAAGCAATCCGTGTATTACATATTTTATGTATAAAAAGCGAAACAAGAGCGTCCATTTTAGTGGACGCTCTTTTTTATTTCTGATAAAATATTCCGTATCGGGCAACACATTGCAATAACATTCATTACAAAAGAAATACGATCATCATGATCAATATTAAGGAGCACATGTATTCATGAAAAGACAATTCTTCACACGAATAATCTCAATAGCTGCAGCCGCAGCCCTTTCGATCTCGCTGTTTTCCGGGTGCGGAAAAAATGCCGATCCTGCCGGAAATGATACGCAGGATCAGGCTCAGACCGCGGATCAGAGCGGTGATGAGACCGGAGCAGATGGGGCTGATGGCATTTATATTGCTCCCATTGAAGGGATAAGCGATGATTTTATCAGAGGTATGGACATATCCAGCATCCTTTCTGAAGAGGCAAGCGGCGTAAAGTATTATGACGCAGAGGGCAATGAGCAGGACCTTTTCAAGATACTGGCGGATAACGGCGTGAATTATATCCGTGTGAGAGTGTGGAACGATCCCTTTGACGCCGACGGAAACGGATACGGCGGAGGAAACTGCGATGCGGACTGCGCGGCCGAGATAGGAAGAAGAGCCGCAGAGTACGGAATGAAGCTCAATGTTGATTTCCACTATTCCGACTTCTGGGCGGATCCCAAAAAGCAGATGTGTCCCAAAGCTTGGGAAGGAATGGATATTGAGGAAAAATCCGCGGCTCTTTATGAGTATACCTATAGTAGCTTAAAGACTATCCTTGATGCCGGGGCCGATATCGGAATGGTGCAGATCGGAAACGAGATCAATAACGGTATGGCAGGTGAGAAAAAGGATGCAAATGTGCTTGAACTGTTAAAGCAGGGTTCAAAAGCGGTAAGGACAGTATCTTCCGAATACGGAAAAGATATAAAGATCGCAGTGCATTATACAAATGTGGATGCATCCACGAACATAATCAAAAAGGCAAAAATGTTCGAGACAAACGAACTGGATTATGACATCTTCGGGATCTCTTATTATTCCTTCTGGCACGGCACGGTGGACCATATGCAGGAGACCATGGAATATGTCAAAAAGATCTACGGAAAAGATGTATGCGTGCTGGAGACATCATTCCCCTACACCAATGAGGACGGAGACTGCTCCGGAAACAGCGTAAACGAGGGCGATATTGTGGGAGATTATATCTGCAGCCCTCAGAGCCAGGCAAATGCCGTATGGGATGTAATGAACGCAATGGCCAAGATCGGCGGCCTGGGAGTGTTTTACTGGGAGAGTGCATGGCTCCCCGTAGGTACCGAATACGAATCAAATATGGAGCTTTGGACCAGGGACGGATCCGGATGGGCCAGCAAATATGCCGCCGCATACGACCCCGATGATGCCGGAAGATATTACGGCGGAAGCTCATGGGACAATCAGGCGTTTTTCGATTTTGAAGGGCACCTTCTGGATTCTATAAAAGTGTTTGACCCCGAATGCCTTAAAAACGGAAAGGAAGCCGCGCCAAAGGTGGAGTTTATCAAGGACTGCATCGTGGAAATGCAGCAGGGCGCAGAGCTTGTAATGCCCGAGGGCGTGGAAGGCGTTTACAACAACAGATCACTTAACAGGATAATACCTACCGAATGGAATGCGGATGATATTGCAGCTATCGATGTAAACGCGGGCGGTGAACATACCGTAAGCGGCATTACGGAGGATGGCGATAAGGTGACAGCCATCGTTAAGATAGGCTATTCCAATCTGCTTGCAAATCCGGGCTTTGAAGATAAAGAGATCGTCTGGGAGACAGGATATGACTGCGCTACAAATCCTACGGATATCCAGAATAAAGCTTCCGATGCCTATGAGGGCGAAAAGGCCTTTCACTGGTGGAACGGCACTCACGAGCAGATTTTCTGGACGGAGCAGACAATTGAAGCTCCCGACGACGGTAAATACAGTGCCTTTGCTTTTATTCAGGGCGGTGATGTAGGGAGTGACTGTGTGGTCCGCTTTTATGTGAAGGTTAACGGCGAGGAAGCTGCCGCGGACGATTCGGCATCCCTTACGGGCTGGGCGGAATGGAAAAAGACAGAGGTTAAGGGCATAGAGGCCAAAGCCGGCGATGAGATAACCGTAGGAATGTACGTCAGCTGCGCAGCCGGCGGCTGGGGAACCATGGATGAATTCTGCCTATACAGGGAATAATGTGAAAAATCCGTGAATTTTTTAGTCATTTCTCGTAAATTATGTTGTTTTTCTGTTTTTTTTAAATAAAGTATGGTAGAATAATTCTTAAGATTTCTTAATTTATGAGATCATAGAATGACGGAGGTAATACCCATGACAGATATGGAAATGATCGAAAGCCTGGTTGAATCAATTCAGGCCGATTCCAAAAAACTTGACGGCATCCAGAAAAGGCAGAATATTTTGGCGCTTAACGCATCCATCGAAGCAGCACGCGCGGGAGAGGCAGGAAAGGGCTTTGCAGTGGTAGCACAGGAAGTAGGAGCACTCGCAAAGACTTGTGACGAACTTAACCATTCCATCGCCGGCAACGTGGATTCGATTGCAAAACTGATCAAAAAGATAGACAAGGAGGCCGGTGCAGCGACTGAGGCTACTGAAGACTGATCGCTCTCCGCGGAAACTTAAATTGAACAAGAATGACAAAATATTTGTTGCAGGTCACAGAGGGCTGGTGGGAAGTGCCATAGTCCGCAACCTGCAGTCAAAAGGCTACAATAATATTGTAACTCGTACCCACGCCGAACTTGACCTTAAAGATCAGGCAGGCGTGTTTGAGTTTTTTGAAAAAGAAAAACCCGACGTGGTAGTGCTGGCAGCGGCAAAGGTGGGAGGCATCAATGCCAATAATACAGCCCCTGCCGAATTTGCTTATGAAAACATGCAGATACAGTGCAATGTCATACATGCAGCTCATGTGAACAAGGTCAAAAAGCTGCTTTTTCTGGGCAGCACCTGCATATACCCCAGAATGGCACCTCAGCCCATCCCCGAGGATGCGCTCCTTACCGGACCTCTGGAGGAGACCAACGAAGCTTATGCAATTGCGAAGATATCGGGTCTTGAGATGTGCAAATTCTACAAGAGACAGTACGGCGATGATTTCATCAGCTGTATGCCCACCAATCTCTATGGTCCTTACGACAATTACGATCTGTCGGGATCGCATGTAATGCCTGCGATGATCAGGAAATTCCATGAAGCCAAGATGGGTAATGCGCCCTCGGTGGAACTGTGGGGCACAGGCTCACCGCTCAGAGAGTTCCTGTATGTCGATGACATGGCTGATGCCTGCGTATTTCTGCTTGAGAATTACAGCGGCGAGCAGCATGTAAACATCGGTACAGGGAAAGAACTTACCATAAAGGAACTTGCCGAGACGGTTAAAAAGACGGTCGGATTTGAAGGTGAGATAATCTGGAATAAAGATATGCCCGACGGAACTCCCAGAAAGCTCACCGATGTACGAAAGCTTCACGACCTTGGCTGGCATCACAAGGTAGAGCTCGAAGAGGGCGTTAAGCTTGCATACGACTGGTTTAAGGATAATATAGCCGGAGCAAGAATGTAACAGAAAGTGAGTTGTATTTCAAGGAAAACTAAAATCCGAGTAAAATCTAAAAAGCAAATTGCGTCAGAGTGACGCAATATAGGAGAGAGATTTATGAACGAGAAATATCCTTTGGCTTTAAACGAAGGGACAGTATTAGCGGGACAGTATATAATCGAAAAAGTCTTAGGACAGGGTGGCTTCGGTATCACATACCAGGCCATCGACCACAAAACCGGCCAGAAGGTGGCAGTTAAGGAATTCTTCCCCGATGCCATGGCAACACGTACACAGGCAACTACCGTAATGCCCTTTTCCGGAGAAAGAGGAGAGAGCTACGAATACGGTAAAGCATGTTTCCTTCAGGAGGCAGAGACTCTCGCCGAATTTATAGGAAACGAGAATATAGTCCGTATCCACAGCTATTTTGAGGAAAACGGAACAGCTTATTTCGTGATGGATTTCATCGAAGGAATGAGCTTTGATAATGTAATAAAGCAGCGTGGAGGCAAGGTCTCCGTCGATGAAGCCATCAACACGCTTGTTCCCATAATGGATGCCCTGGGAGCTGTTCACAGCAAGGGTATCATTCACAGAGACGTTACCCCCGATAATATTTACATTACAAACAGCGGAGTTGTTAAGCTCCTTGATTTCGGTGCGGCAAGGTACAGCCTGGGCGATAAGAGCCGTAGCCTTGACGTGGTGCTTAAGCACGGTTTTGCTCCCAAGGAGCAGTATACCCGCCGCGGAAAGCAGGGACCTTTCACCGATATTTACGCCATGGGCGCAAGCTTCTACTATGCCATCACAGGCAAGAGACCGCCCGATTCTGTTGAGAGAATGGATGATGATGAACTGGTACCGCCCAGCTCTCTCGGAGTGCAGATCAATCCTCATGTTGAAGATGCGATCCTGAAAGCACTGAACGTTCAGCCTCAGGACAGATTCCAGAGCATGGCTGAATTTAAAGCAGCTCTTCTCGGCCAGGCTCCTGTTTCCGCACCTGCCACAGGGCAGCCTGTTCAGCAGAGATATTTCGGAACTGAACAGCAGGCTCCGGTACAGCAGGCTCCCATGCAGCCGACCCAGATGCAACAGGCTCCGATTCAGCAGACACAGATGCAGCAGCCTCAGCAGAATACCGTGATCGGTCAGACCGCATACGGGACCACAGGTCAGACTGTTTACCAGACTGTGGGCCAGACCACATATCAGAACCAGCAGCAGGCTGCGCCCGGCAGCGCTCCCGAGGCATCGGAGGCACCCAAAAAGAAAAAGAAATGGCTTATACCGGTTATCGCAGGAGGCGCATCGGCATTTCTGCTTATACCGGCCATAGTTCTTATCATTGTATTTGTTATCATACCGAAATCACAGGTTAACAACCTGAGCAGAAACGACGAGCCGATAAACAGCCATACTACCGACACGGATCCCACACCGTCACCTACCGTCGATCTTCCTACGGACACTAATCCGGGTACGGATGTGACACCGCTTCCGCTGGACGGATTCGGTAATCCTGCCGGTGACGAGGACGGCCCTTCCATAGATGTTAAGCCTGAGGGAACTACCTACACAAGCACCGACCGGAAGACCAATCCCGAAATCTACGGCAGCGTAAGCAATATGCGTAACTGGGGAATGCTTACCGGCGACGGATATTACTGCTACGCAGATGACGGTCAGCCGGTTATAGCAAGCTATTATGACACATATACCGATACTTTCTACGGAATTGATGTCAGCAGCTGGCAGGCGGTCACCAAAACCGGAAATACAGTATCAACAATACCTCAGATAGAAAATCTCGGGATCGGCGAGGTATCCGAGCTCTACGTATCGGATGATTATTATTTTGTGCTCGACAGTAATGACTGCCTGTATTGCCTGGATAAATCCAACGGAGATATCTGCGGAACGAAGTATATGAGAGATGTATTCTCTTTCACATTCTACTACACAGGATGGCTTGTATATGTTGAGACCGACAGCAACGGACACGACATTATGTACGGCGTTCCTGCGGGATGCATAGATGATTATTCACAGGTGCTCACTCTCTCCGACCTTACCTCGGACGGAGTACAGGATGTAAAGCTTTTTGCCGACTTTATAGGTAATATTTTCGTAACGGGATTCAGTACTTCCACAGGAGCACCTATCCTGTACACCTATTACTACAATGATAACGATGAGTTCGTTTACGACTGGTGCACCACCAATGACAATTATGTCCAGATAAAAGATGTGGCCGGCATGTATGATAACTGCTACTGCCTGCTTGAAAAGAAAGACGGGACATACGATATTATCGATTATGAGAAGGCTGATCTTGAGATGTGGATAAAGTGGTCCTTCCCCGCAGGAGCGGAGATCACCGGAATGTGCGCTGCTATAGATAACGCAAATGAGCTTGTAGTGGGATACAGGATCGAGGATGATAACGGATTCAGATTTGAGTATCTGATCGAGAATCCCGAAACCCGTGAGTGGAGCCCGTATGTAAATTATACCTGGTATTGATGGGTATTTAATAAACGATCATTCAATTAAGGAGGGTATTTTATGGCACTTACAGAATGCGCAAACGGACATCTTTATGACACTGATATGTATCAGACCTGTCCGTATTGCAACGGAGGTTCCAACATGATCAATTTCGGAGCAGGAGATTCCGGCATAGGAAAGACCGTCGGATCCATTAATCCTGCCGGAAATTCAGGCATTGGAAAGACCGTGGGAGCACCTTCCATGATGCCGTCCGCATCATCCGAAGTGGGTGCTACGGTTGCACCTGCAGGTTATCGCGGCAAGAAGGAAGAAGAGAATGAGGGCGATGATACCGGCAAGACTGTTGCCATGATCAAAAAGAGCACCAATATCGATCCCGTAGTCGGATGGCTTGCATGCATTGCCGGGGTTGAAAAGGGCAGAGACTACCGCATTTACGGCAAGAACAACACTATCGGCCGTTCCGATAAGAATGATATCGTTATAAAGGGTGATACCACTATATCGAGAGAGAATCATGCGCGCATAGGCTTTGATCCCAAGCATAACAATTTCCATCTGATACCGGGTGAGAGCACCAATGTTCTCTACGTAAATGATGATCCCATATATGTTCCCACCGTTCTGAACGACAGAGATATCATTGAGCTCGGAGAAAGCAAATTTATCTTTGTTCCTCTCTGCAATGACAAGTTCAACTGGCAGGACCAGAAGGACGAGAAAACGGGTGAGTAAAATATGCCGTTTAGAAGAAAGAAGAAAAATGACAGTGAGATACTGAAAACTGTTGCGCCGCCCATGGCAAGCGCTGAAGGCATACAGCAGGACATCCCCCGGGGAGGGATCACAAGGCTTCTGTCATATAAGCTCGGAAATCTGCAGGGCATAGGCTCGAGGCAAAATCAGGAGGACTCATTCTCTATCGCAAATGCGTTTGATGTAGTCAAAGCAAAAGAGCAGGGACTGTTCTTTGCGGTATGCGACGGAATGGGAGGAATGAAGGACGGAAAGCTGGC
>DFKZ01000029.1 GCA_002373975.1 Lachnospiraceae bacterium UBA3632 | reverse complement strand
TCAGCCAGAAGCATAACCGGAGATCTTGAGAATGCGGATGCATTTACGGATGAAAAAGGGATTCCCATCAGGGAGTTTTTATCTCTGGAAAAGAGAATAACAAAAGACATGCCGCCATGCTTTATATGGCATACTTTTGAGGATGAAGCGGTTCCCGTCGAGAATTCGCTCATGCTTGCTACTGCGCTTAAGAAGGAGGGAATAAACACGGAGCTTCACATTTACTCCCACGGATGCCACGGAACCGGCCTCGGAAACGCGCTTACCGCTGCAAATGAAGGAAAAGAAGTTATCCCGGAGATCCAGAGCTGGCCGGGACTTCTAAGGACCTGGCTTGAGAGGAACTATCCGATCACATTAAAGTATTGATTTAGTATAACGGTGGTTCATCAGTGAATTTAATAACGGCCATGCCGTCTATCATTTTCACAGATCCGCTTTCAGGCCATAGAGGCATTTGTTGATATTCCTCACTTTGAATGATAGAGAGGTATTCGTCGGTTTCTATCCATCCTGCATTTACTCCCAAGAAATCTCCAAAGAAATTGTATCTGCATGTTTTCATACCGTATATATTATCCCAGAAAGCGATATTCCCCTCTACCTCAGCATATCTGAAGATCATTGGATATCTCTCTGATACGTAATCTATAGGCGGGGCTCCTCCGGTTACAATAGGAGTGATATCTTTCTCATAATCATCAAATTGGTAGATCCTTTCAAGAGCAAATGTTAACTCCTGTTCATACTGGTCATAACAGAGCTTGTATAGACGAGCCGTACAGTTAGCTGTTATAACATTTGCTATAAACATTAATACAAGGGAAATCAGGGTTATATATTTTAATAAATTGTTTATCAGCATATCCCCCAAGTATTTATGAAAAATAAATAATAGTGGAAATATTAAGACGAACTGATAAACTAAAAGATCTCTTATTCCGTTTGATGGAAGAATGATCACCAGTAAATTCATCGATAAAGGAATAAGCAGAACAGAGATACATATTACAAGAGCAGTAGTTATTTTCTTCATCCGGACCAATTGGATGAGAATAATGATCATAAGGATAGCAATAAGACTAAAGATAACTGCGTAAATGCGATGCCTGGACAGTACTTGTCTCCGAAAGTAGGGGAAAAACCATAAATAGGAGTACTTGAGTGTAAATCCCAGATTTTCAAAAATGCTTTTTACAGAGAAGGCACTTACTCTTTCATCAGGAGCAACATGATGTAATCTCATCATCAGCTTTGAAATGGGCGAATTAAGAATACAGGCAACAAAAGCAGTAGCCGCTGTAAATGCGATATTTAAAAACCCCGTTTTTAACCTGTCATTATTCAGCGTATCTGAAATCAGAAGAATGATAGAAAGCGCAGAAATAGCACCAACATAGGCTTGATAAGATCCCATCATCAGAATAAAACAGAGTAGCCCAAGCAGCATGCCATACACTTTCCTGGTCCGAATAAAGCATATACCGACTACGACCATTAGGAATGAAAAGGAAAAAGCCAGAGCCATATAGAGAAAGGCAAAATGATGGGTTACAACCGGAAAGCTGATCATCATCGCTGTGATGAGGATTTGAGAAAGAGGGTTTGAGATACGGATCATCCTGCATATGATATATGCGGATATTCCTATCATGAAACAATATGATAAAATAGTGATTGCAGGGAAAATAGTGTTCTTCCCGAAGATTGCATTTAAGTATCTGATCATCCAACGGGCCTGAGATGTAGAATAGTCTGAATTGGTATAATAGAACATACCTTCACACATAGTGTCTGCACACCCCAGTCCCCATATCATTTCGTAAAAGTAACATAAAAAAGTTGTAATCAGTGTTGTAACCAAAATGTAGGATGGGGTGAATTCTTTTTTACCAAAAAACTTGTTACCAATATCGGACAAGAGGCGGTATGGAGATGGAATAGTCCATGAGTGCACGCTCATATTGGTATTATTATGTATATCAGGCTGTTTATTCATTAACATTCTCCGGAAACCGATATTTCATCTGTGATAGAGATTCTTGCTCTGGTAAACGGGTTCACATGTGAGGTTTACTCCGAGCTTTCTGAATACGTTCATATCGACGGGCGAAAGTATAACGCTTGAGTGGACCTCGCACCCCTTAAGCTTCTGTATCTGTTGCATGGCAAGCTCTGCCTTTTCATCGGTAGCGGCACAGATTGAAAGAGCTATAAGCACCTCATCCGTGTGCAGGCGGGGGTTTTTGCTACCCAGATGGTTTACCTTAAGGTCCTGAATGGGCTCAATAGCCGTAGGAGAAATGAGCTCAACCGCATCATCTATACCCGCCAGTGTCTTAAGTGCATTGAGAAGCATGGCGGAAGATGCACCCAGAAGAGTTGTGGTTTTTCCCGTTACGATACGTCCGTCGGGAAGCTGTATGGCGGCAGCGGGCTCACCGGTGGTTTCGGCTTTTACGCGCGCAGAACTGACAACAGGACGATCCTCGACAGTGATACCTTCCTGCTTCATCAGAAGCTCGATCTTAAGCACCTGATCTGTATCCGCAACGCCCTGTCTGTTCAGGCACAGAGTGTTGAAGTATCTTCTGATGATCTCCTGACGGCTGGCCTCACGGCAGATTTCGTCATCGATTATTCCGTAACCGGCCATGTTAACGCCCATGTCCGTGGGTGATTTGTAAGGAGATTCACCCATGATCTTTTCAAACATGGCATTGAGCACGGGGAATACTTCCACATCGCGGTTATAGTTAACGGTCGTCTCGCCGTATGCCTCCAGATGGAAGGGGTCGATCATATTTACATCAGCCAGGTCGGCAGTTGCCGCTTCATAAGCAAGGTTTACGGGATGCTTAAGAGGCAGATTCCAGATGGGGAAAGTCTCGTATTTGGCATATCCTGCCTTGATGCCACGTTTATATTCGTGGTAGATCTGTGAAAGGCATGTGGCCATTTT
>DFKZ01000100.1 GCA_002373975.1 Lachnospiraceae bacterium UBA3632 | reverse complement strand
CCGGAAGACAAGGAGGCGGCAGAGCGGAAGGCTCGTGCGGACGCATTTCTTAATTCATTTATGGATGTGGAGATTGATGAGCAAGCTATAACCGATTTCCGGGAGAGGAGTACGATTTGAAGCTAAGTGCCCCTGCACCGATTTTTCTGCGAATGCAAAGAACGCATTCGCGAAAAATCATGGGAGATAGCGAAGGAGGTGGCGGATATGCCGGGAATGAGTCAGGCGATTTTGGAAAGAGGTTTTATTCAAGGACGCGAGAAGGGACGTGAGCAGCGCGATAGGGAGAAAATTGAAGCTATGCTTAGGAAAGGAAAGGATCCGGAGGCAATAGCAGACTTTTGTGATTATCCTCTTTCGCTTGTAAAGGAAGTTGAGAAGAGTATGCTTTCCATGGCATAGTAAGGTCTCAGACGATATTCAAACGGGGAGTAAATTGTGGGTGCCGGCTCTTGCCGGTGCCTTTTTTAGCGGCTTCGTTCTCGGGGACTGCTACGAACATGTCGCTTCCTTCAACTATGATTTGAGTTGGATATTTTTTTAGAGACCTTGCGGAAACCTCCTATCTATGCGTGTTTCAAAACTCCTCTTTGAGTTCTCCGATGCCACTAGATTCGTGCTGCGCCGATGGCTTGCACTACGATGCTACTAAACTCGTGCTTCGCGCTCGTTAAGTAGCCCTGTACCGCTATCTCTAACTTCACTTCGTTCAGTAAGAGATAGCATGTCGTTAAGTGGCCCTGTATCGCAATCTCTAAACTCGCACTGCGGTTTCACCTTGTGCTCGTTAAGAGCTTGCATAAAGTCTCATCTTCCGCAGTGCCATTGAAGCCCTGAAATGCTTGTAAATAAAGCGCTTCGGGGCTTCTTTTTTCTTCGGAAGATTTGGATATTATTGGATATGCTGTCTGTCCTTTATCCGAAAGCGCGTTCTGCAAGCGTTCTCAACTTTTCGATACTCTGGATGTCGTCAAGGTAGCGGTTCGCTGTCTGGATATTCGTCCACGATAGGTTTTCCCTCTTGAAGATGGTATAATGCGAAGCGGATGAATTGATCCGTGCCAACTGAGAATCATTATTGCGAGGGGAATATGACACCGACTATCGTCATCGGGATAAGAACAGAGGAGAGTGCAGACGAATTTGACCACGCCATGGCAGAACTTACGGCTCTTTGCGAGGCCGCTGAACTTTCTGTGATCTCGTCTATGACGCAGGCGCTTGCTCATCCCGACAACGCAACCTGGCTCGGATCCGGAAAAGCAGAGGAATTGTCCTGCGAGGTCAACCTCAACGGCGCACAACTCGTGGTGTGCCTTGGCAACCTTTCGCCGGCACAACTTAGAAACCTGCAAAAGATCATTCATGTCCCGGTTTGGGACAGAACTAATCTGATCCTGGAGATCTTTTCACGCAGAGCACATACAAAAGAAGCACGACTTCAGGTTGAATCGGCCTACCTGCAGTATATGCTCCCCCGCCTTACCGGAATGTGGCAGCATCTGGGCCGTCAGGGCGGTGGCGGCGGAAGCAGAGCCAACAAGGGCGAAGGTGAAAAGCAGATAGAACTCGACCGGCGTCAGATATCCCATCGGATAACCGAGTTGAAAAAGGAATTAGCCGCGATCGATCACACGAGAGATGTTCAGCGCCATGGACGTAAACGCGACGGCTATCCACAGGTAGCGCTGGTCGGATATACCAATGCAGGTAAGAGCACGCTTATGAATCACCTTATCGGTATGAGCGGATCATCCCCGGAACACGTAAATGAAAAGCAGGTATTTGAAAAGGATATGCTTTTTGCAACTCTGGATACTTCCATCCGAAAGATCGATATTCCCGGGAGAAAGCCTTTCCTCCTCTCTGATACGGTGGGATTCATAGAAAATATCCCGCATGACCTGATCAAAGCTTTTCGCTCGACGCTTTCAGAGTTGAAATATGCCGATGTTCTTCTGATTGTGATAGATTCCTCGGATGAAAATCATATGACTCACCAAGCAGTCACCGAAGAAACTCTGCGCGATCTCGGGATAAAGGACATTCCGAGGATCTATGTGTATAACAAGGCAGATCTTCGTTCTCCCGAAATGACGGTAGAAAATAATCCGGAAAGAGAAATGATATATGTCTCCGCCAGCACCGGATATGGGATTAACGACCTTCTTGATTCTTTGGAAACAGTTTTTCGTGCAAAGAGCCGCATAGTCGATGTAAAAATACCTTATACTTCAGGCGAACTTATAAACCGCATTCACAGAGATGCAGTTGTGCTGTCGGAAAGCTATGAAGAGGACGGTCTCCATATCGTCGCGGAATGCGACGGAAATGAAAAGGGAGCGGTCCTCTTGGCAGAACTGCTACGCATAGCTGCTCCTTAGGACTCGTTCCGGATTGATGTGCGGCAATTCATTTTTCAATCAGGGCGTCACTCGTATGCGGAGCAGCTATGCTTCGCTTTTCATTTAGTTTGTTAGATCAGGCATCGTTCGTATGCGGGTCAATCATGCTTCGCTTTCGGGATCAAATTCACTTAATCCAGTTTAAACCTTCCAACCTCTTCGCTGAGCTCTCCCGCTATATCGCTGCTTGAATTCGCACTTTCATCGATCCTGCTCATATTGTTCGTCATCTCGATGGATCTTTCCGCTGTTTTTGAAACTCCGTTCGCAGCATCTTCAACCGCCGAATTTACGGCATCCGTGGACACCTTGATACTGTCTATGTTCTTGCTGATCTGCTCGAAGGCTTCCGAAAAACGTACCATCATTTCATCGATCTTTTCGGCGGAACCCTTGTATTCGTCACTGATCCTTACAAGGTCATCAAAGCCTTCCAGGGTTATCTCGTTCACAAAGGAAAGCAGTTCCTTTGCCTCATTTGCAAGTTCGTCTACCGAAGAGATGACCTCCGACGAAACCGTCTGGATCTCCGTAGCGGCGGCTTGGGAATTACTTGCAAGCTCTCCGATCTCCGTAGCGACAACCGCAAAGCCCTTGCCTGCTTCACCTGCGCGTGCCGCTTCTATCGAAGCGTTAAGCGCAAGAAGGTTTGTCTGATTTGCGATCGCGATAATATTTTTGGTAAGATCGGCAATGCGGCTGACTGCCTTCGATCTCTCGATCTTGTCATTTACGGAATCCGCCATGTCATCGACTCTGGTCTTTGTAACAGTTCTTGCTTCACCCGCAGTCTGTCCTGTCTTTTCAGCGGCCTCCTTTACTTCATGTGAGAAAGTACGTCCGCCGTCGATCTCTTCAGCGATATCTTCAAAGGATGCTGTTATCTCCGTCATAAGCTCGTTTATCTCATTAAGTGATGCCGAGGTTTCCTCCATCGTTGAGCTCATATCCGTCATGGTATTTGAGATGGACAGTGCATCACTTTTTGCTCCCCTTACGTTATCCGCTATATCGGAGGATGTGGTGTTCAGTCTTCCGGAATCCTCTTTTATCTTGACCATCATATTCCGGATGAAGCTTATAAGGTCATTTACATTATTTGCTATCACCTCAAGCTCATCGCCTGAATTAAGCTCTATCTTTTTTGTAAGATCGCCGTCACCTCTTGTAAGCTCAACTATCTTGTCGTTTAAGACATTAAGCTTACGTGTAAGGATCTTTGTTACGATAAACAGTATCACCGTCCCGATCGCCATAATAATGATACAGATAAGGATTATCATCTTAAAGAGCGCCGCGGTCTGCGCCTTTATCCAATCCATACTGATGTCGACAACGGCAGCACCTACAACGGTATTTCCATCAAAGATCGGTGCATAGGCACTTATATGTGTTCCCCACTTATCCGTATAAGGTTCTTTGTTTACAGCCTTTGATCCGGAAAGCGCTATAAAAGTATCATCATCATATTCGAATTCATCTCCGGGAAGCCCGGGCTCTTCAGGATCGGAATCCACGACATAGACCACACCATCATCGCTTGCTTTTACCGAATAAACATATTCGACCCCGGCATTGTCAAAAAAGACCGATAAAGCCGATCTTATAGTCTCATAGTTTTCAGAACCCTCTTCGTCTCCTGGTTCAACGGACACAAAAAGGGCGGGATCTATAGAAGCCGCCGCACAGGACGCAATATTTAGGGCATTATCCTTGATCTGGTTTTCCAATAGTCCTTTTGACTTGTTGTAGACGATAAAACCTATACAAAGATCCGACAGCAGAAATACCAAAAGTACTCCGATGACAAGCTTTATTGATATGCTGATCTTTCTGACTTTCATAAATAAATCCTTTCTCACCTAAGGTGCATTGTTTTTGTCAGCTATTATATTTTCCCACATCAAGTAATTTTTCATTCTTTGCGACGATGGTCGTGACCGTCGCGTCTCCGGTAACATTTACAACTGTCTGCAGCATGCTGACCAAAGGATAAAGGCCCATTATGATACTTACTGCTTCAGCAGGAATGCCTATCTGCGGCAGAAGCAAAGTGAAACCTACAAGCGCCCCATTCGGAACACCGGGAGAGCCTATTGACAATACTATTATTGCGATGAACAGAGAAAGTAACATTCCCCCATTGATATTAAGCCCGAATATTTTTGCCATAAACAGCGATGTGATCGTAAGAGTGACAACCGTACCATCCATGTTTATCGTGGCGCCAAGCGGAAGCGAAAAAGAGTAAACCTTGCTTGAGACACCGAGCTCCTCACACTGCTTTGCGGATGTCGGCAGGGTGGCATTGCTTGATGATAATGTAAAAGCAGTTATCATTGCCTTATTAAACTTCTTTAAAAACTTAAACGGGTTCAGCCTCGCAAGTATCAGAAGAAGTATCATATATACACAGATCATTAAGAGCGCCCCAAAATAATCCACGGGAACCCATACAAGGACGCTTCCCAGATTGCTCAAATCCATGGATATCATCATTTTTGCCATTGCGCAGAATACCACCACCGGCATGAGCAGCATGAGCTTTGATGTGATCAGAGAGAATGCATTATTCAAGGTCAGGAGTCCGTTCTTAAGCCCCGGCATTCTTTTTGAGATAGCCGCCGCCGTTATTCCCATGACGACCGCCATGAATATTATCTGTAACAGATTCGACTCCAGGAACGGTGAAATTATATTGCTTGGAATGATCCCAATTATAGTATCCTTTATCGAAAACTGGGCGCTTCCACCTGCTGCAATAGTACTGGCAGCCGCATTGCTGACCATACTTTTGAGTGACGGATCTCCTATCTGGAACAGGCTGTACGTACCAAGTCCGACAAAAAACGCTATTATTGACGTGATCAGGTACATCCCCACTATCTTTAACGCAATTCTCCCGAGCTCTTTCAGATCACCGAAATCAGCGATACTTGATGCTACAGAACAAAATACCAGAGGACCTACTATCAGCTTCAGCGCATTCATAAACAATGTGTACACCGGCGAAAAAACATTATCTGAGATCGCACCGGACACATCTACGGGTAAAGCCTGTTTCAGGATAATACCGACCAGTATCCCAAGTCCCAACCCAATCAATGTATATACAAGGGCAGCATAGGAGGATCGCCTGACATTCAAGAAAATCTTATTTAATCCCTTATCATGCCTTATAGAGATTCTGTCGCCAACCACCTTGTTTACAAGATTTCTTATAATGGAATTTGCCTCTTCGTCATCACTCCGCTCCACAGGAAACAGCAGACTGTCTGTGATACTGTCAATGTCAAAATCACATCCCTTTGACTTAAAATTGAAGCTTACATTGCCGAGAATCCCCGACACCTCAATATCAATATATGTCTCTTCCCCAGCATTATTAACCAGCCCCGAAAGTATCTCCTCAGCCGCAAGCATGGTCCTTGCCTTTTCTTTTTTTGATATCTTTTTTTCTGTCAGGGTCGCCTCGACAAAATCCATTCCCTCTCTGATATTATCTTTCTTTGATAATATTCTTTTCTTTTTCATTAAAGTGGTCCTCCCGGGTATTAAGAACAGAACTCACGGTAATGCTACCATAGCGACATTTCCCTGTGAAGCCCTTAATGCGGAAGCTTATCATATTCATTATATGCTATACTGATGGCGTTGATCATACAAAACCTCGTCTGCTAAAAAGGAGATTCATGCGACTCGACAAATACCTTTCCAACGCGGGAATCGGTTCTCGAAAGGATGTTAAAAATATCATATCCTCCGGGCGTGTTACGGTAAACGGCACACCTGTCAGAGACAGCGGATTTCATATCTCGGAATCCGATGATGTAGTCTGCGATAATAATGCTGTCTCGCCGGTTTTCAAATTCCTCTTTGAGTTCAAGGTCTCCTCGGCGCATAGCGCCTCGTCGGTCGGTTCGGTGGGAAAAAGGTCCACTGGACCTTTTTCTGAGCGATAAGCCGTCAAGTGCATCCCGAGCTTGGGCGAGTCTGATGTAACCGCTATCACAATATGTAGTGGTTTAGTATTTTCGCAAGTGCAATATATGGTACTTTTTCAGGCTTTTCCGCTGTTTGCAAGCCACCAAAGGGGGGTTGAAGATACGAGAACAATTATAATGCAAAGAAACTCATCTGACGGGATGGGATTGCTGCACCCTCCGCTTAGAAGAA
>DFKZ01000058.1 GCA_002373975.1 Lachnospiraceae bacterium UBA3632 | reverse complement strand
ATGGTGGTGGTCTCAGCGGATTCCCTTGATGAGCTCATACACAGGGTTGATGCCATGAAGGCCGTAGGGGCGAATTATAAGATATACCTTGAGACCTATAATCAGGTGCAGGTCAAGGCGTTCAATACTGCCCTTCCCATTGGCTGCAGGTACGTGTCGCATATGCGGTCTTTTATCACGAGATCGGCGGTCGCTCTTCAACCCTTCCACGCGCAGGACCTGATGGAGCCGGGAGGGCTTTTCTATGGCGTGAACCGGACAACGAACCACCTTGTATTCCTTGACAGGAAAAAGCTTCAGAATCCTCACGGGATAATAATAGGCCATTCCGGCAGCGGAAAGTCGTTTTCGATCAAGTCCACGGAGATAGCCCAGGTCCTGCTCTCGACGGATGACGACATAAGGGTCATTGACCCTCAGAACGAGCTTGAAAAGATCTGTAAGGAGCATAACGGGCAGTTCCTTGATTTCCGTGGCAGGGGCGGGCTCCACATAAACCCTATGGAGATACCGGAGAGTTTGCTTAATGATAATGGTCCTGACCGGAAGGTAAGGCAGGATCGCTTTGTCGCAGCGGTAAAGGGCTGGGTATTTTCTTTTGTGAGCGCTGCAATGATAAACATGGCTGTTACTACTGAACACAAAGCCTTTATCGGTGAGTGCCTTGAAAAGATCTATGACATAGCGTTTGAGGCAAGACACCTTAAAAAACAGCCTACCCTCCGAGATCTTCGGGATAGATTACACGAATTAGAAAACGCCAAAGAAGCCTTCAGGGATAAGGAGATGATACATTCCATTTACAATGCACTCTACGAGTTCACGGAAGGCTCCTACGATATGTTTGCGCATGAATCGAATGTCGATCTTGATAACCGCTTTGTGGTATTCGGGATCAATAATATCGAGCATGACCTCTGGGAGCCTGTGATGATAACTATCATGTTCTTCCTTACAAACCGGCTTGAATTTAATAGTTCAAGGAGTAGGGCGACAAGACTTATCGTAGACGAGGCTCAGGTAGTAACGAGTCATAAGTCATCGGCACAGATGCTTGTGAATGCTGCAGTAACATACCGTAAATACGGCGGGATATGCACCTTTGCGATGCAGGATTTCTCAGCCGCTATAGTAAATGAGGATCTTAAGAATGTCTTTTCAAACTGCGAGTTTAAGCTGTTCTTCGATCAGGGAGGTATGGATGCAAACGGGATAGCGGCGGTTCAGGAATTATCCTCGACGGAGTTTAAGGAGCTTTCACAGTCAACGCCGGGTTATGGAGTTTTAGTGAGTGGCGATAAGGTACTTCTACTTGATACAACAATGGGGAAGGAGAATCCCCTCTATAAGGCGTTTAGTACCAACTTCCATGAGAATGCATCTTCTTCCGATGCCCCCCCTGACGGAAGGAAAGAAGGCAAGGTATGAAGATAAAGACAAAGGAGATGGGCGGTATAAGGCAGAGGGATATTGAGATACGGACAGCTGATGTTGTTGGGAGGAAGATTGATAGGGCAGATAGAAAAGAGATAGAGTCCGCCCTTAAGCATCAGCTTTCCGCTAGTGATCGCCGGAAATGGGATCGGATGGCGACCCATGAGAAGGAGAAGATGATACGGGATGCGGTAGAGGATAGGGAATTTAATCGTAAAGGAGGAGGCTTAAGTAAGGCCTCCTCTTTTTTGAGTACAAATAATAAGCGAGGGGCGAATACTCAGGGTAAGTCAAAGAATACGCAAAGTAAGATGAAAAATGCTCCTGACGGGTATGAAAAATATGCTCCTAATGGGGGCAGATCAACCACCGGAGGAAGTACCCCTGACGGGAGCGTAGGGAATCTCGGAGCTGGCGCTACATCTTCCGTCAGGGAAGGGGTTACATCTGGCACTGGTTCTGGAGTGAGTTCCGTAGCGGAGAGTACCGTTAAGGCAGGGGCTGAAGTCACAAAGGATGCCGCTGCGACTGCTGCATCTGCCGGTACACATGCGGCGATAAAGGCTGTAAAGAAGAGCCTGGAGGTAGCGAAGAAGATAGCAAAGTCCGTAAAGCAAAAGATGGAGCCGAAGGATTATGAAGCTCAAAACAGGAGGATGGGATATGGTCAGCCCATGGAGCAGAATGCGAATGGTACTACAGGAAGCAGAAAAGCGGTAGACAAGGTAAAACCTCTTATCGCTGCTGCTTCGATCTCCGTTATGCCGATAGTCGTTGCAATTTCGATGACGGTGATGATTTTATTTTTGTTTATGGCTCCGCTTTTCGGTTTCGGATCTACTGACGCTGTATATCCCCCGTCAGAGGCTATGGCTGATGGCGATTATGCTTTAATCAAGGCTGAGATGGAGCAGTATATAGGTATGCCCTATGTGTGGGCGGGAGATCGTCCTGAGACGAGTTTCGACTGTTCGGGACTTACAGCCTGGGTATATGGCAGAGCACTTGGCATAAGCCTTCCTCACAGCGCACAGGGGCAGTATGATATGTCAACTCCTGTCGCGCCGGAAAATGCAAAACCCGGTGACCTTGTATTCTTCCATAGCACCTATGAGACCGAGAAGTATGTAACCCATGTCGGGATATATGCAGGAGATGGGATCATGTTTGAGGCAGGAGGCGGCGGGATCAAGTACACGGACTTCATGACGGCGTATTGGGTAAATCATTTTGTAGGGTTTGGGAGGGTGAATGGCACTTCTGATCAGATTGTTTCAAGATAGTTTTTGTGCTATTATTAGGGCGCAAAGGAGGTGTGTTAATATGCTATATGAGGTATTGGAGCAAGAGGCTATCGGCTTACCTGAAGACAAGATGCATCAGCTTATTGACTTTGCTCGGTTTCTCAAGAGCGAAGTTAGATTGACCGCGTCAACGAGGAATAAGTCCAAGCGCGCTTTTGGAAGTATGAAGGATGATATAACTTACATTGCTCCGGACTTTGATTCGTGCTTTTCAGATAATCCGGTAGCTTTTGGCATGGGAGAGTATATGTAATGTATCTGTTAGACACAAACGCCCTACTAATATTTCTTAAAAATGATGGTACTGAGGCATCATTGACCGAAGAAACGAAGAAGCTTATGGTGTCAGAGAGCAAACTTTACCTTAGTATCGTTTCTTTATGGGAAATGTCGATTAAGGCAAAGATCGGCAAGCTCGAACTTAAGAAAACAATCAGTGAAGTGGAGGAAAACTGCTACCAACAGGGCATCGAAATTATCCCTATAAAGAGTAGTCATCTCGATGAGACAGTCAACCTTCCACTGTTTGATGACCACAAGGATCCCTTTGACAGGATGATAATTGCAACGAGCAAAATTGAAGGACTGACTCTGATTTCTACTGATGGGGTTATTCGAGCGAAGAAGGACGAATACGGTATAGATTTAATCTGGTAAACATTTCTGAATATTATTTCTTATAGCATCAGCAGGTAAAACTGCCGGTGCTTTTTTTGTGCTTTCGGAGGTTTTGATATGTATGAAAAATGCCAGGGTCTGAGGGGTGGAGCCCCTCAC
>DFKZ01000080.1:23587-56953 GCA_002373975.1 Lachnospiraceae bacterium UBA3632 | reverse complement strand
TGTCCGGATGTTGCAAGAATCATCATTGATTACGGAAGGATTTTATCCAACTGTATTGGAATACATGCTAAAAATTAACGCAAAACTGGAGCAAGAAGTAATTGTGATTGAAACGTTTTGAAAATACTCATTGTGTAAACAAAATATATGTGTTATCATATACTCAATGAGTAAAACACTGAAGGGAGAAATGCTATGTCTGATGAATTGTTTAGTGTAAAAATGAAGGAATTAAGAGAGTCTACCGGACTTAATCGCAAGGAGTTCTGCGAAAAGTTCGATATCCCATATAGGACCATGACCGAGTGGGAACTGGGTCATAGGAATGCTCCCCCATATGTGCTCAGACTGCTTTCGTATTATGTCGAGATGCAGCGTGTGCTTAATGAGAATGGCATCAGCGAGAAATAATAGGGGGATGAATATGGCTAAAGAAAATGAAATTGTATTATTTGAAACCGAAGATGAAAAAGTAAAACTGTCTGTGCCGATTCAGAATGAAACGGTTTGGCTGACGCAGGATCAGATGAGTGAATTATTTGATACAGCCAGATCTTCAATTGCATATCATATTGGCAATATATTCAAAGAAAAAGAATTGGAGAGAGATACTTCTGTCGAAATTTTCGACAGAAGTAAGAATTCGTCCAGACCACCGCAGTATTATAATCTTGACGTCATCATTTCCGTCGGCTACCGCGTTAAATCCCAGAGAGGCATAGAGTTCAGACGGTGGGCCAATAAGGTTTTGAAGGATTATATCATTAAGGGCTATGCAATAAATGACAAACGCCTCGAAGCCTTACAGAAGACCGTGGAAATCCAGGCCAAGATGCTGGCTACGGCCATTGAAGGTGACTCTGATGAGGTTTTAAAGGCAGTAAACCTTTATACTCAAGCTTTGACATTACTTGACCAATATGATCATCAGTCACTTGAGAAGCCTGAAGGAAATCAGCCAATATACAGGATAACTTATGCTGATTGTAGAGCAATGGTCGACCGAATGGAAGACAGTTTTAAATCCGACGTTTTCGGGGTTGAAAAAGAGCCGGGTAAGATTGAAGGAATACTGGCTGCTGTTTATCAGGATGTATTTGGCGGTGAGGTTTATCCTTCTTTGGAGGAGAAAGCTGCCAATCTTTTGTATTTTATGATTAAGGATCATCCTTTTGCAGACGGCTGCAAACGAATCGCAGCTTCTTTATTCCTTGAATTTCTAAACAGAAATAATGCACTATTCAGGGATGGACATAAGGTGATCAGTGACGGTGCTCTTGTAGCTATCACTCTCATGATAGCCGAGTCTGATCCCAAGGAAAAAGACATCATGACGACTATGGTCATGAATCTTTTGAGTGTGGGGTAAGGAGATTTTTATATTCCCGTATGTGTAGATATTATAAGAAAAAGCTTCAAAACCGTAGCTGATGAATTTGGATTTACGATAGATAACTCTCCAAGATTCACGGCATTTGCAACTACAGAAGAGCGATTGTATTGGCAAATGGATAACGAGCCACGTCAAATGTTTGTATATGAAAAAAATGGTGTTATTTGTGGATACTACTCTTTACTGATGCAGGATAATAATGAATGTGAACTCAATAATCTTGCAGCCCTTCCTGAATATAGACACTGTGGAATTGGTAAGACATTATTGGAACATGTATATGAAACAGCAAGAAATCAAGGATGCAAGCGCGTAAACATAGGAATTGTTGAAGAGAATATACAGCTTAGAAAATGGTATGAACAAAGTGGAGCTGTGCATACCGGGACTAAAAAATTTGATTTCTTCCCATTTACGTGCGGATATATGGTGAAAGAGATTTAGGACATTATGTGTGGTGAAGAAGTGCAAAGTCACTTGAAAAAGTGCTCGCCGCGTCACGAAAGTCACTTAAAAAAGTGCATAAAACTATTTAAAACTCGTTCGAGAAAGTGTATAATGCACTTATCAGGAGGAAAATCCTATGTTTAAGAGAAAAATCACAGATGAATTGATCAAATGGAAAAATAGTACCGGCAAAAAGAAGGCTCTTGTTATAAAGGGCATGCGGCAGATAGGTAAAACTTTTATCGTACAAGCTTTTGCAAAAGAAAACTACGAAAATGTTATATACATAAACTTTAAGGATAATGAGTCTGCAAAGAAGATCTTTGATGGAGATTTTATTGTCGATAGGCTCACTTTAGACATATCAGCGATGATTCCCGGAATACATTTTGTGGCGGGGCAGACGGTAATCATCTTTGATGAGATTCAGGAGTGTGCCAACGCAAGGGCAAGTATAAAAGCATTTATGCTTGACGGCCGATATGACATTATTTGCACGGGCTCCCTTTTGGGAATAAAGGGATATAACCGAAAGAAAAACCGTGGGGTTCCAACGGGCTTTGAACGCATAATCTATATGAAACCTATGGATTTTGAGGAGTTTTTGTGGGCAAAAGGGGTAGATGATGCTGTCTTGAATGAGGTGCGTGATTGTTTTACGCAGCATAGGTCTATATCTGAAGCTATTCACACATCCATGCTACGCTATTTTCGCGAGTATATGTGTGTTGGAGGTATGCCTTATGTGGTAGATCGCTTTCTTTCTACCAATGATATGAATGTTGTACTCGAGGAGCAAAGAGATATTCTTGAGGAGTTCAAGGATGATTTTGGTAAGCATCTTGATGAAAATGAACAGGAAGAAACTGATCTTGCTCTTTTGGGGAGGATAAACCGCGTTTTTGATTCTATTCCGGCTCAACTTGCAAAAGAGAACAAGAAATTCACATATGCTATGTTAGAGAAAAAAGGACGATCAGAGAATTATCAAGCCGCTATACAGTGGCTGTATGATGCAGGGATAGTAAATCTTTGTTATAATCTGTCAAACTTAACCCTGCCGCTTGAAGGAAACAAAATTGATAATATTTTTAAGATCTATATGCAGGATACCGGTTTGTTTGTTGCAATGCTGGAGGATGGAAGCGCCGGAAGAATACTGAGCGGAGATCTGGGAATGTATAAGGGTGCAATTTATGAAAACATTGTAGCAGATGCATTTTCCAAGACCGACAGACCATTATACTATTACCACAAAGACAGTGGTTTGGAAATTGATTTCATTACTTCGATTGAGGCGGAAGCTGCACTTGTTGAAGTAAAAGCGACAACGGGGAATACAAAATCTGCAAACACCATTCTTAAAAACAAGAGTCAATATGGAGTAAATCGGTGCATTAAACTTAGTGAAAACAATGTAGGAGAGGAAAAGGAAAAGCTGACTATCCCATATTATATGGTGTATCTGCTCAGATAAACTGCTTCCGATTATTAAGAACGGAGAGATATGAAACCCAGAGCAACAATTCATGACTTAAACTCATTAAGACAAGTCATAAGGGAATTACAGGAAGAGAACAATAACCTGAAGAAGTTGTTGGTTGAAAACGGTATTTCATATGAAGACGCTGAAATCAACGAAGACGAAAGTGTTTCCGATGTTTACGATGAGGATCAGGGAAGCCGAATCGTGCCGGTGATTCCTACAGAGGATATGGCGAAGAAATTTTTTGGCTATTTCTGGGGAAGGACAGATGTATATGCCAAGCGCGGGAAAAACGGGGGGTATTTTCCGCAGTGTGCTTCAAGATGGGATAATCCGAATTGCCCTAATATGGAATAGAGGGTTAATAATTATAGAGAAATGCCGATATAGAAGATAGCTAGGGATGGCGCTAAAATTCATGGAAGGTAAACTGCTAACCAAGAAAAGGATGAAAGACTATGGATTTTGGAACTATCGGAGCGTTTGGAACACTTGGGAATGAAATGATATCCGGTGCCAGACGCGGGCTTGCCGTTAAGGCAAACAGGGGAATGAAAGAGGCCGGATTTGAACTCAGAAAGATCCCGGAAAAGAAATGCCCCTATTCTGAAATGGCAAGGGATGGGATAATTGAGTATAATGGCCTTGTTTTTGTCTGCGATTACAAGCATAATGCCATAACCCTTGGTGATATGTCAGACGAAAAAAGGGTACTCAAAATAAGTCTTCCGAACGGCGGAAGCCTTAAAGTGAATGTTGATAATATCGGAGACATTTCGAAAGCTGCCGGAATGTTCACACCCGAGGATCTGGAAGCGATAATGCGTGCTATTCATGAGTACAATCATTGTACGCGCAAGCTTAATGAGATCGAGGAAGAGGAATCAGAGACCGTAGAGGAAGCTGCCGAAAGAAACGCAGAAACGGAGTCTGATACTGAACCTGAATACTCGGAAGAATCGACGATAGCATATATTAACTCATTCAGAACCGAGTTGTACTATAAGCTTATCAATAACGAAACGGAAACGAAATATCGGATCGGTAGCCAGGAGCTTACGCTTAAAGAATGGGATAAAATGATATCCGATTTTGATGAAAAGCAGGATTATGTCCGTGAGGCTATGCGAGAAGAGGTAAAGGATCGTATATCTGACGAGGACAGGGAAGAAATGATCAGAAAGCTGTTTGAAGATCGAGATGAACTGTTATCAGTAATATAAATGACACTTGGGATGGTTTAAAAGTTTGATAAAAATACTGTTCGTCTGCTGGGGCAAAACTCGTAAAACCTCTTAGAAAGCCCGTAAAATCAATGTTTTCTGTGATAAGATCTTAGATTTACAACTATTTTACAACTTTTGAAAGCCACGATATGATATTGACCGGCGTAGCCTTTACGCCGGTTTTTGCTTTTTTAAGGTTTGGGTTAGAAGGTGTTTTGAGGTGTGATTATGGGACACCCCATAAGTTAGAATTGTAATTGATCAAGAATCCTTGAATTATCGTTTGAAATATAATATAATTTTACTAAACATACGCAAAATATAAAATATTGCGGAGGAATAGTAAAATGCTTTATTCATATGATGACTGCATAGAAAAGTATGGATCAAAATATCTTGTAAAAAAGGCAGTTGAAAGCGGTGATATATTTCAGCTGGATAAAGGAGTTTATTCGGATAAAAAGCGAGTTTCTGAGGATGCTATTATTTCGATGAAATATCCTAAAGGTGTTCTTACGCTTAACAGTGCTTTTTATTATTACGATCTTACAGATGTGATACCGGAGAAGCACTATCTTGCTACTGATAAAAACGCAGCTAAGATTGCGGACGGCCGAGTGGTACAGATATTTGAAAAAAGTGATATTCTTACGCTTGGAGCAACCACTGTTGCCAAGGATGGATGCAACATTAACATATACAACAGAGAACGTTTATTAGTGGAACTCTTGAGACATAAGAATAAATTCTCTTTTGACTATTACAAGGAAGTACTACTTAATTTCCGTGAAATTATACATGATCTGGATATCCGTACAGTACAGGATTACGCATATGAAGTTCCAAAAACATCGAAGATTATGGAGACATTGCAATTGGAGGTTTTATGATATCGGGCATTCCAATAAAACAAGGATTAAAAAATGTCTTGAGACGTTTATTCTTGATGATCCCGACATGCGAGAGAACGATATGCAGGGAGTTTACCGCCGTATCAGCAAGGTATTCAAGGATAAAATGTACCGCCGGAATTTGGGAACGAAAGATGTAAATTGGCTTGATGAAGATGTTGATACAGTATTGAAGGGAATTCTTGACTATATAAAGAAACTGTAGACAATTAACTAAACATCCGCAAAATAAAGAAAAATACGGATGTACGGTAAAAGACAGCGGCGGTAGTAAGATGTTCTGAATAATATGTTGGGGCATTATCACGGACAGATGCTGAGAATACTGATAAATACCGGCTTTTAAAAGATTTTAGGATATTATTTACACCGACTTTACACCTTACGAAAACCGTCCCGATAAAATGAGGCTGAGGCACCTGTTTCCATGCCGGATCCTTCTGTGGATTTTAGCTGTTTTATGCCAAAATTATACTGTTTTAGCTGAGTTTTTCCTATGAGGAAATGGATTATGAGTGACAAGGTTTATACAATTGATGAGATAAAGGAAAAAGTGATTCCTATTGCTAAAGACTATGGGATTGATGCCCTGTTCCTTTTTGGTTCGTACGCAAAGGGGACAGCTAATGCGGAATCTGATGTTGATTTTCGTGTTGATAAAGGGAAGGTGAGAGGAATACGGTTTGCATCATTTTTGCTTTCCTTGGAGGAATCACTTAATAAAAACATTGATCTTGTAACATCAGCGAGTTTGGATTCCAGATTCTTGGATTCCATAAAGGGCGAGGAGGTTATGATTTATGCAAAACAGAGATAAATCCATGATAGAGCATATCGTTAAGTAGGGGAATTTAAGTAAACAAGAGAAGAGATAGATTGATCAATCTGACACAAATCCTCCCGATAAATGAGGCTGACACACTGGAAAAGTGCGTCAGCCTCGAGTTTTTTTTAAGCCGTAGAACTGATTATAGCGAAAGAATTACATGCCAGCCTTTTTGTATTTCTTTACTGAAGCTATTACCTTGAGATTCATGGTGTTTGGCATGTTTATATACTCCGTTTCTTAATACAAAAGGTCCCCACGCCGCTCCAGGACGGAACAACGCGGGGATCTTATAAAGCAATGTTATGATATGGCAGAATTCCACTCGGAAATATTATCATATTTTATGGTCATCTTCACCTTTTTTTGTAGAGATTCTACCGTATCTCCCTTAATAAATCGGTTCTTCTCTTCATCGGTAAGATCACCGGCTTTAACTCCTTTACTGCGCGCATACGCCATCAGACCGGCGAAATCAATGCTTGTATCAGGTAGCTGATCAGCAAGTATCGGGGCAGGAGTATTGATAAGTTCTGACATATATTTACTATAATCCATGACCATGTCTCCATATCTAAGCCAATTATATCATCGAGTAGCATTTCAGGTAAATATATAATATACCGGTTTGTCTGTATTAGTTTTTTCTTCTTGCTTCCCTAACATTAGGTTCTATGAGTTTTGAGCGGCTGATTAGCTCAGCAACATCATCAATATCAAAGGCTTCAATATGGCATTCAAAAAGAAAATGAACAGATTTAGATGCTAAAATGTATCATTGACAATATGGCATATATGCCATATACTAATATCAGAGGGACACTATGGCAGAATTCACAGTTATTGCATATGAAAAAGAAGATGGAGAATCTCCTGTAGAGGACTTTATCAATGGTCTTGATGTGAAGATGAGAGCGAAAATGTACGGCTTATTATCTATACTGCAAGAGAAGGGAAATACACTGAGAGAGCCCTACAGTAAGCATCTTGATGACGGGATATTCGAATTGAGGTGTAAGGTAGGGAACAATATAACCAGAGTGTTATATTTCTTCTACTACGAGGGTAAGATAATACTTACCAACGGTTTTGTGAAGAAAACACAAAAGACTCCGCCAGAAGAGATAAAGCTGGCAAAGGAGCGAAGAACTGATTATATAGAAAGGATGGGATGATTATGAAAACCTTAAACAATATGCTTTCAGAACAGCTGAAAGATGATGAATTTCGAAGAGAATATGAAGCAATACAGCCTGAATTGGATGTGATCAGAGCCATTGTTGATGCTCGTACATCCCAGAATCTTACTCAAAAAGAATTGGCAGAGCGTACAGGAATCAATCAGGCTGATATCAGTAAATTAGAGAATGGTACGAGAAATCCTTCTGTAAATTTACTTAAGCGACTGGCTGATGGAATGGGGATGGCTCTTAGGATAGAGTTTGTTCCGAAGCAGCAGATATAGATGACGATATTCTGTTGTAAGATATGTGCTATCCATATGGAGATATAATGCCTTGAAAGAAAGAATATAGGGAACGTATTTCGCATTAATGATTCAGAATTATTTTGCGTGTTATTAACATAATCCATTTGAGGTCGTATCGATAGCAAGGTTTTGAGAAGAAATGTAATGATAAAAAAATACTAAGGAGCGGATTGCTGTGACTAAAAAGGTGAATTTTTATACTGTTAATTTGCATGAATCAGTTAATGCGGATGAGGAGCAATATTTGTGGGAAGCCAGATACTGATAATGTAAGAGATTTTTCGGACTATAGAGATGAAGCATCAAATGGCTGATTTATGGGAAAAAGTCGAGGTGCAAGTAAGTCGGTTTTGCACCTTGATTTGCACCTTTTGATGGATATTTTGCATCAAAATCCATCAGTTTATGCCAATGCTTAAGGTGCGAAGATAACGTAAAATATGAGGTTTTAGAGCATGATAAGAATACTGTTCGTCTGCTGGGGCATTCTGCGTTTATTTTGAAAAAACGGCGTACTTTAGGCGTTTGCGGAGGACGAGAGAGTATTTTTACCACTAATTTACCACGATAACTTTTTTTATGGGAGAGAGTCGGATTCACTCTTTGGGCGCAATCAAAGCGGCGGGGGCGAATTGAATAGAGTCATTTGTCTGAAAAGCACTTGACAAATAAATAGAAAAATAGTAATCTCTGATAGCTATCAGTGATTACTATTTTATGCATTTGAGGGTTATTAATGCCAAGAGATAAGACGTTAAGTCATGAAAAAGTTAAGATAGCCATTAAGGAAGAGTTTCTTGAAAAAGGCTATGAAGATGCGTCCATAAGAAGTATCGGAGCCCGTGCCGGTATGACCTCTGCAGGTCTATACAGACATTATGCTGATAAGGAAGCCATGTTTAATGCCATGGTAGAGCCTCTTATCGAAAGCATTAAGGAATGGACTACCAAACATACGGATAAGAAGTATAATCTTCTTGAAGAAGGAACTTCGGATAATGAATTATTTGGTGAAACCTTTGTTGATATGGTCAAGGATGTGATCCTTCCCAGAAGAGATGAATTTATCCTTCTTATGTCCCGCTCCGCCGGAACAAAGTACGAGCATTTTATTCATGATTATGTTGAAGATAACCAGAAGGAATTTCTTGATGCGATAAGATATCTGAAAGGAAAAGGATATCAGACTGTAGAACTTGGTGAGGAGGAGCTGCATATGCTTTTATCGGCATATCTGACAGCATGTTTTGAACCAATCATACATGATTACGATGATAAAAAAGTAATAAAATATCTTAATACAGTCCAAGAGTTCTTCATGCCGGGTTGGCTGAGGATAATGGGAATAATATAAAAGAGCCGAAAGGCTCTTTTTATTTTTGTTAGTTATCAATTTACAGTTAGTGATAGCTAACCATAATGAACATATGATAACTATAGTTATCAGATATATAAACAAACAGGGAGGACAAGCAAGTTGGGTAAGACAGAAAAGTATGATCACATGAAACTGATTAGGAAATATGCGGGAGGGCATAAGAACTTAATCACCTTGGGAAGGTGCCTGGCAGCTGTGAGCGCTGTTATGACGCTGATTCCATATTATGAACTGTGGAGGATCATAAGATGCGCGGTAGATGGAGAAAACTTGAATGATATCAAAGTATACGCATGGTCTGCTGTTGCATTGGTTATTGGAGCATTACTCGTATACATACTGGCGCTTTTTTGCACACATATAGCGGCTTTTCGTGTTCAGGCAAACATGAGAAGTTCATTGATGCACAGAATACTGACATTACCCCTTGGCGTTTTTGATGAAGATGGAACGGGTAAGATCAGGAGAATCGTAAATGATTCAACGGCCGCTACTGAAACTTATATTGCACATAATCTGCCGGATAAGACTGTTGCAATGGTCACGCCGGTAGGTCTGCTCGTGCTTGTGTTTGCTTTTAATTGGAAGATCGGACTGATCAGTATGATCCCGGCAATTATTGGTGTTGCATGTCTTATGTCAATGATGGGAAAAGGTATGCAGGAAAAGATGAAGGAATACCAGGATGCGCTTGAGATCATGAGCAGCGAAGCAACCGAGTATGTTCGTGGTGTTCCTGTAGTTAAGACATTTGGACAGACGGTACATTCTTTCAAACGCTTCAAAGAATGCATAGACGGTTTCGGCAGATGGGCAACGCAATATACGCTGATGCTCAGATTTCCGATGGCGGGCTTTATGACATGTATCAATGCAATATTCGCGTTTATCGTGATTGCCGCCTTTGTAGTTACGAAAAATGGCGTGGATAATGCTGCAATCTTAAACATTATGTATTACATCATTATCACACCGCTTATCACGATAGCGCTGACAAAGATTGCATATTCCGGAGAGGCCGAGATGACTTTGATCGATTCCCTTAAGCGTGTTGATAAGATCATGGAGATTGAACCCTTAAGCGAAAAAGAATCGAATTTGAAGCCTGCTGATCACGGGATTGAGCTTAAGAATGTTTCTTACCGTTATAAAGGAGCGAATCGAGATGCCGTAAATGATGTCAGTCTTACGATAAAACCCGGGGAGCATGTGGCATTAGTCGGTCCCTCCGGGTCGGGAAAGACTACGCTGGCAGAGCTGATGGTAAGGTTTTTTGATGTAACAAAGGGGGAGATTTTGATCGGCGGAGTGAATGTAAAGGATCTTCCGGCAAAAAATCTTATGGAACTTGTTTCTTTTGTTTTCCAGGACAGCAGGCTGATCAAGAAATCAGTTCTTGAAAATGTCAGAATGGCCCGACCGGATGCAAGCGAAGCGCAGGTTTTAGAGGCACTGGAAAAAGCCCAATGCATGGATATCATCGAAAAGCTGCCGAATGGGATTAATACGGTACTCGGAGAAAAAGGAACCTATCTTTCGGGCGGAGAACAGCAGAGGATCACAATAGCAAGAGCGGTATTAAAGAATGCACCGATCCTGATTCTCGATGAAGCCACGGCTTTTGCGGATCCTGATAATGAAACAAAGGTTCAGGCGGCATTCGAAGAACTTTCAAGAAACAAAACACTTATCATGATCGCGCACAGATTGAGCACTGTTATGAATGCTGACAGGATATTCGTTATGGATGACGGGAAATGCATCGAATCCGGAGATCATAACGAACTGATGAATAAAAACGGTTTGTATAGGCATATGTTCGACGAGTATACAAAATCGATCGAGTGGAAGGTAGGTGCGTGAAGATGATAGAGAGATTACAGCATAAATACGCACTTTCAAGGCAAGGTGCGGTAGATATGATAAAGGCATGCGTAAGCGTGACTGTGACAAATATTGTTCTTATGATGACGGCCGGGATCCTATATTCACTTATTAAGGATCTTCTGGAGAACAACTTAAACAGCAGCAGAATACCGTTTTATATAGCGGGCTCTGCAATTGTGCTCGTTCTGGTTTTCGTTACCAATTTTATCCAATATAACGCAACCTTTCTGACTACATACAGGGAGAGTGGTGTCAGAAGAACGGCAATAGCGGAAAGGCTGCGAAAACTTCCGCTTTCCTACTTTGGTAAAAAGAATATCGCGGATCTGACCACGAATATCATGGGTGACTGTGCCATGATCGAAACCGCTTCGAGTCATTGGATTCCGGAACTGATCGGTGCCGTCATATCAGTATGTATCGTCGGCATCAGCCTGTTTTTCTTCTTTGACTGGAGAATGGTACTTGCAAGCTTTTGGGTTATTCCGGTTGCATTCATCATTGTGATTACATGCTCCGGAGCGGAAAAGAGAGCGGTTCGAAAGAATCAGGCAGTCAAGTTGGAAATGGCTGACGGCATACAGGAATGTCTGGAATCCATCAGAGATCTGCGAGCAAACAATGCTCAGGACAGATATATGGAGGAGCTGGACGGTAAAATAAAAAAAGTTGAGAAGTTTGCCCTGTTCACTGAACTAAAAATGGCCGTGTATGTGAATTCGGCTGCTATCATCTTAAAGCTTGGGATAGGAACTACAGCGGTAGTCGGCGGTATCCTCTTTGCAAATGGAGAGATAGATCTGCTCACATTCTTTATGTTCCTGATGCTTGTATCGAGGCTGTACGCTCCGATGGAGATTTCGTTGCAGAACTTTGCGGCAATCATAGCGACAGGAATACAGTGCGAACGTCTGGATGAGGTGCTCTCACATGATATACAGACGGGTTCCGAGGAACTTAAGAATTATGGATATGATATCGTCTTTGATCACGTAGGTTTCAAGTATGATGATAATACAGATGTACTGAAGGATGTGAGCTTTACGGCAAAACAGGGAGAGGTAACTGCACTTATCGGTCCATCCGGAGGCGGAAAAACCACAATATCAAGACTGGCGGCGAGATTTTGGGATATCGGGAGCGGAAGGATCACATTGGGGGGAGCGGATATTTCAAAGATTGATCCGGAAACACTGCTTTCAAAGTATTCCATCGTGTTCCAGGATGTAACGCTGTTTAACAATTCCGTTATGGAGAATATCAGGATAGGCAAAAGCGGAGCTACGGACGAAGAGGTTATGGAAGCTGCAAAGCTGGCAAATTGCGAAGAGTTTGTAAATCTTCTTCCGGACAAATATGACACATACATAGGAGAGAACGGAAGCGAGCTTTCCGGAGGTGAAAGACAGAGAATATCCATAGCAAGAGCATTCCTTAAGGATGCACCGGTGATCTTACTGGATGAAGCAACTGCATCGCTTGATGCAGAGAATGAGACTGCCATTCAGGAGGCGTTGTCCAGACTGATACGGAACAAGACGGTCATGATCATTGCACACCGTATGAGAACCATTGCGAATGCGGATCATATCGTTGTGCTTAAGGATGGGGTGGTCGCCGAACAGGGTAGTCCTGAGTTCCTGTCGGGTTATGACAGTATATATAGCCGTATGACCGCACAGCAGCTTATATCACAGAGCTGGACAATGTGATAGACAAAAATATCAATAGAGAATACGCAAAGTATTGGAGGAATTAAACATGGGATTATATAAGAAATTTGTTAGTCAGACCAGAAAACCGGAAGGAGTACTGGGAAAGATGATGGTAAACGGTATGAACAACGGACACGCAAAGATGGCTGATTGGGGGCTGTCACATATTTCATCAATAGTTCCTGAAGAAATAGTGGAACTCGGATGTGGTGGAGGCAGGAATGCAGGGGAGCTTCTTGAACGATATCCGGGTTCAAAAGTGACCGCGATCGACTATTCCGATGTTTCGGTGCGGGTAGCAACTGACTATAACAAAGCAATGATAGATGCCGGCAGGTGCCGGGTACAGCAGGGTGATGTTTCGGAATTGAATCTTCCGGCAGATAAATTTGATCTCGCGACGGCGTTCGAAACCATATATTTTTGGCCGGGGCTTGAAAGATGCTTTGGTCAGGTGGCAAATGTATTAAAAAAAGGAGGCTTGTTCCTGATTGTATGCGAGTCAGACGGAACAGATGAAGCCGGCCTTAAATATGAAAAGATCATAGATGGGATGAAGTGTCATACGATAGAAGAAATAGAAGCTGCTTTGAAGGCAGCAGGGTTCTCAAAGGTTATGGGTGATCATCATAAGTCGAAACCGTGGATCTCGGTGATCGCAAAAAAGTAGGCAAAGGCAACTATGAATAAGATAAAGGTTGAAATGGGTGCAGTTCCGGAAACAATGCTGCAGACGATGTACGCAAGAGCAAGAGAATCACAAAAGCCGGATGCGAAAAAACTCTCGGGAAGGGGGGAGATATAATGTGGAACAAAGCATATCCGAAATCATGGGGGAAACTGTTTGAAAAATACTGCGATAAGTATCTTCCCGATAGGAAGGAAGAAATCTGCTTACGTGCTGATAATGAATATAAAAGACTTTTGAGCGAAATGCCGGATCTTGGAGGAAAAGAAAACAGCATGGCAGATAATATGGGTACATGGTTTTCTATTCTGGCTTTTTATGAGGCAAGTGACCATGTGATCGACGGAAAGGCGTTTCAGATTATTCACGGTTGGCATATTGACAGACTGCGGTTTCTTGGAAAGATAGTTGATGCAAATAAAAACAAGTGGCCATATAAGCTGTTTGAGCGGATTTATAAAAAGTACGAAAGACAGGTAAGAGAGCATCAGGCGAAGGGGGAATGGACAGACACATGGGGAATAGAGATCAATCCCGATAACAGAACAGAAGGGTACAGTTTTAATCTGATAGGATGTCCGATTGCAAAGCATGCGAAGGAGCATGGTTATGAGGAATTACTGCCGTATCTTTGCAAGACCGATCATTCTCTGGCTCATGTGCTTCATGCAAAACTGATCCGCACGCAGATAGAGATTCTCGGAGGCGATTGTTGTGACTACTGGTACGTGGGAGATAAAAGTGAAGCGGCTAAAGCCTATAGTAATCTGGAGGAGATATAGTAGTTTGAAGCATGAAAGAAAAGCCTTTTGTTTCAAAGCATGCGAGAAAGACACTCCATGCTTTCATTGAAAATTTCCGTTATAAAATTGACAGAAAAGCACCGAGTGTGTTATAACTAACATGAGTAAATCATAACTAACTCCTTCCTGCTTGAGAGATTTTTCTCTTGATGGTGGGAGGGAGTATTTTTTCATAACACCATTTGAAAGGAGATATAAAATGGCTTACTTGGAAATTGAGAAAGTTGTCGGTCGCGAGATTCTTGATTCTCGCGGAAACCCCACCGTAGAGGCGGAAGTAACTTTGTTTGACGGTACCGTTGCAAGAGGCACGGCCCCGAGCGGTGCATCTACGGGAGAATTTGAAGCGCTTGAACTTCGAGACGGAGACAAGAGCAGATATCTTGGAAAAGGGGTGACTAAAGCTGTTGAGAATATCAATACCACCATCAGCAGCCTTCTTGTCGGAATGGATGCTTCCGATACCTATGCAATTGATAAAGCAATGATTGAGGCAGACGGAACCAAAGACAAGTCAAATCTCGGAGCAAATGCAATTCTTGCCGTTTCCATCGCAACGGCACGTGCTGCGGCAACAGCATTGGATATTCCTCTCTACCGCTTCCTTGGCGGGGTATCGGGAAATGTTCTCCCTGTGCCAATGATGAATATTTTAAACGGAGGTGCGCATGCAGACAGTGCAGTAGATACTCAGGAGTTTATGATTATGCCGGTGGGAGCACCCTCTTTTAAAGAAGCTCTTCGTTGGTGTGCAGAAGTTTTCCATTCATTAAAGAAACTGATTATAGAAATGGGAGATGTCACTGCGGTAGGAGATGAAGGCGGTTTTGCGCCGAATCAGTTAAAGAGTGACGAAGAGGCTATTGAGAAAATTTTAGAGGCAATCAAGGCTGCTGGATTTGAACCGGGAAAAGATTTTATGATTGCAATGGATGCAGCATCTTCCGAGTGGAAGAGCGAGAAAGGAATTGGCTTCTATAAGCAGCCGAAGTCAGGCAAGGAGTTTACTTCTGATGAATTGATTGCTCATTGGGAGAGTCTTGTGGACAAATATCCGATTATTTCCATCGAAGACGGTTTGGATGAAGAGGACTGGGATGGATGGAAGAAGATGACCGAAAAGATCGGACACAAGGTACAGCTTGTGGGTGATGATTTATTTGTCACAAATACCGAAAGACTGTCGAAGGGAATTGCAAACGGAGCAGCAAACTCAATTTTGATTAAGCTGAATCAAATCGGAACCGTATCAGAAACTCTTGAGGCAATTAAAATGGCACATAACGCGGGTTATACGGCAATTTCTTCCCATCGTTCAGGAGAGACGGCAGATACCACGATTGCCGACCTTGCGGTTGCGCTGAACACCTGCCAGATCAAGACGGGAGCGCCCAGCAGAAGCGAGCGTGTTGCCAAATACAATCAGCTGCTTCGTATTGAGGAAGAACTTGGAACTGCAGCGATTTATCCGGGAATGAATGCATTTCATGTAAAGAAATAATCGGCAAAACAATAATCGCCATAAATAAGTAAAAGGGTATATTAATAAGGGCGGAGGGATGCAAATCCCTTTGCTCAAGATTTATAAAACAGAGGAGGTTTTTGGAAATGAAGAGGAAATCATTGGGATCGGAATGGGAGCAAGCATGACATACCATGAATTTGGAACAGAAAACAAAAGAGTAGTCCTTCTTATACATCCTGCAGTTGTAATGTGGGATTATTTCGAGTACGTCATACCGTTGCTTGAAAAAGACTTTCATCTGATCATACCGGCACTTCCGGGATATGATCCGGATCAGAAGGAAGATTTTACCGGTATTGAAGAGATTGCTGCTGCTATTGAGGGGTGGCTTAAAGAAAAAGAAATACCGGAAGTGGAATGCGTATATGGCTGTTCCATGGGCGGAGCAGTAGTAGCCAAGCTTTTGGCAAACAATGTTATCCGTTTTGAGCATGCTGTAATGGATGGCGGTATTACACCATACCAGCTGCCGTGGCTTATAACAAGGTTTATCGCACTCAGGGATTTTATCATGATCTCCATGGGGAAGCTCGGTGGAATAAAACTTCTTGAAAAAGCATTTTCTACGGATGAGCTGTCAGAGGAAGATATCAGGTACGAGGCCAAGATTTTAAAAATGATAAGCTACAAAACAATCTGGCGCACCTTTGATTCGGCGAATAACTACGCTATGCCTACGCATGTCGTGACGGATTGTCCGTATATAGAATACTGGGTCGCAGATGCGGAGGAAAAGGACCGGAAGTGGGATATCGCGTATATAAAAAAAGCGTTTCCGAATACGCACTTTGTACGATTTAAGGATGTCGGACATGGCGGACTTGCTCCGTTTCATCCGGATAAACTCGCAAAAGGGATTAGAAAACTCTGTAACAAATAAGCATGGAAAGGGCCGGAACAAAGATGAAACGAAAAGTATTGGTATTCGGAGCGGGAGTGATAGGGGCTTACCTTGCGCACGTTCTGATCAAAGCGGGTAATGATGTGACGATACTTGCGAGAGAGGAAAGAGCAAAATCTCTTAATAAAAACGGACTGGTTATATATCATCATTTACAGAAGAAGACCACAAAGAACAAAGTTAAAGCCGTTACAGATGTGGACGGTCTTAGCTTTGATGCCACGTTCGTAGTAATGCCTTACCACAAACTGAAAAGCGCACTTCCCACTATCCGTACATTCAATACAAAGCTGCTTGTTCTTGTGGGAAATGATCTGTCACCGGCAGAAATATTGAAAGATATGAAAGAGAATGCGCCCGAAATAAAGAAGATACTTTTCGGTTTTCAGGTTTCCGGAGGAAAAAAAGAAGAGAAGAGTTTCGTCTGCGAAAGACTCGGCGCAAGCTGGATGGATATCGGGCAACTGCATGGAGAAACAGATGCCCGCCTAAAGAAATGGGTTGAAAATTTGTTTAAGGGAACGAAATACAAGATTAACTGGCAGGGCGATATGGAAAACTATCTGATCTGCCATCCTGCGGAAATCCTTCCGATTGGTTATCTGTCATATATATGCGGCGGAGACTTGCGAAAGTCCACAAGAAGCCAGCGTAAGGATATGTTTGATGCATCACGGGAAGCGTTTGATTTTCTTAGAACAAGAGGAATCACGGTATATCCAAAGGGCGAAGACAAGTTTTACGGAAGCGGAGCGCGCAGTAAGGTGATGAAGTTTCTGTATTATATAATGGCAAAATCCGTGGTAGGTGATTTGATAGCCTGCGAACATTGCAGAAATGCTGTTTCGGAAATGGAACAGATAGATATGTTTTACACAGATTTTTTGAAGGACTGTCCGTCTGCAAAACTGAAGGCATGGAACCGCTTAAAAGCCCAGATGCCGTCATGGGATGAACTTCACAGAATATATGGGAATTGAGGAATTTATAGATGAAACTTAAAAACTACATGAAGGAAAGCCAGAAGCTTCCGCTTTTTGGGATCGGCCCGTATCTGATATACGGGATAGGACTGTTTACCGTGATCTGTATTATTTTGTTTGTATATGTTTTTAAGATCGGAAATCTGTCCGGCAACTGGGTTTGGGCATTCAGGATAGCAGGAGGAGTTCTTATCGTCCTCGGATTTATCGTATGGTTTGTCGGAGCGCTGAAATCCGGAATGGATGAGAGTATTACCGAAAACAAACTGAAGACAGACGGTATATATGCGTGGGTCAGGAATCCGATGTACAGCGGCTGGTGGATGCTGATCACGGGAATAAGCCTTATGTGGCACAATATTTTCCTGATTCCTGTGTTCTTCATCAACTGGGGTATCATGACAATTGTGCTGAAGAATACTGAAGAAAAATGGCTTGCCGATCTGTACGGCGCAGAATATGAAGATTATAAGAAATGCGTCAACAGATGTATCCCGTGGAAAAGGCGGAGAAAATAAATGGAAAAGAAATATCACATAGAGAAGAATACGGTTCAGGAAACTCTTATTATACCGCTATACGGAAGAAAGGTTTGCTCCGATAGGTTTCCACAGCTTTTTAAGGATCCGGAGGCGGAAAGAATATGCGGTTTGCTTGACTATGATTTCACGGAAAAGGGCAAAAAGATGGAATCAGGAGCAGGTCTTTTTGGAGCGCTTGAGGTTGCCCAGAGACAATATGATCTCGGATGGGAGGTTAAGGATTATCTGAAAAAACATCCCGGTGCTGCGGTTGTCAACCTTGGCTGCGGATTGGATGATACTTTCCGAAAATGCGATAACGGATATTGCATGGGGTATAACATTGACATGCCGGATGTGATTGCCGTCAGAAATGAGATATTACCGGCGGGTGAAAGGGAGATAAACATTGCCTCTGATCTGAATGACTACAGTTGGATGGACCAAATTGATGCTAATGATGGGGCTGTATTTTATGCCGCCGGAGTATTCTATTATTTTCGCCGGGAGGATGTAAAACGACTGTTTCTAACCATGGGAGAGCGCTTTCCCGGTGGGGTGATCACATTTGATTCCTGCAACAGGCGCGGTGCGAAGCTGATGACCAGGACATGGCTTAAGGAAGCGGGAATTAAGGATGTGGGCGCCTTTTTTTCGATAGAAGATAAAAGCGAGATAGAGAACTGGAACAAAGATTTTATGGTTACTGCAAGGAGTTACATGCGGGGATATCGGGATATATACAAAGAAGTGGGCGGATTTCATAGGGTTATGATCAGATTCTGTGACAGGTTTGTAAACATGCAGATCATAAAAATAGTATTTGGACGGAGTCCCGCTTATGAATAATTGATTGAAATGTTAACAGGAGAAAGCATGACATACCATGAATTAGGAACAGAAAACAAAAAAGTGGTCCTTCTCATTCATCCTGCAGTTGTAATGTGGGATTATTTCGAGTATGTTGTTCCGCTGCTTGAAAAAGACTTTCATCTGATCATACCGGCACTTCCGGGATATGATCCGGACCGTAAGGATGACTTTACAAGTATAGAGAGTATTGCCACAGAGATTGAAAAGTGGCTTAAAGATAAAGAAATGACGGAAGTTGAATGCGTGTACGGTTGCTCCATGGGCGGAGCTGTGGTAGCTAAGCTTTTGTCAAACAATGTTATCCGTTTTAAGCATTCTGTATTGGATGGCGGTATTACACCATACCAGCTGCCGTGGCTTATAACAAGGTTTATCGCACTCAGGGATTTTATTATGATCTCCATGGGAAAGCTCGGTGGGATAAAACTTCTCGAAAAAGCATTTTCTACGGATGAATTGTCAGAGGAAGATATCAGGTACGAGGCTAAGGTGTTGAAAATGATAAGCTACAAAACAATCTGGCGAACCTTTGATTCGGCAAACAATTATGAAATGCCAAAGAGGGTTGTAACGGATTGCCCGTATATAGAATACTGGGTCGCGGATGCGGAGGAAAAGGACCGGAAATGGGATATGGCATACATCAAAAAAGCGTATCCGAATACGAACTTTGTACGATTTAAGGATGTCGGACATGGCGGGCTTGCTCCGTTTCATCCGGATAAGCTCGCAAAGAGGATCAAAAGGCTATGTGAAAAATAATAATGAGGAGGCTGATTCAAGTTATGAAACCTGATTACAAAAACTGGGTACCGAAGGGAATGATTTATGGACTGGTGGCAGGGACGGTAGTTTTGACTGCCGCATTTGTCGGAAGTTTTGTGGCGCTGAGAAATGCAGCAATGCCCGTAAGGATAGGAACGGGAATCGTTCTTGGACTGGGAGCATTGGGGTGCGGAAAGTATGCGCAGTGGTCAATCATGGCTTACCGTCAGTTTTCCTGTAATGGGAAGAGGCAGCTGTCAAAGCAGATCATTGAAGGTACAGCGGAATATGTCAAACTTCCGGAAAGCGGGAAAGGGCTAGACGTAGGGTGCGGAAGCGGAGCGCTGACGATAGCCTGCGCAAAAAGAAATCCGAAGAGCAGCTTTATCGGAATTGACCGCTGGGGGAAAGAATACGCATCCTTCAGCAAGAACCTTTGCGAGAGCAACGCATCGGCTGAAGGCGTGTCAAACACGGAGTTCAGACAAGGAGACGCGGTAAAACTTGATTTTCCGGATGAAACTTTTGATGCTGTTACGAGTAACTATGTATATCACAACATTCCCGTAAATAAACAGGATCTTTTGCGTGAGTCGTTGAGAGTACTGAAAAAAGGGGGAACCTTTGCCATTCATGACATCATGTCTAAAGGTCGTTACGGCGATATGACGAAGTTTGTTAAGGAACTTCTTGATGCCGGGTATGAAGAAGTAAAGCTTATCCCGACAGACGATGGAATGTTTATGACAAAACGGGAAGCGGCTAAGATGATGCTTAAGGGCTCAAGCCTGCTGGTTGGCAGGAAATAATACGTATACGAGGAAAAATAGCGGTATCATGAGATTTCTGACACATGGAGATAAAGAAAAAAGGTCGATTCTGCTGATCCATGGTATGGCAAATACTTCGAATCTGTTTGATCCGCTCTTGCCGTATCTGACGGATTATTATGTGATCGTTTGTGAGCTGGATGGGCATTCCCGAAATGAAGAAGGAGTTTTTATTTCTGTAACCGATGCAGCGCAGAAGATTGAGAAATATGTAAAGGACAATCTTAACGGCAGACTCTATGGTCTGCTTGGGTTTTCGCTTGGCGGAACAATAGCGACAGAACTGATCAGCAGAGGAAACATAGAAGTAGGAAGAACTGTTCTGGATGCTGCATTTGTGATAAAAATGGGCATTATGACATATCCCTTCAAGTGGTTGTTCCAAGGCTCAATCTGGAGCATCAAAAAGAATATCCATATGCCGAAACCGCTTGTGGAAAGCATTATGGGAAAGGGTAACAACGGCATAGTAGATACACTTTATAAGGGAGTATCTCTTAAATCTGTCGGCAACGCCGCTCTTTCTTGTTACACGTATACTATAAAGGACGGAATCAGGGATTATCATAATCCGGTCGTGTTCTGGCACGGAGAAAATGAACTCTATCCCGTTAAGAGTGCAAGGTCCTTGAAGAAATATCTCCCTCAGATGAAAAAGAGGGTGTTTAAAGGAATGGGACATGGACAGATGCTTCATGAGCATACGAGAATCTATGCTGAAAGATTAAAAGAGTTCCTGGAGGGTGATGACAATGTATAAAAGGATTGTTTGGAAGATAATTGGGGTGACTTAAATGATAATACTACAGTTGTTCATATATTGTCTGATTTTTACTCTGATGGTCAGGTATTCTGTTCGCGGGGGAGCAATAAACGGGCTGTATTTCTATCCCAAAGCGGTACAGGACAGAGCGATAGAGTTAGGTCTATCTACAAGGGAAGCCATGAACAGAAAAAGAAAGATATTTATGACAGAGTTTTATATCGTCATGCTGGTAACTCTTGTACTTATCATAGGATTGTGGAATCATATATCAGATTTCAAGACAGCATATTTGTACGCCTTGCTGTTCCTTGAAGCGATGAACTGGTATGACGGCATCGTAATCGATGAGGTATGGGTCAGATACAGTAAATTCTGGTTGCTTCCCGGGTGCGAAGACATGCCTTATGTTCAGACTATAAGGCAAATGCTTAAAAAGAGATTATTCCTGACTCTAATATGGGTCATAGGTGCGGCAATTGTTGCGGGGATTGTTGCCGTGATTTTTTAATATATGCAGATGGAGAAAGAATGAACACATATAACGACATTGGAATTGGAAAAGATCTGGATTGGAACAGGATCCGTAAATTGTTTTTAATCGGATTATGTGCCGGAATAATGGTGCTTGTGGGAGATATGCTTCTTGGATGGGGAGTATCAGATGAGACTTTAACCGGAATCGCAAAGAAGCTTTCGACATATGCGAACATATCGGATCCCGGGATTCTTTGGTCAGCCATGCTTGGCTTCGTTGGGATTCCCCTTGAAGGATTATGCTATTTCGGAGTATATAGACTGATTGCTCCATATTCAGAGAAATATGCACATATGCTCCGAAGCGGAATACTGGGGTATATTGCTTTCGGTGGCTGCGGAGTACATGTTCCGTGTCTTGCGGTAGTTTATTACTACAGACAGATGATGAACTTGAGCCCGGAAACAGCAGTCAGACAGACGATCAGATTCGGACAGTTTTTTCTGCTTCCGGGTATCATAGCTTTTCTGATATTCTTTATCATTCAGAGTGCGGCACAGATCACGGCTTTTGTAAAAGGGTATACGCCTTACCCGAAGTGGTGCTGGATATTTTCACTGCCCGTTGGGATGACAGTAACAATGTTAATGAAGTTTGCCGGTAATCATGCGCTTTTTAATGCACTTACTGCAGGATGGATAAGTATTGGAAATATTTGGATGTTCGGAGGATTGCTGCTCATGATGAAAAAAGCTAAGGAGAGGTGAGCTTATGCTATTAACAATATTTCTCACAATCGTATTTTGCGTAGCGATAACGCTGATGATGTTTTCGGCAGTGGCATTTATCCAGGACAAGAAGTTCTTTTCATCGGCGCCTAAGGAAGCGCAGGAAGTCATAATCCCAAGGGAAAAAGAACTGTTTTATGGTGCGAGAATAATCGGGTGGACTTTAATGATATTCAGCATGCTCCTGATTATCGGCGTGGGCGTTATCTCTATCTGGGACGGATTTCGAAGCGGATTCACATTCATACAGTTTTTCGTGAGATTTGTAGTGATCTTTACTGTGTACAAAATATACGACATGGTATGTTTTGACTACTTTCTGCTTATGAAATTTAAGTTTTTCCAGTTCTATTTTCCGGAAGTGGATAGCGTATATTCAGGCAGAAAATATGGATATAACATTAAGAGCCAGCTACTTAAACTGCTCATAATCTTCCCTGCAGCTTCAGCACTGGCAGCATGGATATGTACACTTTTTCAATAGGAGAATAGCAACGGATGAAAAAGATTTGCTTTACAGTTGAAAATGACGGATTCTATGGAACCTATTATGAGTGCTCGCAGCAATCGGATTATGTGATGATCGGATTGTTCGGAGACGATCCCAATGATTATATGGCAAAATGCGGGGCAAAGTGGCTTCACAGGCAGGGTGTAAACGTGATGTGTATGTCTCCCGGGAAGAAGGACTACAGCCATGTTAACTGTCCAATCGAAAGAGTTGAGAAGGCGATAGAGAAGTGCAAAAGCCGTGGCAATTCATACTTTGGAATTATGGGTATGTCAACAGCTGGAATGTATTCTCTTGCTGCGGCATCCTTTATACCGGATATAACGTTGACCGTAGGATTGACTGCGAGCGATTTCATCTGGCAGGGGTTCGAGCAGGGCAAGAAAGACGGATGCAAGGAATGGCCGGTGCCGGGGGCTTCCACATTATCAAAAGGCGGAAAGCCGTTGCCTTATATGCCTTTTGTATATGAGCATCCGAAGTATTGGAATGTCATTATGGAAGAAACAAAAGGAAGCGGGAATTACCTGTGTTCAAGAAAAATCTTTGATGATTCCGAGCGTGACAGGGAACATCCCGAAGATGAAATGATAAAGGTAGAGAATATCAGCGGGTATCTGCTTCTTATAGGGGCGGATGACGATACTCTTTGGGATGCCGGGAAATATGTGCGTCGAATGAAAAGACGTCTTGAAGAAAAACCTCACATATGTAAATACAAGGCAATCACATATGAATACGGGACACATTTTGTGCTTCCTGAATCTATGCTTCGTATAGCACTCCCTGTCGGATTAAGGTTATTCATGAGACTAATGTTTAGGTCTGCAAAGGAACATCCAAAGGAATGCGAGCAGACCAGAAAAGATATCGACAGGGAAATACGAAATGCTATCAAAATCTGGATGAGCGGAGGACGAAAATGACCGTTGTTTTTGAAGGATTGGTAATGAGCTTTTGGCTATTGCTTGTCTGTGTTGTGGGCATAGCAAAAGACGGACCGGTTGGTCTTATTGTTTTTTATGAACAGGAAGTAAAGGACAGGGTTATAGAGCTTGGGCTGACTACAAAAGATAGGATAAAGAAGATCAATGTCATTACGGCGCTGGCGTTGTTCATTCCGTTGCTCATTGTTGTTCCGACAGTTGTATATTTCTATAACGGCGTGGATGGTTTTATGGATGGATTTGTTCAGCTGACTATCATCTATCTGATTTCGGGGCTGTTTGACCGCATATTCATCGACTGGTGGTGGGTAGGATGTACCAGGGCGTGGATTATTCCGGGAACAGAGGAGTTCGTGCCGTATATTCATGGAAAGACACTGGCAGTCAAATGGGCCGGCACCCTGATAGGATTTCCGTTATTGGCCGCAATTCAGGCAGGGATTATGCAGCTTGCAGGATGATTGGAGGCGGAATTATCTTTGTGATAGGAGACTGCCTGTTATATTGCTATAAAGGATACAGCGATTTGGGTATAGATCCTTTATGGATTGAAGTTGACGAGTGGCGTTTTGTGCTTTCTGCATGGCTGGGGTTTGCAGGCATGATACTCATGCTTCCGGCGTTTTACTCATATTATAAAATGATAGAAGAAACCTGTGGGAAAGTACTCAGGACGCTTGCATCATTCATGGCAATTGGAGTTGCGGCGACAGGGTTTCTGCATTTTGCTTTGGGATCCCTTCTCCCTATCACTTATAAAAGTATCATTTCATCGGGCGGTACAGCTGAAGTCGCATATGCAGTCGCAGAGCATTGGCAGGGAATCCTGGCACCGCTTGATATGGTATTGATCGCATTTCTGTTTTTGGGATACATAACTCATTTTGCTGCGGTTGTGTCGGGTAAGACGGGATTGCCGAGGATCATGTGCCTTGTGGGACCTGTAGGAACAGTGATCCTGGGTATCATATGGAAAGTTGCATTCAGAGATACAGTGGTAGCCGGAGCATGGGGAGCTTGTGAAAGCATGGGAGAAGCCCTTGTGTTTCTAACAACATCTATTTACTGGAGAAAGAAACAGCGTTAGAGGGAAAGTGTGTGATTGAAAATGACAGACATGCTATTTGATTATGATCATATACTGATGTTATCAGAGTATAGGGTGCCTGATCCGCACGCTCATCTTGCGTCTCATATAGTTATGGGAATCGGAGGAGAGCTTCATGTGATGGCCGACGGACAGGATTTTGACGCAGGTGCGGTTATTATCGCTTCAGATCTTATTCATACCGTATATATGGATCGTGGTGATATGCTGCTTTATCTTTTTGATACGACATCGGATTATGACAGGGCACTTAATGAAAAGTATCTTCATGGTGAGAAATACGCTGTTTTAGATAGTGAGATCACTGCCGGACTTATTGAGATTTATGAGAAGAACGGGCATGATTTAAAACAATCAGACAGCGAAATGCTTGCGAGACTTGGACTTTCCAGGATTGAAGGCAGGATTGATGAAAGGATAACGGATTCACTTTCTCTCTTAAAGGAGATCGAAACGATACCGTCTGACATTGCAGAGATTCTTTGCAAAAAGGCCTGTCTTTCAAAGAGCCGGTTTTGTCATCTTTTTAAGGAGCAGATGGGAATATCTCTACACCGATACATCGCACTTGATAAGATGAAGAAGGGATATATACATTACCTGCAGGATAACAATATAACAGAGGCTGCCATAAGGGCCGGGTTCGACACGCCATCGCATTTTGCATCCACCTGTAAGAGGATGTTTGGCATATCATTTTCGGAATTCATCCGAAGTTAAAGATTAGCGTCTAATTGAAAGTACTCATTATTGAAAAAAGCTATACTTCCGGTATAAGGCACAGCATATGCGGAAGGAGAGCTTTTTTATGAAGAAACATGATATCACACAAAGTATCAAATTAAAGAAGGGCGTTTATGAACTGAACGATAACCCCAATTTCAATTACCAGCTAAACCGCGTCATCAACTGGGATGGCGGACGGCTGGAAGATATCGAGGTGATAGCCGGGAAGATTCATAACAGCGCAGACTGGAAAAGAGAACTGATCGCTCTTGGAGATAAAGCAATGGCTGAGGACAGAACTGAGAATGCCATTGCGTACTATCGGATGAGCGAGTTCTTTATGTATGATGGCGATCCGGACAAGAAGAAGTATTACGTAAAGGCGACGGAGCTTTTTTATCAGTATTATGCGAATTATTTCGAGGGCGTTGATCCAATCATAGAAAAAGCAGAAGTTCCTTATGAAAACGGAAAACTGCCGGTTATGCATGTTGTCCCTGAAGGAGAAAGCAAGGGCACGATCCTAATCCACGGTGGAAACGACAGCTACTTTGAAGAGTTTCTCTTTACTGTATTATATATGAGAGAGCAGGGCTTCGAGGTATATATGTTTGAGGGGCCGGGGCAGGGCGGCGTGATGAGAATTCAGGGCATCCATTTTACACACGAGTGGGAGAGGCCGGTAAAGGCTGTCCTTGATTACTTTGATCTTAAAGATGTTACTATTATAGGAATTTCGCTCGGAGGATACCTTGCACCCAGAGCGGCAGCATTTGATGATCGGATTACAAAGGTTGTGGCATGGAGCGTTTTTCCATGCTTTCAGGATGTCATCATCGGAGTTCTGCCTGAAGGAGCAAAAAGAGCATTCCGTATTTTGATGAAGCTTCATGCAAGGCCACTGCTCAGTTTTGTTTTCAATATAAAAGCAAAGAAGGATCCGCTGATTGATTGGGGCTTAAAGCATGGAATGTATGCCTATGAAGCAAAGGATGCATATGAATATGCAAAGAAACTGAAACTATACAATCTGGAACCTGTTGCCGATAGTATCACTCAGGATATGCTGATCGTGGGGGCAAATAAGGATCACTTTATCGATTACAGGCTTATCGGGCGTGAGATCAATATGCTTAAGAATGTGAGAAGTCTCACTTTTCGTCTCTTTACCGATAAAGAGGATGCGCAGAACCACTGTAATGTAGGAAACGGTAAACTGGTAATAGATGAGATATTGATCTGGATAGAGAATAAAAGTTGAAATCACCCTTGCATCATATAAACCTGGAATTCCCGGAAAAGAGTGTAACTGCACTGGTTGGCCCATCCGGATCGGGAAAATCCACTATCACAAGGCTGATTGCCAGGTTTTGGGATACGGATTCGGGAGATGTTTTGTTCAGGGGTGTACCTGTAAAGGAAATGTCGTCTGAAAAGCTTCTTGAGAATATAAGCATGGTTTTTCAGGATGTATATGTATTACATAAAGCCTTTGTGGGCGGTGGTTATTATTGCAACAGCTTTTACAACTTTTCTGGGAATCTGCCTTGGACAGATAATTATGAAAAAACATCTTATAAAGGCAGGTATCGTATGATATGAAGCTGGATGTTCGTACTTACATTCTTCTGACACTTCTTTCGGCAACATGGGCGACAATGAACTCAAACATATATGTAGAGCTGCTTATAATGGCGGGGCTGACCGTGTTACAAGTGTTCTCGAAAAAAGGGAGCTTCATGCCGGGTATCCTTCTGACGTATGCTCTTTTTTGCGGTGTTCAGTTTGTATTATTTCCTGTCATGCCTGAAACTGTCGAAATGATACTCTCCATGTTTGTGGTCAATATAAGAAGCTTTTTCCCGGTAGTAATGTGTATTGTGCTTTTGTATAAAAATACGAGAGTAAGTGAGATGACGGCAAGTTTTACACGTATGGGTGTTTCAAGAAAAGTGACGGTACCTGTGGCTGTTGCAATCAGGTACATACCGACGCTTAAAGAAGAATGGCTTCATATACGGGACGCGATGAGGATGCGTAGTGTCACAAGAGGGATAAAAAATCCGTTTTTACGGTTGGTGAAGAAATTGGAGTGTTATCTGGTTCCTTTGTTTGTATCGTCACTTCATAGCGCAGACGAACTATCAACGGCTGCTGTTACAAGAGGTATAGAGAATCCATGTAAGCCGACCTGCAGGAACTATAAGCCCATGGGTGTAAAAGATTACATCGTGATCGTTATGGCGGTCATGATCACGGTGTATTGTTTTATCATGCATATGTGAGGTGATTACTGTGATACGATTTGATAATTATAATTTCGCTTATGAATGTAACGAAAAAGAGCAGGGTATTCATGGTATCGACCTCGAGATAAAACAGGGTGAATTTGTTCTTTTGTGTGGGGAATCAGGGTGTGGGAAGACTACGATTATCAGAAGCGTCAACGGTATTGCTTCGCATTTGATGAAAGGAAGTTCATCGGGAAAAGTGTATGTGAATGGGATAGATGTTTCCGAGTCGGAAATGTATAAGCTTTCTGATGTTGTAGCCAGTGTTTTTCAAAATCCGAAATCCCAGTTTTTTAATACCGACGTTGAGAGCGAAATTGTATATACACTTGAAAACAGAGGGGTGGACATCGGAGTAATAGAGGAAAGACTTAATCTGGCAATGAAGGATTTAAAACTTGAGAGGCTTGCGGGACGCAGCATGTTTGAATTGTCCGGAGGAGAAAAGCAGCAGGTTGCGATAGCGGGCGGCTATATTGCAGGAACACCTGTAGTGGCCCTCGATGAACCTACGGCGAATCTGGATCCCGACGCTATTTTGAAGATCCGGGGTATTCTTGAGAAGATGAAGGCATTAGGGAAAACGGTTCTTATTGCAGAACACAGATTGTCCTGGCTTAAAGGTCTTTCAGACAGAGTAATCTATATGAAAGAGGGCAGAATTGAGAAGGACATGGATGCCGAACTGTTTTTTGGAATGTCGGAAGAAGAGAGAAAGAGTCTTGGGCTTCGAGAACTCAGCTTTGAAAGCGAAAAAGGATTAAAACCGGATTTACATCCGGATAATTATGAAAAGCGAAAACTGTTGGAAGTAAATGACCTTACATTGGCGTACAAAAAACACATCGTGCAGGAAAATCTGAATCTTTATGTAAGAGAAGGGGAAATATTGGGTATTACCGGGGTAAACGGTGCAGGAAAGACAACATTATTGCGAGCGCTTGCAGGCCTGTCAAAAAAACAAAAGGGAGCCGTTATTCTGGATGGGAAGAAAAGCACAAGGAAATCTCGAAGAAAAAGATTTGGAATGGTGATGCAGGATGTAAATTATCAACTGTTTGCAGATTCCTGCGAGAATGAATGTATGCTCGGTAATCCGTTGGTTAACAGCGAAGAGGCTGCATCGCTGCTGAACGAGGCGATGCTTTCAGGACTAAACGAGAGGCATCCACAGAGTCTGTCGGGAGGGCAAAAGCAGAGACTTGCTCTTGCAGTATGTAAAGCATCAGATAAAGAAATTCTTTTGTTGGATGAACCAACTTCGGGGCTGGATTACAAAAGCATGTTAGCGGTGAAAGATACGCTGAGGAAACTTTCGGCTAATGGTAAAGCAATCATTATCGTGACACATGACAAAGAGTTTCTTAGTTTAATCTGTGACAGGGTTCAGAAATTGAGAAAGATTTGAACGTCAAAAAACTTGATAAATGGCACCTAAGTATTTATAATTATTGGCGGTTAGCGCCGTCTAACCAATTAATAGATAATTGAAGTGGGAGAATTCGGAGAGATGAAGTATAACGGAATGCCTGCCGGCATGTGGTTCATATATAGAAGATCTTTTCAAAGTGCACTTGCGAATGACCTTAAGAAAAGTCAGGATGAAGCTAAGCAGATCATGGCAAAGGCAAAGACGAAATACAGAGAGATCATTGGCAGACTCCCTGAATTTGAAAAGGATGACATATTTAAGACTAATATCGTTAACTGCGCAATCCTGATTTCTGTATGTTTAAGTATGGATACTAAGCCAACGGTCGAAGAAGCAACAGCATACTATGAGGATGCCATGACGAATTTTGCGACAAAGGCCTTTTGCCGTATGGGTGGAAAGAAAAAGTTCACAGATAAGGATATCGCAAAAATGCAGATGACTGCTGCGCTGAAAGCGGCTGATCGGAATCCGTATTCCTGGAATATGGACTATCTTCCATATGAAGATGGAAGCGGATATGAGGCGAGGTTTTACAAGTGTGGAATCTGCACCCTTATGAGAGAATATGGCCTATATGATCTTGTCCCGGCAATGTGTCATCTGGACTACACCATGAGCGAACTTGGCGGAACATCAAGTTTTGTAAGAGAATACACACTTGCATCCGGCGGTCCGTACTGTGATTGTGGATATAAAAAGAAAGGTCATTGATGTAACTTAAGTTGTTCAAATGATGGAGCGTTCTATGAAGAAATATGATATCGCACAGGAATTGAATTAAAGAAGGGCGTTTATGAACTGAACGATAATCCAAATTTTAATTATCAGTTAAACCGTGTCATAAACCGGGACGGAGGAAGACTGGAAGATGTATACGAATATGCAAGGAAACTGAAGCTTTATGATTTGGAACCTGTTGCAGATAAGATTAAGCAGGATATGATGATAGTCGGTGCAAACAAGGATCATTTTATCGATTATAAGCATGTCGGCAGGGAAATCAATATGCTTAAGAATGTGAGAAGTCTTACTTTCAGACTTTTTACAGATAAGGAAGATGCGCAAAATCATTGTAATGTAGGAAATGGGAAACTTGTTATAGATGAGATCCTGAACTGGTGTGTGAAATGAAAAAAGTAGTCATTTTGACGCCGAAACGGTAAAATTTCATAGATTGCCTAAAAATGTGACGTCTAAGTGACGCCGCATTTTTTTTGTGCTTTTCATATTTAGGGGTTAAAAACCATTTAATTTTTGAACCGGATTTACAGGGGTGTAAAAGCTCATTTTGCTTTTCGCAGAGAAGCTGCAACCATTGAGGTTATAGGGCTGAGCCCTTTTCCGGACGCCATAAGCGCACGGTTAATGCGGAAAATTGCCCTGCAACTTTCGGCGTATCCTGTTATCCTTTTTTTGCTGTTTTGCTTATTTTTTGTCGGGGGCGAACAATTCCATTTTTTCAAGGGTTTGAAGGTTGTTCGGCCCCGATATTTTCTTAAATATAAAAATGCACTTGTGAAAATGGGCTTTTCCAAAAATTATCGGGGTCGATAAATTCAGTATTTATGTGGCCTTTAGCTTTGTTCGGGGTCGATTATTCGCTACTTTTTGAACTGAAAAATAATCGGCCCCGATTAAATTATTTTTTGAAAAAAAATATTTCTTTGTCACGGATTAGCAGGCATGTCGTCCCACATTACTTATGAAGAACAAGGAAAGGAGGGATTGAACATGGCTGATCACAGTGCAAGAAGATCCGTCATTACGGAAAGTACTCCGGTATGGAAAAGGTTTACGCTTACCATAACAGAGGCAGCTGAATACTACCATATCGGGGAATCAAAACTTCGGGATCTGGTGGAGAGATATCCTGATTCGGATTTTGCTATCCTAAATGGAAACAGGGTGCTGATAAAACGGCCGCTGTTTGAGAAATTCCTTGAAAAAGCCACCACTTTGTAAGGAATACCGGAACGAATTATGTGTAGAAGCAGAGTCGGCTTTATGGTAGAATAAATCCATGAATCCGGCTCTCTTCCTTTTTTGGAAGGAGGATAAACATGAGTGAGAAAAGAAGAGACAGTAAGAATCGTATTCTTAACATGGGAGAGAGTCAAAGACCGGACGGAAGATACCGTTTTAAATATACTGACAGAAACGGTGAAGAGCACGATGTGTACAGCTGGAGGCTTGATCAGAACGATCCACTGCCCAAGGGAAAGAGAAAAGATCTTTCGCTCAGGGAAAAAGAGAAAAAGATAAGACAGGATCTTGCCGACGAGATAGTGCCTAAGGGTGGAGACTACACGGTCCTTTCTTTATGCGAAAAGTATATTTCTTTAAGGGTAGGAGTAAGACACAGTACGGCAGCAGGGTACAAGACAGTGATCAATCTCTTGAAGAAAGAAGCTTTCGGTAAGGAACGCATTGACCGTATCAAGGTTTCTGATGCAAAGGCATGGCTGATAAAACTTCAGCAGATTGATAAAAAAGGTTACAGTACGATCCATACGATAAGAGGAGTGCTGAGACAGGCTTTTGAAATGGCTGAAGCTGATGACCTCATACGTAAGAATCCGTTTGGTTTTGAATTGGCTTCCGTAGTCGTAAACGACAGTGTAAAGCGCGAAGCTGTTACAAGGAAGCAGGAAAGAGAGTTTTTAAAGTTCATAAGGGAAGACAGACATTTTAGCAGGTATTATGATGCATTCTACATCTTGTTCAATACCGGTCTCAGGATCTCGGAGTTCTGCGGTCTTACGGGAGCTGATATAGATTTTGATTCCATGAGGATCAATGTAGATCACCAGCTGCAGAGAACGAGTGGGATGCAATACATCATAGAGAAGCCTAAGACGGAGAGCGGGAAACGTTTTGTTCCGATGACGGAAGAAGTGGCGGAATGCTTCAGACGGATCATCAAAAGCAGAAAAAAGCCCAAGATCGAATTTATGGTGGATGGTATTACGGGTTTTCTTTTTCTCGATAAGAATGATAAGCCTATGGTTGCACTTCACTGGGAAAAGTATTTTCAGCATGCGGTTGAAAAGTACAACGGTATCTACAGGGTACAGCTTCCTGCGATCACGCCACATGTTTGCAGGCATACATTCTGCTCAAATATGGCCAAAGCGGGCATGAACCCCAAGACATTGCAGTACATCATGGGTCACGCGGATATATCCGTAACGCTTAATACATACACCCATGTCGGGATTGATGACGCACAGGCGGAGATGGTAAAAATCTCAAAAATCACCTCAGAAACCGCATAAATCCGGAGTGGTACAAATTTTGAATTTACCACTCAATTTACCACTTTTGCAGAAGAAAATATGCGAAAAAATGAGAAGATTTGAGAAAATATACCTGTTTTATACCATAAGGGAAAATGTCTGTAACCCTTGAAAATACTGGAAAATCAAGGAATTTAAGGAAATGATAAAAATACTGTTCGTCTGCTGGGGCAATATCCGTCAAAACCTTTGAAAAGTCAGTAATCTCGGTACTTTAAGGAACGTGGAAAGGTCGATTTAGACCAAGTTTAGACCATTTAAAATGCAGTTGAAAACGTAGATTTTAAGTGGGAGCCGTGTTCGGAAAGACTATAACGTAGACAATTACACAATTGGAGATTGTTCATGAGAAGAAGAATCATCCGGTGATGTGTGG
>DFKZ01000080.1:0-23498 GCA_002373975.1 Lachnospiraceae bacterium UBA3632 | reverse complement strand
TTTTTTAGTTTTCGGGATCGGTTTTTTGATCTCTGGCCATGGCTTCATCGATTGCTCTGTTAATGAAGGCGGTTGCGCTTTCTCCCATGCTTTCGGCGTGATCCTTAATGATGGAACGCTTCTCAGGGGTGACACGGACCTTTATCTCGACAAATCGATCATTATATTTTTTATTCGCTCTTTTACGAGCTTCAGTTAAGCCTTTATAGGAGCCTGGTTTAGCAGCACTCATGATAATTCCTCCGGGAGTGTTTTCGCATAGATTTCTGTAAAAAGTATATCACAGATTGATACATAAGACTATGTAAAAATGCAGAAAACCAAAAGTTCGATAGAAAAGGAGACAACGATTATGACAAAGAAGAATAAAAGAAGCGTTAAGGTGTACGGCATGAGCGGTTATAAGTACAAGACGACTCCGACCATCATGTTAAAGGGACAGTGGCTAGCAGAGTTGGGTTTTGAAATTGGGGACTATATTTCCGTCAGCTGCGAAGATGGAAAGATCATCATCACCCCGGATGCAGAAAAGGCGGCTTTAGAAAAAGCAGAGCAGGAATTCATGGAAAGAGAAATGGCAAGCCTGACCAAGCGGTTCCAGAAGGAAAAAGAAAGGCTGCATGCACAGTTTGTTGCTGAGGGAAAGGCTGAGTACGGCGAGGCAAAGGAGGCGTAAGTCTATGGGAAAAAAGAATATTGAGTCTGCTCTGATGGAGAGACCGTTTAATGATCTGACAACATCAGAGAAGGCGACGGTACTGAAAGCAAGATTTGACAAAGAGGCTTCGATGCCGGGTGCACAAAGGATAAAGACCAGGGAAGCAATCGGAGAAGAATACGGGCTGTCAGGCAGTTCTGTAGGAAGGCTTTTGAAGTTGAATGATCTGATAGATCCTCTGAAAGATATGGTGGATCGCGGAGCACTTTATGCTGAAGTTGCAGTTCAGCTGGCGTTTCTTCCGGAGAATGAGCAGCAGATAGTTTATAAGGTGGCAAAGGAGACGGGGACAAAGGTGACAGCGAATATGGCGATACAACTGAGAAGTCATACCAGTATGCTGACTGATGGGTTTGTAAGACGTTATCTCAGGAAGGAACCCATCAAGAAAAAGTACTACAAGGTTCCGGGAAGGATCGTAGAGAAATATTTTCAGGGCATGGATCCGAACATGGTAGACAGTATCGTGGAGCAGGCACTTGAAGCCTGGTTCGGGAAGGAGGCCTCAGATGTTTGAAATGAAAGAGTTGGAGTTGTTAGATCCTAAATATTTTACAATCATCTACAGGGATATCTTTGATGTTACGATAAGATCTAAAAATACAGGGCATTATTGGAGTCTTCACAGTCCGGAGTCACCAAAGAATAATGTTGTTATAATTTTTCATTCTCACAGAGCGGAACCGTATCATTTGCATGGAAGAACGCATACATTAAGACAAGCTATTAGAAATATAAAGCGGCATGACCGGTGGCAAATGAACGGTAGGAAGTGGTAAGACGGCAAAAGGCTAGGGGATTGTAATCGAGAATTATGATCCCCTTTTATATGTCCGCTTTTGAATTAAAGAAATATGACAACTAATCGAGTAATCGAGTCAACATAAAGTGAATATTTTACAAGAAATAAGTCAACAATATATTGACTGACAGCTGAAATGATGGTATACTTGAATTCCAAAAAAGAAATGGAGGATACAACTATGTATGCGACGGATTTTGCACAGGTTGGAGCAAATATTCAGAAACAATTGAGTATAAAAGGGTTTACACAGCAGAGCTTAGCTGATGCATTAGGGATTTCCAAACAGGTGATGAATAAGATCATCAAAGGGAGTAAAGCAATAAATGTCAATGAACTTGCTAAAATTGCGTCTATTGTAGGTACTACTACAGATGAATTACTTATGGCCCAAGGTACGCCGGTATCTGTGGATAACCTCAGTTTTATGGGAAGTGTTACGGACGAAGAAACACTGGAAAAGGTTAATCTGATGCGTACGGCTATTGACGAGATCCATATGCTGGAGGAACTTCTTTATGCGTAAGGAACTGAATGATTTCGAAATTGAAGAAGTAAAAAAGCAGGCTCGTGAAAAACTGGGGATATGCCGCAAATCTAATGATATTATTGGAACACAGATTTTTTCTATTCTCGGGCTGTATGCAAGGGTTATTTATTATCCGTTAGGAAAAAGTGCTCCCTGGGGATTCACCAGAATCAGCGGGTCAAGGAATGATGCCAGTCTGGATAAGCCATTTGTCGCAATCAACACTTCAATTCCGGTTCATTGTCAGGTTTTTGCGGCAGCTCATGAGCTATATCACATTTGGTATGAGCAAAATCCAGATGTTTTACCTGGAGATCTGCTTGACGAAGATGGAAAGGAAACGAACGAAAAAAAGGCAAATCGTTTTGCAGCCGAGTTCCTTGTAGATGAAATGATGCTGAAGCAGGAGATGGATACCTATCAGATAAAAAAAATATCCATCAAGGCCGCTTTGCAGCTTGCGGATTTGTTTGTGGTGCCATATCAGGCAATAGTAAAGAGACTTTTTGAAATCGGCAGCATCGGAGTGGATGAAAAAAACAAGCTTTTATCTGAGTCTGATGAATCTATAGAAAGGTACAGAAAACGATATGCGTTTTCTACTGGGGAAGCTGATAACAGGATTGGTGTGGATAATCTTGCGGAGCTTTCAGGAAATGCGTATGAAAAAGGCTTGATTACTTATGAGAAATTAGAGTATCTACTGGAATTGTGTGGTCTCAAGCCCGGAGATCTTGGAATATATAAGGTAGGCGGAAGCGCTTTTCCTTCAGATGAAGAATTAGATAGCATCATGGAGGAAGACGAATGATTGATAAAATGATTGTTGATGCCGATCTTTGTATTAAACTGGGCGGTAGCGATAAATATCGCTATTTGCATGATATTCTTCCGCTGGTTTCAAAGAAAATATATATGCATACCCATGCTCATGGGGAAGTTATGATGCCTTCTTCAGCCGTAAGTCAGCTTAAAGATTTGATAGCAGAGGGCAAAGTGGAATTAGTCAATGAAAGTGGGCTGGAAGCAAAGGAGCGCGCGGTCTATGATGCTGCTTATAGAAATTTGGAAAAAGTCATGATCGATCCGCACAGACCGAATAAGAACAAAGGAGAAACCTGTTCACTTGCGTACGCAAAAGCGACGGGAATTCCCGTATTTGCGACAGATGAGATGAATCTTCAGCCAATAATTGATTCACAGTTGAATACTGGAATAGACGATATAACTTGCATAAGAATAGTTGATATTATTCAGAAGGCACATGACGGGGAGATTGATGTGCCCAGAAAGATATGCAAGGCATTATGGCTTGTTACGGGGAAGAAAAAGGAGATTTTTGATAAGGAAATCTGGCCGGTAGAGGATACAGGCACTTGAAAAGATCCATCTGTCCGTAAAAAGACAGATGGATCTTTTGACATTAGTGAATTATATGTGGCTGACGTTGCTCATGTATTCGTCGAAGATGGGGCGAAGGGTCTTGATCCAACCATACAGAGTTCTGTAGGGAATATCGAGAATCTCTGCTGCTTCCTTCAACGTATACTCACGACCGAGCAGTTCCACAAGTTCCGTGTACTTACTGTACTTCGGATGATGAACCTTGATATAGCCAATATAGCCGTATAAGAGATCGTTATATTCCTCAGCCTGGTTTACCGGGGAAGGTGATGCGGGATCGAAGGCATCTTCGTTGCCCTGATCGTCAGTAACGGTAAGGGTCGAGAACAGAACCTTTCCCTTCACAGACTTGAATGAATTGTAGTAGGGACATTTACCGCAGTCGTTGGCGATGGTTTTGGGCATATCGTCGCCCTCTACATAATCAGGGTTAGGGATCCTGCAAGGGCAGAATCTGGACTTGCCGTTTGCACCACCGATGATGCAGCGGTTTTCCTGCTCGTAACGGTATTCTTCCATCCATTGGTCTCTCTTGAAACTATCATAGGTGGCTTTATCCACTTCCATCTTGATGGCAGGAACCTTTTTTCCTTCAACTCTCATGTATGAGAGTGAGGTGCCGATACGATCTTCATCGGATGCGGCTTTGTACTGACGGACACCTTCATCGGTGGTCTCGAAGAGTACATAATACTTTTTGTCGCTGGTCGTCTCAGAAATGTTAATATTCATTTTTATTCTCCTTTTCATGGCGATTGCCTGAATCGGAGGATGCACACTGCTGAGACCGCCTTTGCTTTGAGCTAAAAAAGCGCACACAAACAAGGAGGTAAAGCACTTTGCTTCAGAAGGGTCCTGTGGATCCCTGGTGAAACAATATGTGCATCCTCTGCTTATGCGCGCTTAGATCAAAGCAATCGGATTCTGCTGTTAAGGTTCAGTGTTATTGCTGTACTTATATAAGGTTTTATTTGGTGGGCGTATCTTGTTCATGGAATGCCTCCGGTGGTTATGAGAAGATGTTTTCGTTCAGATTGAGGGATACTTTGATTCCCTGATTGAAACGGATCTCATCTTCGGGTCTAAGGGTATCTACAACATCGATGATGTCGTCACGGTCTATAGTCATGATCTGACCGCATTTGATCATCGCAGGTTTGTAGTCGAGACCGGCATACCAATGGATTGGCACATTGGTTCTTATGTCAAGGCGCTTGACCTTGGATGTGATGTAGCAGATGATCACGCTGTCGGAGTAGCGGTTGCCCATATTGTTCTGGCATACTACGGCATAGTGATCGCCCTGCATGATGTGACTTCCGGCTGAGCCGGGGAAAGGGTTCTTAACGAACACGATTGAATTGCGCTTAATATCCTTTTTCATATGTTTTAGCTCCTTGTCGCTGTTGGACTCTCATTTACTCTGTGACTGTCCCTCGTCAGGGACTTACCTTCGAAGGTGGCTCGGGAAGATAATTGTGGTTTTTCCCTTGCTGATAGAAATTTCGAGTTTATAAGGTTTGGGGTCAATACCTTAAAATAGGCTATTTGAACGAAAAACAGGTTTATAGGGTTTATAAGGTTTATTATTTTTGAAAGGTGATAGATTTGATGATAAAAGACAGTGTTCCTTTCTTGTGTGGAGGCACATTTTACATATTGCTTCTGCAGGCGCTTAAGAAAGACCGCAGGATCCGTGTCAATGATTTGGATGGACACAAAGCAAAAGAAAAATCAATTAACGATGTTACCTGTCTGAAAGGACTGGTCAGAACTTTTTATGATTTTAACGAGTATTTATCAGATAGCACTTTCAATGCTCATAAGAATCAATACAAAATGTGTGAGAAAAACAGCACGGAATGGTTGCGGTTTGAAACACAGTATTTGATTGATGCTTATGATGAAAAAGTAAGGTCCGATTATGCGAGCGCCTTAGCGGATATGGATGGTTTTATTGATACTTTTATAGACGACGGAGATTTGGGTAAAAAGCTTGTAAGGGCCTTACTGGAAGTGATTGATAAAGATCAGACTATAGAAGATGAAACTGAGTTCATAGTTTGGGAAGATGGAAAAACAATAGATAAAAAGAGTTTATTGACGCTTCCGCGTATTGAGGCCAGGATCTTTATATTGTCAGTATGGCACTTTATCGTTACAAGCCGAGGGATGTTGAATACGAACGGCGCAAAGACTGTCGGCGAATGGTTGCATCATGATACGAGTCAGGCACCATATAAATATATTGGTACTGTTGGAAACAACTACGCCACGGATAAGGATATATCATATGAAAAAATCATAGTAGAATGTGCCGAAGAAGCAGAGGTATCAGATAATACAGATTTTATGGATACAGAAGAAGATAAAAATGAGGATAACGCTGATCAAGGTAAAAGTGCCGGACAAGCAACTAATCAAGTATTGAATGCTCAGACCGTTTTTAATCAGCGTGCCGAAAAGATAGTGAATATCGAGCATGTAGATCATTTGGAAATATAGGAGTAAATCATGGCGAACGAAATACAAAAAACAGGTCCTGTTGGACTTTCCAATAATGTTGCCGGGGTAAATCAACAGGCTGAGAAGATTGTGAATGTTAATCGGGCGGATTCAATTACAACCGGGAACATTACGAACAATATGTATTTTGCTGCATCCGATCGTAAGCAACAGGTGATAGCCGGAAATTTTGGTACGAGTCACGAGTATTACAGCCTGTTTGTGCAGTTTGAGGAAGAGTTTTATGATCAGGGTCATTTCTATGTAAGGAAGGATCGCGCTTTGAATACAACGCTTACATCTGACTCTATAAGAGACGAGATAAATGCCTTGGAGCCAGAGGCGATAGAGCGTATCAAGACATTTCCGGCAATTTTCTGTTCCGAAAATCATGATATGGGGAAGACCGACGATGACCAGATGGCATACTATGGGCTTGTTACTGATGTTAAGGTGCAGGACAACGGAATTAAAGTATATTATCGGGTACTGAATGCTATTCCGCAACAAATCTTAAATGAGCATTTATTTGAACTTGGTATGCATGGAAATGATAGATTTAATGAGCTGAATAATACGCACTGGGCAATAAAAAGAATTGACCTGGTTGCGACTTTAAAAGAGATAGGCGTATCGGTTTTTGCATTATCTTAAAGGAGGCATGTTGATGGCAGATAAAATGATTACGGGTATACGGGAGCTGACTATTTCAGCGGCAACCTATCATGGAGTTCCCGTGGAGAAGCCTACTTATGTAAACTTTTTCTTTGGAAATAATGGCGTGGGTAAGACCACAATAGCCAGAGAAATTGCTAAGATGAAGAGGCCTGCAAATGAGATCTCGGGTGGAGAAGAGCCACAGGGTGTATCATTTGAACCGGGGAAGACTCACAGGGATTTCAATTTTCTTGTTTATGATCATGATTTTATCCGTGATAACTTTCGTCAATTAGAGAAGCTGCCTGGCGTTTTTATGATTGATGAAGATGCCATAAAACAGGAAGATGAAGTAAAAGCAAAGAAAGATGAAAAGGCAGATGTGGAAAAAGAATTAGGGGAGATTGTAAAGCAGAGGGATGGAAAGCAATTATTGATGTCATCACTTACAACTTCTCTTGAAAATGATTGTTGGGATTATACAAAAGGTATCCGTGAGAGATTTTCGGAAACCCAGATGACTGGGACAAAAACCAAGAAGGGTTTTCTTACAAAGGTTCAGTCCATACAGCAACCCGTGGATCATAAAATGGAAGACCTTGAAGCATTATATGATATTGCATTTGATAGAAATGCCAGAACATATTCGCTGTTTCAGCAGGTGGCTGATCCAGATGTGATGGATAAAGTTGAAGGATTAGAGCTTTTGACTAAGCGGATTGTTAGCAGCAGTGATACCGATTTTGCAAAATTTATTAAGGCTTTGAACGCTACTGATTGGGTTCGACAAGGACATGAAAGATATCGCGATACGCCAAATCATAGGTGCCCATATTGCCAGCAAAAACTTCCAGATACTTTTGAACAGGATTTATCAGATTGTTTTGATGAAGAGTACCAGAGGGAATTGGCACTTTTAGGAGAACTATTAGACTCATATAAGGCAATGGGAAATGGATTGTGGAAATCGCTGCAAGATAACCTTCAGGATGTATTTCCTAAGCTGGACAAGACGGAATATCAAGATAAAATGACAATCCTTAAAAATGCCATAGCCTCAAATATTCAGAAAATCGAGCAGAAGATTAAGGAACCGAGTTCGGAAATAGAACCTGATCTTATTAGGCCACACATTGATGCCCTAAATGAAATTATGGAAGAGCTCAATGTGAAAATTAAAGAGAATAACGATATAGTAAATGCATCGAAGACAAAGAGAAATGAATGCACTCAAAAAGTATGGGAACTTCTTGCGTGGAAAGTAAAAGGCCTTTTGAAGAAATATGCTGAAGATATGAAAGCAGCTTCGGATGCATTTAATACTTTTGACTCGGACGTAAAAAAGAAGAGTGCTTATATAAGAGGTTTGGCTGAAGAGATTGCCAAAATTGATAAACCTTCTGTAGGTACAAAAGAGGCTATTATCAACATGAATAAGATGTTGAATGACTCGGGATTTCAGGGCTTTCGTATCCAGGAACATCCGGTTAATCCAAACCATTATCAGATCGTCCGCGAGGACGACACTGTGGCTGATCATTTGAGCGAGGGGGAAAGAAACTTTATTGCATTCTTATATTTTTGCAACCTTGTGCACGGGAATGGTTCTTCAGCGGATGCGCAGTCAATGATTACTGCAGAAGGAACTGAAAAAATACTGACTGACGGAAGAGACATGCGGGATAAGATTGTTGTAATTGATGATCCTGTATCAAGTATGGATAGCAGTGCCTTGTTTATCGTAAGCTCGTTGGTTCGACAGATGATCACAATATGCAAAAACAATATTACTCTTGAAGAAAAGGAAGAAAAAGGAGATTATATCAAACAGATTTTCATACTGACCCATAACGCTTATTTTCACAGGGAAGTGACGGTCAATCAGGAGAAATATTATGGCAGTGTTTCGTTTTATTTGATAACCAAGAATGATAACAAATCCATTATCAAGTTATGCACTACAAAGAATGAAGCTGTGCCTTCGGAAAAACGAAACTATAATCCTGTTCAGAATTCATATGCTGCATTATGGACAGAGTATAATGAACTAAAGAGCTCGATAACGCTCAAGAATGTTATACGAAGGATTCTAGAATACTATTTTATTCAGATATGTGGATACGATGGACACACTCTTCAGGAAATAATCCTTAGGAAGAACAGACACCGTTTTGTAAAGATAATTGATGAAACTACTGGAGAAGAAGATACTTCTGAATTAAGAGTGGTTGCATCTATGATTGATTATCTGACTACTACGACATTCGGTGTAAATGAAGGACTTCATTTTATTGATGACAGCATCGCGCCGGAGATATACAGGGATTTGACAAAGAGAATTTTTGAGGCTATGGGACAGCCGCAACACTATGATATGATGTCATCTGTGAATGTGGGTTATTAAAAATGCACCGCCGGGCAGTGTTCCGGCGGTGTTTGTGTTAGCTATCCTTTTGATAAAAATTGCATTGATAACCATCGCCGCGGATTAGGATGTCAGGCATCCATTCCGGGGAGCGGCTCATGATCTTACAGAGGGCATCCACGGATACATCGGGACTGCATTCGATGATCACTTCGTCATGTACATGGCCGACGATTCGGCAGAAGGACAGGTTCCTCATTGCAAAACAGAGAAGATCGCGGGATATTGCCTGGACGATATTCTCCACGAATTTTGGACCGTATGATTCGATACGCTGCCATTTTTTATTGGTACCGAGACCTTCATAGGTAACAGACTCTCCGCCAAACTGGTTCTCACCGATACGCGGCTTGACATAAGAGAGCTGCCTACCGGAGGGGAGTGTGATGAAAAGCATTCCACTCTGATAGGAGAAGCGTATACCACGGACTTCTGTTTTGATATGCTGGCTGACGGCCTTTTTTACGGCAGCATCCACATCCCACCAGAACTTTACGATATTCGGATTGGATTCACGCCACATATTTACAAGAGGTTGCAGGTCTTCTTCCTTTAATCCTTTTTCCAAAGCACCCATAGATTTTAAGGCACCAACGGATCCACCGTAACCAAGGGCAAGCTCAGCAATTTTACCTTTTTGTCTGAGATCGCTGTTTACGCCGTGCTTTTCTACCTTCACATGAAACATCTCCTGGGCGGAGGCACAATAGATATCGCCACCGTCAGCAAATACTTTCATACGCCATTTTTCTCCGGCAATGTATGCGAGCACTCTGGCTTCGATGGCGGAGTAGTCGCTGACTATGAACTTGTATCCGGACTTCGGGACGAAGGCGGTACGGATCAGCTGGCTGAGAGTGTCCGGGATATCATCGTAAAGCATATCGAGGGTATCATAGTCTCCGGTACGGACAAGATCCCGAGCCTGTGATAGATCCGGCATATGGTTCTGCGGAAGGTTCTGCAATTGTATAAGCCTGCCTGCCCAGCGGCCTGAGCGGTTGGCACCATAGAATTGGAACATCCCGTGAGCCCTGCCGTCTTTACATACTGCGTTCTGCATTGCCTGGTATTTTTTGACGCTGCTTTTGGCAAGCTGCAAGCGAAGTTTCAAGGCATCGGTGATGTTACCGTTAGCGTTACCGTCAGGATTCTTGACGTATTTTGCGACTTCCTTTTTGCCGAGAGATTCCAGCTCTACACCCTGATCGGAGAGCCAGTCCTTCATCTGCACAACGCTGTTAGGATTATCGAGACCGGTGATATCCTGCATGGATGTCATGAGTGATGACTTTGATCTTTCATCAAACAGGATGGCGTTATTGACCACGTTCATATCCAACATGATCCCTCTGTCATTTATATTCTGGTCAAGATGATACTCATCCCATACAAAACTGGGTACCGGAAAGCGGGAGAGCTTCTGCTTGATCGACATTTCGACTTCCACATCCCTGCGGTTGTATGCTTTGAATATCTCCCATTTATCCTGGGCGTGTTCGGGAAGATTGCGGGTTCTGCCTCCGTTTGATTTTGTGGGCTTGCAGGGGCAACAGAAGTATTTGATCAGTTCCTTGCCTTCCTTCATTTTCTGGTTATCGAGTTTAAGGACAGCTCCAACACCTTCAAGAGAGAGGGGCAAGCCCATGTATGCAGCCCAGATCATCGTACATCTCCATGATTCGGGATCCAGATAGTTATCAGCAGGATCATCGTCTTCAGACATATAATCACGTGCCATATCGGGATAGTGCTTCCGGAGCCAGTTGGATAAACAGACTCTTTCAAATGATGCGTTGAACGCCCATTTTATTATGTTGTGATCAAATAGTGCTTCAATGATCTCCGTGGGGATCTTATCACCAGCTGTCAGGTCATAGACGATGACCGGTCCTCCGTCCACAGATACGCCAAAGAGCAGTATTTCAAAATTATCAGACTCAGCGTACTTGTATGCTCCACACTTGGAGATATCAGTGTCGCTGTATGTCTCCAGATCTATTGACAATTCATGCATATGTTTTTCTCCTTATGTTTTTTGCGGCAGTAGGCGTGGTACCTACTGCCGTGTTTTTATTCTGCCGGGATTGGTTCGTTTTCCCTTTTGTAATCCAACAGGCTGTAGTGGATGTCAGCAAGGGACTTACGGACTTCCTCTTCCCATACAGGATCCTCATCAGAGTTGGCGGTGTTGTACCGGTTGATCACCGGATGATGGTTCCAGCTATTATCCTGAAGGGATTCCACAAACTCCTGCAGCATCCGATTCTCATTCCACAGGATGATTGCAGGGGCATCAATCTTCCGCAGGAAAAGCACACGTTCATTCCGCATACGGACTCTGTTCAGAAGGAAGAGGATGTCATAGAGTGTATCGAAATCCTCAGTGTTCATAACGATATCGTCAATCTCTATGTCCCGAAGGGAGACATCCGGAAGACCTAGTGATTGTCTGTAATAACATACGGCTTCCGAACCATAGATATAGAATTTCGGGAGATCGCTATGATCATGCATATTCAGTTTTACAAATCGAAGCCCATCATTTCCCGGAACCAGTACTTTGCGGTTGGATAAAAGATCCAGGGCGATTTCCTTTTGTGATGCGGTCATATCGTCCAGAGAGCTTCTGAGTACGATCGGACTGCAAAGTGTTATATTTTTCATTTTCGGTATCCTTTCTATATAGCAGACGACGGCAGCCATCCTTTCCTATGACTGCCGCCGCCCAATGAATGTATTACAGGTTACTATGATCAGCTAAGGAAGTCATCGTCATCTTCGGTGTCGAAGTCATCCTCAGCTCTGCTCTTGCCTCCGAGAGGTTCACCGTCGCGGATCTTCTGAAGGTTGTTCAGACCACAGGCGATGCCCTTATTTCCGTTGCTGTTGAAGGCATAGAGGTTGATGCTGGCTCTTCCGTACACGCCGGAGTATACTTCCGAGCGGTCAATGATCTGCTGTCTGTCAGCATCCACGATACCGGGAGCGGTGGAAGAGTTTGCATTGATGAAATAAGCGTTGGCATACATCGGATCATCGGGTCTCTCAGCATCACCGTCACGAAGGGGAGTTTTAAGGGTGGAGAGAGCAGGAACACTCTTGCTGCTTCCCTTCAGTTTGCTCTGGCCTTCTTCGTATGCGGCCTGGATGGCGGCATTGATCTTGTTGATCGTTGCGGTATCCGACTTCGGGATGATGAGGCTGACGCTGTACTTCGGAGCGCCGCCGTTAATGGACTTCGGATCCCATACGTTTGCATAGGACCATCTGGTGTTTACACCGGTAATAACCTTAGTAGGATTAACAAACTTTGACATAATAATTTTCTCCTTTACTCTTGAAAGTCTTCTATTGCTGTGTTCAGCACCGGACGTTTATCGGTATCCGGTACCAGTGTCGGTTTGCCGGGTGGTTTCGTAATAAAGCCGTTCAGCAATTCCTCAAATCTCTTCTTCCCGAGAAGGGAAGTCATTGCTGTGATCCCGAGAAGCTTCTTCTCATAAGGATCGAATCCATTGTCAGTGACTACCTTTGCCACGGCATCTTCGTCTGTGAATCGGCGGGTCGATCTTCCTTCCACGATCTTGAAGCCGGGATACTGAGTTCCGCTTAAGGCGGACTGCAGTGCGAAATCCTTTACATCTCCTGCCCATGCTATGAGTTCGTCGATGCGGGGAAGGATCGCGGCTATCTCTGTCTGATCCAGATTTACAGGCATCTCAAAATCATATTTAGCAAGTTCAAGATTATATTCCGCACGCTTCCTGCAGGTGGCTTTGACTGCACAGAACTGGCAGTGGTCTCCGGCATGGAAGTCGCCTTCGCCTTTGATCGCAAGTTCTGCGGTGGGCTTCAGGGTTCCTTCCGCCCATGTAAGCAGGTCATTCTTGCTGATCATCCAGGTACTGATGTTGCTGCGGCGGGGCTGGAATATCGTGAGCTTGATCTCTTCTATGTCATAGATCCCGTCATAAATATCCAATGCTCCGAGTGCATAACACATCATCTGAGGATTGTGGTCGGCTTCCACAAGGATCCCGAGCCCGTATTTGAAATCGATGATATGCAGCACTTTATCCGCAACGATCAGGCAGTCGCCGGTGCCGAAACCTTCAGGCACCCATCTGGAAAAATCCAGTCTCTGTTCGATCAAGACCTGCGGATCCGCACAGAGCTTTTTTGCTTCCTGCAGCTGTTCGGATATGTAGGAACAGTACTGATCGGAACAGTCATCCATTTCTGCATCGAAGTAGTCCAGGTTCTCCGTAGGATCGGGAGAGTCACGACCGAGGGCTTTCAGCACTTTGTGCTCACAGAGAGAATGTGCGTCGGTGCCCTGCTGGGCGTATGGACTTGATTTGTTAGCTTCCTGTGCGCAAAGGACAGCGCTTGGTGGACAGGCGAGCCATCGGTGACTGGATGATGCGGATAATACTGCGTGTTTACCCGGCATTTCCGATTGCCTCCACTTCAGCTGCAAGAGCTGCATAGTCTTTCGGGTCTACATCGGTAAGGCTTCCACCATTGCCGTACTTCCTGACCAGATCCCTGACCTGGGCTTTGTAGGCTCCGTCTGCTTCAGCTGCTTTACCTGCGAGAAGAGCTCTGACATCTTCCTTTGATAATGCTTTCTCCGGAGTTGCCGGTTCGGCAGCAGGGGCTTCCTCTACAGGAGCGGGGTCAGCTTTCTGCTTGGTTGTTGTTTTGCGTGGCTTTTCAGGTGCTGCCGTGGGCTGTTCATCTGAAGAGTAGAAGTCCTTCAGTGACTTTGCCGTCGCTGTCAGCTTTTCGCCACAGCTGATCAGTTCCTCCAGCAGCATGGACAGTTCACTCATTTTGCTCATTTTGTCTCTCCTTTCGTGATGAGCGATGCAAGGCGCTTTGCGATGAAGCTGATGACGATCAGGATCTCCGAGATCTCTTCATCGGTCGGCATGCATTTTGCGGGCTTCGTTTCCTGTTGACTCTGCATTTCGTTTCTTCTCCTTTCCGAGTGGCTTCGTGCCTCTCTGATGTCCTAAGGAGTTTTGGTGTCGGATTTTTTGAGTTGTTTTGAAACTTTTTTTGAATCCATATCCGGCTTTGTGCTCCTCTGATGCCTTAAGGAGTTTTGCGGGCGGATTTTTTGGGGTGAAATGAGATTTTTTCGGAGGGGTATGCGGCAATCGCTTATAAAAAGGAAGCGATTCTATCGCCGGGGATTTTCTGAAAGAAATTTTGAAAAGAAGTCAAAAAAACAGTGCTTAAAACTCCTTGGGGCAGTAGGAGGCGGTGTGAGCGCCTTACTACTGACGAAGGGAGATAAGTCCAATGGATAGGAAAACTTAGATTTTGGAAATGTCGCAGAAAACTGAACACAAGTATTACAGGAGGCATAGCAAATGCAATTGATTTTGTATACAGCCAATGTGGTCTCCGATGCGAAGAACTGCTTTTATCCGAACAGGGCAGAGGTGGTGGATGCGAAGGGACTGCAGGAGGCGGTGAGATTTGATCATGTGTGTGCCGAATATCAGAAGAATTATCGGAGCAACAGTAATTTCGTCAGGTCAAATGTGCTGGTGATGGACTGTGACAACAATCATTCAGAGGATCCGGCAGACTGGATCACGGAAGAGAAGCTGGATGAGATGATGCCTGATATTTCATATGCGATTGCGTACAGCAGGAACCATATGAAGGAAAAGGACGGCAAGGCTGCAAGGCCGAAGCTCCATGTGTACTTCGAGATAGCGGAGACATCAGATCCTGATTATTATGCGGCTCTTAAGGCAACAGTACAGAAGAAGTTTCCGTTTTTTGATGACAATGCCCTGGATGCTGCGAGATTCATATTCGGAGCGGATACCGGTGAGTGTATCTGGCATGACGGCTGGATCAGGATCGACGAAGAGGTGACAGTGGATCCTTCCTATAAGGAAGAAACCGAGAAGCAGGTTAGTTCGGGTCCAATCACAGAAGGAAACCGTAACAATGCGATGAGCCATTTTGCCGGACGTGTCCTTAAGAAGTATGGGATCACGAATAAGGCGAAGGATGCTTTTCTGGAACATGCGAAGCGTTGTGATCCGCCTTTGGAGGAATCGGAGTTGAATACGATCTGGGGAAGTGCGGTGAGGTTTTATAAGAGAACCGTCATGACACAGCCCGGATATGTTCCGCCGGATGAGTACAATGCGGAGTTCGGATCCCTGAAACCTGATGATTATTCGGATATCGGCGAAGCCAGGGTACTGGTGCAGGAATACAAGGGTGAACTGCTCTATACGGATGCTACGGAGTTCTTAAGCTATGACGGGATCTGTTGGAGAGAGAACAGACAGAAGGCGGTCGGAGCCGTGGAAGAGTTCCTGGATATGCAGCTTGCGGATGCCAGGGCTCAGTACGGCGATGCTTGCCAGGTTCTTATCGATGCCGGTATAGATGAAGCTCTTGTAAGAGCAGGCGGTAAGGCATTGGAAAAAGTGATCACAGATGATCTTAAGGATGCTTACAAAGACTACCTTGCGGCGAAGGCATATTACGCATTCGTGATGAAGTACAGGAACTTCAAGAATATCGTGAATACCCAGAGTGCGGCGAAGCCTATGGTGGCGACTGACATCAATCTGTTTGATGCCCAGGAGAATTACCTGAATACGCCGGATGCTACATATGATCTGAAAAAAGGTTTTGCCGGTGCGAAGGCACATAATTCGGCTGACCTTCTGACAAAGATCACGAATGTATCGCCGGGAGATGAGGGTAAGGAGCTTTGGGAGGATGCACTTCAGCTATTTTTCTGCAAAGATCAGGATCTGATCGATTATGTGCAGGAGACGGTGGGGCTTGCGGCTATCGGAAAGGTTTATGAAGAAGCTCTCGTCATCGCATACGGTGAAGGCCGCAACGGTAAGTCTACTTTTTGGAATACGGTATCGAGGGTTTTGGGTACTTATTCCGGAGCGATATCTGCGGATGCGCTTACTGCCGGTTGCAGGAGAAATGTGAAACCTGAGATCGCTGAGCTTAAAGGTAAGAGGCTCATCATTGCCTCAGAGCTGGAAGAGGGAATGAGGCTGTCCACTTCTATATTGAAACAGCTGTGTTCTACTGACCAAATCCGTGGTGAGAAGAAGTTCAAGGATCCGTTTGATTTTACGCCGTCGCATACGGTGGTGCTTTATACAAACCATTTGCCCAAGGTGGGAGCGTCGGATGAAGGTACCTGGCGAAGGCTGATCGTGATCCCGTTCCATGCGAAGATAGAAGGTTCATCCGACATCAAGAATTATTCGGATTACCTATACGAGCATGCGGCACCGGCTATTATTGCCTGGATCATTGAGGGAGCAAAGCGTGTGATCGAGCATGATCATAAGCCTGTGAAGCCCAAGGTTGTGCTGGATGCCATTGCGGCATATCGCAGCATGAACGACTGGATGGGTATTTTCCTTGATGAGTGCTGCGAGACCGGTGATGGTTTGGAGTGCAAGTCCGGAGAGCTTTATGAAGAGTTCAGGGCTTATTGCCTGAGAACGGGAGAGTATGCACGCACGAATGCTGACTTCGTTTTGGAGTTGGAGAAGAGGGGGTTCGACCGTAAAAAGAAGAAATCCGGTATGTGGGTGCAGGGGTTGCAGCTCAAAGACACAGACTTTGCAGAATAGTTTTAGCTAAAAGGTGCAGGGGTTGCAGGACTAATACCTATATCGCGTATAGAGAAATTTTCAACTGAAAAATCCCTTATAGGAAGAATAGGGAATGTCCTGCACACCCTGCACCCTTCAATTCGATTGATGGAGGTATCGCAATGAACTTTTATACATGGATGATGAAAAAGCACTTAAGAACTATGGATCCCGTTGGCGACCTTGCGAGGGATATGCAGCCCGACAAGGAATTTCCGCGTGACGGGAACAAGGAAGAGATCGAAATGTACCTTGAAACTTGCGGAGCTTGCAGCGGATGCATGGATGCCTTCAATAAGGCATGGAGGAAATATGAGAGAGAAGCAGGTAGAGCAGAAACTGGTTCAGGCAGTAAAGGCACGAGGCGGAATCTGTCCAAAGTTCGTTTCACCGGGGTTTGACGGAATGCCAGATCGGATAGTGTTGCTGCCGGAGATGCATTTCGGATTTGTAGAGGTCAAGGCACCGGGACAGGTGCCGAGACCTTTGCAGGTATCCAGACACCGGTTACTGAACATATTAGGCTTCCGGGTCTATGTACTTGATGATCCGGAGCAGATCGGAGGAATACTGGATGAAATACAATCCACATAATTATCAGGAATATGCGATCAAGTTCATATTGGAAAATCCCATTGCCGCCATATTTCTGGATATGGGCATGGGGAAAACGAGTATCGTACTGACGGCGATCATGGCGTTGATATATGAGAGATTTGAGGTATCAAAGGTTCTGATCATAGCACCGCTGCGAGTTGCAAGAACGACATGGCCGGAAGAAATCAAAAAATGGGAGCACCTGAAAGGGCTTAAATATTCGGTTGCAGTCGGTACTGCGGCAGAAAGGTTGAAAGCTCTGAAGGAAGATGCAGATATCTACATTATCAACCGTGAAAATGTTCCCTGGCTGATCGAGCAGAGCGGGATACCGTTTGATTTCGACATGGTTGTGGTTGATGAGCTTTCATCGTTCAAATCATGGCAGTCAAAAAGGTTCCGGGCACTTATGAAGGTTCGCCCTTCCGTGAGAAGAGTAGTCGGTTTGACAGGAACGCCTTCCAGCAACGGACTCATGGATCTTTTTGCGGAATTTAAGGTGCTGGATATGGGAGAAAGACTTGGAAGGTTCATTTCCCAATACCGTGCAGGTTATTTCAGACCGGATCGGATGAACGGTCCGATCGTGTACAGCTACAGCCTGTTGCCCGGAGCGGAAGACAGGATTTACGAGAAGATTTCAGATATCACAATCTCCATGAAAGCAAAAGACCACCTGAAGATGCCAGAACTGATTTCTTCTGAAAACAGGGTCTATATGGATGATGCGGAAAGAGCAAAATATCAAGAATTGAAGGAAGAGCTAGTGATGCAGCTTCCTGAGGGCGAGATCACGGCAGCAAATGCTGCGGCTCTTACGGGGAAATTGCTTCAGCTGGCGAACGGCGCGATCTACGGTGATGACAAGGAAGTGAATGCTTTCCATGAGAGAAAACTGGATGCCCTGGAGGATCTGATTGAGGCTGCAAACGGCAGACCGGTACTTGTGGCGTATTGGTTCAAGCATGATCTGGCAAGGATTGAAGAGAGACTGAAAAAACTGGGTGCGGATTATTCCGTGATCCAGTCTACAGAAAGCATCGGGAAATGGAATCGTGGAGAGACGCCTGTCGGACTTATCCATCCCGCATCTGCCGGTCATGGGCTGAATCTTCAGAGCGGAGGAAACATTTTAATATGGTTCGGACTGACATGGAGCCTTGAATTATACCAGCAGACCGTAGCAAGGCTTTGGAGACAGGGACAGTCATTCGGCACGGTATCCGTGATCCATATTATTGCGGATGGAACTGTAGATGAAAGAGTCCTTAAGGCTCTGGAAGCAAAGGACAATACACAGGCGGCACTCATTGATGCAGTAAAAGCGGAGGTGGATGCAGGTGGCAGCAGTAAACAGAAATGACGGTGATCCTTATGAGAATCTTGCAAATGCTATTGTTCTTCAGGCGGTTACCGATTATAGGACAGCGCTTAAGAAGATAAAGGCAAATCCGAGAAATAAGGATGCCATAAATGAAGCTTTGGATTTGGAGAAGTTTTTTCGTTCCGGTTGGTATCATACTTTGACATCTGTAGACGGGGAGTTCCTGATCCGGAAGCTTCAGGAAGAGATAAGACAATCATCGACAATCCGAGGGCGTAACTATAAAACCAAATCGGAGGTAGATCATGATGAATAGACATCAACAGGCGGCTAAGAAGTATCTGTCGCAGGCCTTCGGGCTGAATCAGCGTATAGAGAGCAGACTGAAACAGATTGATGAATTACACGATCTGGCTACAAAAGCGACAGTGACATATTCGGATATGCCGCGTAATCCCAACAAGGGACATTCAAAAATAGAAAATACTGTGATTAAGATCATGGAGCTGGAGGAAGAGATCAAGAAGGACATGGATCAGCTGGTGAAACTGAAGCAGGATATCATCCGAAGGATCCGAGCAGTGGAGGAGCCGGAGCTTCAGACGATACTGGATCTAAGGTACCTTGCCTATATGAGATGGGAGCAGATAGCGATAGAGCTTGGTTATGGTATCGACAATGTTTATCACCTGCATAGGAAGGCTTTGGATGAAATACAGGTTCCGAAAACTTTACAGTAGATTACAGTAAATTACAGTTCGCCTATGTGATATTGTTAAGATGGCGAAAAGGAAAAATGAAAGAGGCTCTGAGGGAGAAATCCTTCGGAGCCTTTGTTGTAGGTGGTGATGCAATGCCAATGAAACCGAAACGACCGTGCAGTTATCCGGGCTGTCCGAACTTAACAGATGGACGGTTCTGTCCGGAGCATCAGAAGCAGGTCAACAGTAACTATGAAAAGTACGGCAGAGATAAAGCCACGAAGAAAAGATATGGCCGGGCATGGAAGAGGATCCGTGACAAGTATGCTGCGGAGCATCCCTTCTGTGAGCTGTGTTTTGATCGTGGAATCATCGTGCCGACTGAAGAGATCCATCATAAAAGACCTTTGAGTGAAGGTGGCACTCACGATCGGAGCAATCTGATTGCGCTGTGTAAGTCGTGTCACTCATCAATCCATGCGCATAGGGGAGATTACTGGGGTAATCGTTAAGGGTAGGGGGAGTCGAAATCCCTACAGCCCCGGCTCCTATAGAACGGCGGGTGGGTCACGCGTGCAAAATCGCGAAATGAAAAGTGAAATTTGGAAGGAAGGAGGGCGATGCTCTATGGCTGGAAGAAAGCCGAAGCCTACAGCTGTGAAAAAGCTGGAAGGCAATCCGGGAAAGAGAAAACTGAACACAAAAGAACCGAATCCGGGTAAGGGAATGCCCGACTGCCCTGCATGGTTATTGCCGGAAGCGAAGACAGAATGGATCCGGTTATCGGAGAAACTGAATCAGATGGGGGTGCTGACGGAGATAGATCGGTCTGCATTTGCAGCATATTGTCAGTCCTATGCCAGATGGAAAGAGGCCCAGGAGCATATCAATTCCGAGGGTGCTACCTATGAAACGGAAAACGGTATGCAGAGACCGAATCCGTGGGTTGCTATCTGTAACACGGAGCAGAGGCTTATGATGCAGGCGGCATCTGAGTTCGGGCTGACTCCATCGGCAAGATCGAGGATCATGGCGGCATCCGGTGTTGGCAAAGACGAAGAAGATGAGATGGAGGCATTACTTGGGGGTGAGACTTAATGGCGGAGAGAAGACCTGCGGGTTATCCGAAGCTGAAGAATTATAAGCCGTCGCAGTTTATGCTTCCGACTTCTCATTATGATAAGCAGAAGGCAGATCGGGCGGTGAGGTTCATCGAGAACCTTTGCCATACAAAAGGCAAGTGGGCTGGAAAACGGTTCTGGCTTTTGCCCTGGCAGGAACAGCTGATCCGGGATATCTTCGGGATCGTCAAACCTGACGGGAACAGGCAGTTTCGGACAGCGTTTGTGGAAATATGTAAAAAGGTAGGCAAGAGCGAATTGGCAGCAGCCGTCGCTCTTTATCTTTTATATGCGGATAACGAACCGTCAGCGGAGGTGTACGGTGCTGCGGCAGACCGGCAGCAGGCTTCTATCGTTTTTGATGTGGCAAGACAGATGGTAGAGATGTCACCGGCTCTGTTGAAGAGATCCAAGCTGATGACTGCGACAAAGAGAATAGTGAATTACGGAAATGCCGGATATTACCAGGTGCTCAGTGCAGAGGTCGGGGGTAAGCACGGTTTTTCGGTCAGCGGTTTGGTGTTTGATGAGATTCATACTCAGCCGAACAGGCAGTTATACGATGTTCTGACAAAGGGTTCTTCAGATGCCCGGCAGAATCCTTTGCATTTCATCATAACCACGGCAGGTACGGACAGGCACTCCATCGCATTCGAGTTACATACGAAGGCGGTTGATATTCTTGAAGGCCGGCGCGTGGATCCGACATTTTATCCTGTGGTCTATGGACTGAAGGATGATGAAGACTGGGAGGATGAAGCGAACTGGTACAAGGTGAATCCTTCTTTGGGATACACGGTCGATATCGAAAGACTCAGGGATGCTTACCGTGAGGCAAAGCAGAATCCGGCAGATGAAGTTACATTCAAATGGCTGAGGCTGAATATGTGGGTATCAAGTACAGTGGCGTGGATACCTGATGCGATATTCATGAAGGGCGCGGAAGAAATCGACATGGTAGCTCTGGAAGGCAGGGATTGTTACGCCGGTCTTGATCTTTCCAGTACCGGAGATATCACAGCTCTTGTGTTGATGTTTCCACCACGGGATGCTGATGAGAAGTATATCCTGTTACCGTTCTTCTGGGTACCGGAAGAAACGATACCGCAGAGGGTGAAGGCTGCTTCCGTTCCTTATGATGTTTGGGAGCGTCAGGGATACCTGCTTTCGACAGAGGGCAATGTGATCCATTATGACTTCATTGAGCATTTCATCAATGAGCTTGCTGAGAAGTATCACATATTGGAAATTGCGGTAGACCGATGGAATGCGACACAGATGATCCAGAACCTTGAAGGTGACGGATTCACGATGGTTCCGTTCGGACAAGGCTTTGCGAGCATGTCGGGCCCGACGAAAGACTTCTATCGTTTATTGATGGAGGGGCAGATCATTCACGGCGGACATCCGGTACTTAGATGGATGGCTGCGAATGTTGTGGTTGATACGGATCCGGCTGGAAACATAAAGGTGACGAAAGCCAGGTCAAAGGAAAAGATCGATGGCATAGTTGCTGCAATCATGGCGCTTGACCGGTGCATCCGAAATCAGGGTGAACAGCAGGAGAGCGTATATGAGTCGAGAGGTTTGCTCATTCTGTAGGAGATATACAGATGATAATTGTTGCGATGATCGGCTTCTTCGTAATAGCGGAAGCCATAAATCAAACACTGGAAGGAGATTATTGATATGGGTATGTTAAGTGGCTTGTTTAAGAGCAGGGATAAGCCCACGGATAGAACTGCAGGTAGCGCGTATTCGTTTTTCTTAGGCGGTACCGCAAGCGGGAAGTATGTTACAGAACGCTCTGCTATGCAGATGACGGCGGTGTACTGTTGCGTGAGGATCCTGTCAGAGGCGGTTGCGAGCCTGCCATTACAATTTTACAGATATACCGATGATGGCGGTAAGGAAAAAGCGGTGGATCATCCGCTTTATTTTTTGCTCCATGATGAGCCAAATCCGGAAATGACTTCATTCATATTCCGTGAGACCTTGATGACTCATCTGCTTTTATGGGGGAACGCATTCGCTCAGATCATCAGAAATGGTAAGGGTGAAGTCGTGGCGTTATATCCACTGATGCCGGATCGGATGAAGGTTGATCGCGATGACAACGGCAGGTTGTATTACGAATACACCGTTTACGATTCCGATGATGTTAAAGGCAGAAAAGGAACGGACAAGGTTGGAAGAACAGTAAGGCTTCAGCCGCATGATGTGCTTCACATTCCTGGGCTTGGGTTTGACGGGCTTGTAGGATATTCGCCGATTGCAATGGCGAAGAATGCTATAGGGCTAGCGATTGCTACTGAAGAGTATGGATCGAAGTTCTTTGCGAACGGTGCGGCTCCGAGTGGCGTGTTGGAGCATCCGGGAACTATCAAGGATCCGAGCAAGGTCAGGGAAAGCTGGCAGGCAACCTTCGGTGGTTCCGGGAACGCCAATAAGATTGCGGTTCTGGAAGAAGGCATGAAGTACACGCCGATTTCCATTTCACCGGAACAGGCACAGTTCCTGGAGACAAGGAAGTTCCAGATTGATGAGATTGCAAGGATCTTCCGGGTTCCGCCGCATATGATCGGAGATCTGGAAAAGAGCAGCTTCAACAATATTGAGCAGCAGTCGCTTGAATTTGTGAAGTACACGCTGGATCCCTGGGTGAGCAGATGGGAACAGGCAATGGTTCGTGCTCTGCTTACACCGGACGAAAAGAAGAAGTATTTCTTCAAGTTCAATGTTGATGGGCTGTTGCGTGGAGATTATCAGAGCCGCATGAGCGGATACGCCACGGCAAGGCAGAATGGCTGGATGTCTGCAAATGATATTCGTGAATTGGAGAATCTAGACAGAATCCCGGAGGAAGAAGGCGGTGATCTGTATTTGGTAAACGGAAACATGGTTCCGCTGGTGTCTGCCGGTGCGGCGTACAACTTGGAACCTGATAACGGAAAGGAGGATGAAGAGTCCGATGAAGAAGTTTTGGAACTGGAAAAGCAGGAAGATCAGAGACCAGGCTTCAGGCGAAGAGGTGGCTGAGAG
>DFKZ01000066.1 GCA_002373975.1 Lachnospiraceae bacterium UBA3632 | reverse complement strand
GGTCATTACATATTGTCTAAAATACTTCGCAAGTAACGGAGGAGAGACCGTTTCCCCCCTTTTCGTCGGAAGAATGAACGGCGGCGTATCTCCAGAGTCCTCATATTTCTTGTAATCCGCTCTCTTCTCCACAACGTTGTGGAAGAATTTCTTTGCACTATTCCATATGGTCTCGATTTCTATCTTTCGTAAAGGCGGCTCACAGTTCATGGCTTCTTCCTCGTAAGCTGCCCTAGCCCGATCCGTATCGCCGTACTTCTTAAGTACCTTTCCGGCGAAGTGGGAGAGTGTGGAATTTCTTCTGCCACTGAGTATAACGCCGTCTGCATCGCTGTATGCATCACCGTATGCATCGTTCCCTGTATCTTCCCCGGCAGTCTTATTATCCCCTGACGGGGTCATCACATCTTCGATAAGGAAGATCCCTTCATGCCAGATGATCTCAGCATCAGGATTTCCGAAGATCATCCTGCTTGCATCAAGCGCATTCTGATCAAAGAAGGGGAACCGCTCATATATCCGCTTTTTGAACTCTGTGACCTCTTCCGCTGAAGTAAACTTCCTGTGCGGAAAATACACATGGAAGCGTTCTGCAGGAGGCGCCCCGTCCTTCTCTTTCAAATGCGACCTTGATGTAGCTACAAAGTAGCTCGTATCCTCTCCAAAGAGGGCTTCAAGGTCATTTAAATACACCCTGACGGGAGACATATTGTCGCAGTCAAATACTTCTACATCGGATTCGATAAAGTTTGCGTTTGACCTCTTAAAATCTTTAAATTTCCCACATACATGATCTCTTTTTACTGCTTCCTTAAACTCCTCCGGAGTAGTGATCTCCACTTTCTTCGGAAAGCAGTTATTCGTTCTGCTCACTGGAGCAACCCCCAGTGGCGCTAAATACATTGTAAACATTTCAATTTCCTTTCTTCTCTGTAATCTTTTGTTATTGTTTCCTGTAACTCCTACACAGATATCCATCAGCGGCAAGAGGTAAGCCCTTTGCCCATGATGGGGTTGTTGCCATGATAGTTTCTATTTCCCCCAATGCCCTATCCGCAGAGGTTTTTGGCACCTCAACGATCACCTCGTCGTGAACGTGTCCGACAACCCTGTAGTGGGAGAGTAGATGCAGCGAATTGGTAAGAAGGTCCCTCGCTACAGCCTGCGTAAGGTTCTCCACCAGCGACCCTCCGAAGGTCTCTATCCTCATCCAGGTCTTCCCGCTGAGGAAGGTTATGGCTTCGGATCCAAAGCGGTTTACGCCTATTCTCGGCGCGGGGTAGGCCAATCTTCTCCCTGACGGGAGAGAGATAAACATCATTCCGTTGGTAACCGAGATTCTTATCCCCCGCACTTTCGTAGTAGTATTCTCTCTCACTGCCTTTATCGCTGCTTTCTCAATGTCATGCCAGAATCTCACTATCCTGGGATTTGCATTCCTATACATCTCAACAATCCGCTGCCTCTCTTCCTCCGGAATAGAGTGTGTTTTATCCATAGCGCTTATAGCACCGACTGAGCCGCCGTAGTTACAAGCGAGAACAGCCTGCTTACCTTTTGCCCGAAGATCAGCGTTTTCCCCATGTTTTTCGACTGGCACATGGTACATTCGACTTGCAGTCGTACAATAGATATCTTCGCCATTTGCAAAAGCCTCCAGCACCCATTCTTCACCTGCCAACCAGGCAAGAACACGGGCCTCGATAGCTGAGTAATCCGCTACGGCAAATAGGTGGCCTTCCCTCGGTATCAGAGCTGTCCTAATGAGCTGTGAAAGTACATCCGGCACATCTTCGTAAAGTGCTGAAAGCGTCTCATAATCTCCCTTCCTCACAAGTTCCCTTGCTTCATCGAGATCCTCCATTGAGTTCCTAGGTAGGTTTTGGAACTGCACAATTTTTCCGGAGTTCCCTGTTATCCAGACCCTTCCATTTCGTCTGACAAGGAAATACCCAGTTGACGTGCTGGCACAATAAACTTTTCCCTTGTACTCATTAACTTCGGGCTTTACCCTCAACTCGTGGGAAGCGCCCGGCGTAAGCCATATGTCTACTATATAGGCATCTTTCCAATTAACGTTACGTTTGCTGTTCTTTTTCACCTTCATCACGGCACAACGCCCCGACATGTGCGCAAGCGCCTGAACGATATCAGCATTTTGCTTATTACAGGTTGAATACTGTATGCTGTTTGGCGCTGGGTAATACCCATCCCAGTTGGGTAATTCATCAAAGAAGATGTCAGGGTTTTCATCAAGCAGCCAGTACCCGAATGTTTTCGTCCTGAATTGTCGAAGCCAAAGGGGAACCATACGAGCCGGTATAGTTATCCTTGTTACTCCGTTTTTATACTTACTTACTACAAAGGATATCTCCGCTTTCCTCAGAAGCGTCTTGCAGCGCTCTATTTTCCGTTCCTTCTTAAAACCGAAATGAATGATACCGTCTGGCGTGTAGAACCCATCTGCCTGCGTCATTATAAGTACCCTGAGCCAAGCAGGATTCGCACAGCCGCGGTGGTAATGGTATCCGTACATAGGTATATTCACCCGACACTTTGCCATCTCCTCAACGGTCATATCAACCCACTCGCCATCGTATTTCTGTACCCTCATCTTGTGATCTGGCGTAGAGCATTGATCTATTCGCGGATCCTTGTATGTGTACATTTCGCCATCGTAATCAAATGACAATGCCTCTGCCTTCTGGAAGGAGATCCCTTCCGTAGTTGCATTCCAGCCGGCTATAAAGCCACCGTTCCATTGGTCAAGCCTCACCCATCCGTCCCGTGTGAGCACTTCATGATCTCCCGTGAGACAGAATCTTCCGGTCCTCCCTGCCCCGTAAAACCGGAACATACCTCTGACTCGGCCATCAGCGCATACTGCTCCGTCCATCGCCGCATACTTCTTTACCGACGATTTCGCAGCCATAAGACGAAGCTTAAGAAGCCGCGCAACCTCTGACGGGATATGGTCATTTTCAAGCAGTTCCTTTACAGTATCTTTCCCTAGCGTGGTTACTTCTATGCCATGGGTACTCAGCCACTCCTTAAGCTGCGCAGGGCTGTTTGGATTTGAAAGCCCTGTTATTTTCTTCATTTCTTCCATCAGCGACTCAAAACACTTCTCATCGATCTCGATCGCGTTCTTAATAAGCTGTCTATCAACCCGTATCCCCCTGTCGTTTATCCTCTCGTTATCCCAGTATTCTTCCCACACACTTTGCGGCGGCGTATAGCTATCGAGCCGTTTTCTGATCTCTTCCTCAGCCTCAACATCCCGGATGTTGTAGGTTTTATAGATCACCCACTTCTCCGGTGCATCAGAGGGGCGAGTCCACCGCTTTCCATCCCCTCCCTTCGGCATCGCAAAAAGCTTTATGAGAGCCTTGCCTTCCTTCATCTTTGCAGCTTCTATTTTCAGCGCCTTACCGGCATCTTCCAGACTCTGGGGAAGGCCGTTGTAGGCGGCCATTATCATAGTGTCGTACCATCCTTCCGGATCTATATACTCCCCTGACGGGAGACCTATGTACCGGGAAAGATTGACTCTCTCAAAAGTGCAGTTATATGCGAACTTACGCACTTTCTTATCCGTAAGCGCCTCAAGGATCTCCTGAGGTACAACCTCCCCCATAGCAAGATCCACCTGCCTTACATCCCCTCCATTGACGGAGTAGGAGAGAAGCTGTATCTCCCAGTCGGGATCCTCCACATATTTGTAAACCCCGACCTTTGTAAGATCCGCTCCGCTTTTCGTTTCAATATCAATTCCTATCTCTTTCATTCTCACCTCCTTTGCCCTCCACAGCGGGGTGTCTTCTCACCTCCCTTGCCCTCCGTAGAAGGGCGTCTTCTCTGTCATTTCGAATCGCCCTACCCACAGAGGGGTAGGGCAGTATTGTCTCAATCAAGCATCCCATCGTCGTCATCATCAGCAAAGTCATCTGCCGTAGATCTCATTCCGCCGGAAAGCGGCTCTCCGTCACCGAGAAACTGCACCGACTTAAGCGATACCGCAACGCCAGTGTTGCCGCTCCTGCTGTAGGGATAAAACTCCACTACGCACCGGCCGAAGCACCCGGAATAGATATCTTCGGCGCTCATTTCTTCACGTTTTGCGTCATAGCAGACCGGCCTTCTTGTGTTCTTGATGTTCATGTAATACATGCCCTCGTACTCTTCGATCTCCTTCTCATCCCCGTCATTGATGGGATCATGGAACTTCTTTCCGTTAAAGGTTTTGCCAAACTTATCGATGCCCTTCTGAGTCGCGTTTTCGATCGCTTCCTCATACACCTTCATTGCCTGCTTATCAGTCTTGTCGAAGAGAAAGGTGAGTGAATATTTGGGCTTATCCCCCGGGTTCTGGGCATAAGCCTCATCAAGATGAACGTATGCAAACCTTCCTAAACCTGTCCTTACTGTCCTGTCGCTCTGCTTTTCGAGCATAATCGCTGTGTACTTACTCATGATTTTTCTCCTTTTTTGCTTGTTTTAGTTACTTCGTCTTCATAATCTTTCGCCCCGCTCGCCTCGATCGCCGGCCGTTTATCAGATTCCGGCACGAGCGTGGGAGCTCCATCATTCTTTGTTACATACCCGCCAAGAAGGTCGTTAAATAACTTCTTCCCCAGTAGCTTTTCCATCTGGGCTACTGACTTGATCGTAGTATCATAGGGATCGTATCCCTTCTCCCTGACGGTCTCTGCCACCTTCTCTTCATCTACATAGGATCTTCTGCTTCGTCCTGCGACAAGCTTGAAGCCCGGGTACTTAGTACCGGATAGGGCCGTCTTAAGTGCATATTCCCTCAGGTCGCTCACCCAGGATGTGATCTCATCAAGTTTCGGAAGAAGATCCGCGATCTCTTCAGGAGACAACGTCTCCGGCTCCTTATAATCCTCGATCATTTCTTGGGCTACTACCTTCGCCCTCTCACGGCATTCTCCAGAAATTGCGCAGAACTTACACCATGCGCCGCAATGGAAATCTCCCTTTCCTTCAAACGCCATCTTCGCCTTCGGCGCGAGCTCATTATCAGCCCAGGAAAGGAGATCCTCTTTCGACATGGAAAAGGTATCCACCGAAGCCCTCCTTGGCTGGAAGATAGACATCTCGACCTCGGTAAAATCATAAATCTCCCCGAAGGCATCAACCGCACCAACGGCGTAAGTCATAAGCTGCTCATTGTGATCGGCTTGTACCAACACTCCCTGACCATATTTGAAATCGATAAGACAAAGCTTCTTGTCAGAAATGATGAGACAGTCCGCTGTTCCAAAGGACTCAGGAACCCACCTCGAAAGGTCAAGCGTCTGCTCGATGTACATATGAGCGTCGGTCTCTGCTTCTACTTCCTCCAACTTCTCCATACAGTAATCCCTGTAGCTTTCGGCGCAGATTTCCATAGTCTCGTCATAAAATTCAAGGTTGTCACGAGGATTGGGTACCTTTTCCCCCAAAGCACTTCTCAGCATGTATTCACACAGGCTGTGAGCATCGGTTCCTTCTTTCGTATAGACAGTATCCTCATGCGGAGCCCTCGCGTTTATGAGAGCACTCGGAGTGCAGTGGAGCCACCTTGCTGCGCTGGAGGGCTGAAGGATCTTTGCGTGCTTCTCAGGCATCGCCATCCTCCTTTCCGGCCCCACTATCCCCATTGCCAATCTTCTCAGCTTCGACCAGCAGCTTTGCGTAGTGCTCCTTCGGAACGGATGAGAGGTTTCCCTCGCCGTACTTCTTAAGGAGCTTCGCAATTTCGTCCTTGAACCCCTCAGCGCTCATCTTTGCAAGGAGTGCTCTGACATCCGCTTTGGTAGGGCGTTTTGAAGCTGTATCTCCGTCAGAAGCTGTATTTTCCTTATTTTCAGACGCCATAGCTGAAATATCGTTGTTTGCTGCATTTGAGGCATCATCCCCTGACGGGGCCGTCGTCGCTTCCTTTTTCTCCATCTCCTCTGCGATCTTTATTAAGTTTTCCCCTATGTTTTTTAAGTATTTCCCTATTCCCATTTTTCTTTTTCCCTTTCCTATTCTTGTAATAATGGTTGCGTCATTCATCGGGTGCTCTTATAAACTTCATCCCTCATTCCTCCTTCAAAAACTCCTTAAGTACCGCATATATCGCCTTCAGCCTTTCCTCCACTTCGGAAGGGCTGATACCCATCTCATCCGAAATCTCGTCAACAGACTTATTTCCCCAGAACGCCCTTCTTATGAGCCTTCTGTCTTCTTTCGAAAGCGTTTTTATCGCGTTTGATAGCCTTTTGCCCTGCCGCGCTCTTTCAAGGCTGTAAAAGTAGGCATCCTCTGCAGAGCGAGTGAGCATATAGTGGTCGTACATGGCTTACCCCTTTCCGGTGTTGTTTGCGGCGCTTGTCTTTTTTGCCGCCTTTGCCTCCTCAATCGCCTTTTTGACCCTGTCTTTTCGGCTATCCACCGTGGATTGAGGTCTTCCAGTATCCATAGCAATCTCTGAGATCGTTTCTCCTGCAGAGAGGCCGTCAATAATTGCATCGCCTCCCTCGATGTCTTTTGCCATCTCCTTGTATTCCTCTATCGCTTCCTTTTCGAGAAAGATCTCTTCCGGACTTTGCGAAGTGCCAAGAAACTTATCCATATAGGAGGGGCCATCTTTGTTCTCATCAATCGATACATTCTCAACGAACTTGTAGTTCTCGCACCCTCTACACCTCTTATCGCGCCCCCTCTTTGTCCTCGCAACGCCGTATGGGCAGTTATCGCAGGCATTCGTTTCGACCTTATTCCACCCCTCATGGTGAAACTCACAATCGATGCAGTTTCCGTCGCAAAGATGGAGCTTATCCTTAGATATCCGGCACCTGCCGTTGTTCAGCTCATCCATCCTTACTCTCGCCCGATCCCCATCAAGGGCATCAGCAATCTCATCCTCCATCTCGACCCACTGTCTGAGTTCTCTGAAATACAGCTTTTTCATGATCTTTGTCCTTTCCACCTCGGGTCAGGACGAAAGATCGTGGGAACCATTCCCTGCAAAATGAGCGCAGGAAATTAAGGTACCCTCTGGCTCTCCTTCAAAAGGAAAGCTTTGGTATCTTATGTCCTGACGTCTCAGGTTCTTATTTGCTGGTTACTTGGTTACTTGGAAAACCCCTCTGGATTAGCCGAGGGTATAGATTTTTACCCCTCTATATATAAACTGAAAAAAAGTGCCTCGATTTACCGACGATTTTTGAAAATTTCTGACTTTTCTATGTATTTTTATGGGTACAAAAAAGCCGAGGCGAAGTGACAACAGAATCGTCAGCTTGCTTTCGGCTTGCTCGATAATATTATGTAGCTGTAAAGATATAATCACCCTGACGGGGAAGAGCCTATTAAGAGAGAGGACTGCGAACAAAAAACGGCCCCGGGATTACCCCAAGGGCCGCGGAAAACGCCGTATTATTTTTTATCTTCCTCCACCAGCATATCTTCCATATGCACTCCCGTCATACGGGCGATCGTATAAAGGCTATCAACCGATGGGAGGCATTCCCCCCTGAACCATTGGTAGATGGACTGCGGCCAGACGAGGCCGAGTTCTTGCTGAAGATCCTTCACAGATATCTTTGATCTTCTCATAACCTCTTTTATCATCTTCCCGCTCT
>DFKZ01000095.1:27911-28365 GCA_002373975.1 Lachnospiraceae bacterium UBA3632 | reverse complement strand
CTAACAAGGTTCGTCAGAAGCCCCTTCGTGTTATCCTTAACGGCCTTGGAAAGGACGCAGCACAGATCATTTCCCGTATCAACGGATTCACATTTGTTGAGACTGAGTACGATCCTTACACCAACACTGTAAAGGAAGTATCCAGAAAGTGCTACTCAAAGGATGCAAACAGCCCTCGTGCAAAGGTTAACTGCTACGGCGCTAACGATGTTTGCGAAGGTGTTGCCATCATGTGGAAGGAGAATGTTGACGTATCCATCACCGGTAACTCAACCAACCCTACCAGATTCCAGCATCCCGTTGCAGGTACCTACAAGAAGGAGCGTCTCGAGGCAGGCAAGAAGTACTTCTCGGTTGCATCAGGCGGAGGAACTGGACGTACACTTCACCCCGATAACATGGCAGCAGGTCCCGCTTCCTACGGTATGACAGATACCATGGGACGTATGCACTC
>DFKZ01000095.1:20004-27796 GCA_002373975.1 Lachnospiraceae bacterium UBA3632 | reverse complement strand
ATCGGTGCAGGTAACAACCCGATGGTAGGTATGACTGTTTCAACAGCCGTTTCCATCGAAGAAGCTGCAAAGGCAGGAAAGTTCTAAAAGAATACAGATTGTAAATAACAATAAAAAGAAACATCCGGCAGATCAAACTGTCGGATGTTCTATTTTTCCTTACAGGAGAGTTAACAAAGCTCTTCTGTAAAGCAAATAGGATAGTAGTATGAAAAGGATCGAAAAGATGATAAAGGCAAATGCTACTGATACACCCTCTTGGAGCGAATCGCCGGTCTTTTATAGAGCAGGGGAACCAGCGATATGTAAAATGCAAAGGCGTTAACGATAAGAGCGCCTATCCATGCGCTGATCTCAGCATAGGCAGTGGCCGGGAAGCCGATCCTCCCTATAAAGAAGGAAATGGTGAAGATGCGCAGGAACATTTCCAGTATACCGGAAACCATGGGAAGCATAGGTTTTCCCATGCCCTGAACGGCACTTCTTACAACGAAGAGGGTATCCACAAAGATCATCATAAGCCCGCATCTGGGAAGGAATTCGCATACAAGCCGGATCTGCTCCGTGCCGGAAAGGAGTATGGCGGCAAGCTTAGCGGGGATGAATATCATAAGTGAGCCCAGGATCACGTAGGATGTAGCAGCAATACCAAGGCAGACAAACAATCCGTCACGTATTCGCTTATACTCTTTTGCACCGTAATTCTGGCTGGTGTAAGCACTCATCGCATTTCCTGCGGTTGAAGCGGGATTCATAAACAGATTAAGGTATTTGCTGCATGCCGCATATGCTGCGGTATAAACCACTCCGGCTCCGTTTACAAAGTACTGGACAACCATACAGCCGATAGCTGTGATGGAGTTCATAAACGCCATAGGGAGCCCGTTTTTCAAAAGCTCCGCGAAGGCTTTAAAACCAGCTCGGAAATTATTTTTTTCAAGCTTTATTATCTCGATGTGCCTCAGTCTGTTTATACATATAAATGCCGATACGATCTGGGCTATAATGGTGGCAATGGCAGCACCCTCTACTCCCATATGAAATACGAATATAAACAGACTGTTAAGCCCTATATTGAGGATTGATGATGTGATTATGGCCTTCAGAGGAGTTTTACTGTCGCCCAGTGCTCTTAATACGGCAGAGGAGATATTGTAAGCTATATTTGTTGATATGCCGCCGAAAATGATGTATCCGTATATCAGGCTGTCCTGCATTATCAGACTGTCCGTGCGAAGAAGCCTGAGAGCGTGGGGGAGAAAGACTACACTTACGGTGGAGAGGAATACTGCCAGGATAATGCCAAGCTCGATCACCCCGGCCAGACGGTTTCTCATGGTATCGTAATCTTTTGCACCGAAGCTCTGTGCCACAAGTACGCTGAATCCGTTAGCCAGTCCGAAAGAGAATCCGACTATGAGAAAGAATAGAGATCCCATATTTCCCACTGCCGCAAGAGCGTTGTCTCCGAGGCCCTTACCTACGATCCAGGTATCTGCAAAGTTATAAAACTGCTGGAGCATACTGGTAAGAAGGAGAGGCCAGTAGAATGCGAGTATAAGCTTTAAGGGGCTTCCGGTCGTGAAATCTATTCTTTTTTTATCTGTTGTAATTGCTGATGCGCTTTTCATGATTATCCGAATTGTTCCTTATCTGCGTTTCGGGGCGTTCTTTTGCCCCGATGATCCGTATCGGTTTCTTATTTTCCGTGATAGCAAGGAGATTATAGTATTGTTTTCATGTATAAACTAATCGAATTTTTCCCTGAGAATGATCATTTTTTGTCATAAAAAAAGAGAGAGCACAGCACTCTCTCTTGCATGACCGGCTATTTTCTTTCCTTTTTATACCATTCTTTTACAAGGCTTTCTGTCTTTTTGCCGACAATGGAGAAGCCCATTTCAGGCTGCCTGTCGGGAATCTTAGTGTACCAGTCCCACCAGAAAAAGCCCGCAAACCAGGGCTCATCCCACATTGAGCGGAATGCCGATTCATAAAAGGCGGCTTGTTCTTCTTCCGAATATGGGAATTCACGGTGAGTGAAATCATAGGGCATCATGGCACATCCCTCCGCACTGCGGCATCCGATTTCCATAAAGATGATCTGTTTTCCGTCGTTCGCACGGGAAAGCTCTGCAAGTTTTTCCTTTTGCAGGTTCCATTCCTTTATCATGTTCTCCACGGAATCGCCCGGGACTTTGCCAACGCTGTAGTAGGCAGATGTTCCGATATAATCAACGGCATCCCACCATTTTACATCGAATTCCTTGCCGTGATTGGTATTGTAAACAAGGGGGCCGTGGTAGATCTTGCGGACTTCGGCGATCGTATTTCGCCAGTACTCCTCTTTTGCTTCGGTACCGAGCATTTCACATCCCACACAGAACATTTCACATCCCGTATCTTCCGCAATTTCGGCATAATGACACAGGAATGCGGTATATGAGCTGAACCATTCCTTCCAGTAATCCTTATCTCCCCAGTCTCTTTCCGGGAAGAAGATATGTGCCCGCCAGACGCCGTCTGCGCAGTTGACGATAGGCTTCATGCAGACTTTTAAGCCCAGGGAGTGAAGTTTGTTTGCGGCAGTCTCCACATCCTTATCCGTAACCGTGTATCTGTAATCGGGCCGTATCTGCGTTGAGTAAAAAGAATCCTGAACCACGGTAAATGCCAGGGCAGCCCAGTCCCCTCCCAGAGCAGCAAGTCTTTCCATAGAGGCAGCGGCCTCGGGGGTACGGTAGGCACCGCGCCTTCCGTCAAATCCGTAAGTAAAGCCTTTGATAAACATAATCGCTCCTTAAATATGTATATTTTCCTATTAATTGTGTATAATAATCCGTGAGCAAGCCGTGTTGACCATGCCGCGAGATTAAAATACCATAGCATATCACGGTATGCAACATATTTCGGTGAGTATTGAAAAGTTTTGAAAAGGGAAACACAGCAGAGGGATAAACAATTGGGAAAATACGACATAAGCAGATTTGAAAGCAGCCTTTCGGATATGGGAATAACACTTGAAGGTGAGGCCTATGACAGGTTTATGCAATATTATGAGCTCCTTACGGAGTGGAACAAAGTGATGAATCTGACTGCCATCACGGAATATGACGAGGTTGTCACAAAACATTTTGTGGATTCGCTTTCCATAGTGAAAGGCATGGATATATCGGAAACCGTTTCACAAGGTTTGGAGGGGTCAAAGGGACCGCAGGCTAAAAACGGTCTGAAGGTAATAGATATAGGAACCGGAGCAGGATTTCCCGGTATACCCCTCAAAATAGCTTTCCCTGAGCTTGAGATCACCCTTTTGGACTCCCTCAATAAAAGGATCGGATTCTTAAACACAGTGATAGAGGAGCTCGGGCTTAAAGGAATCGAAGCACTTCACGGAAGGGCGGAGGATTACGCAAAAAAAGGACAGCTGCGGGAAAGCTTTGACTTGTGCGTATCGAGGGCGGTGGCAAATCTGTCGACGCTTTCGGAATATTGCCTTCCCTATGTAAGGGTGGGCGGAAAGTTTATTGCGTACAAAGCGGAAAAAACATCTGAAGAAATCTCCGCAGCGGAAAATGCTGTTTCCGAACTGGGAGGAAGGATCGAAAAATGTGAAGAGTTTACACTCCCGGGAACAGATCTTTACAGGACGCTTGTGGTCATAGAAAAAATAAAAGCGACCCCCGGAAAATACCCGCGAAAGGCAGGTACTCCTTCAAAGGAGCCGCTGTAGATATATCCGGATGGTCATACAGATGTGTGACACCCGGTGAATGATCGTTAAACCGAGGCAGGAGAGAGAGCCTGATAGAGTGCCTTGGAAAGCTGATCCGCGCAGGATGTTCCGCGGCCTTTGCAGTCATTCCCTGCGAGAAGAAGAGAAATCTCGGAAGCGTCTTTTCCTTCGCAGAGCTTTCCGATAGCCTTAAGGTTCCCGTTGCATCCGTTTGTGAAAACAAGGTTGTGGATCTTATTATTATCATCCAGTTCGAATTTAATGTTGGTTGAGCATACGCCGTGAGGTGTAAAATTGATTTCTTTCATAGTAATTCCTTTCTGTATTTAATGCCCTGTCAAGCTGAGGGTCAACAACTGATCCGCGGCAATTGTTTATTGCGTGCGTTACTTTTCTGCTTTTTCGTCACATATTCCAATTTAGTTCATGCAAGTTACCTTGTTTTTCCAGTCCGGCAAATCCCTGTTGCCTTAAGGCCTCATAAAGTACTATAGCTACGGAGTTTGCCAGGTTGAGGGATCTTATATCCGGTCCCATCGGTATCCTTATGCAGTGGGGCTCGTCTTCGACAAGGAGCTCTTCTGGAATTCCCGCGCTTTCTCTTCCGAACATGATATAATCATCCGGGCCGAAGCTGACATCGCAGTAAGTGCGCCTTGCCTTTGTGGTGGCCATCCAGACGACGGCTTCGGGGTGCTTTTCGCGGAAATCATTGTAATTAATATACCGCGTAACGTCAAGCTTGTCCCAGTAGTCCATGCCTGCACGCTTTAATTCTTTCTCGTTGATCCGAAAGCCTATGGGTTCTATCAGGTGCAGCGAAGTGCCTGTCGCCACGCATGTCCGCCCTATATTTCCTGTGTTTGCCGGGATTTCCGGCTGGTGAAGGATAATGTGCATAGGAAGAATATAGCATAGATAAGGATAAAAGAGAAGAACCGCGGTCAAGAATTTTATGACACATCCAATTTATTGTGATATAATCTACTGTGCGAAAAGATGTAGCGGCGCCGAGAAAGGCTGTTTAAGCCGGGAGGCCGGCATTTGCGTTTAATATTTATAGCAGAACTAAGGGGTTAAAAATGAGTAAGATTATTGCGATAACCAACCAAAAGGGCGGTGTTGGAAAGACCACCACTTCGATCAACCTTTCTGCCGCTTTGGCAGAGATGGGTGAAAAGGTCCTCGTTGTGGATATGGATCCGCAGGGAAATACCACGAGCGGTTTCGGTGTTAATAAAAATGAACTGGAAAATACAATATACGAGATGGTTCTCGGAGAATGTGCCCTGCAGGACTGTCTGATCAAAAATGTGGCTACAAACGTATCCCTTCTTCCCTCCAATGTAAACCTTGCGGGAGCGGAAGTCGATCTTCTTGACAGAGATGACAAGTCTTTCATATTAAAGAAGGAACTGGATTATATTGCGGATGAATATGGATTTATCATCATCGATTGCCCTCCTTCGCTTAACATGCTCACGATAAACGCCATGACAGCGGCAAACAGTGTTATCGTGCCGATTCAGTGCGAGTACTACGCACTTGAGGGAGTGAGCCAGCTCATACACACCATCAATCTGGTTAGGGACAGACTGAACCCCGAGCTTAATATTGACGGAGTGGTGTTCACCATGTATGACGGAAGAACAAATCTTTCGCAGCAGGTAGTGGAAAATGTTAAGAACAATCTCAGCCATCATATATACGATACGATGATACCCAGAAATATCAGACTGGCTGAAGCACCGAGCTATGGCCAGCCCATCACGGTATATGATTCAAAATCGGCCGGAGCTGAAAGCTACAGAGCTTTGGCAAAAGAAGTCATAGAGCACAACAGACATCGTTAAGAATCGTAAATACAAAAAGGGGAAAGTAAAAATGGCAAAAAAGGGTTTAGGCAAAGGTCTTGATTCTCTTATACCGGTAAGCAAAAACAAGCCGTCCGCAGAGGCAGCGGTGCAGGGGGATACTGCGGTCAAGGACGGGGTGACTATGGTTAAGATCACCATGGTGGAACCCAATCGTGAACAGCCCCGCCGTAAGTTTGATGAAGATGCGCTGCAGGAACTTGCCGACTCCATCAAGCAGTTTGGTGTGATCCAGCCTCTTATTGTGCAGGATCGTAAGTCACACTACGAGATAATTGCCGGCGAGCGCAGATGGAGAGCATCCAAGCTTGCCGGACTCAAGGAGATTCCCGTAATAATCAGGGATTACACCGAGAAGGAGATCCTGGAGGTTTCGATCATAGAGAATATTCAGAGAGAGGATCTGAATGCGATTGAAGAAGCTCAGGCTTATAAGGATCTTATCGAAAAGTTTGATCTGACTCAGGACGAGGTGGCCGAGAAAGTCAGCAAGAGCCGTCCCGAGATTGCCAATTCAATGCGTCTCTTAAAGCTCTGCCCCGAAGTGCAGCAGATGATCGTTGATGAAATGCTCAGCAAGGGACATGCGAGAACGCTTCTTGCGGTGGAGGATCCCGAAAAGCAGCTTGAGCTTGCGCAGAGAGCATTTGATGAGAAACTGAGCGTAAGGGAAGTTGAAAAGCTTGTCAAGAATATGGACAAGCCGGTTAAACCAAAGCCCGTAACGGACGAGACACTTCAGCTTATATATAATGACACTTCCGAACAGCTCAAAAAGTCTCTTGGTACCAAGGTGGTGATAAACGGAAAAGGGAACGGGACCGGTACTATCAGTATTGAGTTTTTCAACCATGATGATTTTGATAAGATAGTGGACAGACTGAAAGGATAAAGGCATAAACCGCGATGGAAAGCAATGTATTGAGATCCCTGATAGATGTGGAAAGCTTTGATCCCGGATATCTGTTTATAGCTGTCATCGGATTGTCTGTTCTGGTGATAATCCTTATTGTGCTTTATGTATTAAACCTGTTGAAGGTTAAGAAACTTTCAGGAAGGCTCGACAGATTCTGCATGGGAAGCGACGCGGAAAGCCTCGAAGAAGAGATCGGAAAGATCATTGAGGACAACCAGTATCTTAAGTCCACGACAGAACAGCATAAGGGAAATATCAAAACTCTCTATAAAAGAATGGCCATGGCCTGTCAGAAGACAGCGCTTGTGAAGTATGACGCGCTGGATCAGATGGGAGGCCAGCTGAGTTTTGTCATAGTTATGCTTGATGAAAAAGATAACGGATTTATATTGAATTCGGTACACACCTCCGCCACCAATTACATTTATTCGAAAGAAGTCAGATCAGGAGAGTGTGACGTAGAGCTGGGAATAGAAGAGGAGACGGCGCTTGAAAAAGCCAAGTCAGTTAAAATACCCAAATAACAGAGAATAAAAGATCAATATGATTTGCCGGCCTCTGACAGACCGGAAGAAATTGGAGAGAATATGATAGACATTAAATTTCTGAGAGAAAACCCTGAGATCGTAAAGGAAAACATCAAGAAGAAATTTCAGGATGACAAGCTTCCTTTGGTGGATGAAGTCATCGAGCTGGATAAGCAGCTTCGCAAGACCCAGCAGGAAGGTGACGACCTCCGCAACGCCAAGAATAAGATCTCGAAGGAGATCGGAGCTCTTATGGCTCAGGGCAAGAAGGAAGAAGCGGAAGGTTTAAAGGCACAGGTGGCAGCCAATGCAAAAAGGCTCGCCGAGCTTGAGGCTGCGCAGCCGGAGCTGCAGGAAAAAGTGACCGCTATAATGATGAAGATCCCCAACATTATCGACGATTCCGTTCCTATCGGAAAGGATGATTCGGAGAATGTTGAGATAGAAAAGTTCGGAGATCCGGTGGTTCCCTCCTTTGAGGTTCCTTACCATGCCGATATCCTTGACAGAATAGGCGGACTTGACAAGGATGCGGCGGGAAGAACGAGCGGAAACGGATTCTACTATCTTATCGGTGATGCTGCCAGACTGCATTCCGCGATGTTAAGCTATGCCCGTGATTTCATGATCGACAAGGGATTCACTTACTGTATTCCTCCATTCATGATCAGAAGCAGTGTCGTTAACGGAGTAATGAGCTTTGCCGAAATGGAAGCGATGATGTACAAGATCGAGGGCG
>DFKZ01000095.1:0-19929 GCA_002373975.1 Lachnospiraceae bacterium UBA3632 | reverse complement strand
GGCGAGGACCTTTATCTTATCGGTACATCGGAGCACTCCATGATCGGGCGATTCAAGGGGCAGATTGTTGACGAAAGCAGTCTTCCCATCAGGATGACATCCTATTCGCCCTGCTTCCGCAAAGAGGTAGGATCTCACGGGATCGAGGAAAGGGGTGTATACAGAGTTCACCAGTTTGAAAAGCAGGAGATGGTAGTGCTCTGCAAGCCGGAGGAATCCATGGACTGGTACAACAAGATGTGGTCTTATACCGTTGAATTCTTCAGAAGTCTTGATATCCCGGTACGTACTCTTGAATGTTGCTCCGGAGATCTGGCAGATCTGAAGGTTAAGTCCTGTGACGTGGAGGCATGGAGCCCTCGTCAGCAGAAGTATTTTGAGGTTGGATCCTGCTCGACCCTCGGGGATGCCCAGGCAAGAAGACTCGGTATCCGCACAAAGGGGGCAAACGGAAACTATCTCGTTCATACTCTTAACAATACCGTTCTTGCTACTCCGAGAGGACTCATCGCTCTTCTGGAGAACAATGTAAACGAGGACGGAAGCATCAACGTTCCCAAGGCTCTTCAGCCTTATATGGGAGGTAAGGATAAGGTTCTTCCGGTTAAATAATGAAGAAGAATTTACTGATACCCGTAGTGATGGGGTTTCAATTTTTGTTTACTGTTTTGGGCGGAGGTCTTTTCGTTAGCGGTCTTCTCATCGGGTTTGACGTAAAGTGGAATATGACCCTTGAGAATAACTACGGAAAGATCGCCCTGCTCATGGCATGTTTCGGCGGAATGATGCTCTTTATGGGAATTGCCGCCGCTGTCTTTTTATATGTAACATTTAAAACCAAGCAGGATAAGGACGATCCGGGTGCACAGATATCTTAGGGCTATAGGCTTTAGCAACAAAACAAGAAAAGAAATACAGGCAATAGTGATGGACTGCATCCGAAAGGCCGAAAAGCGGGGCTACACCCTCGCCAAGGACGAGACGATGGTGGCGGACTTTTCGCGCGAATATGCGGAGGGAATGGGTATTACAGCCTCCGGGACCTTTGATGATGACGACAAGTTCCATCTGGATTATTATTTCCCTTACCTTGAAGGTACAGGGATTACTTCTTATGAGGATGTAACGGTGGAAAAACACGCTGCAGAGGATTCCTATGCCGGCGTGTGCGACGATATGAAGGTGGGGATAACCATTATTTTCTACCTGCGCAACAAGATTCCCTACATAAAAGCTCAGACTATGGGAAGACTGCCGATAAAAGGGACTTCGGTGACACTGTCCGGTCTCTCGGTGTCGGGAACGGTATTGCTCCCGCTCTATAAAATGCCGGAAGAGAAAGAAAATGTTGGAAAAGAGATGTCCGAAAGGGCCAGACTGCTTGCGGCAGCCAAGGAGGGCGATGAGGAAGCCATAGAGACCCTCACTCTTGAGGATATGGATGTTTATAACATGATATCTAAGCGTGTGCGCAACGAGGATGTGTATTCAATAGTCGATACATGCTTTATGCCCTACGGTGTGGAATGCGATCAGTACACTATCATCGGAGATATCGTGGGTGTAAGGCTTGTGACCAATCATATAACCGAAGAACAGATATATATTCTGTCTGTTCACTGTAATGATTTGACATTTGATGTCGCTATCAATATAATAGATTTGTTCGGTGAGCCAAAGGTCGGAAGAAGATTTAAAGGAGTGATATGGCTTCAGGGGAATATCAATTTCCCTGAAGAAGTATTCTGACAAAAGGAACCGGATAAAAACAATGCTTCCTTAGTTAAATGGATATAACGGGCCCCTCCTAAGGGTCAGTTGTGAGTTCGATTCTCGCAGGAAGCGCGGGCGTATCGCAGAGCGGTACGCTTTTTTTACCTCATAACGTGAAGGAAATCTGTAATGGCAAATCTTGGGAATCCTCAAAACACCATAGAGCTTATTAAGAAGTACGATTTCCGTTTTCAGAAAAAATACGGACAAAACTTCCTGATAGATACCCATGTCCTTGATAAGATCATATCTGCTGCAGGTGTGACCAAAGAAGATATGGTCCTTGAAATCGGACCCGGGATTGGAACCATGACGCAGTACCTTGCTGAAGCGGCACGGGAAGTGGTGGCGGTTGAGATAGATGACAAGCTTATACCGATCCTGGAAGAGACGCTTTCGGAATATGATAATGTGACGATAATAAACGAAGATATTCTCAGGCTGGATATCGCAAAACTCGCAGACGAGAAAAACGGCGGGAAACCGATCAAAGTGGTGGCTAATCTGCCTTACTATATCACTACGCCTATAATTATGGGACTTTTTGAGAGCAAAGTTCCGCTTGATAACATTACGATCATGGTCCAAAAAGAAGTGGCCGACAGGATGCAGGTGGGGCCCGGAACGAAGGATTACGGCGCACTTTCATTGGCAGTACAGTATTATGCCAAACCGGAAATAGTGGCGAATGTTCCCCCGAACTGCTTTATACCGCGTCCCACAGTGGGAAGCGCGGTAATACGATTGAAAAGGTATGCCGAACCACCGGTGACCGTTGCCGATGAAAAGAAGATGTTCTCGCTGATCAGAGCATCGTTTAATCAGCGAAGAAAGACTCTTGTTAACGGTTTAAGCAATGCCCCGGGCATCGGACTACATAAAGAAAAAGTAGCCGAAGCTCTTGAAAAGATGGGGCTTTCTCCGACAATAAGAGGCGAGGCTTTGACTCTGTCACAGTTTGCTGAACTCAGCGACCTGCTCTAAAGGGGAGCAGGTCTTTTTTTATTCCCGTAACATTTTTGTCATATTTTGGCGCGAAATAACTGCTAAATATAGACACATAGCCACAAGTTATGGTACAATAATTCCGATTGTGGGGACATATCTTGTGGTTTATCATTTAAGTTTGCAATACTATCCGGTCAGAGGTTCGCATTAATGGATAAATATGAATACAAAGTGAGAGCTAATGAAATCAGGGATCTGATTTCAAGCAGTCAATACGAAAAGGCGGCAGAGATTGCCGATACAATCGATTGGACCAGAGTAAAGAAGTCTACCTTCCTCTGTACCATCAGCGATCTGTATAAGATCAACAAGAGATACAATGATGCAATAGAGCTTTTACAACTGGCGTATGACAGATATCCCGGCGGTAAGGATATCCTTTATTCACTGTGCGATCTGTACCTGATCACCGGAGATACTATTCAGGCGATATCAACATACAAAGAGTTTTGCCAGGTTGCAGGGAATGATATTCGTCGCTATATTCTGCAGTATAAGATTTATGTTGCGCAGGAAGTATCCCTTGAGGAAAGGATCGAGGTCCTTGAGGAAATAAAAAAACGTGATTACAGGGATAAGTGGGCGTATTATCTGGCATATAACTATCACAGAGTCGGATTGGCCACGAAGTGCGTGGAGGAATGCGACGAGCTTATCACATGGTTCGGAGAAGGAAAATACGTTGACATGGCCATGGAGCTCAAGATGCTGCACCAGCCGCTTACGGAAGCGCAGCAGGCTATGTATGACAGACGTATAGAATCCGTTGTGGCAGGTGCGCGAAGAGACGACGGAAAGGGAGGGGGAGATACGGTCGTTCTTCCCGATATATCCAAGAAAGCGGGGACTCCTCAGCCTGAAATGTCCGCTGAGGCAGCAGCTCTGTCACTGGGACATACCCAGGTATATCATGCCGGGACTCAGGAGCCTGAAATCAATGTCAAGCCGGTTGATGTCGGTGAGTATAATACTATAAATCTTCAGAAAGAGCTCGCCCAGGGAGTGCAACAGGTTCTTGAAAACGGGGTTACCGGCGAGATCAAAGTCGGAAGCTATGAGCAGCATATCATAGGAGCCAGCACCAAGAAGATCCCCGGACAGATGGATGAAAAGACCATACTTCAGTCTGATACCAAAGAGATTCCCGGTTCAGATGATGATATGCCTCCTCATATAGATTTTGATCCCCATGCATGGGATAAGGCGGTAGAGGAAGAATTCTCCGAAAATGAGAACGAAGGCGAGAATGAGGCAGAGGGAGTATCCGATTATACCCAGTATCTGGGAGCCGTGGCCGATAAGCTCCGCAACAGGGAAACGGGCACAAAAGAAAGCAAGGAAGCCGGACAAGAGGATATAAAGGAGGAGAAAACAGAGGGACCGACAGCAGAAATAGCAGAAAGTATATCCGAGGGAACAGCTTCAGATGAGATAAAAGAAGAAAAACAGGACACAGAGCATATATCGGAAGACAGGACCATAGATACCAAAGACGCGGGAGAAGACGATTCCGAAAAAGCCTCGATAGCAAAATCCATACTTGCACCGATGTATGCTTCCGATACTGTCGAAATAGATTCGGTGAAAGTGGATGAGGCTATTTCCGCGCAGCCGCCCGAGCCCCTTGCTGAGGTTATGACACAGGAAGGTGACGGACAGCTGGGAATAGTGGTTCCGGAGACCCCTCAGCCGATAAAACAGATCACCGGTCAGATGAGCATTAATGATGTTATGGCTGAGTGGAGCCGCATGAAACGCGAGCATGAGGAAATCAACCGCAGGAATTACCGGGAGCAGTTCAGGCAGCAGACCGGAGAGCTGTTCAACGAGTTTGAGGAAGCCGCGTTAAACGGTGTACTGGAAACTCTCGAGAGAGAGGCTGAGGAAGCCGCAGCCAGGAGACTGACCGAGGAAAGAGCTCTCGAAGATGCAGAGATCGTCATGGAGGGAGAGAGCGCAGCCCCTGCAGAAGAACCTTACTACGAAAGCGAGCTGGAAGCAGATTATTCTGATGAGATTCCTGACGAATCGGTTACTGCTGAGACCGAGGAAGTGACTGAAATAGAGGAGCCTTCGGAAGAGACCGGAAACGGAGAAGAGACCGGAGAGCAGGAAGAATACACCGATCAGTATCAGGAGGTCTTTGAGGACAATGCGGAGGAATCCGAGCCTGAACCTGTAGAGGCTTCCGTGGAAAGTTCCGAGGAGAAAACCGAAGAGGAGGAAAACAGATCTCAGAGATATTACGAAAAGAAGGTTGAAGAGGCAAAGAAGGCTCATAGCGGTGAGACAGTAGAAGAAGATGATGATGCCGAACCTGCCAGGGAACTTACTCCGGAGGAAAAAGAGCTTTTCGGACCTTTCATACAGAGCAAAAGTGCAAGACGCCAGCTGATCGCTGTTCTCGACGGTGTCAGCATGGCATCTTATACCGGCAATATAGTACTTACCGGAGGAGACGGAACTGACACTTCAGATCTTGCAACAGCGTTACTTAAGGATATTAAGCAGTCCGACAGCAATTTCTCCGGAAAGGTTGCCAGGATCAGCGGCGAGAAGCTTAATTCCAAGAAAGTGTCCAACATCATTAAGCAGCTTGCGAACGGCGCACTTATTATCGAGAAAGCTCATCATATGTCGGATAGCACAGCTGAAGATCTGTACAAAAACCTTGATCAGGAAAATCTCGGGATCATTGTTACACTTATCGATACCGAGAGAAACATGGAAAAGCTTTTTGCCCGTTCACCCAAGCTTTCGCCGATCTTTAATGCAAGGATGAATGTAAAACCTCTCACGGCGGAGCAACTTGCCAATTTCGCAGTCAAGTATGCTTATGAAAAGGAATTTTCCATAGATGAGATGGGTATGCTGGGGTTACATACTCAGATCACACTCCGTCAGACTTCAACACATTCCGTAAATGTTCTTGAAGTGCGTGAGATCGTAGATAATGCTATTAAGAATGTTAAGAAGAAAAATCTTAAACACTTCTTTGATATTTTACTTGGAAAGCGTTATGATGAAGAGGATATGATAATCTTGGGAGAGGTTGATTTCAGGTAAGGACCTCTGCGTTAAGAAAAGGGGATAGAAGAATGGCAGAAAAAAAGAAAAGCGGCAGTGCTGAAACCGCAAAAAAGAAAGTATCGGGGAAAACTGCTATTACTAAACAAAAGGTACCGGCTAAGCAGAAAGCAAAAGTTGAGATAACAAAGGATGATATGTACCTTTTCGGAAACGGTACACATTATGACATCTACAAAAAGCTGGGCGCGCATGTTTCCGTTGAGGGCGGAAAAAAGGGAGTTTATTTTGCGGTGTGGGCACCGCATGCCCTGGATGTGTGTGTGGTGGGTTCTTTCAACGGATGGGACGGAAGCTCACACTATATGCGCAAGCTGGGGGATATAGGAATATGGGGGCTGTTCGTTCCGGATATCGGGCCGGGGGAAATGTACAAGTATCTAATCCACGCCGCAGACGGGAGAATGCTCTATAAGGCAGATCCGTATGCGAATCAGGCTGAGTTCAGGCCGGGAACGGCTTCGATTGTAGCCGACATGGAAGGGTTTGAGTGGGAAGATGCAAGCTGGATAAAGGAGAGAGACCGTCGGGATATCGAAGATATTAACCGTCAGCCCATGGCAATCTATGAGTGCCATATAGGTTCCTTTATGAAACATCCCAACGGAACCGAGGATGGCTTCTATAATTATAAAGAATTTGCCACAAGGATCGTTGAGTACCTGAAAGAAATGAAGTATACCCATATCGAACTCATGGGTATCGCGGAGCATCCTTTTGACGGATCCTGGGGATATCAGGTGACGGGGTATTATGCTCCGACATCGAGATACGGAACTCCTAAGGATTTCATGTATCTTGTCAATGAACTTCATAAGAATAATATCGGTGTTATTCTTGACTGGGTACCTGCACACTTTGCAACCGATGCATTTGGACTGGCAGAGTTTGACGGAACCTGCATTTTCGAACATCCCGATCCGAGGCTCGGTGAACACCCGGACTGGGGCACAAAGATATTCAACTATGCCAAGCCGGAGGTTTCAAACTTCCTGATCGCCAATGTCCTGTTCTGGCTGAGAGAGTTCCATGTGGACGGAATACGCGTTGATGCGGTCGCATCCATGCTGTATCTTGATTACGGAAAGAAGGATGGGCAGTGGGTGCCCAATAAATACGGCGGGAACAAGAACCTGGAAGCAATCGGGTTCTTCCATCATCTTAACTCGGTTGTGAGAGGAACATATCCCGGATTCCTTACCATTGCCGAGGAGTCTACCGCTTGGCCCCGCGTTACGGGACCCATCGGAGACGATGAGAGCCTTGGTTTTGCATTTAAGTGGAACATGGGCTGGATGCATGATTTCTGCGAGTACATGAAGCTTGACCCGGTATTCAGAAAAGGAAATCACCATGCACTTACTTTTGCAATGACTTATAACGAGAGTGAGAATTATATCCTTCCTCTTTCACATGATGAAGTGGTACATCTCAAATGCTCCATGCTTAATAAGATGCCCGGATATCCGATTGATAAGTATGCAAATCTCAGGCTGGGATACACTTATATGTTCGGACATGAGGGAAAGAAGCTTCTTTTCATGGGTCAGGATTTCGGACAGGAGAGAGAATGGAGCGAGGCGAGAGAGCTTGACTGGTTCCTGCTCGGTGAAAAGTTCAATTCCGGCATGAAGGAGTATGTGAAGGATCTGCTTGAGATGTATCGGAATTATCCCTGCCTCTACGAGATCGACAACAGCTGGAAAGGCTTTGAGTGGATGAATGCCGATGATGCGGACAGAAGCATCTATTCATGGGTGCGCCGTGATGAAAACGACAGAAAGAATCTGCTGTTTATCGTGAACATGACACCCATCAGGTGGGATAATTACATTGTTCCGGTCCCGAAATATAAGAAATACAAGCTGGTTCTTAATTCCGATGAGGAAAAATATGCAGGCTGGGGGAACAAGGCACCGGAGGAAATCCATTCGGACAAGGTACCCTGCGGATTCCAAAAGAATTCGATAAAAGTCGACATGACGCCGTATACCGCTCTGGTTTATGAATTCTAAAGGAAAATAAAAGACGTGCCGGATGAATAATAGGGATATAATAGTCAATGATTTTCAAGGCAAAGAAAAGAATATATTTAATTATAGGACTGATTTTAGTATTAATTGCCAATATTCCCTTTTTTATTCTTAGAGGGGGAAGTGTCATCCCTGTCAGAGATCAGCTAGATATAACGATAATATCTGATATTTTGGCATCTAGACATTTTTTTTCAGGCGAGCAGGTTTATTACGAGATTTTAAACGGAATCCCGACTCGTTCGCTTCCTCCGGTTTCTTATGCAACAACTCTTTTGTATGTAATGATGAAACCGCTGTATGCATACTTGATCAACCAACTGTTGGTATCTATAGTTGGTTTCTTTGGAATGTATATTTGGTTACAAAAAGTAACGAACGATGAACTATCGTCGTTTCTTTCATCATTAGCATTTGTGTTTCTCCCAATTTACCCCGTTTGGGGGTTAACCATATATGGAATACCGTTGGTTCTATACATTATTTTGGGGCTCAGTACGCGTGGAGAAGAAGATAAAAAACCTCCGGTTAGTTTTCTTGTATGTTCTTACGTTGTTATTTTCCTTTTTGGTATAACATCATCTGTTTTTTTAACAGGCTACGCAATTTTGGTTTTGTGGTTTTGCTATTCTATGGTTATCCTTTTCAGGGTTAGAAAAAAACAGGTAGCCAAGGTCAGTTTTATTTACAATATTATAGGTATTATAGAACTTGCATTTGTATATATGATCACCAATTATAAACTGGTTTTGATGATTATCAGGCCGGCTGGTTCATTCGTTTCACATAGAGAGGAAGCCGTAAAGGTTAATTATCCATTTTTTGAAGCGTTATGGAATTCGTTTTTTCGAGGAACAGTGGAAGCGCCAAGTTTACATCAGTATATTCTTATAGTATCAGTTTGTTTGTTGTTTGGATTGCTTATATATATGTTAATAAAAAAGAGCCATGTTGATGATGGTGTGAGAAAGCAGTTTCGTTACTTGATCATCCTATTGGGAATGTCCATTCTTTTTGCGTTAATACATGCCATATCACATTCAGAAGTTGTAGTAAAAACAGTATCAAAGATGAGTGGGATGTTAAAGACTTTTCAATTTGACAGGTTTGAGTGGTTACTGCCTGTTTTGTGGTACACAGCATTTGCTGTAGTGTTGACGATAGTGGGTATGATAGTAAAAAGGCCATATTTCAAGGAGATATTGGCAGTAGCTATAGCACTCCCCATTTTGTTTATAGTAGCTAAGCAAAGTGTTTTTAAGGATAACGCTTTGGAATTATTTAGAAAAGAATCAAATGGGCTTACATGGGAAGCATTTTTTTCAGAAAAAGAGTATAAGGAAGTAGCGGATTATATTAAAAAAGAAACAGGATGTGATCAGAATGAGTATCGAGTGGGAAATCTTGGATTAGAGCCTGCAGTTGCAGTATTTAATGGGTTTTACACGGTAGATGGGTACTCCACAAATTATGATTTGGAGTACAAACACAAATTTCGAAAAGCGATAGCACGTGAATTGGAAAAAAATGATTATAACAAACAGTATTTTGACGAATGGGGAAATCGATGTTATCTGTTTTCGTCCGAATATACGGGAAATCCGTTTCTTTCAAAATATACATATCCATCATTTAAGAATCTGGAGTTGGACACGGATGCGTTAAAGGAGATTAATTGCAAATACCTGCTTGCCGCAGGTGAAATAGTCGGAGCGGAAGAAAAAGGATACAGGCTTTGCAAGATTTTTGATGCACCCGAATATACATATTTCATATACCTGTACGAGGTTCTGTGAATCCAACAAGGATAAACTGCATATAAAGGTGGTTAAGAAAAAAGGATCTTAAACCGAAATACAAGATGAGTGAAAGCTCATCTTGTTTTGTTGTATCGTAAATGATCAGGTATTTCATGATAAATGTTACGGCTAGTATAGAAAAAGGTATTTTGTCTAATGAAGATCAGTTTCTCAAATCAGGATATTTCAAACTACGAGAGTAAAAACATCCCTCAGGCGCAGGATAGAACAGGGCATGGAGAAAAGGCTGTCAGAAACAACAGCTCTGTTATGATTGACTTCGGAAGCGGTATTAATGGGTTAAGAAGCGATTTACTTCCCGGCTCCGGAGAAAGAATAAAGGGCGGAAAAAGCTTAACCGAGCTTCAATTGGAAGCAGGCGCCGTAGATAACGGTGTAGCGCAGGATTACAGAACAGTTCTCTCCAATACCATGTCTGCAGAGGACTATGCCAAAGCTCAGGAAGAAGGGTTTGATTACAATACGATGGATCCTGATGAAGTGGTAACCATTCAGGATCGCATAAAAGCCGAGGTGGCTAAAAGCGGTGAAGTGATAGTCGGATATAATAACGACCTTAAGGGAGAAGTTCTGGCCAAAGCTCTGGGTAGCGAAACTCTCGCAAGAAGTATCTCCGAAAGTCTGTCGAATTCCGATATTCCGCTGACGAATGAGAATATTGAAGATATAAAGGCTGCCTGGGATCTTGTGAACAATCTGGAGGATCCTTCGGATGAGGACATTGCTTACATCATAAAGAATGAACTTGAACCCGACGTGTGGAGCCTCTATCTTGCTGAAAGTAGCGGGACCGCAGCCACAGCAGACGTGGTGAGGGATGTTGTGAAGCTTGAAGATCCTGAAAATGCCAAGCTTAAGACTCAGGTTGAAAATATCATCAGAGCGGGTAAAGATATTTCGGATGACGTATTCAAAGAGAAAATGAAGACTGCCCAGTGGCTGTTGGACAAAGGATTACCGGTATCAGATGAGAATATAGAAAAATACGGGATACTTTCATCGGAAAAGATTCCGAAGGATGAAGAATCTTTTGCCGGAGTAGTGGCAAATGCCATAGATGAAGGTAAAAACCCTATAAGTGCGAGTCTGAAAGAAAGAGAATCTATTATCGAGAAGGCCATTAATCTGGAGATGTATTACTTCTCGGAAGAAATATATGATAAGAATTCCGCAGATAGCATTATTTCGCGCAGACAGCTTGAAGAAATAAGGCTTTCCATGACGGCAGAAGTAAATATAAAGCTATTAAAGAGCGACTATGCTATCGATACCGCACCGATGGAAGAGTTTATTGAGGCGTTAAAGGAAGCAGAAAAGCAGGTTGCGGCGAAGTATTTCCCCGACATTAGGGATAGCGAAGATAAAGCGGTAGAGAGCTACCGCCTTATGAAAGATACTGTACGTTCTGTCGATGAGATTAAAGCGATACCGGCTGCTAACCTTGGACTATTTACGTTCAGAAGCGCTGAGGATATCGATCTCGGGGAATTTCACAGAAGCGGTCTGGCTCTGAGGGATACATATGTTAAAGCAGGAGAAAGCTATGAAGCACTGATGACAGCACCGCGTGCAGATCTCGGAGACAACATACGCAAGGCGTTTTCAAATGCGGAATCTCTGGCTAAGGAACTTGGGATAAATACTGATGAACAAAGCCTGAGGGCAATAAGGATACTCGGATATAACAACAGTCCCATCAGCGCAGAGAGCGTGGAAATAATATCAAATGCTGATATGAAAGTCCGTGGCGTGATAGAGAAGATGAATCCGGCGGCTGTATTGAATATGATAAGGGATGGGATCAATCCGCTGGAAAAGAACTTTGACGAGTTAAATCTATATTTTGAGGGCAAAGACAGCGAGCAGCAAAATACGGACGCAAAAAGCTACAGCGAGTTCCTTTACGGTCTGGAGAGACAGGATAATATCACTCCGGAGGAAAGAGAATCCTATATAGGAATATACCGGTTGATACACCAGATAGAAAAAGATGACGGAGCTGTCATAGGTGCAGTGATCGGAGAGCAGGCAAAGCTTTCTTTTGAGAATCTTTTGTCCGCAGCGCGGACAAAAAGACTAAAAGGAGTTGATGTCAGGATCGACGAAGAATTCGGTGGACGCACAGATATCATTAAAACAGCTGCTTCGATCACGGATCAGATAGGAAAAGCTTTTGAGGCGGAAAGATTATATGCGGAAGCCGAGGACCTGAGAGAGACGGCATCGGTGAGCAGGGAATCAGCGCAGCTCCTTGATGATAACGGGATACCGAAGAGCGCGGACAATTTGAGATCGGCAGAGCACCTTTTAAACAGTGGAAGTAATCTTTATGAGGATATTATCAGGGAGGAGAAAAAGCTTTCGGATAAAAACCGGACAACTGTGGACGGACAGAAATCCCCGCTTAGTATGATAAAGAGTATTTCAGGAAGACTGATAGAGGACCTTCCTGAGGATGATTTTGACAGGGAATATGAAGATGCAGCCGACAGCGTAAAGGAAATCGCGGAAGAACTTGAATTAAGGGCAGAGAGCTATCTGGATGTAAAAGCAATGTCCCTTGCAGGAAAGCAGCTCGGGCTTATGACAAGAGTGTCGAATTCTTCGAATACGTCTGACAGAGACTATATCATCCCTATGGAAATGGGTGGAGAGATGAGCAAGGTGCACATATCTCTGCGCTCCGTGGGAGAAGATGCAAATATGTCCATAAGGGTATTTGGCGGGGACACCGAGATAGAAGGTCATTTCGGAATATCTAATGGGATATTTGAGGGATATATCGTTAAAAATGGGGATTCTGAACTTAAGAAACTGCAGAGTCTTGCCGATATATTTGATGAGTCGCTGGTAAGGGATGGGGATTTCAAAGATGTTTCCCTGACAAAAACTCCTGTTATCAGCAGAGATTCGCAAAAAGGCGGTCATCCGCTTTCTAATAGAGCAAACCGGAGCAAGGATGCGAAGGAAAGTAATTCAGACGGATCTGAAAGCAGGATTCTGCTTTGTGCTGCAAAAGTTTTCTTAAGCACAGCAGGAGAAATCTTCCGTGACTGAAGACAGTAAGACTGTCTTGGCCAAATGAAAGGAGTCCGTATGAGGATCAATTACAACGTATCAGCTATGCTTGCGAATAACACGCTCACAAACAGCAATAATGCACTCTCAAAATCTATCGAGAGACTTTCCTCAGGTTTAAAGATCAATAATGCAAAGGATAACCCAGCAGGACTTGCTATGGGCAAGCGCATGAATGCCCAGATCGTGGGAACCGGAGTGGCAAAGCAAAACTCCAATGACGGAATATCCGTTATAGAAACAGCTGATGGAGCTATGAACGAAGTGCACGACATGCTCCACCGCATGACTGAGCTTGCGACGAAAGCTGCAACAGGAACTCTCACCGAAGAGGACAGAGAAATAATAGAGAAAGAAATAGATCAGCTCAAGGAGGAAATCCAGAGAATAGCTGACAGTACACAGTTCAACGGGCAGAACCTTCTTGACGGTAATTTCGACTACAAAGCGTATACCGACAATAATGATATCAAGGTCAGCTCCTATGGTTCTGATGTACAGTCCGGGGATTATACTATAGCCGGACTTCAGTGGAGCGTTATAAATGCTGAGACAGGCAGCTTTGAAGCAAATCTGACAATTACCGGACCTAAACCGAGTACCAATCCCGTGCAGGATCTTAATGTATCCATGATGGACAACTACATCACGGCTACCGGGGCTGACGGATTTAAGATGGTATTCGCCATAGATGAGAAGCTTGTTTTTGATGACGATGGAAATGCAAAGGCAGGATCTGCGGCAGATTTTAACGTATCATGCACCGGAATAGGTCCCATGAGATTACAGGTTGGATCCAATGAGGGACAGGTCATTCCCGTAGAAGTACCTGCTATCTCTCTCGGTAATCTGGGCATAGCCAGACTTGATGTAACATCACAGGAAAAAGCTCATGACGCGATAGACAGGCTTAAGGGAGCAACTGCATTTCTCAGCAGCGTAAGAGGCAAGCTCGGAGCATATCAGAACAGACTCGAATCGACTACCGAAAACCTTGGTGTGGTAGAAGAAAATATGACCGCAGCATATTCCCGTATAATGGACGTGGATATGGCAGAAGAGATGACCAATTACAGCACGTACAATGTGATCGTTCAGGCAGGAACGTCGGTGCTTGCACAGGCCAATGAGCGCCCTTCACAGGTTCTTCAGCTGCTTCAGTAATGATCATATACGAGAGATAAGAAATGGATAAAGAAAAAAAACTGGCTTATACCAGACGTATAACACAGGCTAATTCAACAGAGATGATAGTGATCCTTTACGATATGACGCTTGATTATATCGCGGAAGCATCCATTGCTCTGGATGATGGACATGACCCTTCGGATTTTACCGAAGCTATCTCTAAAATTCAGGGCTGCATAAGCGAGCTGATGCAAAGTCTTCACATGGAATATAAACCGGCAGATGAACTCAGGATGCTCTATGATTTCTGTATACGAAGAATCGCCGTGAGTCAGGCAAAGCGTGATGCAACTGTGCTTGATGAAGTGGCGAGAGTGATAAGACCTCTGCGCGATGCATATTCAAAGATCGTGGATAAGAATCCCGGAGGACCTGTAATGGGAAATTCACAGACAGTATATGCCGGCCTCACGTACGGTAAGGATGATCTGATCGAAAGCCTCAGTACCAATGCGGGAAGAGGTTACCTTGTGTAGGGTCATGCCGGAGCATAGATTGCAAACAACTTAATACGCTCGGCATAATCATAAGTTGAAACAGGTACGAAATTTCTCGTTTTTATGCAAAATCACAAAAGCTCCGATCCTTTAAAAATATGGGATCGGGGCTTTTTATGTGTTATGAATGGTTTAAAACGCCGTCATTTTTCACGAAATAAAAAAATAATTAAAAAACTGCTTGCATAAAACAAAACCGGTGTCTATAATCAGCTTTACATTCAGACGGGCAGTGCAGAGATTTTGCAATTCAAAATTCTGTCCGTATCGGTTTCTAGATCGTCGGATGATTCATCCGGAAATTACAACCATTAAAACTTTGATCAGGAGGGAGAGAAGCTATGGTATTTTTGTGCCCTTTTTTGGGTATTGCCTGTCTTTGGGATTATAGCGAGAGAAGGATTCCCAATATGATTCCGGCGGGGATATGGGGATTGGGAATGCTATACGGATATTATATGTCGGGTTGGAAGGGTTTATCTGAATACTATATAAACCTTGTAATAGTGACACTGATCCTGTTTCCGCTTTTCCGTCTTGGAATGCTTGGAGGCGGAGATGTGAAGCTGATCTCAGTATCAAGCGGTTTCTTTTCCGGGAAGGATGCGGCAATATTTGTGATCATAACATTTGTGGTTTCAGCAGTACCGGCTCTGATAAGGATCATAAGAACGCACGGAATTGGCAGGAGATTCGCTTATTTTGGAAATTATTTGAATGGCATCATTGTTAAGAAAGATGCAGAGATGTATATACGCGAAAAAGAAGAGAGGCACAGAGCCGGTATAGCCATGAGCGGACCGATACTGATAAGCGCGGTGCTTCATTGGGGAGGTGTCTATTGAGCAGAGAAGAAGCAGTACTTGTCTTATTCGACAAGGAGGAAGAATACTCGATAAAAATGTCGGATTTTATAAAGAATCACAAGGGGATTCCCTGGAAAATAAGGGCATATTCCGATGAACTGTCACTATTAAGGGAGGAGAAGGGGGAAAAGATTTCGTTGCTTGTGGTATCGGAAAGATCCTACACCGAAAGGCTTAAATCTCTAAACAGTGAAAAAACAGTCATTTTGAACGAATCCGGATTCAGTCCGGAAGATACCAAAGAGTGCATAGATAAATATCAGGCAGCGGAAAGTGTGCTGCAGATCCTTTTGCAGGTTTATATAGAAATTGCAGGCGAACAAGCCGTTTTGATCGGAGGCGGAAATAAAACAAAATTTATAGGGGTTTATTCCCCTGTAAAAAGATCTCTTCAAACCACCTTTGCCATAACGATGTGTGAGCTCCTTTCAGGTAACGGAAGGACCCTTTATCTCAACTTTGAACACTATACCGGAGTGGCGGAGATAATTGCAAGAGAAGGAGAGATGGATCTGGCCGATCTTGTATATTTTTTGAATTCCGACATGGATAAATTCAAGCTGCATTTTCAGACGGTGATCAAACAGGTAAGCGGAACGGTGTTTGTTCCACCCATGAGATATGGGCAAAACATTATCTCTATTTCCGGGAAAGAGTGGATGAGTCTTTTGAAAAAGATAAATGAATCAGACATGTTTGATTACGTGGTCATGGATCTTACAGACAGTCTTCAAGGCCTTACGGATATACTCAGGGCTTGTTTCAGAGTTTTTACCGTTCAAAGGGAGGATTCCTTCGCTCAGCTTAAAATGATGCAGTATGAAAGCATGCTCACGGACTATGAATACGGGGATGTTCTTGAAAAAACAGTAAAATTCGTCTTTCCCAAGTTCCACTATCTTCCCACATCAATCGAGCTGTATTCAAGGGGAGAACTGGCTGAATTTGTAAGAAAGAAACTGAAGGAATCGGAGGTATATGATGCCTGACTACGAAACATTACGTAGGGAAATCAAGACAAAAACGCAAAATAGCCTGGATTTCAGAAGAGATTTCTCGGATGAGGAAGTGAAAGAAGTGATCGACAGGGTGTTTCTGGAAACAAGGGAAATATCACTTCTCTCCGTAAAAGAAAGACGACAGCTCAATAAGGAAGTCTTTGACTCCCTCAGGCGGCTTGATATACTGCAGGAATTTGTAGACGATCCGTCAGTTACCGAGATCATGATAAACGGTCCGGACAATGTATTTGTCGAGCGTGCGGGAAAACTTAACAAGATAGCACAGAGATTTGAAAGTGAAGAGAAACTGAGGGATGTAATACAACAGATAGTAGCAGGCTGTAACCGAGTGGTAAATGAGGCTTCTCCCATAGTTGACGCAAGGCTTGTGGGTGGAGCCCGGGTAAATATAGTAATGAACCCTATCGCTCTGAACGGACCAATTGTGACAATACGTAGATTCCCTGACAAACCGATAACAATGGATGATCTGGAAACTACCGGTTCGATCACAGCGGAGGCAGCGGGGTTTCTTCGGCTGTTAGTGAGAGCCAAATATAACATATTCATAAGCGGAGGAACCGGAAGCGGAAAAACTACTTTTTTAAATGTTCTGTCAAGTTTCATCCCCGGTGATGAGAGAGTGATAACCATCGAGGACAGCGCCGAGCTTCAGCTTCAGGGAATAGAGAATCTTGTGAGACTTGAAACGAGAAACAGTAATGTTGAGGGGTGCGGGGAGATCACCATAAGAGACCTCATAAGATCATCTTTGCGTATGCGTCCTGACAGGATCATAGTCGGAGAAGTAAGAGGGGCGGAGGCTGTTGACATGCTTCAATGTCTTAATACGGGACACGACGGAAGTATGTCGACGGGTCATGCCAACAGTGCGCGGGATATGTTAACCCGGCTTGAGAACATGGTCCTGATGGGGGCGGAGCTTCCTCTTGCGGCGATAAGACAACAGATAGCATCAGGGCTTGATATCATTGTTCATCTGGGGAGACTGAGAGATAAATCGCGCAAAGTATTGGAAATATCCGAGGTGCTGGGTTATGAAAACGGAGAGGTCGTTACAAAAGAATTATTTGGATTTGAAGAGCAGGGAAGTTCCCTCGAAGGAAAAGTTATCGGAAAACTTATCCGAAAAGAAAAACTCTGCGAAACAGGGAAACTTAAGTCTGCCGGAATTAGTGAAAAAGAGGTTAACGAGTGGAAAGGACGAACAGAGATTCCCGGATTATCACCTTCCAAATTGGAAAAAGGGTGAGAGACTGATAGCTATAGCTGAATCTGTGGGAATAATGGTGATGCTTTCATACTTTTTCTACAGAAGCGCGATAGCAATGATACCTATGATCGCTGTTGGGATCTTTTTTTACCGTTGCAAACGAAGAGACAGGATCAAAAAGAACCGAGAGATACTGGAAGATGAATTTAAAGAATGTATAGCTTCTGTTTCGGCTTCAATGAAGGCAGGCTACGCTGTTGAAAATGCATTTAGAGAAAGTGAAGCTGATATGATAAGGATTTATGGTAAAGAGGCTTTTATAGTAAACGAGCTGGCCTTGATACGAAGAGGCCTTGAAATGAATATTCCGCTGGAAACTCTCCTTGAAAGCCTTGCAAAACGTTCCGGAAGCGAGCATATAGAACAGTTTTCACAGGTGTTTGAAATAGCAAAAAAGAGGGGAGGAAGCATGCCTGAGATAATAAAAACATCCACGGAAGTAATTACAAGACAAATTGATATAAGGTCCGAAATGAAGACAGTGCTGAGCGGAAGAAGAATGGAGCAAAATATAATGAAGATAGTTCCATTTGCGATCCTTTTATATATAGGTTTTTCCAACAGGGGATATTTTGACAGCCTGTACGGCAATCTGAACGGAATAATGATAATGAGCGGCTGCCTGGCACTATATGTGTTTGCGTATTTTCTCGGCGATCGTATTCTGGGAAAAATAGAAAAGGAAATGTAAAGGGGGAGAGGAATGTATTATATCGCGGGGGCACTGGTTACAGCATGTATTATTCTGTATTTTATTTCGAGAAGCAGAGACGGACCAATGTACAGAAAAGGGATAATGGGAGTTCTGGACAGGATTTCCTTTGGGATTCTGCTGGTGAAAGAAAAAATAGTAAGCAGAAAAAGGGATGGGAACCTGTTGGATCCCGGGGCGCCAAAAGGGATAACGTCGTCTCTTGAGCAACTTAATCCCGGTGATAATATACCGGAATTATACAGGGAATATGTCGTCGGGAAAATATCACTCTCGCTGGCTGTGATAATAGTAGGAGCTGTGCTGGCAGCAGGTCTTAAGTATAAAAGTGACAGCAGCGCCGGGGAATTAGCAGACGGAACTATAACAAGAGAAGACTTTGCGGGTGATCCGATATCCGTCGACCTCGAAGCATCGATAGATGACTCGGGAGATCCGATATCTCTGCAGCTTAATCCCAAAAGTCTCACCGACGAAGAAATCGAAGTTATACTTCCTGAATTCTACGATCTGCTTGGAAAGAAACTGCTGGCAGGGAACAAGTCTTTTGATCAGATTACAGAGGATGTGGATCTTGTATCTTCAGTAAAAGGCTATCCCTTTTCGGTGGAATGGAGCAGTTCGGACACAGGGCTTGTAGCAGCGGGAAGCGGAGCAGTTACTGAGGTGGACTCAGAATGCCAGGTAATTCTTAAAGCCTCAGTAAGGTATATGGAGTCAGTATTTGAAAAAGAATTCTTTCTTACTCTTAAACCAAGAGACTACTCGGGAAGCAAAGAAATACATTATGCTCTCGAAAAACTGCTGAAAGATTCCGAGGAGGCATCCAGGGAATCGCGGATATGGAAGATACCTGAGGAATATGAGGGGCAGCCGATCGAGTGGAAAAAAAGTGTTAAGGATTACAGCGCATTTGTTTTTGCAGGGGTATTGGCAGTCGGCATGATCATTTTTGTTATGTCAGACAAGGATCTGGCTGCGAAGGTGGAAGAAAAGAAGAAAAAGATGAAAAGGGCATATCCTGATGTGATAGAGAAAATGATCCTGTATATCGGTGCAGGAATGACAGTAAGAGCCGCTTTTTTTAAGATCGCATCAGGGGGAGCCCCGGATGATAATCCCATTTACTCGGAGATGATATTTACCTGCCGGGAATTAAAAAGCGGAATATCGGAAGAAGAAGGGTATGAGAGATTCGGCAAAAGAACAGGGCTTCAGGAATATATAAGGATGGCCGGTCTGCTTGGGCAAAACCTTAAAAAAGGAAGCGCAGATCTTCTGTCAAGACTGAGGGCGGAGGCGGATAGTGCAGTTGCGGAGAAAATGCAAAACTGCAGAAAACTTGGGGAGGAAGCGGTTACAAAACTGCTGCTTCCGATGGTACTTATGTTACTTGTGGTGATGATAATGATTCTGTTACCGGCGTTTACGTCAATGAATCTATAGCATCGGAAAAGGGCTCGTGAAGGGCCGCAAAAAGGAGGATTGGGTATATGGAATGCAGAGGTTTTAAAGATCTGATAAGTGATGAAGAAGGAATGGGAACAGTGGAGATCATATTGATCATAGTTG
>DFKZ01000024.1 GCA_002373975.1 Lachnospiraceae bacterium UBA3632 | reverse complement strand
AAGCAAATCCTTTTTCCTGCTGTCCCATTCCGTAAAGGGCTTCATCTCCCAGCTCAAAATAAAAACGGATATGATAGCTTTTTCCGGTGGACAATTTAAGCGCTTCCTCGAGCACTTCCTTCTTTCCGTCGGCGGTATCTATTATCCTTGTTTTCTGCGGAGCATCGGCAAGCCTGAAAGTTTCAAATTCTTCAAACTGCTTTGCCTCGAAATCTCTTTCTTTAAAAATCTGAATGCCTTTACTGTCAAAAAAGCTGACAGAGCCGCTATCTTTGCGTATCTTTACGGTAAGCTTTTCAGTGACGGCCTCGATGAATCCGTCACTCTCTCTGTATGTCCAGTCGGAGATGTTATCCCTTCCCGTCACTCCCGGTCTTTCCTTTTCGGAAAAACTTCCGCTCACGGTAAAACGCACTCTTGCAATGGATTGTTCCTTGAAGGATATTTCAAGGATTCCGTATTCGGATCGGAGCAAAAGAGCATCGTCCTCTCTCGAAACATCTTTTATTCTGCGGCTTGGAGGTGCAATTGCTGTCAGCATGGCATTTTCCTCATTTCATCGGCTTTACACAAAACATTTACCGTTATGCAGCATCAGAAAGGGGTATTCCCCGTTTCCTCATAGATCCGTCTTTCTTCGTCCTGCTTGGGTTTTGCGCGTTTTTCCACAAGTTCTTCGGGAAGCTTAAACCCTCCCGGGCTGGGATCCGCATATCTGAAGGCCTTTCTCATATCCCAGTAGTACCAGTAGAAGGTGTATCCGTAATCGTTGTATCTCCACGCATATCCGTAAGGATTTCCTGTGTTTATCACAAGAGTATCCGGGTGCGACTGCTGATAAGCCTCCAGCATCTCGTCGGTAAAGCCGATGGATATCGCAACGAATCTCTCAAGATTCATCCCGTCGATCGCGGTAAAATCCCTGATCCCGCTGTAGCTGATGTTGAGATATCTGATCGATTCCATATCAGCGATGGGCGTGATATCCGTCATTCTGTCACAGTATACAAGTTCTACCCAGGTTAGATTCGGGCAGTATGAAAGCGGCGTGATGTCTTTCATCTTTGCATCAGATAGAATGATGCACTCAAGCTTCGGCATGTGTTCAATAAAGAAAATATCAGTAATTCCACTGTCGTGACCAAGGTCCATATAAACAACTTCGTTGCAGTACTGAAGTGGTCCCGTAACGGCATCATTTATACCATGGGTCATGCGGATCACCTGATCGTCGGTGAGAGCACTCTTATTTGCCACATGCACTCTCCATACCACTTTGGTGCCAGGAAAATCACTGCGGATCCTGTCCATCACTTCGTCATCGATCCCGCAATCGTCGAGGCAGAAATACTCGCATCTGTAAAGTATTGAAAGAGCATTTCTGATCTCCTCTTCTCCCTCATTTCCTATGGGAACATTGGTATAAACGATCCTTCTGTCCGTGGTGGACACCCTCTGTCCGAAAAGGTCGAATTCATATTCAAAATGTATCTCCGGTGCGCTTTCCTGAAGGGTCTTCACATCCGTTACGGAAAGCGGTGAGGTTCCGTCCTCCCTCATCAGGTTTATCTTATAATATCCTTTCAGCTGTGAGAGCTGTTCCGATACTGTGGGAACATCCTCGGGATTCATCCTCGACAGATCGATAAAGGCGTTGTAAACATCATATTCCTCACCGAGAATCTCTACTGTTTCCGGGGTTCTCTCCGTTCTGGGCACCACTCTTTCTTCCGTTTGAACCGCTTTCGCATCCGGGACATCATCTGCATTTTGGGCATTCTCGTCTGCCAGTATTTCCGATACCGGAGGAACGGAGCTCAATGAACTATCGGGAACAACAAAAATTGGCTCGACCTCATCATCTGTATTCCCTGTGGTGTCGTTGACATCTGTATCTCCTGTGAGTTCAGCGTCTTTCACGATCGCTTCTTTTCCGGATACATCTTCGTTTGCGGGCACTTCCGCATAGGTATTATCTTCGTGGTAGAAAAGATCCGGATCGAAAGAACAGCTCCCTGTCAGAAAAGCTAAAGACAACGCAAATAAAACGCACAAATTCCTCATTACTCACAAACCTCAAATCCTAAATATCTCATCCACTCCATCAAGGAGTTCCTCCATTGTTTCCATGGAGTTTATCTTTCCGCGAAACTTGGATGAATTCGGCATACCTGCCGTATACCACGCAAGATGCTTTCTCATCTCCTGTACCGCTATATATTCGCCCTTGTAGTGCTGCATAAGCTGAGCATGCCTTATTGCCACAGCACGTTTTTCCTCTCTTGTCGGGGGCGGAAGTTCCTCGCCCGTTTCAAGATAGTGGACAATCTGCTTAAATATCCACGGGTTTCCCTCAGCTCCGCGTCCTATCATTATTCCGTCACATCCGGTTTCTTCCATCATCCGCTTTGCCTTGAGTGGCGATGTGATATCTCCGTTCCCGATAACCGGAATGCTGACTGCTTCCTTAACCTTTCTGATGATATCCCGATCCGCCTCACCGCTGTAGTACTGCGAACGCGTCCTTCCGTGGACAGCTACCGCATTTACCCCTGCTGCCTGGGCAGCCTTTGCAATCTCAACGGCGTTTACGTGCTCCGCATCAAATCCCTTTCGGAACTTGACAGTCACAGGCTTTTCGGAATGCCTGACCAGCTGCTCCATTATCCTGAAGGCCAGATCCGGATCCTTCATAAGTGCGGAGCCTTCACCGTTGTTTACTACCTTCGGGACAGGACATCCCATGTTAAAATCAAGCACATCATGTGGATTATCATTTATCTGCTCCACCACTTCACCGATAAGCTCCGGCTCCGAACCGAAAAGCTGCAGCGATGCGGGATGTTCCGATTCCTCTATTCTCAAAAGATCAGCGGTCTTTTTATTGTGATATGAGAGCGCCTTGGCACTCACCATTTCCATGCACACCATACCCGCACCCATCTCGCGGCATAATATGCGAAAAGGCAGGTCCGTTACCCCTGCCATAGGTGCAAGTATCACATTATTTGACAGCTCCAGCGAGCCGATCTTCAGTTTCGCCATTTTCCTTTACGCCGGACAGACACTACTTACGTGCGACAGCCTAATACACCGGCAGGTCACTCCTCTACCTCGGAAAGAAGACTCTCCGGCTTTTCCCCGAGAATAACCATCCGGTAATAAATGCTCAGTGACTCAAAAAGTTCCTGCCTTGACCTTCTTATCTCGCTCACAAGCAGTCCGGATGATACATCATCATAATAAATATCATCCTCGTCCGCATTTGTCACCAGACTGATGCTTCCGTCGTCCTCAAACACAATATAAAACAATCCCCCAACCTCTTCCGTGAACAGCACACAGATAATGTGCAGCTCATCCTTTATCGACTGAGGCAGCTTATTAAACTTCTCATTAAAATAATACTTCTGCTCGTACGCATTTGCGCCGCACAGCACGATCCTGTTTTCGTCCATAGTAGTATATCCTAATATTCATAAATACTCTTATTAATATAGATTCAGGCG
>DFKZ01000098.1 GCA_002373975.1 Lachnospiraceae bacterium UBA3632 | reverse complement strand
GATGATTATGTCAATATTTCATCTATATATCGGCCTTTTCCCCTATACTCTATTCGAGCGAGTTTTACTTTGTCATCACCCAATTTTGTTTCTGAACTGCGAATACTCTTGTAGTAGTCTTTTTCGTTGACAGAGAGATAGCAGCGTTCCAGAAGTTTTACATTACTAATTGCTTTATCGCTGACAAAAACATACTGAGACCCAAGGTTGGTCGCGGCCAGACAGTGTTTGCACTGTTCATCTGTTATTTCGCCGTCAATGAATGAATTAATTATTTGAAACATTCTGTTATCTGCGATCGGAGCGATAATATAATCACAGCTTCTGGAATCATCCCTTAGTTTTTGAATGCAGGGATGATCCTGATATCTGCCGAGCGCTCCTCTGTAATAGGCAATCGTCATCATCCAGTCCTGATTCACTTCATACTGGCGGCATGTAAGATCTTTCTTGTCAAATTGCAGTAAATATACAGAAGCTTTTTCGAAACCCGATACAAACGATACGGCTTGTTCGTAACGTTCTCCTGTATAGAATCCCTGACCGAAATCATTATTGGCTCTGCCTGCTCGCACGCTTAAATCTCCGTCAATTGAACTCTTTGCGCCATGAAAAAGCAGTTTGTACTCATTCCCGAGGTTCTCGGTCCACAACATTTCCTTCAGGCGATTTAATTGTATTTTTTTCCGAAAGGCATATGAGTAGGCCTGCTCCATCAGCTTTTGAGAAGGTTTTGTTTTCCCCAATTCATTTCTTGATAATGTCACCTGCTGAACACCAAGCTCTGCAGCAAATTCCTCTTGAGAAATACCAAGTATTTCTCTTATGGCTCTTAGGTCTTTTGCGAATTGATACGTCATTATCACTGTCCCCCTGCAACTTATTTATAGCATATTACTTAAAGAAGTTCAAGATGTTTCCCTGTTCATATTACTTAGAGAAGGTCTCTTGCTGTAGTAAAAGACCATAAGAAGAACAGCGGCATGGCTATCTCACCTCTGCACCCCATATATTCCCACCAATATCAACACGCAGCACACAGCTCCGCCCACCGTCAGCGACTCATGCAGCACCATCGCTCCCGCAAGGACCGAGACGGTGGTGGTCAGATTAGCAAATACCGTCGCGCGGGCAACGCTGAGCCTCGTCAGGGAGTAACACGACAGGAAGAAGCAAATGACTGAGCAGAACACGCCCAGATAAAACAGCGCAATAACATAGTTGGGGGAAATGAGAGGCCGTAGATATGCAGATGGATCACCTTTGACATCGAACGCCGCCATGACAGTGAAGACCGCTGCTTACCTCTGTTCAACCTGTACAGATACTTTTTTCCCGCTGAAACCTATGCCAAAGAGCGTGATATTATGAATGCCATGGTACTCCATGTCAGTATAATACTTACGGTCCCTGATCTGTCGAAGACCTTCGGCTGCGAGAGCCGTCAGGCCTGCTTCATCCAGACCCTTTTTCGTTTTAAATTCCAGAATATATCCTGTCCGGCTTTTATCATGCGGCTCCAACTGTACGTCAAATCTTCCTTCTCCGGATTCTCTGTTTGAAGTTATATAATAACTGTCTGACATCACTGCCAGCATTCCAAAAACAACTCCATGGCAGAAGCTCTCATGGGCTGTATCATATACACTTGCCGACTGAAGCAGATATTTCTGCAAGGTTTCTGTAAGCAGCTCTCTGTTCCCTGTACGAATGGACACTTCGAAGTCCCGCAGCAGGGATCCGGTAAAGACCTCGCTATACATATTCAGGATCTCTTTCTGAAATACACTTTTAATCTCCTTGTTAGGGATGGCAAGAGAACAGATTGGATTGTCATTGATTGCACTGATAGTTCCTGTAACCCGAAGGTACCCGGCAACCAGCAAGAAGCTGTAAATGATATCAGGGTCTCCATTGAGTTCCGGGTAAATGATATCTGTATCGATAATTGCCTGGACTTCCTTCCCCTGTATCAGTGCAGTCAGGCTTTCATATGTCTCGGAATTTGCATCTCTGAGCAGCTGACCGATCATCTCGTTTCCGCTGGTTCTCGACCAGAAGGCTTTCGGTTTACAGTTATTATTAAAGTAGTTGATCACGGACCAGGGATTATATATCTCCTCGCTGCCGAACAAATAGCCGTCGTACCAGCTTCGAATTTCAGGAAGTTTCTCTTCTCTGCCGTAATAAGCAGCCATTTCGGAAACTTCCGTTTGCGTAAAGCCAAAATATTGTGCGTACTTGTCATCCAAGATCGTGTTTACGACCAGATTGTTTAAGCCGCTAAAAAGACTTTCCTTTGCAATCCGCAAAATCCCTGTCATAATTCCGAACTCTAGATTTTCGTTGTCTTTCAGCCCGGAAGAGAAAAGATTCCGTATAAAATCGATTACTTCACCATAGCACCCGTTAAGATAACTCTGCTGGATTGGTGTATCGTATTCATCTATAATCACAATCACTTTCTGTTCATAGTGCCGGGCAAGCATGGAGACCAGTTTTCCCAGTGCAAACTGGACATCCGTTGCTCCGGCACTAGAATCAGCTATCCTCTGGTAAAACTTCTTGTCGAATTCATTCAGCTTGTCACTGCTTAAAAGCTCAATGTGTGCCAGAAAAGCTTCTTTTATCGAAAAGCAAAGGTTCTGGTACATATCCTCCCAGCTTTTCTGGTGCGCATCCTTAAAAGAAATAAAAATTACCGGGTATTTTCCCTGGTAATTCCGGTATTCTTTACCGGCTGACCAGATTTCCATGTCTGAAAAATAGACAGATGTATCTTCCTTCGTTCGTTCAAAGAAAGTTCTGACCATATCTAAAGTCAATGTCTTGCCAAAACGTCTGGGTCTCGTAAAAAGATATACCTTATTATGATCATCAATTATATCCTTAATTAACAGCGTTTTGTCTACATAATAACATTCCCTGGAGACTTCCTTATAGGATGTGATTCCAACCGGGCATGGAAGCAGTTTTGTTGCACCCGCGCGGGAAACGATCGCATTTGCTTTCTTTGTACGCAGTACGGACGGTCTTTCCGTATCAGAAGGAATCATCCAGAATTTCCCCTCCTTATAGGCTCCCGGAAAATAACCTTCCGCACATAACTGATTGATCCGTCTCGTGGTGATATCCCATTTTTTTGCGAGTTCCTTTACTCCGATATATTCTGCAGCCATAAAATCACCCCTTTTATGATAGTTCTCTTTTAAGCTACCACATTTCGGGAAATTTCTCAAGTTTTTCGAGAAACTATCTCGGCATTTGGGGAAACATCTGTATTCCTCTAAATTTCTCAAACGCCTCTCACTTCTGCACCCCATATATCCCCACCAATATCAACACGCAGCACACAGCCCCGCCCACCGTCAGCGGCTCATGCAGCACCGAGACAGAGGCTTCATTCAGCGCAATGCCGGGAAGATGAGTCCCCAGAAGAAGTTGCAGAAGAAAGCCGGCATCGTTGCCACAGCGGACTTTGTGGGCTTTACAAGAAAAATGTCTTCTTACATCCTCCCATGCATATTATTAGCACTGTTTTTAGTACAAATTGCTTTAGTGCAAATTCAAAGGAAATATTGTTTTTTTATTCCTGTATTTTATATATAATGATATAATTATTAAAATATTCAGAATATAGGGATGCATATGAGAACACCCCAGAACTAATAGAAGGAGGAAACCGGAATGAAAATATTGAAAAAGCACCTGGCACTCATACTCTCTATGATCATGATTGCCGCAACAAGCCCTACCGCTATCTACGCTTCACCATCAGACATAGATAAAGCGGCAGCATGGGATGTCACGGAAGAAGCCCCCGGACCTGAAGCAATAATCGAGGAGGCTGATGAGATAAGCGCCGATCCGGTCACAGAGGGGGAAGCCGATAATTTGACTGACACTTCCGCACCTGTGATTGGCGAAAATTTCTCCGAGGAGTCGCCGCTCTCGGATCCCGGCGGGTATGTGGAAGAAAGTGCGGAGGCAGTTGATGAGATAACAGCGGAATATCCTGCAAATGGTCCCGCACCGGAGACCGCAGGGGATCCCGATGAGGTTAACGAATCGGAGGAACTGACCGGAGTTGGCGTCCCTGTGGGAGAGGATGTGATAGCGGTCTTTAATTCTTCCACCGGCATTTTGAACATTACTGGTGACGGCACCTTATCGAGGAACTGGCTTAGCATGTCAGGCGTTAAAGGAGATAGTATTAAAGAGATTCACATCTCAGGCGGTACTAACTCGCCGCTTGATTTTCCGGAGGATTCAAGTTTCTTGTTCTTCGGGTTGCCGAATCTGAAGAAAATATCTCTATGGTTTTTCTCCACAAGTTATATGAAAAACGCAAGTTTCATGTTTTATTATTGCAAAAACCTTACGAGTCTGGAGCTCACCAGTATATCCGGTTACTTCGATACACATAATGTGACGAATATGATGGCTATGTTCGCCTACTGTGAGAGCCTTACCGACCTTTCTTTGAGTATCTTTAATACAAAGAACGTCACAAATATGAGTTATATGTTCTACAATTGTACCAATCTTAGGACTTTGGATCTGGGCTGCTTCGATATGAGAAATGTGACTGACTGCAGCGACATGTTCACATCCTGCAAGAGTTTAAAACTCCTCGGAACACCCAAAAAGACCTCATGCTTAATCGATTTACCAATCACCCTGTATAATCGTGCGGGCATAGAACATACGGCGATTCCTGTTTTATCAACGAGTCTAATATTGGCTAAAAATAAAGAGCTGGCGAAAGGAACTTGGGTCGCAGGGGATTGTGTAACAGGAAAACTCAATTCTTCCACCGGTGCTGTTTCTTTCTATTCAGATAACGGGACACTATGGAACAGCTGGAGATATTATGACGCTGTTGAGCCGGAACAAATCAAATCGATTAATGTTGCTTACGGAACTGTTCATCTACCAGAAGATTCGGAGGAAATATTCTCTGTAACATTTACGCAATTCGGTGCCGGGTGCTATTCAAATCTTACAACTCTGGATCTGAGCGGCTTTAATACTTCCAAAGTGACAAAAATGAATGCTATGTTTTTAGAATGCAGCAGCCTCACAAACCTGAATTTGAGCAGCTTTAATACTTCCAAAGTGACGGATATGAGACAAATGTTCATGGGCTGCAGCAGCCTCACAAATCTGGATTTGAGCAGCTTTGATATGTCATCTGTCAAAAATACTGACGACATGTTTGAAGACTGCAGCAAGCTCCACCTTTTAAAAACGCCCAAGAAGATCATCGCGGGCGTTACCTCATTACCGGTTACAATGTATAACGCTTCAGGCAAGAGCTATACGATAATGCCTGCAACATCTAAGAGCATAGTCCTGAGGAGCACAAAAAAAGGCTTTTCCGATGTCCGGGACCCTGACCATGCTTACTACATGGCCATCTACTGGGCCGCGGATGCAGGCATCACGAAGGGCTATTCCGATGGTACATTCGGCATCAACAGGAACTGCACACGCGGAGAGATGATGATGTTCCTCTGGAGATATGCGGGAAAGCCGTCCCCGACGACAGCTTCGAAGTCACCGTTCAAGGATGTGCCTACGACCCACACCTTCTATAAAGCGATTCTCTGGGGTTCTCAGAAAGGCATCACCAAAGGATATTCAGACGGTACATTCGGTATCAACAGGAACGTCAGCCGCGGCGAGTGCATGATGTTCCTCTGGAGACTGAAGAACAAGCCGACGCCTAAGGCAGTTGCTACGGCACCTTTCCCGGATGTTCCGAAGTCACATGTCTTCTACAATGCTGTACTTTGGGGCTACCAGAAAAAGATAACTACGGGCTTCACATCAGGAAGTCTGAAAGGGAAATTCGGTGTTAATGAAAATTGCTCGAGAGGGCAGATCGTCACCTTCCTGTACAGGGCAAGAGTGCTGTGAACCTCCACCCCCATGCGGTGCTGAGCCGCGTCCTATGGAGGTGGTTTCAAGCCCCTTCGGACCTTTAAGTCCCTCCGGAATACCTGCGGCGGTCTTTTACGCGCACCGCCCGTGAGATTCTGTACACAACTGTGGATGAGTCGGTCGAAAGATTTTCTTACGGCGAATATGACCGGATTATACCTGAGTCTGCCGGTTGTGTATTCCGGGATGTTCCTCAGATACTTTTGTAAATCGATTCCCTCCATGAATCGACCAAATGCAAGGACAGGATCCAAAAGATCCAGACAATCTGAAAGAAATAGTGGTAAATATCCCTGTTTATTAGTAGAATAGTAAGTGGTTAAATTTTTCATGTGCAGTTAAATTTTACCACAAAAAGACCATCTGGGTTTCGTCCAGATGGTCTTTCTATTAGGGGAGTTATTTCACAGCCCCTTTTCTTTCCTAATTCCAAACCATATTTTTTATAAGATGTTAACATAGCGTGGGAGCTTTTCGGATCTTTCCCTTTCTCTTATATAGCAAGCCATCCTGTGACAGGCTTTCCAGCCGACGTCCCCGCGCATAAACGGATACGTCGTACCCGGCTTCCGCAAGCAATGCTCCGTACAGGCTGCCGATCACGCCGGCGCCGAAAATCAGGATCCTCATCGTTTATTTTTCCTCCCCTTTTAACAATCTCATCCGGCAGGAAGGTAAACACCGGCCAGGCTGAAGGTTCAGCCCATGATAGTTCCCCACAGCTTGATCCCACCTTCTATGGGTCAAATCGTTGAACAGGTGTTAGCTATATCTAACCGTATTCAAAATGAAAGCCCACCACACAGCCGTCCATCTTCGACTCTGCTGTATGATGGGCGAAAGGTTCCAGTTAGTATCTGCTACTATTGTACTCTGCAATGCATTTCCTTTCAAGTATGGGCTGATATCATTTAATTCGCCAACGAATTTTCATGATTGTCTAATTCTCCGAAACACCTCATACTGATGC
>DFKZ01000088.1 GCA_002373975.1 Lachnospiraceae bacterium UBA3632 | reverse complement strand
CAGAAGTCTTTTCGCGATCTGTACTTATTTTCTCCTCAAATATGATCTTTTTAGTTCCGGGTTCGGCACAACCTACCACTATATTTGAATTTCCGATATAAGCTGTCAGTATCATTTCCGGCTTTCCTCCACATTCCGATAATAACAACCTGTACCCGGTTCGTCAAGATAAGATAATGCAGATCACATTAACGGCATTTATCTGATAGATTATCTGCCCTCATTATATGTCACACCATGCACAGTACTGCAAGGCTTGATGCGCTTAAGTAGAACCAGATGCGGGATGTCTTTTTGCCCGAAAGCATGCTGATCATAGCGCATATACATGCTACGAACAGGACGCCTGCTGCCCAGATCGATTGGAATCTGAGAGGTGTGAAGCCGTATGCATCGATATACATCGCAATCTTTAGGAATGCGATCAGTGCAAACAGCATACTCTCAAGATTCAGCACAGCACATGCTGCTTTTACAGCCGTCATCTTTGTGGCTGAGGTACGCATTGCCAGCCAGAGCAGGATAAAGTTGATGACCATTACGGCGCACATCTCTCCGAATCCCTTGCGTGCATACTCGGAATAAGTGAATTCCTGGGGCAGTTTCATCACAAATGCATCAAAGAGATAATGTCCCTGGAGCGCGAAGAATATGATATAAAATACTGAGAACAGTCCGATAAATATCACCCATACAAGCCCGGGCACCTTGCTGAGCTTCCCTATAAACCACTTGATATTATCTCCCCTGTGCTGAACCTGAGCCTCGGTCTCCCTGAAGCATCCGCCAAAGAGGCCGTACAGCCAAGTGGCGGTAAAGATAGTCATGAGGATCTTCGGAATAAGCTCGATATCTATGTCAATCTTAAGGAAATCACCTATGGCGATCATAATATCGTCGAAGCCGTCATCAGCGCTTCTGAGGAATGCTATGGCAATAAAGAAAAGAATGATCCCGACCACGGAAGCGAGGAGAACGATAGGCACTGTCTTCTTCGCTTTTTTATCTTTATTTCCGCGGAAGATTGAGATGATGGTCCTTACGTCAAGAGGCCAGTTTTTAAAGGGCATCACGCAAAAGGCCGTAATTCCGTCCCATATCATAAGGTGTGATGTTTTTCCCTCTGCCAGCCTGCCGGATCTGCACAGGATCCAGTACACTCCGAACAGGTGAGTAAAGAATGCTTTTAATACATCTTCCCACACTTCTCCTATGGAAAAGCAGACCGAAACGCCGCCAAGTATGGTCATGATCATCATTGCCCAGCTTTCCCAGGTCCTTTTCCTGTTCCAGTATAGAGCTTCGCCCATTATGATAAATATGAGCACAAACACTCCGAACATTATATTCCATGTCGTATCCTCCTCGAAAAACATGGAGGAATAGAGGAAACATACGGGGAATACCAGTATGGATAGAATCTTCTCCATAACATTTGTCATAAACTGTTGAGGCGCGGGTTGAGATGCAGGCTGAGGTACCGGCTGAACAGGCGCATATCCCTGCGGTGCAGCAGGCTGAACCGGTGCATACTGGGGCTGAAGTGCCGGTTGAACCGGTACGTACTGAGGCTGAGTTGCAGACTGAGGTACAGGCTGTACCGGCTGCTGTACGGCCCGCTGCATATCAGGCTTATTGGTGCTGTCAGCTATTATACTTTGATTGTTATTCTGTTGATCCATCTTGTCTCCTTTTTTACGACAGTTTTTATTATTCTGCTGCCATATTCTGCCGTACTGATCTTGCTGCATTTTTCTTACGTTATAAAGATTTATCTTGTATAAAAGTTTTTTTCCGTTCCTTAGTCATCCTGAAATTCCAGTATGTCTCCGGGCTGGCACCTAAGCTCATGGCACAGGGCCATCAAAGTAGAAAACCTTATGGCTTTTGCCTTTCCTGTCTTCAGCACGGAAAGATTGGCCGGGGTGACACCTATTCTGTCGGCAAGCTCATTGGAAGAGATCTTCCGCTTTGCCATCATCACATCCACATTTACTATTATTTTCATATCCGCACCCCCCTTAAATCGTCAGATCGCTGTCTTCCTTGAGGTCTGTAGCCTGAGCGACCAGATAAGAAAGCGCTGCGGTTATGACAAACACGGCAAGTCCTGCAAATATGATCAGAAAGTCTATCAGAAGCAGCCCGGGATGATTCATTCCGAGGAGCGTGAAAACAATGCTTCCCAGTCCGAACACTCCCGAATCCGCAAGGGCAAGTATCGAGAAAGCCTTGAAAAGATTTGCATTCTCTCTGCAGAAGCTGTTGTCTCTTCCGATGTTCCCGGCGATCCTCCACGAGATCACCATTGCGGCAAAACAGGGAACTGCGCATACGTAAAGAAGAATGCTCCAGGGCAGCACCCAGTAGGAAAACTCCGGATACTTGTACTTAAAAGTCATTCCCAGCTCGGGGATCAGATAAAAGCAGCAAAGCAGCCCTATAAGAGTGGTCCCCACAATTACTATTCTTATACATTTTGAAAACAGATCAGGTTTCATTTTAAAATCCTCCTTAAACACAAAAAGCGGTAATGCATCCCTTTGCTAAGGACACATTACCACCTAGAAAATGCTTTGTCAATATATTTTTATTGTTTTTCGATAATTCTTAACTGAAATTCATAATTTATTTATTGTTATCAACCACCAGGGTCGCGGAGCCGTAGGCTTTTACGGGCTTTCCGTTCTCATCAAATTCGTTGGTGTATCTCACTATAAAAGGTACTCTTCCCACAGTAAGGGGGATAACTGCCTCAAGGGAAGGCACACCCTCCGCCAGCTGCCTGTGCCAGTCTCTGTACATATCCGCATAATCCTGTGGAAATATTCCCATTTCTATAGCGGGCTCGGGATAATTTCTCACCACCACCGGCAGGCCAAGATCTCTCATACACCTGAAGCAGGGATGCATCTCTTTTGTGTCTATGACATATTCCCACGCATAGACATTAGCCTGCTCACTTGCCGCCCGGAACCTTCTCTCACTGTCCACAATCTCCTGATATGCTCTCTTCTCGCCGGTGATATTCCTGATACGGGAATAAATGACATCCTGCCTCCCCGCTCTTCCCAGA
>DFKZ01000104.1:8955-23572 GCA_002373975.1 Lachnospiraceae bacterium UBA3632 | reverse complement strand
TCGCCGCATCCGCCCTTCTTCATAGACTCTTTGAGATCTCTTGTAGTCAAAGTCTTGATATGCTTCATGGAAAGCCTCCTTAAAAAAACGGGTTATCTGCGATCATCGCAGGTAAAATTTATTTTACCATACAGATCGGGATTTTGGCAATAGTCTATTTATCCCGTGCGGATACCTGTTTTTATGCGGTGCGGATACCTGTATCTATCTGATGCGGATATCGGTGATAGCGCACTCGTCACCGGTGATGGCAACGTAAACCATTGCAACCGGCTCGTGAAGTGTGGTGGTGTTTTCCACCATAATGCCGAGATTCTCGGTGTAAACAGTGATCTTGTCACCTTTTCTCACTATCTCGACCTCAACCTCCATACCCTGCTTATTGATCTTCTTCCACTCTGTCCACCCTGCAAACTGAGGGCTCTTTTTCATTATGAATCTGTTGTCCGCATATTCATTGCTTCCTTCATTTTCACCGTTCATTTTAACAACAGCGTACTCGCGATACTCGGGCCCTCCGACCTTTTTATCATCGGAGCTGAACAGAACGAAGTAAGGGCAATGCCATACCAGATTGGCGGTAGGCAGGCTCATGGTGTGGAATTTTATATGCACGCGATCCTTTACAGGTATGCCGATGGTTGATGCTGACCTGGTGGAGTCGATCTGCACATTCGGTATATCAGATTCGATCCTGTTGATATAGCTGACAGAATCCGATATTCTGCTGATATCGCCTTCCTCCAGCAATCTTTCGGTCCTCATTGTATCTATCCCGGTAAGACGACAATTCTCGCCGGTAAGAGCGATATAAACCGATTTGGTGCTGTCCGGAAGTGCCACTATCACCTCCACACTGTGTGTGGGACTTTCCATCATAAGGCGGATGTGATCTTCAAATTTAGCTGCCATGATCACATACTCGCCCGATTTGTCCGCCGGCTGTCCGGAGGCTTCTTCCTTTTCCTTAACGTTCACCTGAGTGTTTCTGGCCCTTGTTGAAACAATATGGCCGTCAAACCACACTTCGCCGTATTCCACGTAATGATATGCCTCTATTGAACGTTCCGAGCTGTGCACGCAGCTGTCATAGGAATCGAACAGAATGATGGAAGGCGCACTGAAAAATCCCGCCCTTTCCTCTTCACATTCGCATTTGAAGCTTATCTTTGAAACGCTCTGAAGTACCTGTATTCCGCTTGAAACAGTATCTCTGTAAGTTCCGCAGGTTATTTCTTTTTCAAGCACCGCAGAATGCTTTTTCGTTTTGCCCGCGATCTCGGAGTCGATCATGTGGATCATTATTTCCGAATACTTGGGGTCATATTTGGTTCCGGATCCCTCGACGAACTCTTCTCTTATTATCGGATCAGGCAGAGGTTCCGATGAGCGGCTTTCCGTCTTCATTCCGTCGTATACATCCGCTATGGCAAGAATCCTCGACACTTCAGGTATCGCTTCACCCTTAAGTCCATCCGGGTATCCGCTTCCGTCGTATCTTTCCGATACATATCTCGCGCCTCTGCTTAAATAAGGGAATACCGTGATCCCCGACAGGATATCGCTGCTCACCACCGGCTGTTTTTTGAATTCTTCGTTTTCCTCATCGGTCAGATTCGTTCCCTTTTCAAGTATTCTGTCGGAAATGCTGACCATTCCCACATTATGGAGCAGAGCTGTGTAATAAACCTCGTCGCACTCTTCCTCGCTCTTGCCGTTTTCCTTTGCCAGCTGCCTGGCCAGCTTGGCAACCCTGAGGGAGTGACCCTTTGAAAGGGGATCTCTTTTTTCGACAGCATCTACGAAGGCTGTTGTGGTCTGTTCAAACAGCCTTTTCATGTTGCTCATTTCCTCGTTGGCATTTTCCAGTTCGACTTTGTGAGCCCGTTCCACTTCGTCATTGATATCCAGATAGGTGAACACGTAAAGGCTTATTGACACCAGCACCATGGCCATGTTTACTATGGACACTCCGTATGCGAAAATCTGGATGATGCCCATCGTTATAGGCAAAGCCACGTATGCAGTAAGAGCTATGAAAATAAACCTGCTGAAATACTTCCGATACTTGAACACAGCGGTATATGTCACAATGGGGCATATGACAGGGATGATATAGCTGATGATAAATCCCTGCCCTCTGTGATACTTGTTGGCTTCGTCAAAATAATAATACAGATCGGTAAACTGCGAAATGATCGACATCAGCATCCCGACTACCGACATCACGGCCACGATCTTCATTCGAAGAGGGATTTTGTCGATCCTGACATAGCTTTCAAACAGCCCCATAACATACAGGTTGTAGGCAAACACAATACCGGATGTCAGGAAAAACACCATGAAGTTGGAAAGCCTCACCATGATAAAGCCCGTCTGCGAAATATCGCCGGAATATATATATGCCATCCTGTCAAAGAAAAGCAGCCCCGCAGCCACGACCTCCATAAGGATCAGCCTCAGCCTGCGACTTATGGGAAGAAATCTCGTAATGATCAAAAGAAGTATTATGGCGATACAGACCGAGATCAGCCCAGTCATTATATCCAATTGATATTCCCTGATAAAATCAAACATTTTCCGCTCCTTTAATCAAAGCTTCCATTCCATCCCAGTCAAAGGCTTTAAGCATCTTTGCCAGCTTTTGCATCTTATCCGAGTCTCCATCCGGGAGCTTATATTCCTTGAGCTGATCGAGGATCATCTCCACAGAGTCATAGTCCATCTGAGGGATCACATCGGCAAGTGCCTCATAAGCTCCGGCCAGCTCGTCATCGGGGATAGGCGGTTTGTCATCCTTCCCGTCATCCTCATTAAGCCTTCCGAGCTTTTCTTTAAACGCCATATAATCCTTCAGCAGCCTTCCGGTGTTATCCTCGATAAATGATATATCATTTTCATTTCCTGCCTTTTCAAGGTCTGCTGCCAGCGCAGAGAGTTCATTTGCTCCTATTATCCTTGCCGAGCTCTTAAGTGCATGTACCTTGATGGTATAGAGCCTGTAATCCTTTCCTTCAAAGGCTGTGCTGATCACTCCGGCATTCTCGTCTATAGTGTCATGGAAGAGATTGAGCGAGAAGATATAATTCGAAATACCTCCCGAATTCTTCACTCCGTCTTCCACCGTTATTCCCTCGGTATCGTAGATCCAAAGCATATTCTCGGGAATCTCGGTAAGGTCTTCCACCGCATCGGAAGCCTCGGGCTTCATCATCATTTCCTCGGGAAGATGCATCATGATAGTCTTTTCGAGCAGTCTGCTGTCCACAGGCTTGGAAAGATAGCCGTTAAAGCCTTTTTCCTTGTAGAATTCTTCACCTGCAATGGCATTTGCGGTGAGGGCGTAAACGGGAAGGTTGGGATGATCTGCCCTGATGCGGGCTACTGTCTCCACACCGTCCATTCCCGGCATCATATGATCGAGGAATACCACATTGAACCGGCCCGTCTTTATCTTTTCAAGGCATTCCTCGCCGCTGGAAGCGGTGGTCACGAATATCTTGGTGGCCTTCAGAAGTCCCCTGATAACACTGAGGTTGACAGGGTTGTCATCAACAACCAGTACATCCGCATCCGGAGCGATGAACTGAGGTACATAAGGACCGCTGGCCTCGCTCTCATCGTGCTCGATAAAGGCTCCGATGGGTGCATAGTCAATTATCTTCTGGTGCACGGAAAGGATGAATTCGGATCCCTCACCATAGGTACTCTCGCAAACGAGGCTGCCTCCCATGAGCTCTGCAAATCTGCGCGAAATATCAAGCCCCAGTCCAGTACCCTGTATTCCGCTGTTCTTCTCCTCATCAAGCCTCTCGTATGCCGTAAAGAGCTTGTCCATATCCTCCTGCTTTACACCTATACCTGTGTCCTTGACGGAGAATCTCACCAGGCATTTATCATCTTCCCTCTCATCCATCATGACGCAAAGGCTGAATCCGCCCTTTTCGGTATACTTGACTGCATTGGTAAGAAGATTAAGTACTACCTGTTTTATCTTTCCCATATCGCCATACAGGCGCCTGGGCATCACTTCGTCCACCACCACATCAAATGAAAGACTCTTTTCGCTGCTCCTTATCCTTATCATGGAAACAATGGATCTGAGCATATCCTGGACATCATATTCCTGCTCAACCAGATTCATCTTACCTGATTCGATCTTGGACATATCGAGCAGGTCGTTGATCAGGCCGAGGAGCGATTCGGATGCATTTCTTATATCGAGACCGTAATTGATGACCGACATGAAATATCCTTTGGGAACTCCCGTCGCATCTTCTCTGAGGAGCATCTCATCCATTCCCATGATCGTATTGATAGGGGTCCTTATCTCATGGGACATGTTGGCAAGGAAGCGGGATTTTGCCGTATTGGCGCGCTCTGCTTCCTCTTTTGCCTGACGTATCTCATCATACTGCCTCCGGATGATCGTTCCGGTCATTGCCCTCCAGACGATCAATCCCACAAGAGCCATGGCCAGAGCGGCAATTATCAGCCTTACCGCCAAAAGCTCAGTGAATCTTGGAGCCTTTATCAGATTATATGTGACATCCTCCAGCACCCCTTCACCTGTGGGCTCAAGCAGCTGTACATGAAGAGTATAATTACCGTACTTGAGTGTCGTATATTCAAGAGAAGCCATATTGGTCTGCTCCACAATGATCCCGTCATCCTTTGCTCCCTCAAGGAAAATACGTACCCTCGGATTGGAGAGATTGTAGTTCAGAACCATAGCGTTGATCTGAATACGATGAACGCTGGACGGAATGGCATAACTGCCGTTTTCACGCGGAATGATCTCCTCATCATCGCAGAGTATCGATTTGATGCCTATCTTAAGGTCTGCAGACTGAGAGAAGAAGTTGTTGATGTTAAAACGGCATACCCCGCTTCTGCCCGCCAGGTAAAGGTTACCCTCCTCATCCAGCTCGCTGTAGGCATTTCCGGTGGGAATGCATGTCAGTCCGTCCGCTGTATTGTAGAAGCTGTAATCTATTTCTTCATTGGCGATCATCTCCTGCGCATCCACACAGTAGATCCCGTACGAAGAAAGCACCCACAGATTTCCCGCATCGTCATAATAGACATCATAGTTGTTGGAATACGGGAAATTCTTTACCTGTGTGATGGTTCCGTTTTTGAGATATTCTATGGAGTTTGAAGTGATTATCCAGAATACGCCTCTTCTGTCATCCCTTTTGATCCTGAGGATGACATCACTTGTAAGCCCGTCTTCTCTTCCGAGCCTTGATAATTCATCTCCTCTTACAACATATAAACCGTCTCCGTCGGTGCCAAGGAATATGTCGCCCTCGTCGGACTCCGCAACAGAGAGGATCACTGTGTTTTTAAGTCCGTCCTCCTCACCGATATTCCTTATTACCGCACCGTCTTTTATCACGGCAAGGCCGCCGTTCGTGCCCACAAGGATCGATCCGTCCTTAGCCTGAAGCAGGCATCTTGCGCCATTATCTATAAGTCCCTTTTCCTCATCATAGTTTATAATGCTTCCGTCGGGTCTGGCACACACAACACCCTTTCCGTTATTGTATGCGGCGATCCAGAGATTACCCGTGTCATCCTTTATGATGCTTCTTATCCTGGTATCTCCGAGATATGACGAGAGCTTATTTGTGACGGCCTTATAGTCCTTATCCAGTATGAGAAGCCCCTTATCGGTACCGACGTAAAGATTCCCGTACCACAGACACGTCGCATTTACAACATCGGAGGACATTCCGGACACTGCCGAAATATCACGGAAATTGCTTGTGACGATCTTCATTACGCCCTGTCTGGAAGATGAAAACCAGACATTGCCCTGATAGTCCTCCGTCATCGTCTCGATACCGCCGTTAAGAGGCAGTTTACCCAGGGAAACATATTTCGAGTTCTCATCAAGATAGCCTATGGCACTGTCAGAAAGTACCCATATCTTGCCGCAGGCATAGTCGATATAACTGATACCTCCCGCTTCTTTTGCATCTATCTCACGGAGTTCCTTAAATGTATCATTAAAGCTTCCGTAGTATATCCTGTCATTATCCGTACCCATGTAGATATATCCGGCTTTTTCGGGATCGGCAAACAGTGTGGATATCTTCCCTGTTCCCAGGTCCTCACCGGGATAGTATGCCGTAAGCCTTTTGTTATCTATGCGGAATACCCCGCCGCTTCTGGTGTTTCCCAGAATATTTCCATCCGCATCGGAAATGATACGGATTATATACTCATCCTTAAGATAAGGGGATTCGATAACTGTCATCTTCAGGTTTTCGTCGATACATACGATCCCTCCCGTAAGTGCGGCATAGATCACACCGTTTTTATCCTCCGCAAAGCCTCTCACTGTCGAGGACGGAAGCCCGTCCTCGTAGGTGTAGTAGGTAAGCGTTCCTTTGTCGGACATTACAATTCCGTTATCGTTGGTTCCGACCCAGAGTCTTCCCCTGCTGTCCTCAAAAAGGCTCTTGGCATTGGCAAATCCTTTGGATGAATCCTGTCTTTCAAAGGTTGATCCGTCATATCTGATAAGACCACTGTAGCTTCCTATCCAGACATACCCGTCACGGGTGGCAAGAACGGTATTTGCATCGGAGGTGGGAAGTCCGTTTGAGGAATTGTAAAGCACACAGGAGTAACCTGTTTCCTCAAGCTGACCCGTTGCAGCATATCCACCGCCCGTCAGAGGTTCTGAGGATATGTCCGCGGCAAGCACTGCCTGCACATCCCACGTTACGGCACCAAAAAACATCAACGAAGAAACCGCAACCGAAAGAATTATTCTTTTAATGTTCTTTTTTAGAAGCATGATCGTCATCTCCAGAGCTATCAGCTGTCCTGATACTTTTTCATAACGGCTTTTACATCATCGAGTGAATCCAAAAATACCTCAACACATTTCGGGTCGAAATGCGAACCGGAATCCTTTTTAAGTATATCGATTGCCTGATCCAGCGGCATGGCGGGCTTATACACACGCTTCGATACAAGCGCGTCGAATACGTCAGCCACAGCCATCACACGTGCGGAAAGAGGTATCACTTCGCCGTGGAGCCCCTCGGGATAACCGCTTCCGTCCCATTTCTCATGGTGGTATGCCGCCATATTCCTGGCTTCTTTGAGGTAGCTTTCACCCTGCACGGTGCTGATGGCACGCTCCATTATCTTTCTTCCCGCGGTAGTGTGAGTTTTCATGATCTCATACTCTTCATCCGTGAGCTTTCCCGCTTTGTTCAGGATCGTGTCGGATATATTGATCTTTCCGACATCATGAAGAGGCGCTGACATCTCAACATCCGACATATACTTATCGGTCAGCTTCTCGTAATAATAGCCTTTCTTTCTGAGGCCCTCCAGTATTATCCTTACATAAGCAGCCGTCTTCTGAATGTGTGCACCTGTGTCGGAGTCCCTGTTCTCGACAAGGTCCGCCATTGTGATGATAAGTCCCCTCTGCATCTGGGTCACCGCCTCTGTGTAATGCTCAATATTCTTGATCTGGTCGGTGGTATCCACTGCCATTTTGCATATGGCCTCGTACAGATTCTGTATCTCATCACCGGTCTTGATATCGAGGGATCTCAGCTTTTTAACATGCTCGCTCAGGTTCTCCTTTTTATTTCCGCTGAATTCCTTGGTGGCCACCGCCATGCTGTTGATGGGATATACAAGGGAAGCACCTGTATTCCATATTCCGTATACCATGATGGTCACAAAAAAGCCCGAAAATATAAAGAGAATTCTCCTGATAAACGTTTTTACGTAATCAGACAGATATTCCATTGAAATATCCGCTCCCGCATAAGCCACACACTTTCCGGATGAATCAAAGACCGGTTCGTAGGCGGTAAGGAGCCAGCCATAAGTGTCATTACTTTCTATGACCGGAACGTTTCCTCCTGCAAGAAGCACCGGAATATAATCGTTGAATGATTCATCAAACGGGATGACCGTATTTATATCTGTGTTCATATCCATACCCGGATCGGTGTCAAAGACAACATGGCAGCCGTCTTCTCTCATTTGATACACATAGAGATATTCAAGGTCGGGGAAGGCATCCTTTGCGCTCAGAAGCAGTTGATAGGTCTTTGTATAATCCGGGTTTGCGAGCCCGCTGCCAAGGTATTTGCCCACCTTGTCACCGTCAACCAATTGCGCCGCAAATCTTGCTGCATTTTGAACACCGGTCTTATGCTCTTCCCTTGTTCTGGTGTAATAAAGCCTCATGCTGATGATAACCATCACAAGCGTGAGCACCACTGCGATAAAAGAAAGCAGAAATGTGATCCTGCCCCTTAAGTTTTTAAGCTTATTTCTGCTGTATGCTCCGATCTCCTTTAACTGCTCCTTAGTGAGTGGTTTTTGCCTCCACTCACTGTAAAAGAGATCCTCTCTGACTTTGACCGGAGTGAATCTTAACAGGACAAAAGCAATAGCGGATGTAATGCCCTTGTCAATAAGATTAAGTCCCAGATTTATAAGCAAAAATGTCGGCAATATGCCCGTCCCGAATACTGCGGATACAGTCTGTACCGTTTGGTCCACTTCGGTGATCTGCGGTTTACCGAAGAGTGCCCACTGCTCGAGAGCTCCGAAAATACCGCCGATAAAAGAACTACCCAGGATAAGCAGCACGACCTTGCTCAGGTTCTTTATCTTATCATTTCTTAACAGATATGACGTGAGCATGGCTATCATGCAGTTGATTATCGCAAAGTAGATCGAGTACGTGTCAAACAGACTGCCTATCATATTTGACAAAAGCGCGGTGAGGACACCCGGGTACACTCCCACAAGTCCCGCAACCGCTATAGTCCCCACCGTGTCAAGATACAGAGGCATCTTTATGAGGTAACGTGCTATCAGCGACAGTGCCACATTCAGCACCACGCCTAACAGCACCGCCAGATATTTTTTATAACTGTTCCTGTCTTTAAGCTTCCAGTTCAAGGTCTTTTCCTCCCAAAGGAATAGGGTTCACAGCGGCTTATGCCTCAGATCATGCTTTCGCCCGCAAGCCTCTCTTCGAGCCCCAGAAAATCGAGTGCAGTGGCCGCAATGTCTGCAAAACTCTTTCTCGTTCCGAGGTCCTTCGCTTCGATCTTTTTCCCATAAAGAAGCATGGGCGTATATTCACGGGTGTGATCGGTTGTCTTTGTGTATGAAGGGTCACATCCGTGATCGGCAGTTATCAGGAGCGCATCATCCTCCCTCATCTTTCCGAGTATCTGCGGAAGCTTTTCATCAAAATAAGAGAGTGCCTGCGCATATCCGTCCACATCGCGCCTGTGGCCGTAAAGCATGTCGTAATCAACCAGATTGACAAAGCAGAGCCCGTCAAAGTCCTTATCCAGATACTCAAGTGTCCTTTCTATTCCCTCTGCGTTTCCGGATGTGTAAACATATTCCGTGATGCCTTTCCCGGCAAATATATCATTTATCTTGCCCACAGCGATCACATCTTTGCCTTTATCCTTGAGCACATCGAGCATCGTATCACCGGGGGGGAGCAGTGAAAAATCGTGCCTTCTCGGGGTTCTCTCATAATTTCCGTCGGCGCCGATAAAGGGCCTTGCGATAACTCTTCCCACACCGTGCTCTCCGGTGAGGATCTTTCTGGCGATCCTGCAGTATTCATAAAGCTGCTCGCAAGGGACTACATCCTCATGCGCAGCTATCTGAAATACGCTGTCCGCCGATGTGTATACGATCAGATCACCTGTCTTTACATGTTCATCCCCGTAATCATTAATGACCTTCGTGCCGGAGTATGGCTTGTTGCAGAGCACTCCTCTTCCTGTCTGAGCCGTAAACTCATCAAGAACTTCCTTCGGAAACCCGTCGGGATATGTGGGAAGCGGCCTTGGGGATACAAGCCCCGCAATCTCCCAGTGGCCTATGGTGGTATCCTTTCCGGCACTTTTTTCCGTCATTCTGGCGATCATGGCACTGTGAGGCTTACCCTTGTCCGTGTTTCCGCATACCTCTACTCCCTCTATCTGATAAAGGCCCAGCTTTCTGAGATTAGGGATATTAAGCTTATCGCTTTTGGATACGGCCCCTATGGTGTTTACTCCAAAGTCCCCAAAGCTTGCCGCATCAGGCATTTCTCCTATACCGAAACTGTCAAGCACTATTATGAAAAACCTGCTCATATCAAACCTCCGCCTGATTGTTTTTCTGCTCATCCCGGATCTCTTTTATGACACCGGGAAGCGATATGATGATATCTCCAGCAGTGACCGAATCCTCCGCCATATTGTCAAGGCACGCGCTGCCCGCGAGACCGTGAATATAAACAGCGTTAAGTACCGCCGTAAACGCTTCGTATTTTTCCGTTTTGGCACAGACCGCAACAAGCGCCGCTGTGATGCCCGCCAGCACATCTCCGCTTCCCGCCGTCGCCATTCCGTTATTCCCGGTGCTGACGAGCACAGCCTTACTGCCGTCGCTCACGCAGGTCACCGCATCCTTTGCAGCAAGGATGACTCCTGCATCTGCCGCATATTCATTTGAGCACTTGATGATATCCGATTTAAGCTCAGTGGCACTCTTACCCGTGAGGCGCGAAAGCTCGCCTATGTGAGGGGTAAATATGGTAACTGCACTTCTTCTTTGTATGATTTCCCGGAAGTCCTGACCGGAGCGCTCCCGATCACCGGCCGAGATGATATTAAGTGCATCCGCATCCAGCACAAAAGGCTTATCCCCCGCATTTTCCAACAAAAATCCCAACAGCCTGCTGCTCTCTTCTCCCGTACCTATACCCGGCCCGGCCAGTATCACGTCGGCCCAGGCTATATCCTGCCGTATCTTTTCTTTCGTTTCGGATATTTCCCCGGCTGATGCTGCTTTGCTCCTAAGAGTGGTGACCATCGCCTCGGGAACGGTCTTTTTGAGTATGTCCGCATTCCCACTGCGGGTTATCACCTTTACCATTCCCGCCCCAGACTTAAGTGCCGCGATGCTTGCCAGCACGCATGCTCCGCTTATATCTTCATTTCCGGCATAAATAAGAACCTTCCCGAACGTACCCTTATTACCATCATCAGGGCGCACGGGAAGGCTGCCTATCACATCTTCTTTTTCCATAACAAAACAGCGACCCTGCTGCCCGCCTTCCTCATCAAGCCATGCGAGTGATCTCTCCGTTATGCCGATATTGGCTATAAGGAGCTTCCCAACATAATCTTTACCCGGGAACAGGATCTGTCCGCGCTTGGCAAAGCCGAAAGTCACTGTGATATCGGCTCTGAAAGCACTGCCCATCACTGATCCCGTATCGGCATTTATCCCACTGGGGATATCAAGTGCCACACGGAATCCCTTGAAATGATTTAATTTATCAATAAAAAGGGCTGCCACATCGGTGAGCGGCCGGTTTAATCCGATACCGAAAAGAGCATCAACCACAATATCGTACCCGTCTTCAAGCGCATCCTTTGAGACAGGTACCAAACCGTATTTATCAAGAATATCCTTCTGCCTCTCAAACAGCTCACTGTGCTTTCCCCCGTCAAAAGGAATGCAGTAATCCGCACTGTAGCCGCCTTCATACATTATCCTGGCAAGAGCCAGCCCGTCGGCACCGTTATTGCCCGTGCCGCACACGACAAGAGTCCTTGAATCCTCATACATCTTTCCGCAATTGCAGATAGATATAAATGTGGTAAGCGCTGCTCTCTCCATGAGCACCACAGGCTCTATCCCAAAATATTCGGATGTGTAAGCATCGCACTTTTTCATCTGCGAAGCGGTCAGAATCTCTCTCATCTTTTATTTTCCCTGTTCCTGTCCGAGAAATGCTTTGAGCGGCGTAACTCTTCCCGCGATGGCAATGATCTCGTCGCGGCTGTTCTCAACATATTCCGTGAGGCTTCCTATCTCTTCTTCCGAAAAGCCGGAATTCCTGACAGTCTTAACTTCTGCTCCCGCATCCGCCAGAAGAAGCTCCGCGCTCTTATCTCCATCCGTGAAAAGAAGATATATCGATTTAGCGCCATCCTTTCTGAAAACAGGAGAAACGCTCATTTTGATCTCGTTATTCATAGGCAGGCGGATCCTTTTGATAATTGCATACATTATAGCCCTTTGATAATTAAAACGCAGTTTTAATTATAGCATATTTAACATGCCGTGAGCAAGAAATCCCCCACCTCTAAACGAAGTGTAGGTGGAGGGATGAATTGCGAGTAACTCGGCGTTTAGATTGAATTTAGAACAAATGTTTGGTATAATGAATATATGAATAAAGCAATCAAATATAGAGTATATCCCACAACTGAACAAGGTGTTATGTTTGCCAAGACCTTCGGTTGTTGCCGCAAGGTCTATAACCTCATGCTTTCCGATAAAATTGAGAGCTACAAGTCTACAGGTAAGTTTGTTACTGTAACACCCGCCAAATACAAAAAGGATTATCCATATCTCAGAGAAGTGGATAGCCTTGCTCTTGCTAATAAGCAGATGGACTTACAGGAAGCATTCCGTAACTGTTTTAGCAAATCCCGTAAGAAGAATAATGGATTTCCAAAATTCAAATCAGCTAAGCATACACGTAAATCATACACTACAAACAATCAGCACGGCACCGTTGCTATTACAGATAATAGCATTAGACTCCCTAAAATAGGTCATGTAAAAGCTATTATCCATCGTAAACCTGATGATAACTGGAGTATCAAATCAGCCACTGTATCACAGGAATCTGATGGGAAGTTCTATATTTCTGTATTGTTTGAGATTGCAGATACTATAAATACCTATGTAGCAGACACAACCAATGCTATCGGTTTGGACTATGCTTCTGATGGTCTGTACGTAGATAATAATGGTAACGTTGGTACTAACCATAAATACTACCGTGAGAGCCACGATAAGCTTGCTAAAGCTCAACGCAAACTATCACGTATGCAAGGCTCTAAGAAACATGAAATTAAGTCCAATAATTATAACAAGCAGCTTCGTAAAGTAAATAAAATCCATAGACACATATCAAATCAGAGGCTTGATAACTTACATAAAATATCTACTGAGATAACCAATCAGTACGATGTCGTATGCGTGGAATCTCTGAATATGAAGTCTATGTCAAATAAAGGTTTTGGTAACGGCAAAGCTACTCTTGATAACGGATATGGTATGTTTCTGTCGATGCTTGAATATAAGCTATCAGAGAGAAACAAATATCTTGTAAAAGTAGATAAGTGGTTTCCGTCATCACAAATATGTCATTGTTGTGGAGAGGTACATCCTGAGATGAAAAATCTCACTATTCGTACAATGAAATGTGATTGCGGTCTTACAACAAGCCGTGACCAGAACGCCGCTATCAACATCTTACGTGAAGGATTACGCATACTAAACGAATCTTTTGTAGTAGCATAAAACTAAATATATAGTAGGGATGGAATAGCCCTAACTTATACGCCTGTGGACATTGTGTAAGACGTTGAGTTGCGTATATTCGTAGCCAATGCAGTAGTGGTTGAAACAGGAAGCTCCGACCTCTAAGGCGTTAGCCGTAGGTCGTGAGTAGTTCACTTGAAAATAAGTAGAAAATATGTTAATATCTCCCGTTGTGTGTATATGTCCGAAGGATCGTTCAAACAGCAATAAGGTTTGCGATCCGGGGAACACGGAATGGAGTGAAAGTCTCCGCGAGTCGGTCACTGTGAAGCGCAGGTTCTGTAGGGTGGATACAGCAGGCATAAGGAACTGCGTCGGCACGCCATCTGCATCCAAACACTCCTCCCCATGCAAGCATGGTCGGAGCGTTTGTAAGCAGACTGCTACCTTATGCCGTAACATTGCGATAAGTCAGATACGTGGGCTTATACACTTGTTTTTGCCGAAACCGAAAACAAGAAAGGAAATGAAAAAATGAATAATTTTAGATCAATTGTCCGCAAGGCTGCTGCTCTTGCGGCTGTCTGCGTGCTCGCATTCGGTCTTACCGCGTGCGGAGCCAAGGGGAAGAAGATCACCATCGAAGTGACCGGACCCGACGGAGCAACAAGCTCCTTCACCGGCAGAACCGATGATGAGTTTCTCTATGATGCTATCGGCGATATCGACGGCGTAACAATAGACGGTTACGACAGCGACTGGGGCTATTACATCACCACCGTTAACGGCATCGAGGCAAACTATGATACCGACGGAGCTTACTGGTCCCTTTACGTAAACGGAGAGTACGGTCAGAACGGTGTTTCCACCCAGCCTGTCACCGAAGGCGATGTTTACGGCTTTGTTTATGAAGTCTATCAGGCCGCTGAATAAAGCTCATACCTGACGATCGGTCATGCACTCCACCTGCGTAGCCTTTCGTTTAAATCAAAGCATGAATGCCGGGTCTTCCGGCGAAAGAAATGTTGAAACCGGAGAATTTATTCGCCAAATCAGGAAAGCATTCCCCTTCCCGTCTCATACTATCGGGCTTGGTTTTGTTGTCCCTTTTTGCGGGTATTTTCTCCTATTTCAGCTTTTCATCAGATTCAGAATTTCGTTTATTTCCTTCTCCCATACATGCATCTGCCGCTTCCGAACAGGATGCATCATATTATTTTGATATCGTCAGTCAAAACATAAATGACATCCTCATCTGGAAAAT
>DFKZ01000104.1:0-8839 GCA_002373975.1 Lachnospiraceae bacterium UBA3632 | reverse complement strand
ATAAGCGGCACTAACCAGAATTATATAACTTCGATCATTCAGAATCCGTATATAGATGCGGATCTTTCAAAATATATTTCTTCTCTCGGACAAGCTCTCGACAGTGCGGTCGCTTCCGAGGAGGGAATCTTTCCCACTTCTCTTCAGAAGTCACTTGCCACTCTCAAGATATGTATCGATTACGAGAATAAAAAACTACCTGCGGATGATGATGCACAATTAACGGAGCTCTCGGATTATGTAAACCGCGTCACACTGGATACCGCAATTAACCACACGATAGGTGAAAAAGGTATCATGTCCTATATCTGGGGGCTTTACATGCTTGATACCTGCAGATTTTCCTACGATGATGTCAACAGGTATGATTATGATGAAGTGATAGAAACACTCATTTCCTACCAGTGCAGCGACGGCGGATATACCTTATCCGGAGATGTCGGTGATGTTGATGTGACCGCTATGGCCATGCAGGTTCTCGCGCCCCATGTCCCTTCACCTTTAAGGTCAGCCTGGTTCCCGATAGACTCTCTTGTTGTGGAATCCGTGTCCGCTTCAAGAGAATTCCTTGATACTCATCAGTTAGAGGACGGCGACTACGAAAGTTTTGGTACCAGGTGCTCGGAAAGCACGGCTCAGGCTACACTGGCTTATGCTTCCATGTACAACGGTTTCTTAATACCCGTCAGAACCGATATGCTGTCTGAACGCCGCCTGCTTGATGGTTTGCTACTGTACAAGCAGGAGGACGGCGGATTCGCCCACACCTTCGGGCTCCCGTCCAATGATATGGCATCCTCGCAGGTATTACAGGCTCTAACCGTGATGCTCCCGTATGAGGACTCCGGCAGTATAAACGCGCCGGCGATCCGGCAGGCTTCGGAAATAAAGGCGGATTCGGCAGGAAAAAGGACTGTAGCCGGCACACTGCGTATACTGATCCTGGTCGCATTCTCGGCTATAGCCGTCGGGGCAGGCATTTTCTTTACGATAAAAAGGAAAAAGGTTATTCATCTTGTTTCCGCAATACTTATCGCAGCGCTTTTTACCGGAGTTTTCTTCGCTCTCGACATCCGGTCGAAATCGTATTTTGAAAACAGAGAAAGCACGGTCCTTCTCTCATCTTCCGACAAAAACGCCTCGGAGATCACTTTTACCATCAGCGCCCACACTGTTACGGACGAAGAGATATACCCTCCAAAAACGCTTTATGTTGCGGAGGATTCAACTGTGTTTGAGATCCTGTGTGAAGTGTGCCGCACGGAAAGCATTCAGCTCGATTACGAGAAAAACTCCGTATACGGGCTTGCCTATATCAAGGGGATCGACTCAATTTACGAATACGATCACGGCGACCTTTCAGGCTGGATGTACCGCGTAAACGGCGAGCTTCCCAATATCGGCTGCGGTTACTACAAGGTTAAAGACGGCGATACGGTTGAAATCCTTTACTCGACAAATATAGGGAGGGACCTTGGCGATGATTGACAGGATCCACCCTCTTACACTGCTTATATATTTCCTGTATGCCGGTATGATAAGCGCCTTTTCGAGAAATCCGTATATGCACGGGCTCACTCTGATCTGCGGCATGATCATGCTCTTTACATGGAACAGCTTCAGGACAGTGGCGCGCAGGATTCCTCTGTTTCTTTTGTTTTTTGTGCTGATATCAATATTTAATCCATTCTTTTATCACAACGGAAACACTGTCCTGTTCTATATGGCGGGCAGACGTATCACTCTTGAAGCACTGCTCTTCGGAGCGGACAGCGCTCTGATGGTCATCGGGGTAATGTTATGGTTTATCAGCCTGTCCCATTATATGACAGGGGATAAAGTGCTCTATCTTTTCGGAAGAGTATCAGCCAAAGCTGCAACCATCATCTCTCTTGTTATGAGGCTTATCCCTCATTATGTCGGATATATACGTTCGTACAGACGCCATCAAAAGCTTCTGGGGCTATACGGTGACGGAAGCTTCATCGAAAGTGTCCGCGCGGAGGGGAAGATCTTTGCGGGTTTCCTCACATGGTCCCTTGAGCATTCAATGACAACAGCCGACTCCATGACCGCGAGAGGTTACGGCGTCACGCGAAGACGGAGTTTTTCGCCTTTTCGTTTCAGGGTAAAAGATATTGTGATCCTGTGCATTTCCGTTATCTGTGCTGCGATCATGACAGCAGGGATCGCTCTGGGCGGATTTGCCACAGAATACTACCCTGTGATAGTACTTCCGGCCTTTGATCTGCCTTTCATTTCGGCATGTTTGGTTTACATAATTTCAGCATCTGCAATTCCCATAATATCGCTTATAAAGGACCACTGAATTATGGATATCCTTAAAATAAACAACCTGAGCTTCACATACAGCATTTATAACGAAGGCGGTGCAAAGCCGGCAGCCGGGCCTGCGCTAAAAAGCCTCTCCCTCTCCGTAGAGGAGGGGAGCATAGTGACTCTGTGCGGTCCCACCGGGTGCGGTAAATCCACTCTTCTCAAGCTGACCAAGCAGGAAATAGCTCCTGAAGGTGCGCTTGATGGAGAGATATTCTTTGAAGGTAAGAAGCTCTCTCTTCTTTCTCCGGTGGAACAGGCGGAAAAGATCGCACTGCTTTTCCAGAATCCCGAGGATCAGATCGTCACCGACAAAGTCTGGCATGAAATTGCTTTTGGGCTTGAAAACCTCGGGTATAAACGCAGCGACACGGAAAACCGGATTGCGGAGATCCTTTCCTTTTTCAGGCTTGAATCGATATCGGATGAAAACACCGCTTCTCTTTCCGGCGGACAGAAGCAGCTTGTGCTTTTGGCCTCGCTTCTAGCCATCTCTCCAAAGCTTCTGCTGCTGGATGAGCCAATTTCGCAGCTTGACCCCGAGGCCGCGGAGATTTTCCTCTCCACGCTTAAAAGGCTCCATGACCAGCTTGGAATAACAATGATAATAGCAGAGCACAAAATTGAAAGCCTGCTGCCCATAACCGACAAGCTTGTGCTAATGAATAAGGGAGAGATCATCGCTCAGGGAAATCCCGAAGAAGTGCTTCCCGCAGTTAGAAAGCTCCTTCCCCCCATTGATATAAATGTCCGTTTCCGTCGTAAGCCGGGTGAAGGAAACGGCCCGGAACCGGAAAACAGTGGATCCTCCGCAGCTTCAGAGCAGAGTAAACCGGTCCTCTCCCTCCGCGATGTGTACTTCAGATATGATAAAAATTCCAAAGATGTGATCCGCTGTCTCAGCTCTGAATTTATGCCGGGGAAGTGCTACGGAATATTCGGGTGTAATGCCGCGGGCAAAACGACTTTGCTCAATCTGATCTCCGGATTATGTAAACCGCAGGAGGGAAAGATCTCCTATTCGGTCAGGAAGCCGTCCATATCCTACCTTCCCCAGAATGTTGACCTTTTATTCGTGGGAAATACTATCAGGAGCGACCTTGCTTTAGTGGGATTAAAGCCGGAAAACTATCCAAATTATGTAAACTCATTTAGTCCCGATTCGAGCCCCTATGACCTGAGCGGAGGAGAAAAGCAGCTCCTTGCTCTGGCAAAGATCACCGCATCATCACCGGACATCATACTTCTCGACGAACCTACAAAAGGACTCGACCCAAATATGGCCCGGGTGATGCTCGAAGAACTGAACAGGTTTACAAAAAACGGAAAAACCGTGATTATGTCAACGCATGACCTTAATTTTGCATATGCTGCCGCTGACTATTGCTCCATAATGTCCATGGGAAGACTGACCGCTTTTAAGCCGGCCGAAGAATTCTTCAGACAGAATAAACTTTATTCCATATGATTTTTGAAAAATACTATATTTTAATATCAATCGTTATTATTACGGGATCCCTCGCAGCGGTTTTCCTGCGCCTTGACAGGCGCCGCACCGGAGTGCGCAGGCTTATTCTCATCTCTGTAATGACGGCTCTTTCCATTGTAAGCCGTTTTATCTTTGCCGCCCTTCCCGCATTCAAGCCCATGGCAGCCATAGTCATCCTGACGGGGGTATACCTTGGGCCCGAAGCAGGCTTTTTGTGCGGATGCCTCTCGGCATTTATCTCCAATTTCTATTTCGGGCAGGGCCCCTGGACACCTTTCCAGATGACTGCTCTGGGACTTATAGGACTTATCGCTGCCCTTATAGGGAAGCTTCTTTCGGGAGCAAAGCCCCCTGTAAGCAGATTGCGCCTTCCAATCCTGTGCATATACGGACTTGTATCCGGAGTGTTTTACTCCTTCTTTCTTGATACCTGGACCATGCTCTGGACTTACGGCACAATAAACGGCGAAGGCTATCTTGCCGCCCTCGCCGCTGCTGTTCCATACACCGTACTCTATTCGGTTTCAAATGCCGTGTTTATCCTGCTTTTGGACCCTCCGTTCGGAAAGCGATTAGGCAGGATCATAAGCAAATACAGAATATGACCTCATCTGCCGGTCAGGTTCCCTTTTCCGTATCCGTTCATCTGGTTATTATCTCAGTCTGCACGTAGCTCTTTACCTGATCTTTCAATCCTTCCGTAAGGTATAATTTACCGTTCTCGTCTATGAGTGCCATCTCAAAATCATATGTACCCGACCGCCAGAACTCCACTGCTTTATCATATCCCATAACAAAAAGCGCTGTTGTAAGGGCATCCGCAAGAGCGGAATCATCACTTGTAACGGTGACGGAGGCAAGGCCGTTTTCCACGGGATATCCGGTCTCCGGGTCGATAATATGGGTGTACTTCACTCCGTCAACCTCAAAAAATCTCTCGTAATTACCGGAAGTTACGATTGAATACGGAGTCAGATTTCCCTCCGATGATGTTGCTGCAGTAATCACTGCCAGGTATTCTCCCACAGCTTTGCCCGGGTCCTGCAGCCCAACCTTAAAAGACTTGCCTTCAGGCTTTTTCCCAAGGCAGATGATATTTCCCCCAAGGCTTATGACAGCGCCGGTTACACCATCAGCGTAATCCTCGTTAAACATCAGCGCGATCTTATCCGCTATGTAACCTTTTCCAATTCCGCCAAGGTCGATCTTCATTCCCTCTGTTTCAAAGACTATTCCCTTTTTAAGCTTACTGTTCCTTCGTCCGTTGGACCATTCCTTCGACGGACGCTCCGCCTCTTTTACATCCTCCGGTCTGGCCAGCGTAAGGAGTTCTTCTATCTCCTCTGCTTCGGGAACCCGGTATTCTCCCGAGAAGAATCCCCATGCATCAACGACCGGGTAAATGGCGATGTTAAATGCACCATCCGTCGCTTTGCCGTATTCCTGTCCAAGGCTTACAGCCTCTATCAGTTCATCGGAGCATATGGCATTTCCGTTCTCGTTGAGGATCCTAAGCTCCGAGCCCTCCCTCTGTGGCGATATGACCCTGTCAAGACGGTCAATAAGGTCTGCTGCAGCCTTTAAGGCATTCTCTGATTCCGGGCCGTATATTGTCATGCTTATAACTGTATCTAAGGCATAAAATGCTGCTACTGACTTGCCGTCAGCAGTATTTATCTCCAGCGAATCGGAAAACGGAGGGCCTTGCTCCTCCTCCGGCTCATCCTCATCCTCTTCTTCCTCCTCGGGCTCAGGCTCTGCCTCAGCCGTCTCATCCCCGGCAACCTCCGCCGACTGTTCCGGCTCGCTTTCGGGTTCCGTCACGACAGTTTCTTCCTGCACATCATCTACTGCCGGACTTTCCTTTTTTTCACTGATCGTTCCCACATTACCGACACAGCCCGATAATGCAAGGATTGCCGCAAGCAGCACACCTGTTAATGATTTTACCTTCATGATCGATCTCTCCTTATATAAGAACACTGTTACAATCAATTAAAGTATCTATAATGATATCACAAACTAAAGATTTATGAACATCGTATTTTTCAAACATTTATTTTATCGCAGAGACATTGGATATTTTATGGTATAATATTGTTTATGGATTTAAACGGCCCCCTTATGAAAGCCATGAAGGCTTTGAATTTCATATCAGGCAGTTCCACTGATGAAGAGGACATAAAAAAGCACCGCGAGTCCGTGGAGCGATTCAGCCGGCTTGCCACGCCCAAGGGAGATGTTGATATCGAGCATTTCACTGTAGGGGAGATCAGATGCGAAACGGTGAAAAGCCTTTCAAATTACAACCCCCATTATGTGATACTTTACGTCCACGGCGGAGGATATCTGAGCGGAGGCCTTGATTATGCGCGTATCCTCGCCAAAAAAATGGCCGTGGCTACAGGCTTTACCACATTTACTTTTGCTTACCGTCTTGCCCCGGAGCATGCTTATCCGGCTGCCATAGAGGACGGTTTGTCGGTGTGGGACCATCTGACCGGAGGTATGTACTCTCCATCGCATATTCTTATGGCCGGCGATTCCGCCGGAGGTAACCTGGCGCTCTGTCTCACCCAGAAGCTTCTGAGTGATAACAGACCGGTCCCCCGCGAGCTGATCCTTTTCAGTCCATGGGCGGACATGACGGGTACGGCAGATTCCTATGAATCAAACCGGGACATAGATCCCGTGCTATCCGGGGAATTTGTGGAAAATGCCGCAAAAGCATACATCGCGGGAGCCGGCGATCCGGATGACCCCAGGTTCAGTCCGCTCTTCGGAAGCTTTGAAGGTTTTCCCCACACCTACATAATGGCCGGAAAAAACGAGATACTTCTGGACGACAGCATAAGGCTTTGCAAAAAAATCAACGATGCCGGCGGAAGAGCCGAGCTTGATATCGAGGAAAAGGGATGGCATGTGTATCAGCAGATGCCGGTTAAAATAGCCTCACTGGCCATTAAAAGGCTTTCACGCCATATAGAAAAAGATTTGAACGGAGACAAGTAACAGTTAATGAGCAGTACCAACTGGTATAAACTAGACAATGTAGCCAAGGTATTTCTGGCCACAGTAAACAAAAGAGACACGAGAGCACTCAGAGTAAGCTGTACTCTGAAAGAAAATATAGAGCCCGATCTGTTGCAGGAAGCGGTGCTCTCGGCAATTCAGGACAGGCCCCAGGTACAGGTGCGCATCCGCAGAGGTATATTCTGGCACTACCTTGAGGACACGGATATCCTTCCGGTGGTAACCGAAGAACATGACCGAGTATGTCCGCTTTTATATGTACACGCAAAATCAATGCTTCATTATCAGGTGACCTATTTCAGAAACAGGATAAATCTCGATATTTTTCATGCCATATGTGACGGCACGGGAGCTTTGGAGTTCCTTAATATCATCGTTCTTGATTATCTGAAACTGAAATTTCCAGGAAGATTCAAGGATATCGCGATCCATTCGGGGGCTTCCGCAGAAGACCTGAGTGAGGACAGCTACAGGCAGTTCTTTGAAAACATGGATCTTTCTCTCTCAGGCAGGCAGCCAAAGCAGATTTCTTACCATCCCGGCGGACTTAAGCTTCAATATAACCAGCTTCAGTTTTTTGAGATACATATGCCGGTGGATCAGATACTCCCAAGGGCAAAGGCTCTCGGCGTATCACTTACAAGCTATCTGGGTGCGGCGTGGATGCTGGCCATAAATGAGGAAATTCCCCCCAGAAAAAGGAAGCTTCCGATTACCGTTTCTCTTCCGGTCAATCTCAGGAATTATTATCCTTCTTATACCACGAGGAACTTTTTTAATAACGTGAATGTTTCCCATGTGTTTGACGGTGATATCTCGCTTGAAGACCTTGCAAAAGAGTTTGATGCTTCTTTCAAAAGCAAGCTGGATCCCGAAAGGATTAAAAAGCAGATGGACAGTTTCGAGACCATGGAGTTCTTTGCGCCTGTAAGAGCCGTTCCCCTGCTGATCAAGCAGCCTGTTGTGAAATACTTCTCTATGCGATCCGACAAAAAAGCCACCATGGTCTTTTCAAACATGGGTATCATGTCACCCCCCGGGGACATGGGCGAGCAGATAGATAATTACAGCGGATTCTGCAGTGCAAACAAACTGTTCTCAACCATGTTCAGCTATAACGGTGATCTCACGCTCGGCATTTCTTCGCCCTATGTCAATACCGGTATAATCAAGAACTTCGTCAGAGGTCTTTCAGGCACGGGAGTGAACATCAGAGTATATGCAACGGAGGTGATTCGCTGATGAGGAAATGTCCTTACTGTAAAATTGAAGTCGGCGGTGATCTGGTCAAGTGTCCGATCTGCCAGAGCAAACTGATGGGAGAAGCCGAAGAGCCCTACTTTCCCAAGCAGACACAGCAGCAGCGCCGCTCCTTGTACTATAAGGTCCAGCTCTTTGTTGTCTGGGTGCTTGTGATAGCGGGATTATCGGCGGATTTTCTGTTTCACATCACGATACCGCCCTATCCTGATCTGCACTGGAGCCTGCTCCTCACCATGTGGCTGGTTGCTTTCGAATTTGGAATAATGCGGCAGTTCAAGCCCGGAACCGGATCAGCCAGAAAGGTCACATGGATGGTCTTCATCACCCTTATAATGCTGGTGATCACCTCTTACTTTCTGGGATTCCTGCCCTTTACGGTTTACTGGATCGTACCGATCGTTCTTATCGGAAACATCATCACCAATTTTGTGCTGGCGATGATAGATAAAAAGGGAAATACCATGTCCTATCTTCTGACGAACCTTTTTGTGGGTGTCATCCCTTATATTTTCCTTTATTTCTTTGGAAAAGGAATGAAACTGGCATGGATAATCTGTATGATACTGAGCGTTATCCTGTTTATAGGAGCCGTAATATTCAAGGGAAGAATGGTTCTAAACGAGATACAGAGAAGATTTAACGTCTGAATCCTATATGTCTGATATGATATTCAAAAGCCGGAGCATCTAAGCTCAATGTCATTAAGTTAAGTGTGAC
>DFKZ01000033.1:3018-3508 GCA_002373975.1 Lachnospiraceae bacterium UBA3632 | reverse complement strand
TTCGGATCTCATGGGACATACTGGCTAGAAATAAGCTCTTTGCCTCATTTGCCCGGTCTGCAATATCCCGCTGTTTTTGAATTTCCTCCATGTAGAGATAATGCTGTGTATCATCCACAAGCACATAAAGCTTTCCGTAGCTTTCACCCTGAAACTCCAACGCATTTTCTGCGGGTGTATAGACACGCTCGCCGATACAGATCGTCTTATCCGTCCGAACCGCCTCTCTGATTTCAGAGACAATATCATAAGGAGTACGGATACGCCGCATGAGAGCCTCAGGCTCCGACAGCTCTGCTTCCTTTTTATGTGAGAACTTCTCTGAGGTCTCATTCTTCCCGAAAAAGTGATCAAATTCCGGATAAAGTCTCGTGACAGGCTCATTGTAATACTGAATCCTGCCATCATTATCCACTGCGATGATCCCCTCGGATATCCTGTCGATTACAAAATCCCTCGCGATCTCCTTTGTTCCCATAAGGTCAAAACC
>DFKZ01000033.1:278-2953 GCA_002373975.1 Lachnospiraceae bacterium UBA3632 | reverse complement strand
AAGATACCGATCAGCAGAAATACGGTTCCGAGTAGTGCTCCCGGCATGGTCAGATCGTAAAACCTTGATATACCTAAAACTCCTGAAATCTCCATTATAAAAGACAGTATCTGCACACCATAAGACATGATCAGACAAAGGTATCGTGATCTGGCTTTTCCACCTTTCTCCCTGCGGTATTCCCTGATCAGCCACCACATCCCCAGGCAGGCAAATATCCCATTCATACACATCAAAAGGTCGTGCATCACCCCGTTTGTATGTGTAAAAACAGAAAGTGATGCTTCCCTTGTAAATTGATAAGACGAGTAATACAGGCTGTTTTTTCCTATCATCAATACAGTGGCATATATGCCTGTATGTAGCAATGCAAGAGCTGCTACCACCCATTTGGGGAGCCTGATTCTACACATTTTTGCAGCAAATAAAAACAAGGCAAAGGTGATCCATACCCTTCCCGCATAGGACAGCTTAAGTGCCGTAAGGTATGCCTCCCCCGTCTGTGCTTTCATTTCAAAAAGATACCCGATATTGCTTACAAAAGTTGCGACACAGGATAAAAACAGGTAGGAATGAACCGAATTCTTCCATCCCAAAAACACGATCCATATCTCTACGAACAGTACACTTACCGTTATATATTGAATTGTCAGCAAGATATCATGTGTACCCAATTTAAGCCTCCACTGTCAGATTCCTAAGCCACCGTTCCTTCTTCAACCAGAAGTGAAATATCACCACCTTGGCAAGATCGATCAGCTTGATGCAAAGATATATTTCCACCGGTCCGATATCGGTCAGGAGTTCCAAATGCCCATATAATAAGCATTTGATTTGCTATCTGTCCCATATAAAACACATCGCCTCATCTAAATCCAAATTTGCGCATCCCTAAATTATTCACAATACATACATATAGTTCCCTTTGACAACTTAAACCCATTCTTCTCATAAAACTTAGCCGCTGGCGCATACTCGCTAGTATAAAGAACAATGCCCGCAAGTCCTTTTTCCTTACTATAATCTTTAACAGCGTTTAATAACTGCTTACCTATTCCTTGACCTTGTCGCTCAGGAAGTACTGCCATCTCATTAATATAAATCTCTTCTTTGTTGCCTGAAATCTTACGAAGTGCGAATATACACCCTAGTACTTCTATATTTTCCTCATATACAAATCCCACAAATCTTCTCTGTTCAAAAAAATCCTGAAGATATTCTGTGGCATTTTCTGTCGTCCAATCTATTCCCCAATATTCCATCGGAAATGCTTTTGTATAAATCGAACCACATTGTGTTAAATCACTGTTTTTCATAATTCTAATCATTGTACTACCCCACTACCAAACTTCGATTTATTCATCTCCCGAAAGCGATTTCTTTTCACACATCATTACAGAATAGGTTTACAGCCTATGATTCAAGCAATGCCTGAACTTCTTCCAACTTCGGCGGATATAAGGGAAGCGGAAAACGCGAAATAGCTATAGCTGAACATGCACCGGAAAAGCGCACTAACTCGTCATCATCCATTCCATGCAACAGACCATATACACATCCTGCCTTAAAGGTGTCACCGGCACCAAGCGTACTTCTGACATCAACAGGGAAAGGCTTAAGTCTTCGGACAGGTTCACCTCTGCGGGCATACAGTATGTCGCCGCCACCCTGCGTCAGGATAGTTAATCCGTCTGTTTCCTTCTGCATCAATTCCACAACCTTTTCCGGAGTCACTCCGGCATATTCCTGATCCATGCATTCATGGGAGATAACATTTACTGCCGCGTTCCTATGCAAAAATGAGTCGTGACGACTATCGATTGTTACATAAGGTATGTCATGTTTCCTGCAAAGCCTGGCCGCCAGAATGGATTCTTCCCTGAAATAAGGATCGATTGCCGCTACCCCTGCATATGCAATATCCTCTTCTCGTGGAGTATTCCACCATCTTTCCCCTGTTGAAAACAACGCCTGAAATCTTCCCATCGGAGAACGCACGAGTCCGGCTATCACAACATAATCCATAACTCCCGGATCTTCCGTAAATGTCAAAGAAGAAAGATCTACTTTCTTTTCTGCATAAAATTCCTTCAGCATTGGCGCTACCTCGGCGCCTATCCATGTGCCGTCCATCCTAACGGACACCCCAAGCGAAGCAAGAACAGTTGCGGCCGTTCCTGTTTCACCTCCCGGCAGAAAATACTGCTCTGCAATCTCTGAATAATTATCCGGCTGCAGGAAACCATCTTTTAACAAAAATGAATGTGTACCCAGCACCTGCCCGAAAAGGTAAACACAATGCGATGCCTTATTTTCCATATGCCTCACCCTTCAAATTCACCTTTCTTCTCAAATCCGTCTCTTCAAATACCCCATAATCTATCATATTACCAGATAGATTATTTGCTATTGCTGACGCTTCCGGCATTTTCAAGCCTGCCACGTGCATCATGATTGTTCCCTATAATTGCTCCAACCTTTTCGCACGACTTCATTTCCAGGCAGCCACCGCAGGTCTCCATCTGTTTTTCTCTCGCACACTGTCTGATCGGACATAAAGAATCGCAGTACACTGTCTTTACTCCAGGAATCCGGCAGCCAGAGCAGTTGATCATTTCCGGCGTGATCTCCACTCCATTAAGCTCAGACCATTCCTTCGATACCTTTATCCGCAG
>DFKZ01000033.1:0-153 GCA_002373975.1 Lachnospiraceae bacterium UBA3632 | reverse complement strand
CACAGTCCAGCCCGCAATATGCAATATATTCATTCATGATCAAGTCCTCCCACGTCGCCTATGGCTCCGTGTTTTTGCTCACTTTTTCATATATACCTTACAAAAATGCCGTAAATGCTTTTCGATGTATTCCATGCATTCTTCCTCATATTG